>NZ_JBIAZT010000005.1:0-210575 GCF_042899365.1 Micromonospora sp. NPDC000089
CCACGTCGGATGGGACGGTGTTCGACCGGTTCGACGGCGACAACCGGCCCATTCACGGGATCGTTGATGGTCAGTTGGTGTCGATCAGTTACGGCACCGACGGTGAGAGCACCTGGACCTTTGGTGACGGGTCTGGCCTCGTGCGGAACGCCGATGGCGATCTGGTGCGGCAGACCACCGCGGATGGGACGGTGTTCGACCGGTTCGACGGTGACAACCGGCCGGTCCACGGGCTGGTCGATGGTCAGCCGGTGTCGATCAGCTACGGCGGCAACGGTGAGAGCACCTGGACCTACAGCGACGGCTCCGCCCTGGTGCGCAACGCCGACGGGAACGCGGTCCGGCAGACCACCCCCGACGGGACGGTGTTCGACCAGTTCGACGGCGACAACCGGCCGACGCATGGCGTGCTCCCGGCCCGGGACGGCCAGCCGGCGCAGGATGTGTCGATAACCTACGGTCCGGACGGTTCGAACACATGGACGTACGGTGACGGCACGGTCATCAAGCGCGACGGTGCGGACAAGCTGACGTCGATGCAGTCAGATGGTTGGACATTCGAAACGTTCGACGACCAGGATCGGCCGACCGCGGGCACTGAGGCCGGCACCGGCAAAACGGTGAAGGTGGTCTACGCGAAGGACGGCAGCAGCGTCTGGACCTACAGCGACGGCAGCATCGTCACCCGTGACGCCAACGGCGAACTGCTGACCATGCAGACGAACGGGTGGACGTACGACGAGTTCGACAGCGAGGGCCGCCCGACGCACGGCTATGACCGCGACGGCAAGACCGTCGACATCAGATACACGGCGGACGGGCTGGTCGAGTCGACGTTCGGCGGCGGCAATGTGATGGTTACCGACTCCGACGGCAACCCGATCTACCAGATCGTCAACGGCGAGAAGGCGGAATACGCCGTCGAGATCCCGAAGCTCGGCGCCGCGATCAAGAAGATCGAGGGCGAGCGGGACCTGATCGAGGGGGAGCTGGACAAGCTGAAGTCGTGGTTCGAGAACGTGGTCGGGGGCGCCTGGATGAGCCCGTCCGGGACCAAATACCAGGAGCTCAGCAAGGACATGGTCAAGCTGACCACCGACACCAGGGCTCTACTGGACGACGCGATCCTCGCCATGCAGAAGTCCTACGACACCTATGTGGGCGCTGAGGGCACGAACCTCAAGAACCTGACGATCGCCAAATAGCGCTGTTGTCCCCCAAAGAGGTCTCTCGCGGCGAACGCGGAGCGCGGGGAGCCTGATGTGCAGGAATCGAGGAAGGAACGGCATGGACCATATTCTCGTAACACCGGAGATGATCTCCGATGCGGCGGCGAGCTGTGACACCACCGCGACGGACATCGACGGTGAATTGGCGGCGCTGCGCTCCTACGTCGTCAACCTTCAGGGGATCTGGCACGGGGTGGCGTCCGACCAGTTCAACATCCTGATGCATGACTTCGATGTGTTCGGCAAGATGCTGCACGACGCGCTCACCGACATCGCGTCCGGTCTGCGCGGCAACTTCGTGAACTACGTCGACGCGGAGCAGGCGAACGTCTCCAGCCTGGTCGCCGTCAACGGTGACATTCCCGGCGCCCGCCTCTAGCGGTCGTGGCACCCGCTTCCATCGTCAGGATCAGGAGTGAACCATGGCAGACCCCACCACCAGTAATCTGCGCGTACCCGCGGAGCTCGAGCTCGCCGGCCAGCAGCTCAACACGAAGGCGGCCGAGATCGTCGGTCAGCTGGATGCCCTGATCGCCAAGCTGGCACCGCTGCAGGACACCTGGGAAGGGCCCGCGCAGTCCTACTACCAGGGCCTGCAGAACGAGTGGAACATCGCCGCGGACGGCCTCTTCGGCCCGACCGGCGTTCTCGGCCGGATCGCCTCGGCGATGAACGTGTCGTGGAACAACTACGCCGACAGCGAGTGGGCGAACGTGCGTACCTGGAAGGTCTGACAGACCCGTGACAAGCCGCCGCCGGATCGCGGCGGCGGCTCCGCCACGTCCCTCTTCGGGGACGTGGCGGCCGATCCCGTGAGCCGTGGGAGCGTTGCGGGACATCTGTGGGAGGAGTGCGCGATGGAGTCGAACGACCTGGACCAGATGCTCGAGCAGGTGCGGCTGGTCTCGGACCAGATGACGGACATGCGGGACCGTCTGATCGCCAGCGAGGTCGTCGGCAGTTCCTACGACGGCGCGGTGACCGTGACGATGACCGCTGACGCCGAGTTCCGGAACTTCCGGCTCGACCCGGAGCTGCTCCGACGCGCCCGCCATGAGGAGATTGAGGACCTGGTGCTGGAGGCGCTGAAGGACGCCGGCGCGCAGCTGCGCCGGATGACCGAGGAGCGGATGAGCCAGGTTACCGAGGCGCTGTCAGCGTACCGTGGCTGAGGCCCGCTTACGCGTCGTCAGATCGTTCACGCTGGCCGGTGGGCCCGAAGTCGAAGCCGCGGCTGACGAGCGCCTCTCGCATGGCCCGCAGGGCATAGAAGGTGCGTGACTTGACGGTGCCGGCCGGCACGTCGAGAGCGTCGGCGGCCTCGGATACCGACCGTTCGCGGAAGAAGATCTCGACCAGCGTGATACGCAGCCGCTCGGGCAGGGAATCGAGCGCGGCCCGGACCTCACGTGCGTCGAGGAGGCGCTCGATGGCGTCGTCCGGCTGCGCGTGATCATCGATGTAATCGACCGGCAGCTCGGCCGGCCGGACGTCGGCGGAGCGCACCTGATCGATCAGGATGCGTTTGGCAACGGTGAACAGCCAGGCCCGGTTCCAGTGTCCCTCGGCGTTGCGGGCCTCTGGATTGCGCCACGCCCGCACCAGCGTCTCCTGCACGATGTCCTCGGCGCGGTGAACGTCACCCCTCGTCAGTCGGGTCAGGAAGCTCAGCAGCACGGGCGCGTGGACCTGCTGCAGATGCCGTAGGGCGGCGACGTCTTCGGGACGGTCCCTGCTCGGACTCAGGCCATCCGCAGGGGGCTGCGGGTCAGCCGCCGTGTCACGGGCACCGCTGACGTCTGGGGAGGGTCGCACGCGGCAAAGACTTACACCCGGGATCATCAATTGTCTACCCAGGACATTCGACGGGGGGCGGCGGGTCTCCGGGGCACCCGGAGCTGCCCATTGATGGCGATGCGGTCGGTGCGCGGTCAAACGGGACCACCGTGGTCCGGTTGAGACTGGACCACCTCAAGCCGCACCATCGCGCCTCAAGAGCCGAATCTCTGGCAAGGCCATGGACTGCTCGGCGACGACCAGGGTCCGCCGATCGCCGACGGTGGCTGGAACGGCTACCGTGTCGAGCAGTACGACAGGCAGGACCGCGCCCGCGACCAGCGTTGGATGCTCATCAAGTAGTCATGGGACCAGTGATGACCGACCACATCGGCGACACACACGTCGAGGAGGCGACCCTCGGGTCGCACTTCCTCGGTGAGCTCAGCCCGGCAGAGAGCGACGCCATCCATCGGCACCTGCGGGAATGCGACTCCTGCCGGACGCAGGCGGACGCCGTCGTCGACGCCATCGCCCTCCTGGAGCTGGCTGATCTGGCCGCGAAGCTCGGAGTCATCACCGAGCCTCCCACGCGAGACAGCCATCCGGCGCCTGTCCTCAGTAGCCGTCCCCCCGGACGGACCGATAAGACCGGGCCGGTCCGATCCCGTACGCGCGGCAAGCGCACCCGTCTCGTACGCCTGGGTTCCCTGCTGGCCATCGCCCTGGTCGTCGCCGGCCTCGGGCTCAGCGCGCTCGTGCGCGGGCCTGGCACGCCGGACGCCTCGGTCACCACAGTGACCGTGAACGCCACCGCGAAGGACGACAGGTCGGGCGCCACCGTCTCGGTCTTCCTGACCGGGCTGGACGACGGCGGCACGCGGGTGCGCGCCACCGTCGCCGGCCTCAAGGAAGGTGACAAGTACGTCCTCTACGCGGTGACGGCCAGTGGCACGACCCACCGCGTCGTGCAATGGCTCGGGCAGCGAGGTGTGCAGGACGTCACCGGCGGCCTCGCGGGGGTGCCCGTTGGCGACCTGTCCTACTTCACCGTCTCGCGCGATCCTTCCGGCACGGTCGTCTCGGTGCACCTGACGAGCACGGCCGGCACACCGCGCAGATAGCGCTGGCCCACGTCCGAGGCGCCGGCCCAGCCGGCTGTCCCTGCGGGCGTGGGGCGCCGCGCACTGCGCTGAGCCGGCGATCCCTTCAGCTCGTCAGGCGGCCGAGGCGGACCGCCAGCCCTTCGAGTAGTGACCAAGCTCGATCGCCACGCGGGTCAGGTCAGCCTTGTTGTTGACGTTGAGCTTCGCCCGGATCCGCTTCGCGTACGTGTTCACGGTCGCCTGCGACAGGCCCATCCGGGTCGCGATCTGCGAGTGGGTGAACCCCGACGCGATCAGGCGCAGCGTCTCGATCTCCCGCGGCGCCAGGCTGGCGGTGTCCTCGTCTTCGGCGTTGGTCAACTCCAGTTGGAACCGACCGACCATCTTCGGGCACACGTAGAAGCCGCCCTGCACGATCACCCGCATCGCCTCACGCACGTCGGCCTGCTCCGCGAACCGGCTGATACAGCCGCGCGCGCCGGCCCGGATCGTGGCCAGCAACGTCGCCGAGCCGGTCCACGCCGAGCTGACCAGCGGCCGCCCCACAGCGGCCACCTTCGCGATCTGCGCCACCGTCGCCACGTCGATCTGCGGAAGATCCAACACCACCACGTCGTACGAGTCGGCTGTCGGGTCGAGTTCCGCCACCGACCCGACAGCGGCCGCCACCCGCATGCTGGCGTCGTCGGACGCCAACTTCTCCATGCCCGCGCGGGAGATCGGATGCTCCGCGACGATCGCAACTGTGAACACGTGCTCCTCCAGGCTTCTGCTACCACCCCGGCAAGGTGAGGGCAGCCATCAAACGGCGTGCGGCCGTCCCCCGTTCACGGTTTCGCGGAAATCTACGATTTCCGTCGAGGACCTACCCCCTCGAAGAGGGGGTCGCGCCCGGCACCTGCGAGGGTGACCTGGGTAGCGAGCCCTCGGGCGGCCCGGAGGTGGTGCGTCGGCGCAGCATGCGGGGGACATGGTCGCGAGCCCCTTCTGTAGGACTACAGCGTCTTGAGCGCCCGGTGGCAGGCTGACCCGTGGGGACGCACGCGAAGGAATGAGGGGTGCGGGGGCCGGCGGGGAAGAGCTCGAGGACGCGGTGCCGGTGGCGCTACGCGACGTGACGGTGCGACTCGGTGGGATCGGGGAACGCCGCCTGTTCGACCTGCAGGATCACGTCAACAGCAGTGCTCTGGGGCGTGTTGCCGCCCACGTGAACGGTGCCGGCAGGGCGTACCTTGAGCGATGATCGTCGAAAAGTCGGTAAACTGAGGGTCTGATGCGGGTGGAAGACGTCGTTGCTACGGGCGCCCATGTGGTGGACCTGCTGGCCCTCTATCACCTCGACGCGCTCGACCGGCGTAGTAGGGAGCAGGTCGGCGACCATCTCCAGTCGTGCCAGCTGTGCCGGGCGGCGGCGACCGAGGTGTGCGAGACGCTCGCCGCGCTGGCCCTGCTCAGCGACGACGGGGATGACCTGCTCAACCACTACGGAGCGCTCGGGACTGCGGTGCCGCCGGCCTTTCCGGCGCGGTTCGCGCCGCAGGAGTTGGCAGGCCCGGCGGGACAAGACACACCGGAGACCGACATACGCCGGTTCCGGCATCGGCGCGGCCGCACGGGTCCAGCGGCGGCAGCCCGGGAGGCGCCTGCCGCCGCTGGACCCGACCTCGGGCGGAGGAAGCCCCCGCGGCAGAGGGTGGCGCCCCCGCCGGTCGCACCGGTCCTGGAGCCTCCGCGGGAGCGGGTGGCACCCGCGCCGGTCGCACCGGTCCCAAAGCACCCGCCCATCCAGGAGCGGGCCGCGCTGCCGGCCGTACCGGTGCAGGAGCCGGCGGCTCGACGGCCCGTTGCGCACCCCACCCGACCCGGCGTCGACCGTCCGGCGGACATCCCACATTCGGGCGGCGGCCAGCGTGTCGAGCCCCCACGGGGGAAGCGCTTCTTCTCCGGGCGTTCCGCTACCCTCGTGGGCCTGAGCGCCCTGCTCCTGCTCACCCTCACGGTGGCCGGGATCTCCGCGCGGGCCCTGCTCGATCCGCCGACCCTGCAAGGGCAGCCGGTCACCGTCCCTACCGCCGTCGCCTCCGCGACGGACCGGAACTCCGGCGCGAACCTGTCGGTCCTGCTCACCGAGGGACGCGACAGGGTCACGGTGCAGGCCACACTGAGCGGACTGGACGAGGGCACCGGCTACCGGCTCTACGGTTACACCTTCGACGGCCGGCAGTGGCCGCTGGTCAACTGGACCGGCCGGACCGGCGTGCAGGAGGTCGCCGGTGAACTGCCGGTCGGCATCGCCGATCTTTCCCACATCGCCGTCACCCACGGCCCCCGGGCCGTCGTCACGGTGTTCCTGGCCCGCGACGCGGGTACGACGCCCACTCCCGGTCGATGAGCCGGGCCGCGTGCTGCTTCCCGGCCGGGCTGTGGGACGAGGACACCATCGACTGGTCTTCGTTCGGCCGAGGTGGCAGGACGCGGTCTAGTAACGGTGGGCAGCCCTCAACTCCCGGCCCCGGTCCCATCGGTTGCCATGGGCGGATCATCACACCGCCGGGCGAGAGAGATGAAGGTCCCCGTTCTGGGGACAGGCACCATTGTCTTGTCCTGGCTTAATCTTCAACCTGCGCGTCGTGGCCGCGGGCTACTCGAGGCTACTGACCAGGATCGCCGGAAACACCGTTGGTGAGACAGCCCTATTCCGCTCATCTACACGGCGACGACCCTGGTGCTGAAGGCCCTGAACAACGCCGGAGCGCACCCGTACAGCTGACCGACGAGCGCATGAGTCACGTCGCGGAGGCACTGTAGACATTCGGCGACTGACGCCGGAGGTGTGGGTCGGAGGGGAATGGATGGGTCTGCTCGAGAATTGTCTTGAATTCCTGAGCCTCGCCGGAGCGGGCAAGGTGGAGTTCCGGACCGGTTCGGCGGCCGAGCCGCTCGACGAGCGGTTGTCGATTCTGATCGAGACGACGAACGTCCCTGCCGACGTGGCTGTTTTCGTGCTCACCCCGGACGCCGCGTCCGAGGGCCTGCGCGACCATCTGCGTAGCCTGACCGAACAGGGCCTGGACCTGGTCGTCAACCTGGTCGATCCCGCGACGATGCGACTCGTCGAGGGCCTCGGGACGCTCAAGGCCGCACAGCTGTCACTGGGCGGGGTGCCCGTCACGGTCCCGACCAGTCAGCATGACCCGCGGGTCGTCGCGGTGCCGGACCGGGCCTCGGGCGGGTCGGAGCGCAGGCCCGACGCCTACCGTCTGCTCCCCGCCGCCCAGCTCGCCAACCGTGACCATCTGCGGGCGCTCCCGACCAAGGACCTCGGGGAGTGGTTGAAGTTCGCGCCCGAGCCCGTTCCCGATCAGCCCGTCACCGACCTCTCGCTGCTGCTCGGCGTCCCCCATGCCCTGTTCGGCCGCCTGCCGGCGGGTGACCTCGGGACGCTGCGCGACAGCCCGGTGCCGCTGTCCCTGCGGCTGGTAGAGGAGGCGCTCGACGGCACCCTCACCCACGTCGGGATCGACGTCCTCGGCACCGAGCTGACCTCCGGGAACGCGTCCGCCGCACTGGTGCGCGGCTGGGCGACGGGCTCCGCGGAGCCACGCACGTTCTGGCTGCTGCGGGACCCGGAGGTGGGTCTGCGATGGGCCGACCCCCTGGCGTCGGGCGAGCGGACGCGGGCCGCCGAGCTCGACGGCGCGGTCGACGAGCGTGCCGCGATCGCCGAGCAGCAGCGCAGCACATCGCTGCTGCTGGACGCCCACGGCCGGCCCTACGCACCGGTCGCGGATCCCGTTCAATCGGACGAGTCCGCCGAAGTCACGAGGGTCGGCCAGTGGTCGGAAGCCGGCCGTACCGCCGCTCTGCGGCAGCTGATCCTCGACGTCGCCGAAGCCGCCGGCGTGCCCGTCGTCGTGGTGGACGTACGCCGGGGTCCGCTTGTCGCCGGGACGTCCACACTCGATCCTGTCCTCTCCGTCGAGCTGGCCCAGGCGCTGCGCGCACAACCCGGTCGCCCCCTGGTCGTGGCGACCGAACGCAACGACCAGCTGGAATGGCTGGTGCGCGAGCAGTTCAGCGGCGCTACGGTCGTACCCGAATTCACCGGCCTGGACGACACGCCTGGCTGGCTCGCGCAGTCCGGCACCGGCCTGGCCGAGCCCTTCAAGCAGTTGACCGTCGACTCGTTGGTCCGGGTCGCGCCCGCCCCCGCCGCGAACCCGCTGCCGGCGGTGCTGGGGAAGTGGTTACGATCGCCGACCTGGGCGGCCGCCGACACGTACTTCCAGGAGAACGCCGCGGCTTTGCAGGCCCCGGAGGTCGTAACGGCGCTCGGCGAGCGGGCCGACCTGATCGCCGGCCAGGGCGAGGCGCTCGCCGCCGACGGCACGCAGATCAAGGACAGTCCGTTCTTCCAACCGGACCGGACGCTGCCGGCCTTCCGCAGCATCCTCGACGTCGCGGCCCGCGCCGCTGACGGGCCGGGGGCCAGGTCGTACGCGCCGAGCACCCAGCTGCTGATCGACGAGATCCCGCGGCACACCGCGCAGTCCGACGAGAACCTGCTGCTGGGCTACCTCGCCGCCCGGCCGCTGACCCACCTGGATCCGGCACCGCCGCCGTACACCACGGGTCTGCTGTGGATGCGCGAGCTCATGCAGGCGCTGGTCGACAAGCAGGTCACCGGGCTACGCGTCGTCGAGATCCTCGCCGTGATGGCGGCCCGGGGCGAACTCTTCAAGGAGCGCGCCGGACGCACACCGAACGCCAAGGAGGTCTTCCGTAGCAACGCGACGTTGGCCCAGGCGCTCATCAACATCATCTTCTCGGAGCACAGCAGCGGCCTGGCCGCCCGCTCGGCGTACGACGTCGACTTCCTGAAGAAGATCGGTACGGCGATCGACTGCCTTCCCGGCGCGGACCGTACCGCGTGGAACTACATCTACGAGTACACGGTCCTGCCGCGCTTCACCGCCGAGCGGGAGCCGCTCAATCTGCTCCTCGAGCGCATCGCGAGCTGTTGAACCCGTTGCGGAGAAAGGCCCTGTGATGGCTTCCACGGTCAATTTGGCGCTCTGCCTCGAAGGCCTCGTGCCGGTCCCCTCCGGGCTCGCGGTGACGCTCGACGGGGGCCCCGTCCCCAGGCACGTCCGCGACTCGCGGGCCCCTGAGGGCGTGGTCCACATCCACCTGGGCAGCGGCACGTTGGGCGCGTCGCGGGTGACCGAGGCGCTGCTGCGGCAGCACCCGGCGACGATCTCGCGCATGGTCGAGATCCTGTCGCCCGAGCGGACGCGGAGCATCACCCGCGGCGAGGTCGACGACCGAGGCAGGGCGCACGGCCTGCCTGTCGACCTGCCCGGCCGAGCGGACCTGCTCGTGCCCGGCGACGACCGGATCCTGCCCATGGACGATGCCGGCCGGGTCACCACGGCCGGAGCGGCGACCGGCGTTCGGGTGCTGCCCGAGCGCCACCTCCTCGACAGCTCGCCTCTGCTCACGACCACCTCCGCAGCCCCGCGTCTGCCCGCGATGCACGGCCAGGTCCGGCTGTCGGGCGACACGATGGCGATCGGTCTGCCCTCGGCGCTCGTGGCCGCCCGGCACGGCGATCTCGTCGACGTCCGGCCGACGGGCGGCGGCACCGTCACCGTGACCGGCCCGGCCGAACTGATCAGGCAGCTGGACCTGTTGACGCCGGGCCAGCGCGCGGTCGTCGACGTCCGGCGCACCGAGGGCGCCCAGTCCGAGACGTTCCACATCCTTCGGGACCCGGACGGACTCGGCGTGCTCACGTTCGCCGGTGGGACCCCGACGGCGGTGACCCTGCCCCGCGCCGCCTTCTCGATCGAGGTGTCCTTGCCGCCGATGCCGGCCGAGGTCGCGGCGAACGCCACCATCCAGGAGCTGGACCCCGCCTTCGTGGCGGAGGATGCGGATTACGTGGGTGCGCCTCAGCCGGGGCAGGTGGCGGTGGGGGTGGAGCCGGTTGCGTGGGGCGATTTGGATGTGGTGAAAGAGGTGGTGGGGGAGAAGCTGAGGCCGGAGTCTCGGTGGCTACCGGTGAAGAACGCGGTGCGGGCCTATGGGAGTATCCCTGCGTCGAAGGTCGGTGACCGGGAGATGCAGCTGAATGTGATCGCCGGTTCGTTGCGTAACTGGCGTGAGCACCATCGTTGGTCGGCAACGAACTTAACGAATTATCGGACGGCCAATTGGCCCCGGATCAGCCGGCTGCGTGGTCTCGCTGACGCTCTCGATGGTCTGATAGGGGTCGAACGAACCGATATCGAGGCGCGGCGGGCGGCGGCTCCGGCTGTCCGTGGGGCGGTGCCGATGACGATCGCGGCGAGGTCGGGGCAGGGGTCGAGGGAGGTGTTCACCCCGTTCGGGACGCCGTCGCCGGTGAACCTGCCGCGGTTGGGGCGACATTTCGAAGAGTCGCCGCGGCTGCCGAATGGCGTGCAGGTGCAGATGCACACGACCACCAGATCGAATTATCCCGCGATTGCCCAGCAGGGCCTCCATCCGGGTCGGGGCACCGGGGTGGGCCTGCCGACGGGTGGGTCCGACCGCACCTATGTCTACACGTTGACGGGGTCGGTTCCACAGACGACGACCTACGTGATGCAGGATGCCCGAGCCTCGGCGCCGGTCGGGGTGCTGACCACGGGCCGGGATTCCGTCCGGGACGTGAACTACCGTTCGGGTGGCGCGCGCATGTACGGGGGTGCCATCGCACCGGTGCGCGACTTCTCGGCGGAGGACGTCGCGGCATCGTACAGTTTCACGTTTCCAGTCAGTCCGCCCACGGCGCGGGGTATGACGGATTTCGTCAATTATCAGCGGTCCGCGCAGGGGGAGGCGCCGTTGACGCAGGCTGACGTGCTGCAACGGGTCCGGGGAGACATGTTCCGTCTCTTCGGCATCTACGTCGCGGACTACCTTTTCTTGGAGGAGGTTCCGAGGCCGGCGCAGGTGAGGGCCGCCGCGCCGCTCGCCCGGTACGCCCCGAGCACACCTGCCGCGCCGGTCGGCTACCCGGTGTCCTACGCCCCGTCCAGGTACGGTTCGTCCAGTCGGCAGTCCGCATCCGACGTGGCCCCGGCACCGCAACGGGTGCCCTCATCTCAGGACCGACCGTCGTCCGGCCGGCGGCACCGGTCGGCGCGTACCTCCCCTCCCTCACGTCGCGGTCGCCACGGCGGTTCCTACCTCGCCGACGAGGACCTGTTCGACTTCGACGACTACGGTCGCGCGCCCGCCTCCGGCGAGGGCAAGGCCCCCCGTACCGATGGACGGTCCGGGGCACGGGAGACGCCGCGGGTGTCCCGGCAGGACATCGACGGGCTTCGCGAGCAGGTGTCGCCGCGGGTTCTCAAGGCGACGACGGTCATTGACGTGGCGGAGCGGATGCGTCCGCCGGAGCCGGTGATCCCGTGGACCGTGGCCGACTCCTACCGCCGGGCGGGTCTGGAGCTGGCGGCCTTCGTTCCGGTGAAGCCGAATCTCAAGGCCCGGCTGCGTGACATGGCCTACGACCATCGGACGCTGGTGACCGCCGACGGCGGACGCGTCCAGGACTTCGTGTTGCGACTGCATCCGCGGCCGAGCAACCTCGAGGCGGCGGCAGCGTTTCCGCCGGACCGGCTGCGCCGCATCGAGCAGGCCGTCGACGACTTCTACAACCAGAAGTACCGGATCGGTCCGGACGATGACCAGTTCAACGTCACGCTGCGGTTCGCCGCGACCGCCGCCGACGCGCACCGGCAGATCGCGTTGGTCGGTGACGCCCGGGGCACGACGCAGGTCGTCTGGTCGCCGGAGACCTCGGACCTCGACATCGTCCACGAGGTCGCGCACTTCCTGGGACTGTTCGACGAGTATTCCCTGACGGGCGCGAACAGTTTCGTGGACCACGACGGTGTTTCGCTGAGGTGGGTGTTGCGGCGACACGACGCCGCCCACGACAACTCGATCATGCGGACCACCGATCCGGCGGACCGCCCGGAGCTGAAACCGCGAAACCTCGATCACATCGCGGCGGTGCCCGCCGCGGCCTTCCAGCCGGATCGCGACGGACCCGCCACCGCCGGAACGGCACAGGTTGCCCAGGCGCCGAGGCCCCGGTTCAGGCCGTCCAGGGAAACCGCGGAAGGCATCGAGCTCGGCGACAGGATCTATGAGCGTCCTGAGGCCGCGCCGTCCTGGCGGGGATCCGACCGCCGGCTGGCCGTCGACAGCGGTCATGATCTCGCCGATCCGGCGGACGCCACCGGGGTCGGGGCAACTCCGCAGAACGATGCGCCTGGTCGCACGGTCGACGCGCTGCTGGGCTCGGTGGACCCGGACGCCGGGGCGCATCTGTTCGTCATCTCCACGGCCGCGGACGGCGCCGTCGACCACGGCGGCGCGCCGGCCCTGGACGACGGTCTGGTCGATCAGCTCATCAGCGGTCTCCGCCAGCAGTATCCCGATGCGGAGATCCAGCTGATGGGCCCGGATCCGGACGGGCGACTCAGCCGGGTCCACCCGGAGGCGATGGTGTTCACCGACGCGTTGCGGGTCGGGGCCGTCACCGATCGGGATGCCTTGCTCGACCGGCTCGGCGCGGCGGGCGCGACGGTGATCGGCGTGACCCCGGACGTGCTCTCGCTGCCCGCCGCCCACGGGCTGCGGACGCTGTGGCTGGGTGGTCAGGCCCAGCCCGACGATCCTGTCGAAACCGGTAACGCCCGCTCGCAGCGGCTCGATCTGCCGGTCGGTTGGGATGCGCTACGTGACGCGGCGGACCGGGCGAGTGCCGGGCTTCCCCAGGCGCCGGATGTCCTGCGGGACGCGTTGGACAGGTGGCGAGAGTCGGTGCGGCGGTATCAGCGGTCGATGGCCGGTGATCAGTCCCGTCCCGGTGAGGTCGGATGGCAGCGGTCGTACCGACACGACATCGCCCGCCGGCTCGGCGACCTGCTGGACCAACAGCTCGCCGGTCTGGACCGCGACCCGCGCGGGGCAGCCGCTCGCTGGAACGAGTTCCGGCCGCGGGCGGACGTCCACGTGGCGGATCTCTCGGTGCTCACCTCGACCGAGATGTTCGGGTTCCTGCGCCGCGCCGTGGACGACCACGCGGCCTTCGGGGCGCCCGTCGTGCCGGAGAAGATCAAGAACGTGGAGATCTTCCCGCCCGGCCAGGAGGACGTGGTGAGTCCCGGAACGATCGGCAGGCCGACGCGGATGAATCCGCTGTGGACGTCGCTGGCCGACCTGACCGCCGAGCACTTCACTCTGCGGTCGGGCGCCACCTGGCAGTTCATCGTCACTCCCGGAAACGCGCTACCCCGATTCGGTAGCGAGTCGGTCTCCAAGGTGGTCTCCGAGCGGCAATGGGCACAGCTGAGGGACTTCCGGGCCGAGGCCGCACGTCGGGCGGTCACCGCCGAGTTGACCGGAGCACCCCGGCCGGTCAACCTGGCCGGCGTCGGTGAGCTGGGCGGGCCCACCACACCGGCTCCGCTCGACGACGCGCAGATCGCCCAGCTTTCGCAGCAGCTGGACATCGCCGGGCTCGCCCGGGACAACGGCGTGCCGGTCCCGTCACCGGCCAGAGCGCGGCAGATCCTGGAGTTGCCGGAAGTGCGGCGCGTCCTTACGAGCCCCGAGTCGGCCTACGACGGGCTGGGGCATCCCACCGACGGTGGCGCCTTCGCCGAGGACGGCGCGTTCGTGTCCCAGGAGCTGCAGGTCGGCGGCGAAGTCACCTGGAACGCTGAAGCCGGTCTCCTGGTCTTCAACGACATGTCCGGCCGATCGATGAGCCCGAAGGTCCGCCCGACGGAACCGGAGAGATTCAAGATCTGGGTCGGTAATGTCGCCCGCATGGTGCAGGCACAGACCGGCCTGGCCTGGGACTTCGGGCTTTCCAAGCAGGCGGCGAAGGGCGCGCTCAAGACGAATCCGAGGGACATCGAAGCGCTCGCCAAGGTGTCGATCGTCAAGGCCGGACTTCCCGATCGCGCCGTCGTCGAACGATTCCGCCAGGAGGCGGACCGACTGCGGTCGAGAGTGGACGCGTTTCTCACCCGCGTACCGCCGTCGGAGGTCAGGACCGCGGCGACGAGCGCCTGGCATCGTCTGCTGGAGGGACTCGGCCAGGCCGGCGGATCACCCATCACGACCGCCGAGGAAGCCGTCAGGGCATACGCGGACGCGGTCCAGACGACAAGAGCCGCCGCTGGTCGCCGCGTGTTGCCCGACCCGGCGTACTTCTTCCCCACCCGGAGGGAGGATCTGCCCTCCGGCTGGTGGATCGGCCCCAAGGCCGCGCCGGACACCGCGAGATCAGCTGCGGCCCGCGCGGGAGTCGTCGAGGTTCGCTTCCGCGACAGGCCGGACACCGGAGACCTCGGTCTGCTTCGCGTCGCCCTGCTCAACCAGCCGCTGGACGAACTACGGCGCGCGGTGTACGTCCCCGCTGACCGGGACCTGGGGGAGCGGGACTTCGACGCGCAGCGGCGGGCCGACGAGGTCGGTCTGCCCGTCGACATCCCCGTCACCAAGGAACGTCTGCTTGCCGCGCCGCCCGACGTCAAGGTGTGGCTCGATCGCCACGGCCGCGAGGTGCCTGACCGCGACCGGGCGCACCACCTTCGCGTCAGGCCGAGAACGCACCTCGCCGAAGAGCATCTCGACCGCGGCGTGGTCGAGCCCGGCCCGGTGGATGCCCCGGTCGCCGCGCCGCTCTCGACGAGGGACGCACCGCCGGTGCGGCTACTACGCTCGGATCTCACCGAGGACGAACGTGAGACGATCCTCAGCAGCCTGAGGAACCTGGGCTCTCGCCACGACACCCCTGTGCACGACTGGCTGCAACGGCTTAACCCACCGGCCGACCTCCTGAACGACACCACCCAGCTGTGGGAACACTTCGTCCGACCGGGCGATCTGGCCCGCCCGACCACCGTGCAGGACCTCGTCCTCACCTACGAACGGGTTCACCACCGGATCGGCCTGGTGGCACAGACCTCCCGACCCGGGAGCAGCCACCCACTGCCGTCCCTGCGGGAAATCCTCCCCGATGCGCTGTTCCGAACCGAACCGGTGACCCGCCCCGACATCACCGCGTTCCCCCTTCGACTGGGCATCCCGGACCGGCTCGCGGCAGCGGCTTCCGTCCTGCGCGCGACGAAGGCACGCGAGAGCAGGTTGTCCGACCATCTCGGGGTGCGAATCGGTTCCGTCGCCGAGGGGTCGAAGGCGTTCGATCATTCCGTACTGGACCGCGTCGAGGGGACCCTGGCCGCGCTTCCTTCCGCACACGTCCGGGATAATCCTCAGCTCGCAGGGGTGCGCCGGGTCGACGGCTCGCAGGAGAACAGCGCCAGCGAGTACTCGCGGGCCGACCAGTTCATCGACATCGTGTATCCGGCCGTGGGCGGCGTGCCGATGCCCGGAGCGCTCTACTCCCGGTTGGACCGGGGCGTTTCCTGGCAGCGCCGCAGGATGGACGCTGCCGTGCTGGCCTCCCTTCCCGGGGTCAGCCCGGACGGCGACCGGTCGCTCGGTGTCGACCCGCATGGTCGCGAGGTGATGGCCGGTGTCTCGGCGGTGCTGGCCCACGGCAACCTGGTGGAGTGGACGGTCCGGCACGAGACCGGGCACGCTGTGGACGCGCGCGCCGGATGGCTGGAGCGATTCTCCGGTGAGCAGCGGTTCGGCGGCTGGCGGCGGCACGGCAACAGCGATGGCTTCCGGGTCGTCGCCACCGCGATGCTGGCCCAGCTGAACGTCGACCCCACCGCCCACGGACACGATGACCTGCTCATCGTGCTCGCCGACATGCTGGACCTCCCGCACTACAGCCCCCGCTACGATGACCTTTCCAGGGACCTGGACTGGTCGCTGGGCCTCGAACGCCGGATGGCGGCGCTCAGCACCTGGTTCCCGATCCTCGATCCGGCCCGGGCACACCAGCTCGGTGAGTTCATCAGGCAGGCGCTGACACCGGATCTGGTCACCCTGAACGGCCGCAGGTACGGCTTCGGGCCGTACTCCGGATGGTTCAGCTACCGCGTCCGGCCGAACGACGTCCTCGATTCCCGGACGAACTACCGCACCAACACCGTTCCGGACCTCGCACGTGACCTGGTGGCGGCGGCCGGCGTCGCGCAGGCCCCGTACGCCGCGAACCTGCGGGAGTATCTCGACGGCTGGCTGTGGCGGGCGGCCCGCACCCACGACGTGTCCTTCCTCGACGCCCTGCGCGAGCGGTTCCCAGACCTGCCTGCGGCAGCCCGTCGACGGATCGACGACTTCGTCAGGCTCGGCCTGGCACAACCCTGGACCCTGCGGGACGCCGGCGGCGACGTCCTGCGCCTCGGCGACCGCATGTACCACGTGAGCCCGAGTGGCGGCTGGGTCAGCTACCTGGAGACCGAACGAACCCGCCACGGCCTCTCGAACTATCAGTTCTCCGACCCCGGAGAGTGGTTCGCCGAGGCGTACGCGGCCATGTACGACACCGTCGACGCGCCTCGGGAGCGGCTCAACCCGGCGGTGCGCGAGTGGTTCACCGGCGAGCTGCCGCGCCTTCTGGAAGGAATCGGTGGTGGGCCCGAGCCGGAGTGGCTGCGGACAGCGCTGGAGCGGCAGCTCAACCGGCCCGCGCCGAACCTGGTGACGAACGCCGGGACGACGGCCGGGGTGCCGGAGACGCTCATCAAGGCGGCGAAGGGGGCGAAGGATAAGCCGGGTGTGAGGATCTACTTCCACGAGGCGAAGCGCGGCGCTGCGCTGGGTGCGGGAGACCGTGCGGCCATCCACCAGCGCCTGGAGCAGTTCGCGCAGGCCGGAATCCGGCTCCTGGTGGTCACGCCGGGCCGGCCGTCGCTCGACGTGCTGTCGGTGCTGGACACCTACGGCGCCACGCTGGTCAGCGAGGTCCCCGCCGGGCTGGGATTCGCCTGGAGGGCGACGGCTCGCAACCGTACCGGCGCGGCGATCGAGTCCCCGGAGATCACCTCGGACCTGCTGCGCTCGGCGGCGGAGGCGAGCGGTGCGGCCCCGAAGGTCAACCGGGTGTTGGAGTCCTTCGGCTCACTCGTGTGGGCCAGCGCCGGCCTGTGGGACCAACATCGCAAGATCGCGGACGCGCCGTCGGAGTACCACACCGACGAGAACCTGCGAGCCGCCGACGAGATGGCCGAACGGATGCCGGACAGTGCCGAGGCGCACCTGATCAAATCACTGCTGCAATTCGGGCGCAGCGACATCGTGCCCCGTTTCGTGGAGGCACCCAAAGAAGATCGCCCGAGCCTGCTCCTGAAGGAGTTGCGGAAGCTCGAACTGTCCGGGCACCCCGTCTACGAGACCGGGAAGAACACCACGGCCCTGGTATCCCTGGTCGAGGCGACCGGCAAGGGCATCAACGACAAGGCGGCACTCAATGAGATCCGATTCACCACCGCCATCCTCAAAACCCTGAACGCGATCAGCGCAGGCCAGTGGGACGACGCGGAAAAATTCATCAGCGAACACACGGGCCTGACCGACGCCCGACAGAGGAAGAAGTGGGCCGAGGCGATCGAAGCCAGGCAGAAGAACATCACTGATCACGGCGAACGCCTTCACCTGCAGAACCTGATCATCGCGGTCTTCAAGTGTTGACCGGCGACGGCCGACGAGGGCGGCCCCACCTCCGGGGCCGCCCTCGCCCCGTCACTACCGTGTGTGGCGTGGCGTCGCACTGCGGCCGGTTGGCCCCGGGGTAAGTGCCGGCCCCGTCTTTCGGGTACGCCACCAGATGATCGCGGTGATGACGACGACCGCGAAGGCGGGGACGAGCTGGTACGGCGTGCCCACTCCGGCTGAGCGGTCCTGCAGTGCGGTACCGAGGTTCACCCGCATCACCTCGGCCAGGATGAGGCTGAACGTGTTGAGCACGGCGTGCAGCATGATGGGGATCTCGAGGCCGCCGGTGCGCCAGGTGATGATGGCCAGTCCGGTCCAGAGCACGAAGTACCAGATGATGATGTACGGATCCGTCGAACCGTGGATGGCCGTAAACAGTGCGCTGGAGACCAGCACCCCGGCGATCAGTCCCGCCCGTGGGCTGCGGGTCCAGCTTCCGATCACGCGGAAGATCAGCCCACGCACGCCGTATTCCTCGCCGGCTGACTGGAGTGGGGTGAGGAGCATCGTGGCGAGGAAGATGGCGATGAGGTCGGTCTGCGACCAGGGGAACTCCTCGACGGGCGTGAGGGCTCCGAGGGCGTTGACCACCAGCCAGGCGGGACCGAAGACGAGCAGCGACTTGCCGAGCAGGTCGAAGCGGAACCGCGACGTCACGGAGTGCAGGGACGCACCGGGCACCCCGTAGAGCCACCGCTGGATGAGCATGCTCCAGGGAATGAGCAGGCCGAGGGCGAGCATCGAACCGGCGTGGTAGAGCGGGGTGTAGTCGGTGCCGCCCAGGATCGGCGGGGTGTTGCCATTCCGTACGTCGATCGGCGCAAGCGCTCTGCCGATGACCGTCGGGAAGACGACGAGTCCTGCCAGCAGGAGGATGATGGCGAGAACGCCGCGACCGATCCGGCGTTTGTCGCCGGCGAGTACCCGGTGGTACTCCACGCCGGTGGGGACTGACGGCCCGTTGCGGGGCTCGGCCGGAGTGAGTAGTGAGTTCGGTCTGTTCATGGTGGTCATGGTTTCCTCCGGTGGATGTGGTTACTTCCCGGCCTGGTCGAGCACGCTGTGACGCACGCGGAGCGCCCGCTCGGTGCTGGCCAGGATGGCCCCGACGGCGAGGGCGAAGTTGAGCCAGATCGGTAGGTGCAGGGGCGATTCGAAGGTTCCGACGCGTTCGGCGACCGGGGGGATCCGGGAGATCGGTTCGGCGAGTTGCAGCAGGTTCAGGCCCACACCGACGAGGAGGACCAGCACCGACAGGAAGCTGATCGCGCGGCTCAGCGTCGGGTGTTCGCGTTCGACGCGGGCGCGGCGTCCTTCGGCGGACCTCGGATCCGGAATGAGCCGGTGCTCCGCGCCGGACGTGGTGACGTAGTGGCAGCGCTTGAGCCCGAACGCACTGATCGCCACGTCGATTCTGCCGCCCTCGACGGGAAAGGCCGCCGGGAGCTTGGACTCGGCGTGGTGTCTGCCGTCCAGATACAGGTGCGCTCTCGCCTTGCCGCCACCCGAGTCGGTCCGGCGTGGGATGTCGACGGCGTACACCGTCTGCCGACCGTTCCCGGTGGGTAGCGGCAGGTAGAACAGTGCCCGGAAGGGCAGCTGCCACCAGCGCAGGCGGGTCAACGCCCGCCCGTCTCCGCTTCTGATGCGTTTGGCTGCCCGCCGTTGCCGCCAGTCCTCGATCACGTTTCTTCCCTCGCCGTCGACCGCCGCTTTCCACTAACACGCTGTACTAGTGGCAACGCTAGCATGGTGTGCTAGTACGCTGTACCAGGAGGTGGCGGATGGCACTGGACGACGGCAGCGGCGGCTCACGGGAACGGATCCTCGCCGCTGCGGCGGCGATGATCGCGGAGGACCTGACCACCCGGTTGAGCGTGCGCGCGGTCGCGGCGCGGGCCGGGGTGAGCACAGGCTCCCTCAGGTTCCACTTCCCGACCCAGCGCGCGCTGCAGGACGCCGTGCTCGCCAGGATCTACGACCACATGGTCCCGGAGGACCCGATCCACGACCGGTCGCTACCCGCCCGGGATCGACTGGTCAGCTGTCTGCGGCAGGTGCTCGCCCCCACCGGCGTAGGGGAGCAGGCGCGTGCGGCGTGGGGCGCGGCGTACCGGACATTCATCGCCCCCGAACCCACCGAGGACGTACGCGCGGCGTATCGCGCCGTGGAGCGGCAAGGGTGGCGCCGGATCGAGTACTGGCTGACGGTTCTCACTGACGAAGGCGCGCTCCCCAGGGAGGACCACGCACGCCAAGTGAGATTCCTGCTCACCGTCCTGCAGGGACTCTCCATCGATCGAGCCCTACCCGCCGAGGACTCGATCCTGAAATCCGAGACCGAAACCCTCTACCTGGCCGCTGACTGCGTCCTCAACGCCCCAACCGCCTAGAGGGGTGTCACCCCGTCTCGCGATTGAAGCGGTCCCGGCTGGCCAGGACCGTGTCGAGATGCCGGCGACTCCAGTCACACAGTTGGTACACGGTGCCGTGCGCGGCCCGGCCGGCTTCGGTCAGGGCGTAGTCCACCTGCGGTGGCACGGTGGCGTGCACCCGCCGGGTAACCAGGCCGTCCCGCTCCAGGGCGCGGAGTGTCTGCGTGAGAACCTTGTGGCTCACGCCGGGTACGGCCGCCCGCACCGCGGTGAAGCGCAGCGTCCGGTCGCCGATCGCGTCGAGCACCGGCAGCACCCACTTACCGCCGAGCGTGGTGAACACCTCACGGGCGATGTCGTGCACGCGCGCCGTGGCGTCGGCCTCCTGGGTCACCTTGAGGTTCCTTCCGATCTTTGAGGTGCGTTCTTACGCTATCCGGCGGAGCTGCCTACCGTCGTTGGGCGTGACCATTCTCAAGACGTACGCCCGGCTCTGGGCCGACGACCTCGATGCCACCCTTCCGCTGCTGCGCCGGCTGACCGGACGGGAGCCCGATCTGCGCTTCGCCTTCGAGTCGGTGGAGCTGGCCGCCATCGGCGACTTCCTGGTCATCGCGGGATCCCCGACGGCCCGGGCACCGTACGCGCACGCCTCAGCCACCGTGGTGGTCTCCGACCTCGACGAGGCCCGCCGCCTGATCGTGACCGACGGGGGAGTGGTCACCACGGATGAAGCGGTCAGCGAGACCGGTCGGTTCCTGTACGCCCGGCACGCCGGCGGAGCGGAGGTCGAGTACGTGCAGTGGAATTCCGACCTGCTCGATCGCGTGCTCGGCGCGTGAGCGGAACCGGAATCCGTACCACCAGGGTCCCGCCGCAGAGTCTCGATGGAGTCTGCGGCGCGAGGCGTGCGGCAGACTCCGGTGCTGGCCCCACTCGGCGGGATGGTGGTCCTCGCTCCGGCCAGGGCAGCCGGCGAACCACCGGGACCACGCCCGCATCAGGGTGTGAACCGTGGCACCACATCGGCGAGCGCACGGTCGAGGATTTCCAGGCCCAGGTCCAGCTCGGCGTGGGTGGAGGTGAGCGCCGGCGCGATGCGCAAGACGCCGCCCATGCCGGGCAGCTGCACCACGTTCATGTGCAGGCCCAGCTCCAGGCAACGCCCGGTCACCGCGGCGCCCAGCGCGTCGGCCGGTCGTTTCGACTCCCGGTCGCCGACCAGCTCGAGCCCGACCAGCAGCCCGCGGCCGCGCACGTCGCCGACCACCGGGTGTCGCCGGCCGATCTCCAGCAGACCCTTGCGCAGGTACGCGCCCAGGTGCGTCGCCTGGTCGTCGAGCCGGTCGGCCTCCAGCACGTCCAGGACCGTGTTGCCGACCGCGGCCACCAGCGGGTCCGAGACGTGCGTGGTGAAGAAGAGGAAACCACGCTCGTGCGCCGTCTGCTCGATCTCCGGGCTGGTCACCACGGCAGCCAGCGGCAGGCCGGCGCCGAGCGTCTTGGACAGGGTCAGGATGTCCGGCACGACGCCGTCACGCTGGAACGCGTACCACTCGCCGGTGCGGCACAGACCGGTCTGCGCCTCGTCGAGGATCAACAACCCGCCGCGCTCGTGCACCTTGTCGCGCAGTGCGGCGAGGTATCCCGGCGGCAGGTCGATCACCCCGCCGGAGCTGAGGATCGGCTCGACGACGCACGCCGCCAGGCTGCCCACCGACTGGGCGTCGAACAGCTCGAACGAGAACTCCAGCTGCCGCCGCCAGTCCAGCTCGCCGCCGGGAAGGGTGAAGTCGGGCCGGTACGCGTTCGGCGTGGGGATCGCGAAGTTGCCGGGCGCCGCGGGCCCGTACCCCTTGCGCCCCGAGCTGTAGGTGGCGCTCGCCGCGGCCTGTGTCATTCCGTGCCACGACCGGGCGAACGAGATGATCTCGTGCCGGCCGGTGACCAGCTTCGCCATCCGAATCGCCGCCTCGTTGGACTCCGCGCCGGTGGTGAGCAGCAGGACCTTCTCCAGCGGCGCGGGCAGCGAGCCGGCGAGGCGGCGGGCCAGCTCCACCACGGGCCGGCTCAGCATGCCGCTGAACAGGTGGTCGAGAGTGGCTGCCTGCCGTTGGATCGTGGCTACGACGGCCGGGTGGGAATGGCCGAGGATCGCGCTCATCTGCCCCGACGTGAAGTCGAGCAGGCGGCGGCCGTCGGCGGTGAAGACGAAGCTGCCCTCGGCGCGGTCGATGATCTCACGTACGAAGCTGCCCGCGCCGATGTATCGCACCAGGTGGCGGTCGGCGTCGGACCAGAACGAATCAGCCATGGACCGACGCTAGGCAGTCCCGGACAGGCACGTCCATCGCAGATCTCCGCTGTCGCTGTTAAGCAGAGCCGTACAGTCCGGGGCATGACGCTGAATCCGTGGCGGCTGCGCCTGCTCGCCGACCTGGCGACCCTGGGCACCGTCCGGGCCGTCGCGCAGCGCGGCAACCTGAGCCCGTCGGCGGTGTCGCAGCAGCTGACCACGCTGGAACGGGAGACCCGGACCGCGCTGCTGGAACGCGCCGGACGGCGGGTGCGCCTCACCCCGGCCGGAATGCTGCTCGCCGGCCGGGCTCGGGAGATCCTCGCGGCCATGGACGCGGCCGAGGCGGAGCTGCGCCGCCTCGCCGACGAGCCGGCCGGCACGGTCACCGTGGCCGCGTTCCAGAGTGCCGTGCAGGCCCTCGTCGAACCGGCGCTCGCCCGTCTCGCGGTGCGGCACCCGGACGTCAGCGTCGTGCTGCTGGAGCTGGAGCCGCACGACAGCATGCCGGCGCTGCGTCGCGGCGACGTCGATCTGATCATCACGACGACCGACTTCGCCGGCGCCGAGCTCTCCCCGGAGATCCACCTGGTGCCGCTCGCCACCGACCCGGTCGTGCTCGTGCTGCCCCCGGACCATCCGCTGACCAGCGCCGAGTCGGTCGCGCTGGAGGCGTGCGCGCAGCAGCGCTGGACGTTCGACGTCGCCGGCTCGTACATGTCCGAGCTGGCCACCCGGCTGTGCCGGGAGGCCAGCTTCGAGCCCATGGTGATCAGTCGGTTCAACAACTACATGCTGGCGCTCCAGCAGGTGGAGAACGGCCGCTCGATCACCATGCTGCCGAAGCTGGCGGTGGACCCGCGGTACCGGGTGGTGACCCGACCGCTTGATCCGCCGCTGACCCGGCGCATCACCGCCGGGGCCCGGCGACCGGCCGCGTCACGCCCCGAGGTGACGGCCGTGCTCGATGCCCTGAGAACAGGTGACTGACGGCCCGGCGCACCCGCTCCGCGTCGTCGCGGTTCGGTCCGCACGCCGGGCCTGCCCTGAGCGTTACACCCGGGCCGGGGCGAGCTCACCGCCGGTAGTGGCCCGAACGGTTCGCGGCCAGGTCCACGCGGCGCGCAGGATGAAGGCCAGGAGCAGCAGCTCGAGCCCGATGGACAAGCCGTAGAAGTAGCCGTAGCTCCAGGGCTCGCCGTCGGCGTTGTACACCGAGACGGGGATGTAGAGCGTCGCCACGACGAGGTTGGCGGCGCGGTTGACCCGGGCGGGAAGGGTCGTGGAGAGCAGGATCATCAGGATCGGGACGGCCATGAGCGTGAGCGCCAGGGCGACGAAGGTGGGGCCGGTGTCGAACTCGTGCACGACGCCGGCCCTGATGTCGTCGATGAAGCCGGGCTTGTACAGGGCGAGGTAGTCGACGTAGATGTAGAGGAACATGAAGCTGGCCCAGGCCGCGGCGAGCTTCGCCCGGACCGGGACGGGCGACTGCTGGAGCGCGTCGGCTGGTTTGTCGGTTCTGGTCATCACGTCTCCCGTGTGCTGGTGTCAGCCAGGTCGGCTCACTCGATGTCCTCACTATGAGCAGCGCTGACGGGGTGCCACATCCGCTCGCGGGCTCGCGCTGTCCCGGTCCCCGGCACGGGAAAGCCGCCGTACTTTCGGCTGATTCGCCCGAGCGGCGGCCCCCCTACCTTGTCGGGGAGGGGAGGGGGAAGCATGGTTTCTGGGATCTGGGCCGAGCCCCGCCCCGCCCGCCCGCCGGTGCGGGTCTGGCGGGACTGGGCGCTGTCCTCGGCTCTTGTCGCGATCTCGCTCGTCGAGCTGCTGCTGCGCGACGATCGGTCATGGGCGCCGCTGCTGGTCGGGGTCAGCGTCGTGGTCGCGGCGAGCCTGCTGTGGCGACGCACGCGGCCGCTGGTCGCGGTCACCGTTGCCTTCGGCACCGTTCTCGCGTTCGACCTGGCGCGAATCGCGGTCATCGATGCCACAGGCCTGCTGGGCATCGCGGGGCTGCTGGTGCTGCCCTACGCCCTGCTGCGCTGGGGGTCAGGTCGAGAGGCTGCCATCGGACTCGGCGTCATCCTCGTCTGGCTTCCCGTCACCCTCGTCGCGGAACCGACCTCACCCGCGGAGAAGGTCGCCGGTTACGGGTTCTTCCTGTTCTCGGCCGCGCTCGGCGCGGCGGTGCGCTACCGCACCAGGAGCCGCGACCGCGACATCGAGCAGGTACGGCTTCGCCAGCGCAACGACCTCGCCCGCGAGCTGCACGACACGGTAGGCCACCGCGTCCTTGCCATCGCCGTCCAGGCACAGGCAGGCCGTGCGCTGTCCGCCGCGGATCCGGAGCGCGCGCTGGCCACCCTGGTCACCATCGAGGAAGAGGCGTCCCGGACGCTCAAGGAGATGCGAGCCCTCGTGGGCGTGCTACGCGACGGCACGGACGCCGACCTCGCCCCCCGGCGCGGGGTGGGGGACGTCGCACGACTCGCTCGTCCCGGCGGCGAGGTGCCGGGCGTCCGCGTGCGGGTCTGCGGTGACGTCGAGGCCGTCGACCCGGCAGTCGGCACCGCCCTCTACCTGATCGCCGCCGAGGCGGTCACCAACGCGACCCGCCACGCCCGCGGCGCCACCGGAGTCACCGTCGACGTCACCGCATCCCGCAGCCGGGTGCGCCTGCGGGTGCGCGACGACGGCGAGGCGAGCACGACCAGCTCCCCGCACACCGGCTACGGGCTGCGCGGCATGGCCGAGCGGGCGAGCCTGCTCGGCGGCATCCTGCGGGCGGGGCCCGACCCGGACGGTGGCTGGAGCGTCGACGCCTCGCTGCCGCTGACCGTGCGGGCGTCATGACCATCCGCGTGCTGGTCGCCGACGACCAGGACATCGTCCGGGCCGGGCTCTGCATGATCCTGGACGCCCAACCGGGCATCACGGTCGTCGGCGAGGCCGCCGACGGGCGCCGGGCTATCACCATGGCCCGTTCGCTGCGTCCCGATGTGTGCCTGCTGGACATCCGGATGCCCGAGGTCGACGGGATCGAAGCCACCCGCCAACTCGCCGGGGCCGACGTGCCCGATCCGCTTGCGGTCGTCGTCATCACCACCTTCGACCTCGACGAGTACGTCCACGGCGCGCTGAAGGCGGGCGCCCGAGGTTTCCTCCTCAAGGACGCCGGCGCCGAGATGCTCACCCAGGCCGTCCACGCCGCCGCCCGCGGCGACGCCCTGATCGCACCGAACATCACCGCCAGGCTCCTGTCCTCCTTCGCGAACAGCCGCTCGCGCCCGGTGCCACCCGAGCCCGTCGAGCCGCTGACCGCGCGCGAGGAACAGGTCCTGCTGGCCGCCGCTCGCGGGCGGACCAACAGCGAGATCGGCGACGAACTGTCCATCAGCCTCAGCACCGTCAAGACCCACATCGCCGCCCTGATGCGCAAACTCAACGCCCGCAACCGCGTCGAGATCGTCATGTGGGCGTACGAGACACGCCGCGTCGGCACCTGACGACGATCAGCAGCCGGCCCGGCGTAGGCGTTGGTCCGCCCTGGCGCGGCTTAGGCCCGGGTAACCGTCGCGGTGCCACTTCTTGACGTTGAAGGCCCGTGTCCACAGCCCGGCGGCCCAGGCCACCTCGCTCTCCTGCGTGCTGAACCGCCGTCCGGCCGCGTGCTGGTACGCGTCCAGGAAGTCCTGGGAACGGACGACGTCCGGCTCACCGGCATCCGAACCGATGCTCCAGACCGCGGCGGCGTGGCCGACCAGGGCCGCCTCTGGCAGGGTGGCGACGCTGTCCCAGTCGTGCACCGCCCACGGTCGCCCGTCGCGCCATCGCATGTAGCGGACCGGTGTGGCCCCTCGGACGCGACCCATAGGCAGACGGTGTGCGCTGAGATCGGTTACAGCGTGAACCGTTGGCGCTTCCGGGTGGAATGTGAGCCGCAGGTCGAGCTGGCGGTAGACCTCGGCTTCGTCCTCGGGGTCCGCGTCGCGGAGCGCGGTGATGATGTTCCCGATGGCCTGGACCCGCCGTGGTGATCCCCGACCAGGTCATCCGGCGTGGCGCGGCCGAGGCCCGGGCCTGTAGCTCGCTCTCTGCTCGAATCCGTTCGGTTGTCAGGTCGATTGGTGGCCTTGGAGGCGGGAGCACGCGAATGGTGACGCAGCTTGCTACGTGTCCGGGTGGACAACCTGCCCGGAAGAGCACTCTCTTCACACAACTGCACTCAACGGCACCGAACAGCAGTCAACAGCACTCTATGTCGCTTGGTAGGGGTATATCCGCAGGTCAGGGCGGTAAGGACTCTACGAGCGTCCATGCCTTGCAGGTGGGTGCATATTGGGTGCGGCGTGGCAAACGGCGCGGAGCGGGCTGTTCAGGCTGCGTTGCGGACCGCCGGTGCCGGTCGGATGCAGGCCTTGCGGTGCGCACTAGGTGTCAAGAGTACGTTGACGGACTGCCACCCTGGACCACCTCAGATACCGTCGATATATCTATCCTCGTGTGGCGGGAGGCGGCAGGTCGACATGGACGAACAACTGGTGATGTTGGCCGATGTGGCGGGGTCCACGGTCGTCGCGCTGCTCGCCACCGACGCATGGCAGACTGCCCGGTCCGCCATGGGAAGCCTATGGCGGCGGGTGCATCCGGACCGTGGCGACGCGACCGAGGCAGAGCTCACCGAGGCGCGTGCCGAACTCGTTGATGCCCACCGGCACAGCGAAAAGGCACTGGCAGACGCCCTCACGATCGAGTGGCAGCAACGGATTCGCCGGTTGCTGGCCACGGAGCCGGGCATCGAGGCCGAACTGCGCCGGCTTCTGCGAGACGAATTGGAGCCCGCGCTGGGGCCGGGCGCGGGCACCTGGCACGGCTCGGTGACCCAGCGGGCCAGCGCCCACGACCAGGGACGCATCTACCAGGTCGCTCAGGGCGAGATGACCATCCGGCACGATGACTGACGAGAACGCGGTCCGGCCGACCGGCGCCGTTGAGATGACTGCTGCCGCCAGCGGCGACGCTGCGGTGTACCAGGTCGGACAGGGCACCATGTACGTGACCGTCGGTCAGGTCCGGTCGGCGGCCGCGCGCCTGTCTGCGATGCCGGTGCGTGCGGCCGGTGCGGAGCTCATCTCGATGCACGCCGAGGACGCCCGTTCCGTCTTGGCGGAGATGGGGGTTCTAGCTGCTGCACGCCGGCTCGCCGCCATGCCCGTGCACGTCTGCGCCGACCTGCTGGCAGAGATGGACGAGCAGATGGTCCTCGACCGGATGCGGCAGCTGACCGCTCCGTTCGCCGCCGCCATCCTGCTGCACATGCCACCGGAGCGCGCCGGGCAGCTCATCGCCGAACTGGAGACGGAGCGGGCGCACGCCCTCGTCGCCGTCATGCCGCTCGACGATCGGGCCACGGCGATACTCGGGCGTCTGCCAGACGAGAGGCTCACGGCCCTGCTGCACGCGTTCGCGCCGCCGCACAGCTCCGAGCTGTTGAGGCGTTTACCGCCGGACAGGGCGGCGGTGACGGTTGTCGAGGGGCAGCTGCACCTGACCGCTGGGGCGATGAAGTCGATGACTGTGGACGAGGTGGCAGCGGTGTTGGCCGAGGTGACGGAGCCCAGCTGCAGAGCGGTCGTCGCGCGGCTGGGACAAGAGCAAGGGGTGGCGGTGCTCTCGGCGCTGCCCATCGGCCGACTGGGTGTCGCATTCACGTCCGGACTGAACCAGGTAGACGAGCCACCGGTCGAGGTGGCAACCGCCTATTTTAGGATGTGGTTCGCGGCAATGCTGTGTGCGCTACCGCGTGACCGGGCCGCGGCGGTGCTGACGGAGTGCTCACCGGCGGAGGCGGCGGAGCTCGTCTGTCGCATGCAGCTTGAGCAAGCGGTGTACGTTTTGGCGCAGGTGCCACCCATCGCCCTGGCGGCGATCCTGGCGCAGCCCGTCAAGATGGAATTCGGCCGATCAACCCTGCTCCTTCGCCTGCCCGCCGAGCAGACCGCGCTGGTTCAGACAGCGATGCCCGATACCTATCCTCAGTGGGCAATGGTTGAGGGGATGCGGTTAGCGTCCATGCCGGCCGCGCAGGCGGCCACGCGTTTGAGCGAATTCTCGCCCGTTGAAGCGTTGGCGGTCGTCAGGGAATTGGGCTCGGACGACGCGCTTGCGGTGCAGCGTGCGATGGAACCGGCGCCCTTGGCGACACTGCTGACGATCCAAGACGCGGGCAGTGCGGCTCTTGTGCTGCATCGCCTGCCCATCGCCCGACAGGCAGTCGTGCTGGCCTGGATGCATCCTGTGAACGCAGCAGCCGTGGTAGCCCAGATGGCGGACGAGGACGTCGTCAAGCTGCTACTCGAGATGCCGCAGAGGTGGGGTGCGCCGCTCGCGGCCAGCCTGCCGGCGCAACGTCAACTGGCCGTGCTCGCGATCATGCCGCTCGCAGCGGTAGCGCACCTGCTGCGCTGGATGAGCCCCGAACAGGCGGCGCCGCTAGCCGACGCCGCTATCGAAGAAATGCCTCGATTCCTGATCGCGGTGCTGTCTCAACTGCCCCCTCGCCATGCAGCCGCCATCCTGGCTCTGAGTGCAAGTCGACGCGGCGTCTCCTACCTTGAGGCGCGGACGATGGCGCACGTCGCTGACGACCTGGCCTCCGGGCGCTTCCTCGACACCGAGGGGCTCTCGCCATCGTTGGGTGAACGAGCTAAGGCTCTTGGGGACTTCTGGCCATAGACGGATCTCGAACTACGACACGAGCCGGACCACCCGCACCGACCCACGCCGTCGCCAACCTGTCCTCGATGCCTACGTCCAGGCTCTCGCCGACCGCGACGTCAGCCAACCGTCCCCGCTGAGAAAACGTCGGCCTCGGTGCTGTTCCTTGAAGACGTGCCGAAGCGGAGCGCCAGGGCGGCGGGCGATGCTGCGGTCGCGCGGGTCGGGGAGCACGTGAGGAGCAGTTGGGTGCCCCTAACGGCGTTGAACTGGATCCAACAGCGCGTAACGGCGCTCAACTGCACCCGCCCCATGTGCGGCTTCTCGTTTTTGCAGGTCAGAGCCGGTGCGGCGTCCGCATTCACACAACTGCACTCAACGGCACTGAACAGCAGTCAACGGGACTCTATGTCGCCTGGTAGGGGAGTGTCCGCAAGTCAGGGCAGTAAGGACCATGCGAGTGTTCATGCCTTGCAGGTGGGTGCAGATTGGGTGCAGCTTGGCGAAGTGGTCACCGCGTCCGAAGTGCTCACTTGCGGTGGGCGGAGAGGGGTGCCGTGACCTGCGACGATGCTGGCGAGCGAGTGGGTGTGGCCTCCCAGAGAACGCCGAACTGGTCAGATCCCCGAGACGATCGGCTTTACACGGCTAGATAGGTACAGAGGCACCAGCGTCCCGTAGGTGGAGGCTCGGTACCCCAGGGGCCACGGCGAACTGAGCTTTGACGTTCCCCGACGCGGCTTGCTCTGGCAGGGCCCCCAGGTTGGACTCTGACGGCGAGGGGAAGATCGTCGTGACGGGTCCACCGAAAGGCGGCGGCCAGCGCGCGGGGATCCAGATTCAGGGCCTCGGCTATCGCCCAGTGCTGCTGTTCCGCGAGCCCCCGGCCAGTTCCGTTCAGCTCGCCTTGCAGGATGGCACCAAGGCGCTCCAGGTCGACCTCGCCGGCGCCGAGGGGCGCGAACACCCGCGGGTCGGCTCCCAGGGCCCGTCTGGGTAGTCGGCGTCAGCGGGATAGGTGACGCCGTTGACCTGGAATTTGGTCTCACCGTCGTCATCGATGAACCAGTCAACGAATACCGACTGCTCGATAGGTGCGCTCCAGGATGGTCCTCGGGATACCGGCCGGCGCCTCGCCCAGAACGAGTCAGCGGCCCGGCGCCGCGTAACGAGTCCGCCAGCCCGTAACACGCCATGCACGGGTCGACATAAGTCGATACAATGAGTCGCCGAGAGTGACGAGGGAGTTGCCGTGCAGGGTGCCGACTTCTACGACGAGACCTACTTCGATCGGCCGGGCAAGAGCCACTACGACGAGTACACCCCGCTGACAGCCCCCTTCGACGAACACGCCGAGGGCATCATCGACCTGATGCGCGGCAACGGCGTCGAGGGTCGGGTGCTCGACATCGGTTGCGCCAAGGGATACCTCGTCGCCGCGCTCCGCCGACGCGGGATCGAGGCCTACGGTGTTGACTGGTCGGAATACGCGGTCTCGAAGGCCGATCCGGAGATCCGCACGTACCTCACCCTGGCACCCGCCTGGGAACTGCCGTTCAGCGACGGCTGGTTCGCCGCCTCGGCCTCCTTCGACGTGCTCGAACACATGGACCACGAGCACGCGGTGCGCGCGCTGCGTGAGAGCGCCCGTGTCTCGACCGTGCAGCTGCACCAGGTGAACACTGGACGCGTTCCCGAGTTGCAGTACGAAGGCGACGACAGCCACTGTCTGAAGTACCCGATCGATCGATGGCGGGAGATCGCGGGTGACATGGGCCTGACCGGCATGGACCTGCGCGAGGTCGTGGCCCGCTGACGCGGCTACCCGGTGACCGGCCCCTCCCATGGGCGGGAGACGAACGAGAACAGATAGGAACCCCGCTCTCCCACCGCGAGCAGCCGCTCGCCGCCGGGAAGCCAGCAGCAGCGCCACAGGCCGTACTCCACGCGCATGGCGGTCGCCGGTTCCGGATCCGGAGCCTCAGCCGACCAGACGCGCAGTACACCGTCGACCCCGGTGGAGGCCAGCCAGCGACCGTCCGGCGAGATCGCGCAGTCGGTAACCGGCCCGTCGTGGCCACGTAGCACGCGACGGACGGCGCGGGCGGCCACATCCCACACCCGGATCGTGCCGTCCGCACCGCAGGAGGCCAGCCAGGTCCCGTCGGGGGCGATCGCGCATCCGGCGACCGCCGACTCGTGTCCCCGAAGGACCTGGCTCGGCGCACCGGACTCGACGTCCCAGATCCGCAACGTACGGTCGTCGGCCGCGGAGACCAACCAGGCACCGTCCGGGGCGATCGCACACGCCCGCACCGGCCCGTCGTGCCCGCGCAGGACGGCCCGGACCCGTCCGGTCCCGGCATCCCAGATCCGCACCGTCCGGTCGTGCGAACCCGACGCGACCGACCCGCCGTCCGGGCTGATCGCGCAGGCATTGACCAGGCTGTCGTGACCGACGAGAACGCGGTGGACGCTACCGGTCTGCGCGTCCCAGAGCCGCACGGTCCGATCGTGGCTGGCGGAGACGACGCGCGTACCGTCCGCAGCGACGGCGACGGCGTGTACCCGCCGGCGATGGCCGTCGAACACCCGTCGCCGGTACGGGTCGGCGACGTCGCGGAGCACCACCGACGTGCCCTCGGCCGAGACCACGAACGCGCCGTCGGATGCGGCGGCGCAGGCCAGCGCCTGCCGATCGTGCGACAGCGTCCTCGACCCCGCGGCGCCACCGCCGGTCTCCCAGAGTCGCACCGTGCCGTCGGCCGACGCGGACAGCATCAGATCCGACGACGGCGCGGTCGCGCACGCCCGGACCGCCTCCGCATGCCCCTCGAAGTCACCGAGGAGCTCGCCGTCCACGGTCGCGTACATCCGAAGCCGGTGGTCGGCGTCGGCGGTCACCAACCACGACCCGTCCGTCGACACCGCGCAGCCGCGGATAGGGCCGGCACGTCCACCGAGGACCGCCCGGCTGACGCCGGTGCCCAGGTCCCACAGTCGGGCGGTCTGGTCGCCGCTGGTCGTCACCATCGCGCTCGCGCCGACGAAGATCGCGGCAGACACCCAGTCGGTGTGGCCCTCGAGGATCCGTTGAGTCGTGCCGGTAGCGACGTCCCAGATCCGAGCGGTGCGGTCGTGGCTCGCGGTCGCCAGCCTGGTGCCGTCCGCGGAGATCGAACACGAGTTGACCCAGCGGGTGTGGCCCCGCAGCGTCGTCCGGTGCGCGCCGGTGCGCGAGTCCCAGATCCCGACGTCGCCGTCCTCTCCCGTCGTTGCGAACCAGGTGCCGTCCGGGTCGATCGCGCAACCGCGCAGGGCGCTCGCGTGGCCCACCACGACGAGAATCGTCTGACCGGTACGCGAGTCCCACATCCGACAGGTGTGGTCGTCACTGGCACTGAGGATCCACGTGCCATCCGGGGCGATGGCACAGCCTCGGACCGCTGCCGAGTGACCGTCCAGCGTGTTGTCGCAGCGCCCGGTACGCAGGTCCCACACCCGGACCGTGCCGTCGTCACCGCCGGAGACCGCCCAGGTGCCGTCCGGCGCGACCGCGCAGCTGTGCACCGGCCCGTGGTGGCCGGTGAGCACCCGGCGCAGGGCCTGGCTGCGTTGGTCGGGAAGCGGCCAGTCGTTGAGCAGCCGCGGATACTCACCCCAGTCCGCCAGGAAGGCGTCCACCATGGCCCGGGCCTGCGGAGTCTCGGACAGCCGGCTGAGCAGGACGCCGGTCAGGGCCCGCTCCGGACGCAGCGGAGCGAGAAGGTGGGCGACCTGACCCAGGGTCGTCTTCACGGCCGCTACGCCGGCGTCTCCGCTGAGCGCCAGATCAGGTTCCACCGAGACCGGGCCGAAGAGCCGGATCTTGGCGTCCAGCCATTTGAGGTTGCGTACCAGCGTGGTGATCTCCGCGCTGCGGCCGGCCTCCGCCAGGTGGTAGCAGAGCCGCAGCCAGAGGTATTCCGCCGACGGCGGCAGCAGCCACCAGGCCGCGGGCGTGTCCCGGCCGACCAGCGTCGCCGCCGCGTCGACCAGCGTGCCGTTGAGTTCGGCGATGCGCCGCTCACCCAGGTCCATGCGAAGGTAGGAACGCAGCACATCGTGGATCTGGCAGCCGGGCTGCCCACGGCGGGTGGACACCAGCGAGAGGCCGGTGAGCTCCTTGGTCAACCGATCGGCTGCGCGCCGGTCGAGGCCGGCGGTGTGGTGCCACAGCAGCCGAACGACGTCCTGGGGTATGACCGCGTCCTCGGGGAAGATGCCGAGTTGCCGGTAGCAGTCCCGCTCGACCTCAGTGAGCTGCGCGAGGCTCACCGTCAGGGTGGCATGAACGGCCTTGGCCCGATCCTGGTCACTGCCGATGTCGAGCGTGGTCGGTCCCTCCTCGCGCAGGCGCGCGATGATCTCTACCGCGGCCTCGTCGGCGGGTGCCCCGTCGCGAACCGCTCGGCGGATGGCCCCGTTGGTCAGCGCCATGAGCAGCGGCCACCGTCCGGTGAGGTCGAGAAGCTGGCCGACGACCGGCACGCCGAGCGGTGGCAGTCCGTTCGTGACCAGTTCCCGGGCCTCCGCCTGCCCCATCTCGTCCACCAGGATCAGCGAGGCCTCGTCGGGCAGCAGGGTCGGCACCCGGGTGGTGACCAGCCTGCGGCAGCCAACACCCCCCAGCAGGAACGGGCGTAGCTGGGCCCGCTTCCAGACGTCGTCGACGACGAGCAGGGTGGCCGGCCGCTCGTCGAGCAACGCACCCAACCGGTAACCCGCCTGGTCCACGCCGGACAGCGTCGGCCGCTGCCCCGACAACTGCTCCGAGAGGTCGTTGACGATGCCCGCGAGCTGCTCGTCCCCCGCTTCCTCGCCGATCGTCGCCCACAGCAGTCCGCCCGGATAACGACTCCTGATCTCCGGCAGCAGACACACCTCCGCCGCGAGCGTCGTCTTGCCGAAGCCACCCGTGCCGTGCAAAGCGGTGGTCAGCGCGATCGGGCCGTGCGGCTCCGCCTCGTCGAGCAGCAGCGTAGTCACCGCCCGCACCAGATCCGGCCGCGAGACGATCGCGTTCTCGGGAGTGGGCACGTTCCACGGAACGGCGGAGACACGCCTGCCCCCACCCGCCCCGCGCAGCTCCGCCAGCGCCTGGTAGACGCTGGTCTCCAGGTCGTGGGGTGTTCGGAAGCCGACGGTGACGAGCCCGTCCTGCTTCAGCCGCCGTCGAAAGGACTGCTGCCGATCCCAGAACCGGAAGTCGGCGAAGGCGATGACGGGCAACTCAGCGTCCTCGTCCAGCAGGAAGACCAGGCGGGGCTTCCCGCTGCGGCTCGCGGCCTCGTACTCCAGTTCGGTGTAGGACACCTCAGGCCGGTCGCGCACCGGTGAGCCGTACCGCAGCCCGATCAGCCCCACATACACGTCGGCCTGGTCAATGACCTCCACACAGAACGCCGCAGGCCGAACGTCCCGCGCGGCAAAGTAGGACATGTCCACGATCGCGTGACCGGCTCGGGAGATGGCGCGCTCGGCAGCGGCAACGAACGACCCGGCCACCGGATAGGTGCGCAGCTCGGTGGTGTGCGACAGGAAGACGCGCCACGGCGAGTTGGAAGACATGGGTACGATCCTCCATCCATTGCCATGATGGTTTCATACTGCGGCGATCGGGAGACGTCCGTTCGACGCTACGGCGTTCGGGAGGTGTGGTGGCTACCTGGAAGTCCCTCGGCGGGACATGGATCGAGGGCCCCCAGTCGGTGCGGTTGCGCGACGGCTCGCTCGGCGTCTTCGTCCGTGGCGCGGACCACGCTATCCACGTGCGCTGGCTTAGTGGAGCAGACTGGGAGCCGTGGCACTCCCTCGGGGGCCGGATGCTGTACGGACCCACGGTGGTCGAGGACCACGGCCGGGTCGACGTTTTCGCGGTCAACCAGGAACTCTTCGTCTGCCACTCGGCGCTGGAGGACGGCCGGTGGTCGCCGTGGCTGTCCCTGCACCACCAAGACGTGGGCAGCAGCATGGCGGCGCCGGCGGCCGTCCGCTCCGCTCAGGGCCAGCTCGATCTCCTGGTACAGGGGCTGGACCGGCTGATCTACCGTCGCTCCCAGCGCGACGGCCGTTGGGGGCCCTGGGCCCCTCCGCTCCCAGGGCTGTCGCTCGGCATGCCTCATGTGATCGCTGCCGGGAACGGCGGGCTGGAACTGTTCGCGCTGGGCGCCGACCGGCGACTGCAGCACCTCGCGTGCGGTGCTCCGGAGGCGACCGACTGGCAGTGCCTCGACGACGGCCTCGCCGCCGCCGTCCCCCACCTCGCGGCCGGACCGGGCCGGCGCCTGGACCTCGTGGCGCTCGCGCCGGATCGAACGCTCCTGCACATGAGACGCCAGGACGGGGAGTGGACGGACCCCACCCCACTGGGCGGCAAGATCGCCCATCCGCCGCGGGTGGCGGCGCTTCCCGACGGTTCCATCTGCGCCCTGGTCGTCGGAGACGAGGGTGCGGTGTGGTACCGCACCCTACGCCGGGACGACTGGAGTTGGTGGGAGTGCCTCGGCGGCAGCCTCGTCGGGTCGATCAGCGCGGTGCCCGGCTCGGACGGCACGCTGGACCTGCTGCTGATCGGCGAGGACAGTGCGCTCTGGCACACCACCATGACAGTCTCCTGATCAGGTCTCCTCCCCAGCCATCTTCGCCATCCACCCGTCGTTCTGGATGGAGATGAGACGTTCGCAATCCGCCACGAACGCATCGTCCCGGGCAGGACCCGGTGGCGTGACCTCGTACTGGTCGAGCAGGTGCTGCAGACCGGCGGCCGTCCTCGCGAACTCGACCTGCTGGTACTCGTAACGCTCGGCGGCCGCGTGCGCCACCAGGGCGGTCCCGATCGTGGTCACCACGCCGACCCAGCCGGCGACACCGATGCCGGGGACGACCCCGGACACAGCGGCGAGCCCGGCGGCGAGATAGGAGAGCGCAGCCTCGGCCCTCCGCGTCCTGGCCGAGTAGCGCCGCATCGCGGCGGCGTTCCGTCGGTAGTAGTCGTTCTTCTGCCCCTCCACCCGCAGATCGATGTACGTGGCCACGTCCCGCACCGCCGGAAGCTCACGCGATTCAGCGGCGATGCCGGCCGTGTGCCCTGCGAGGTCCCGCGCGGCCTCGACGATCTCCCCCACCCGGTCCAGGAGGATTCGAGCGCGATCGTCACCCCGGAACGGGGAGACGCCCGCCAGATAGGCGTAGACCTCGGCCTTCAACGACTCGGAGACCGACCTGAGCCGGGTCCAGTCCGAGGTTGCGGCCGCCGAGGCGGCCCGCCCCACCAGCGGCACCAATACCAACGCGACCGCGGCGGCCAGCCCGACCGCCACCGCGAGACGGTGTGCGGCCGAAGTGATCTGCGCGGCGACCGCCGTCAGGACCGCCCCGGCGATGGTCAGCCCCAGAACGCGCCGCCGGGCCCGCCGTATCAGGGCCTTCACCTCGTTGGCCGCCTGGGACCAGACGCTCTGCTCGTCCCACTTCGAAGACAGCACTTTCGATTCTACGGTGGATGCCATGCCGGAATTCTCGCCGCAACTTCTCGAGGCTCTCGCCGCAGGCTTCCGTCCGAAGCCGGCTGAGCCTTCCCACCGCCCGACTGGGTGAGTGATGGAAGGGGCCGAAGCTGTGGAGACCGACCTCGCTGTGCTCGGCACGAGGCTGGCGTACGTGCCGGACCTCATCGCCGCGAAACGGGAACCCGAGCACGGGACCGCTCCCCGCAGGTGCCGTGGAGCGACTCGCCGTCGATGTGCTGCGGCTGCGCGCCGAACTGGAGACCGCCCGGGACACCTCGACGCTGCCGGAACGCGCCGACCCGATGGCCGTGGACGCGCTGCACGACCTGGCGGTGCGCGCCCGACTGAGCTGACGCGCTTGCATTCCGGCCGAATCTGACCCAGACGATGAACAGGTCCTGCAGGGTCATGAAGGGAGGCGGAAGACATGGCCGGGTGCAGCGCCGACGACCTGAGAGGAATCATGAACGCCCTCGAGGCTCAGCCTGGCAATTGGCGTTGCGTAGCCGCTGGCCCCCGCGGTTAAACTGTGGGCATGATCAGCTCGCACGCGTTCCCGACGACGTCCTCCGACGTCTTGGTCGGCGCGCTGCGACGCCGACGGTCCACCGACCGCCTGCGCTGAGCGACCTTCTCTGCGACCGGCGGATCGAGCCGCCGGTCATCGCCGATCGTCCTCGGTCCGCCCGCATTCTCATCCGATAATCCGCGCTGCGGATCCGAGCGAGATCGGCGTACCCATGGATCTGGAGAAGCTTCTGACCGACCGGCTGGCGCCAGCGTTCGCGACGGTGGCGAGCGAGCCGGTGGATCCGGCCGTGCGTCGTTCCCACAGGGCTGACTTCCAGTCCGAGGCGGCCCTGGCGCTGGCCCGGCGGCTCGGCCGGTCGCCGCACGCCATCGCCACCGAGGTGCTGCAGCACGCCGAGCTGGCCGACCTGTGCAGCGTGGCGGAGGTGTCCGGTCCAGGCTTCCTCAATCTGACCGTCGCTGACGACGCCCTGGCCGGCCTGGTATCCGCGCTGGCCGCCAGCCGGCGGCTGGGTGTGCCGGTGGTCGCCGCGCCGGAGACCGTAGTGGTCGACTACTCGGCGCCCAACGTGGCGAAGGAGATGCACGTCGGGCACCTACGGTCGACGGTGATCGGCGACGCGGCGGCCCGGCTGCTGGAGTGGCTGGGGCACCGGGTGCTGCGGGCCAACCACCTGGGCGACTGGGGCACCCCCTTCGGCATGCTGATCGAGCACCTGGTCGACCTGGGCGAGGCCGAGGCGACGCACGATCTGTCGATGGGCGACCTCGACGCGTTCTACAAGGCAGCCCGGGCCAAGTTCGACGCCGACGAGGCGTTCCGGGAACGGTCCCGGCGGCGGGTGGTGGCGTTGCAGAGCGGCGACGAGGCAACCCTGCGGCTGTGGCGGTTGCTGGTGAAGCAATCCGAGCGGTACTTCCTGACCGTGTACGACCTGCTCGACGTGACCCTCACCGAGCAGGACTTCCACGGTGAGAGCAGCTACAACGACCTGCTCGGCCCGGTGGTCGAGGACTTGGACCGCCTCGGGCTGGTGCGGGAGAGCGAGGGAGCGACCTGCGTGTTCCCGCCCGGCTTCGTCGGGCGAGACGGGGCACCGCTGCCCTTGATCGTGCGTAAGTCCGACGGCGGATACGGCTACCCGGCGACCGACCTGGCGGCGACCCGGCACCGGACCGGCACGCTGGGCGCGACCCGGCTGCTCTACGTGGTCGGGCTACCCCAGCGGCAGCACTTCGAGATGGTGTACGCCGCCGCCGCGCAGGCCGGATGGCTGGCCCCGCCGGCCCGGGCCGAGCACCTCGGGTTCGGCTCGATCCTCGGGTCGGACGGCCGGATGCTGCGCAGCCGGGCCGGCGGGTCGGTGAAGCTGGTCGGGCTCCTGGAGGAGGCAATCGCTCGGGCCACCGCAATGGCTCGGCAGCGCAACCCTCAGTTGAGCAAGGCCGAGGCGGCCGAGGTGGGCCGGGCGGTCGGCATCGGCGCGGTCAAGTACGCCGACCTGTCCAGTGACCGGCACAAGGACTACGTGCTCGACTGGGAGCGGATGCTCTCGCTCGACGGCAACACCGCGCCCTACCTTCAGTACGCGTACGCGCGGATCCGGTCCATCTTCCGGCGGGCCGGGGCAGCGGCCCGGCCCGAAGCGGGAATCTCACTGGCCGAACCCGCCGAACGCGCACTCGCCTTCGAACTCGTCGGCTTCGGCAAAGTGATCGACGAGGTGGCGGTGAACCTGGAATTTCACCACCTCACCGGGTACCTGTACCGGCTGGCCGCCACGTTCAGCGCGTTCTACGAGCGGTGCCCCGTGCTGCGGGCCGACGCACCGGTCCGCGACAGCCGGCTGGTGCTGTGCGACCTGACCGCCCGAGTGCTGCAGCAAGGCCTCCACGTACTCGGCATCCGGACTCTCGAACAGATGTGATCGGGGCTGTCTCGCTAACGGTGTTTCCGGCGATCTTGGTAAGCAGCGCTTCCTGCGCGGTGACCTCTTCGGCGAATTCGAAGAGGTCACCGATGCGACTACCCTTGCGAGAGGTTCAACGTCTTGCTCATGGTCATCGGCCGTGGGGTTCTGGTTCGTGTCATCCCACCGACACGAACCCCCACGCCTGCGGTAGGTGGGCGGCGATGGGTACGGGCACTTCGTTCTCTTAGTCATCGCTGAACGAAGTGCCGCCCACGGCCATAGCTTGGTCGGCTCCACGGGCAAGCGACCCTGTGCCGACCAGGTCCAGAGGAGCCGGCGAGTCACCCGACCCGTCGACAAACTACGCCGACGGGTCGGGTGACTCGAGCCGGTGGAGTCGTTCCTGGCTTTCCCGGGCCCCGGCCTCGTCGCCGATCTCCTGTTGAATGACCGTCGCGCGACGCAGGTCTTCGGCGGCGGCCGCCCGGTCGGCGAGACCGACGAATGCCTCGGCGCGGTTGACCAGGACGTCGATCTCGATCTTCTTGTGCGCGAGCTGCTGGCTGAGCGCCAACGCGTCGTCGAGCAGCGCCTTCATCGGTCCCCACTGCCCGCGCCGACGGTGCAGCTTCGCGATCGAGCGGGTGGCCGACAGATCCGCCATCCGCGCGATGCGCTCCGGCGGTGCGGTTTCCGGGTCCCGGACGACGGTGCTGACCGCGCCGAACGCGGCGACGGCCTCCTCGTAGCGGTCCAACCCCCCGAGACACTGACCGACAGCGATGAGGGCCTGGGGGAGCCCTTCCCTGTCCCGGGCTCGCTGGAAGTTGTCGGCGGCCTCACGGGCGTACCGGAGTGCTTCCGCGTAGCGTTCCGCGTTCAGCAGCGCCCAGGTGCAGTAGAAGCGTGCCCAGCCCTGCTGGCCGAGGTCCGCCGCGCGGATGGCGAATTCGACGGCCCGTTCGGCGTGCTGGAACCCCGTGTCGGGCTCGTCCAGGCAGTAGATGTAGGCCCAGGCGAGATAGCCGAGATGGACGGCCCGGAGACGATCGTCGTCGAGTTGGTCTGCTGCCGCCACGGAGAGCGCGAACACGTCATGCCACCGGCCCCAGTGTGCCCACATGTCGGAGAACCAGTGCAGCGACTCGGCGACGTCGATCACTCGCTGGTGCTCGCCGTCCGCAGCGGCGCCCATCAGTGCGGGCAGCCAGTTCTCGGCCTCGGTCTGCAGCCACTCGCGGGCCGTGTCGGCGGTGTCGAGGTCGACGTACCGGGTGGCGCCGGGGGGCGGGGCGCCGTAGCCGGGTTCGTACCAGCGCCCGGCGACGATGGCGGTGTCCAGCAGCCAGTCGACGGCGCGGCGTTGCACGGCGCGCCGGTCCGCGGCGGATTCCTCCTGGCGCAGCTCCAGGTCGGCGTAGAGCCGCAGCAGGTCGTGGAACGAGTACCGGTCGTCGGAACCGTGCTGGAGCAGGCCGAGGTCGATCAGCTCGGCCAGGGCGTCCTCGGCGCCGTACAGCGGCTCGTCGGCCAGCACGGCGGCCAGTTCGGCCCCGGTGGAGGGGCCCGGGACGAGGGCGAGCCGGCGGAACAGCCGCCGGCCGACCCCGGACAACTGGTCGTACGACAGCTGGAATGCCGCCTTGACCTGCAGGTCTCCGATGGTCAGGGCATCCAGCCGACGCTCCTCGGTGCTGAGTCGGTCGGCCAGGTCGGCCGCCGTCCAACCGGGTCGGCTGGCCAGCCGGTTGCCGGCGATGCGCAGGGCGAGCGGCACGTTCGCACAGAGCTGGGCGAGCCGGTCCAGCCCGGCGGCCTGGCCGGGGTGGTCGACGACGAGTCCGGCGAGCAGGTCGACGGCAGCCGCGTCAGGCAAGGGCGCCAACAGCAGCCGATCCACCCCCTCCAACCCGCTGAGGGCTCGGCGGCTGGTCACCAGCACCGTGGCCGGTCCCTCGGCGGGCAGGACGGGCCGCACCTGGCCCTCGTTGGCGGCGTTGTCGAGCACCACGGCTATCCGGCGACCCTGGACGAGGGTGCGCCACAGCGCGGACGCCTCGTCGAGGTCGCGGGGGGTCGTCCCGGTGGCCGGGTCGACGGCGTGGATCAGGCGATCGAGCACGGCTGTCGGGCTCAGCGGTGCGCTGTCCAGGCCCCGCAGGTCGACGAAGTACTGCCCGTCCGGGAACGATGCGGTCAGCCCGGTGACCGCCCGTACCGCGAGGGAGGTCTTGCCGATCCCCGGCGGCCCGCTGATCACCACCACCGGTGCCGGCTGCCCGGAGCGGGCGGCGCCGGCACGGGCGTCGATCAGGTCGAGCTCGTCGCCGCGACCGGCGAAATCGGTGAGCCGCCGGGGCAGCGGGGCTCGACCTCGGGCCACAGGCTGGCCGCGCCGCCGCCCGGCGCGGGCGGCGGAGACCAACCCGTCCCGGTCGTCCGGGTCGAGCCGCAGGGCGTCGGCGATCGCGGCGACGGTACGGGCCTGCGGCCCCTGGCTGACGCCGCGTTCCATGTCGCTGATCGCCCGGTCGCTGACCCCGGAACGCTCGGCGAGCTGTTCCAGGGTCAGATCGGCGGCCAGCCGTAACCGTCGCAGCAGCGGTCCGAACGCGATGTCCTCCGGCATCGGAAACCCCCTGTGACCTGGTCTGTCCGGCCCAGTCTTTCACGGGCGGGCGGCATCGGGTTCGGCGTCGGGCACCGATCACCCTGCCGCCGACGGTCGGCATGCACCGACTGCGGCGACCGGGCCGCCGCGGACCGCCAGGACGGCGAGGTCGTCCCGATTGGTTCCGCCGCCGAAGGCGAGCACCGCTCGCTGAATATGACCCGGCACGGTGGTCACGTCCGATCCGCCCACCCGGGCGAGCAGGTGGGGAAGCCTGCCCGCGTACTCCTCGTCGCCCCGGCGGGCCTCGGTCACTCCGTCGGTGTAGAGCAGCAGGGTGTCACCGGCGCCGAGCAGCACCCGGCTCGCGGCCAACTGGGGCTCGCTGATCACGCCCAACATCGTCCCGCCGCCACCGACCGGATCCACCCGGCTGTCGTGGTGGCGGAGCAGGACCGGCGGATGCCCGGCGGAGCAGAGGGTGATCTCGACGCCCCGCACGGCGGGCCGCAGCAGCAGACAGACCACGGTGAGGAACCGCGTGGTGGCCAGTCCGTCCCGCATGAGCAGCCCGTTCAGCCGGGACAGGATCTGCGCCGGGCGATCGTCCCGGGCCGCGGCGCAGCGGATCATCGCTCGCACGCCGTCGGCGACCGCCGCGGCTGCCGATCCCTTGCCGCAGACGTCCCCGAGCACCGCGACCCAGCGGTCGTCCCCGGTCGGGAACACGTCGACGAAGTCGCCGGACAGGATGGCCCCGCCGGCGGGGAAGCTGCCGGCGGCGACCTGGAAGTACGACGGCGGGATCACATCCAGCAGGACGTCCGGTGGCGGCGGAACCGGGCAGGGGACCGCGCACATCTGTGGGTGCGCGGTCGGTGACGGTCGGGTGGAGATGGTCGAACTCATGAGACTGGGGTGCTTCTTCCTGCCTGGTCGCTACGTGCCCAGCCAATGAACCGCGTCGGCCGCCGCAGCACCATGAAGAAAGCACGCAGAAGCACCTCGTTCTTGGTCGCCGCGCTGCTGGAGGCGTACTTCTGCGTGCTTTCTTCGTGGTGGCCGGCCGTCGCGGCGGGTTGACTCGGTGGTGCGGTGAGGCCGGCTGGTCCGGGGGGCGGTCGGCCTCACCCGATTCCATCGTTCCCAGCTCAGGAGTGCTACCACATGCCCTACGTCAAGGTCGGCGAAGAGAACAGCGGCGACATCGACATCTACTACGAGGACCACGGCACAGGCCAGCCCGTGGTGCTGATCCACGGGTACCCGCTGAACGGGGCGTCCTGGGAGAAGCAGACCCGCGAGCTGCTCGCCGCCGGTCACCGGGTGATCACGTACGACCGGCGCGGGTTCGGCAAGTCGAGCCAGCCGACGGTCGGCTACGACTACGACACCTTCACCGCCGACCTGAACACCCTGCTGGAGCACCTCGACCTGCGCGACATCATCCTGGTCGGCTTCTCGATGGGCACCGGTGAGGTGACCCGCTACCTGGGCCGCTACGGCTCCGACCGGGTCCGCAAGGCGGTGCTGATGGGCGCCATCCAGCCGTTCCTGCTCAAGACCGACGACAACCCGGACGGCGTCGACAAGCAGGTGTTCGAGGACATCAAGGCGGCCGTCGTCGCCGACCGGCCGGCGTACTTCAAGGACTTCCTCGACAACTTCTACAACGTCGACGTGCTGGGCGGCACCCGGATCAGCGAGCAGGCCTGGCAGAACAGCTTCACCACCGCGATCGGCGCCTCGGCGCACGCCGCCTACGCCTGCGTCGACACCTGGCTGACCGACTTCCGCGAGGACGTCGCCAAGATCGACGTGCCGACCCTGCTGCTGCACGGCGACGCCGACCGGATCCTGCCGATCGACGCCACCGCCAACCGGCTGCCCGGCCTGATCGCCGACCTGCGCTACGAGGTCATCCCGGACGGCCCGCACAACATCGCCTGGACCCACCCGGAGCTGGTCAACCGCTACCTGCTGGAATTCATCGCCGCCTGAGCCGGTGATCGACCGGACCGCCGGCTGACCAGGTCCCCTCAGCCGGTACGCGACGCGGCCGGTCCGGCGATCCCGCCGGGCCGGCCGCGTCGATCCCCCCGATCAGCTAGGAGCAATCACCATGGCCGTCGTCGAAGGCATCCTCACCCCGCAGGACCGCGCCACCACCGGCGCAGCCCTGCAACAGGTCCTGACCGACCTGATCAACCTGGGCCTGCAGGCCAAGCAGGCCCACTGGAACCTCACCGGCCCGAACTTCCGCAGCCTGCACCTGCACCTGGACGAGCTCGTCGACCTGGCCCGCGGGCACGCCGACGAGGTCGCCGAACGGGCGGTCAGCATCGGGGTCAACCCCGACGGCCGGCCGCGTACGGTGGCTGACCAGTCCACCCTGCCGACCCTCGACCAGGGCGACGTCGAGGACGGCACCGCCGTCGAGCTGATCACCGACAGCCTGTACGCCCTGATCCGTACGCTGCGGCAGGCCGTCACCGACACCGCGGACAGTGACCCGATCACCCAGGACCTGCTGATCGGCGTCACCGCCGCCGTCGAGAAGCAGCACTGGATGTTCCGCGCCCAACACTGACCCACGCCGAGGAATCCGCGACGCCGCGCAGCAGGGCGAAGGCGTCGGCTCACGTCGACCTGGAGGCGTTCGGCGAGGATCGAGGCAGCGACGTCGGATGGATCGGAGCCCCGAAGGTCGTGTTCAGCCACGTCTGACGCCGCAACCGTCGCCCCGCGGCCACCGCCCAGGTCGACAGCCACGTCAGCCGGCAGCTCGTCACCCGGTCACGGCCCGACCGGATACACCGGTCGGGCCGTGACCATCTCCGGATCAGCGCGCTGCGCCCCCCAGCACGGCATGCGCCCGGTCGCCGTACCTCGCCGCGACGAGAACCTCGAATCGGCGTGGCACGGAGGCATTGCGGGAGACGACGTCGCGACGCCCTCCGGTCAGGCGGTGCCCGGCGGCGATGAACGCTGCCCCGACAGCCTCGGCGTAGCTGGGTGACTGCCCAGGGACACCTGCTCGGTGGCCCTCCGGTCGGGTGTCTCCCCGCCCGCAACCGCCCCGCCGGCCCACCGCCTCATCCCCGGCTCCCGATCTCGTCCTGTTCGGGTCCGACCGACGGCACCACCACGACCGGGCAGGGCGCGTGCTGAACGCAGTGCTGGCTGACCGAACCGAGCAGCATCCCGGCGAAAGCGCCGTGCCCTCGGCTGCCCACCACCAGCAGCTGCGCCCCGTGGGCGACGTCGAGCAGCGCCTGGGACGGATGGCCGTGCACGACCCGGGTCAGGATCTCCGCCGGTGGGCGCCCGGCGGCCTCGTCGCCGACCGCCTCCGCGAGCATCTTCCCGGTGATGGCGGCGAGGTCGACGTCCTCGAACACCGATGGCGACCACCCGTACGCGAACCCGTACACGGGCGGGCCCTGCCACACGCTGACGGCTTCGACCGCCGCGCCGGTCAACTGGCCGTGGCTCAGCGCCCAGCGCAGTGCCGCTCTGGACCCTGTCGACCCGTCGACGCCGACGACGATGCGTCGACCCTGCTCCTCGGCCTGGTTCACCATGTCGTCATCCGCCCGGCCTCTCGAATCGTCGGCACCGCCCGGTCCTACCTGAGCCATGCGGAACGTCGTACCAACGGGACCTCGGCCCATCGCGCGCCCAGGCCCAGGGTGTGGCCGGCGCCCAGGAGGGCGAGGACGACCAGCGCGGCGGCGTAGACGAGGTGGTCGTCCATGAACGGGTTGCTGGCCGGCGGCAGGACCACGGTCCACATCATCACGGTCAGCAGCGCCCCGGCCCCGGCGGCCAGTCGCATGGCCACCCCGAGGACCAGTGCGACACCCACCGCGAGCAGGGCGCCCATGAACAAGGTGTCGGTCAGCCAGCCGCCGGCGATCGAGTGGTAGAAGCCGGTGAACGGGCCGGTGGCCGCCGATCCCAGGAAACCCTTGGTCGGGCTGCCGCCGTTGACCCACGACCTCGCCGCGGTCGTCTCGTGTCCCAGGCCGAACATCTTGTCCAGGAAGGCCCAGAGGAATATCCAGCCCAGCGCGAGTCGGATCCCGGCGAGCAGGTAATGCACCGGTGCACTCAACTGCGGACCGACTCCGGCCCCGGCGGTCGGCGTCGTTCCGCGGTGTACCGCGGTGGGTGCGCCGACCGGTTCCCTCTGCCCGGGTAGGCGTCCGGCGCCATCGGTCGCCGGTCGCGCCAGCCTGACGGTTGGTACGGCGCCGCGCGCCGCGCCGTTGTGGTCCTTGGCGATGTAGGCCATCGCGCTCACATTCCCTCACTGCTCAACTACGGGCCCGCGGCCTGAATGACCATGGGTGGTGCCGGTTGCCAGGAAGGCGATCCAGAGGCCGCGCCGACATGCTCCGCCACGGGTGTGGCGTGGTCGGCGGTGGCGGGGACCGGTCAGCTCCTGGGCGGATCGACGACGGCGGGCGATCAGCCACCGGGGGCCCGAGCGACGCCCTCACTCTACGCCCGGTCGATGGAGAAGGCGCCGCACGCAGCGAGGGTTAATTGCTGAGTGGTACGGCAGGCGTGGCCGTGCTGGTACTTGTCGCTCGGCGTGCGGCGGGGTGGCGATGCCGCCTCGCCCAGCGGGCGAGCTCGTCGACGCCCCAGACCACGATCGGGAAGGGGGCGACGACGGCGAGTTGGGCCCAGCTCAGTGCGGCGGTGCCGAAGATGTGCTGCAGGGCCGGGACGTAGATGACGGCGGCGGTGAAGACGAGCTCGAACAGGATGCCCCAGAGCAGCAGTGGGTTGCTGAGCAGTCCGACGGTGAACAGCGACTCCCGGTCGGTGCGGGCGGCGAAGGCGGTGCCGATCTGACAGGCCACGATCCCGGCGAAGGTGACCGTGGTGGCCTGGAGGTAGGCGTGGTGCAGCGCGGTTCCGGGCCCGGTGGGGTCACCGGGCGACCACCCGGCGCGGCTGAGGGTGTAGAGGTAGCCGCCCATGACCAGGCCCGCGGAGACCCCGCCGAGCAGCAGCCAGGCGCGCAGCAGCAGGGCCCGGTCGATGACCCCGGTGGTACGAGGTCGAGGCGCGCGGTCCATGAGACCGGGTTCGGCGGGTTCGCGGCCGAGGGCCAGGGCGGGCAGGGTCTCCGTGCCGAGGTCGATCGCGAGGATCTGCAGCACCGTGAGCGGTAGCGGGATCGCCCCACCGGAGAGGGCGAAGATCAGGAACGGGACGACCTCGGGTACGGCGTGCGCGAAGATGTAGAGGACGAACTTGCGGACGTTGTCGAAGACCCGCCGACCGGCGGCGACGGCGGTGACGATGGTGGCGAAGTTGTCGTCGGTGAGCACCATGGTGGCGGCCTCGCGGGCGACGTCGGTGCCGGAGCGGCCCATCGCGACGCCGATGTCGGCGTGCCGCAGGGCGGGGGCGTCGTTGACGCCGTCGCCGGTCATCGCGACGACCTGTCCGCCGGCGCGCAGCGCCTCGCAGATCCGGAGCTTCGCCTCGGGTGCCGCCCGGGCGAACACGATCTCCTCGTCCCCGGCGAGTAGTGCGTCGAGGTCGGCGTCGCTGAGCCGGTCCAGGTCGTCGCCGGCGACGATGCGGGCACCGGCGCGGCCGACGCCGACCTGGTGGGCGATCGCGGCCGCGGTGGGGCCGTAGTCGCCGGTGATGACGTGGACGCGGATGCCGGCGCGGTGGGCGCTGGCGACCGCGTCGGCGACGCCGGGTCGGGCCGGGTCGACCATCGCGGCCAGCCCCAGCAGCGTCAGCCCGGTTTCGGCGTCCTCGCGTCGGGTGGGGGCCACCTGCCCGTCGGGAAGGGGCCGCTGGGCGACTGCGAGGACGCGTAGCCCGCCGGCCGCGTACCGGTCCAGGGTGTGTTGCAGCTCGACGCGGGTCTGATCGTCAAGCGGTCGGACGCTGCCGCCGGGGTCGATGAGCCGGGTGCAGCACGGCAGCACCGTCTCCGGTGCCCCCTTGGTGTGGACGGCCAGCGCCCCGGCGGTGTCGTCCACGACGGACATGCGTTTGAGGTGGGCATCGAAGTGGAACACGGCGCGGCGGCCGGCGTCCCGCGCGGCGGGTGTGACGGCCACGCCGAGGCTCGTCGCCAGGCGCAGCAGGGCCAGCTCGGTGGGATCCCCGCTACCGGCCGGCTGGGTGTGGGTCGGCGGCTGGGCGGTGGTGCAGGCCGCGGCGGCGGTGGCGAGAGCGCGGGCGCGGGGGTCGCCGACGCCGGCGGTGGGGTCGAACTCCGCGCCGGGCAGCCACAGGCGGGTGACCGTCATCCGGTTCTCGGTGAGGGTGCCGGTCTTGTCGGTGCAGATGACGGTGGTCGAACCGAGGGTCTCCACGGCGGAGAGCCGCTTGACGACGGCGCCCTTGCGGGCGAGTTCCCGGACGCCGACCGCCAGGGCGAGCGTGATGATCGGCAGCAGCCCTTCGGGGACGTTCGCCACGATCAGGCCGATGGAGAAGTTGATCGCGGCGCTCCAGCCGAGGCCGGCCCACACGCCGACGGGTAGGAACGCCACCCCGACCGCGACGGCGACGACCGCGATGATCCAGGTGGCCCGGCGGACCTGCGTCTCCAGCGGACTTCGTTGGACGGCTCCGCGTTGGGACAGGGCGGCGATGCGGCCCAACTCGGTGTGCATGCCGGTGCGGGTGACGACGGTGGTGGCCGCGCCGCCGGTGCAGGTGGTGCCGCTGAAGACGAGGTCGTGGGCGTCCAGCACCGAGCCGGTGGTCCCGGTGCGGTCGGCCGAGCGGGTGACGGGCATCGATTCGCCGGTCAGCGCGGACAGGTCCACCGTGACGGCGCCGTCGATGATGCGGGCGTCGGCGCAGACCCGGTCGCCCTCGGCGACGAGCAGGATGTCGCCGGGCACCAGGTTCGCGGCGGGAATCTCGGCGTGGGTGTCGTCGCGGACCACCGCGGCGGTCGCCGGCAGGAAAGCGGCGAGGGCGTCGACGGCGTGTTCGGCCTGCATCTCCTGCACGAACGCGAACCCGGCGTTGAGCAGGATCACCGCGGCCACCGCCACCGCCAGCGCCGGGGTGCCACCGGCCCAGGCCAGGACGGCGGCGAGCGTCAGCAGGATCGCCAGCGGCTGGGTGAACTGGGACAGCAGCTCGCCCGGCCAGCGTCTACCGGCCCGCCGGGCCAGCCCGTTCGGCCCGTACACGACCAGCCGGCGGGCGGCCTCGCGGCCGGCCAGTCCGTACGGTGAGGTGCGCAGGTCGCGGAACAACTCGGCGAGCGGCTGCCGGGCGTCCACCTCGCCGCCGGCGGGTCGACCGTCCGATCCGGTGCCCTCGGCCAAGGGAGTGGTGCCTCGCGGCGTGGTCGGTGTCGGTGCGGTCATCGTGGCGTCCTTCAGGTGTCGAGGACAGGCGAGGCAGGGCGGCTGCGGCGCGAAGCGGCCTGGGTGGACAAAGTCGCGCGGCGCTACACACCCTGCGCGAGCCGGTGGTGCGCGAGCGCGCACAGACCTGGCCGAAGGCTGTCAACGGGTGGGCTCCACATCCGCGCCCATGCCGGGTCGAGCGGAGAGGGCCACCGGGGTCCTGAGCGGCGACCTAACCGTACGCGCCATTCGACCGCCCGGCGTTGTCGAACCGTGCCGCGGCTGCGCGGGACGACGGTCGCCGCCGACAGGCGTATGGTCAGGGTGTCGCCCTGGACCCCGGTGGCCGGTAGTTGGCCGTTGCGGGCACGTCGACGTTCTTCGCCTCCGCAGCGATCGGGTGCGTTTCTCGCTGGGCACGGTCTCTCGGGCACGAAGATCCGGCTACGGCCGAAGTCAGGAACCTGTCATGTCGTACGTGTGGCTCGTCGTCGTTCTGGTACTGGTTCTCTTCCTCTTGTCGCTGGCGTTGAAGGTGGTCAAGCAGTACGAGCAGGGTGTGCTGTTCCGGCTCGGCAGGGTGATCGGGGTCCGCCGTGCGGGCCTGACCGTGATCATTCCGTTCATCGACGTGCTGAACCGCGTCAGCCTGCGGATCATCACCATGCCGATCCAGTCGCAGGGCATCATCACCAGGGACAACGTCAGCGTCGACGTCTCCGCGGTCGCGTACTTCCGGGTCGTCGACGCGGTGAAGTCCGTCGTCGCGATCGAGAACGTCGGGGCCGCCATCAACCAGATCGCGCAGACCACCCTGCGCAAGGTCGTCGGGCAGCACACCCTCGACGAGACGCTGTCCGAGACGGACCGGATCAACATCGACATCAAGACGATCCTGGACGTGGCCACCGAGGACTGGGGCGTCGAGGTGACGCTCGTCGAGCTGAAGGACATTCAGTTGCCGGACAGCATGAAGCGCGCCATGGCCCGCCAGGCCGAGGCGGAGCGGGAGAAGCGCGCGAAGATCATCGCGGCGGAGGGTGAGGCGCTCGCCGCGGACGCGCTCGGTGCCGCCGCGGACATCATGATGGCCCACCCCCTGGCGTTGCAGCTGCGTAACCTGCAGAGCCTGGTCGAGCTCGGAGTGGACAAGAACACCACCGTGGTGTTCCCGGCGCCGCTGATGAGCACGATCGGCGAGCTCGGTGCCTTCCTCGCCCGGGAGGCCGGTGCGGCGAGCGTCGTTCCGGCGCCGCGCGGCTCCGTCGTGGACGCCGCCCCGCCGGTCAACGGCGCGGCCCGACCGGTGCCCGCCGCCTGAGGCTGACCGCCGTAGCTGCCGACCCGTCTGCCCTGCCGCCGCTGCTGCCGGAGCACGGCAAGCCACGGCTGCTCAGACACTGGGGTACGACGCCCGGCCTGAACCTGCTCCACGCGCACCTGTCGCGGATCGTCGCGGCCCGGTCCCAGGAGGTCGTCCACCTGACCGGACCGGGTCACGGCGGCCCCGGCTGGTCACGAACCCTTGGTTGGAGGGCACATACTCCGAGGCGGTAACCGTACCGACGGTCTCCGCATGGGGCCGTCGGGGTTGGGTGACGTGATAACCACGTCGATGGCGTACCCGCTCAGCTCGGTCAGCGGCGCACCCGGTAGCGCAGGTGAAGCACCCGATCGGCCTGGATCGCCACGTCGGGACCCGCCAACAGCTGCTGCGCCCGGACCGACCCGAAGTAACGCTTGCCCGACCCGAACACCACGGGTACGACGTCCATGCGTACCTCGTCGACCAGGCCGGCGGCGAGCACCTGGCCGCCGACGTCGCCAGCGGCGACCTCGACCACGCGGTCACCCGCGAGCTCCTGCGCCCTGGCCACGGCCGCCTTGACGCCGTCGACGAAGTGGAATGGCGCCTCCGGGTCCCAGCCCTCGGGCGCCGGCCGGTGCGTCACGACGACCACGTGGTCGATCCCGCTCGGCGGCTTGCCGTCCCAGCCGTCCGTCAGGTCGAAGACGTGGCGGCCGACGATCGTCACCCCGATCTGGTCCCAGTACGGGCGGGTGTAGTCGTAGGACGTCTGCGACACCGTGACGAAGCCGTCGGTGTCCAACGGGACGTCACCGCTGGACAACCACTCGAACAGCGGCCCGGGCTGGTCGTTCTCGTCGGCGATGAAGCCGTCCACCGACACCGAGGCGTACATGACGACCGTGCCCACTGCGCTCTCCTCTGCTCCGGGATCGGCTCAAACTAGCGTGTCGTGAGCTGTCGTTCTTGTAGGAAATCAATCGGTCGGCAGCGGCCAGCCGTCCAGCGTGTGGCCGGGATGTTCGCGCAGGAACCGCCGCCGGACCTCGACGTACCGGGTCGGTGTGAGGCCGGTGAACGCCCGGAACTCGTGGCCGAAGTGGGATTGGTCGAAGTAGCCCGCGCGGCTGGCGAGGTCGCCCCAGTCGATCGGCTCGGCGGGGTCGATCGACAACACGGTGGCGGCGAAGCGGTGGGTGCGGGCCAGCCGCTTCGGCGTGACGCCGACGAGCTCCTTGAACCGCTGTGCCAGATGGGTGCCGCTGACACCGGCTGCCGCGCTCAGGTCGCCGATCGCCACCGCGCCGCTGGTCGCCGCGATGACGCTGCTCGTGTGGCGGACCAGCCCCAGGCCGGTGGTCTCACGCAGCCGTCGCATCAGCTCCTCCTCGAGCAGCGTCAGCATCTCGTGCGGCCCGTCCGCCGTGGCCAGCCGGTCGCGCAGCTCGGCGACGGCGGGTCGGCCCCACACCTGCTCCACCGTCACCGGCCGGTCGCGCAGCTCGGACGCGGGCATCGGCAGGAACGGCGCCAGCCCCCACGGCTTGACGTGCACGCCGACGGACCGGGTCCAGGGTGGGTAGCCGAACTCCACCGCCCGGGTGGGCGTGGTGAGCACGCAGCCGTCGGTGTACTCGGCCGTCTCGATGTCGGTGCCGGCGCGGATGCGGAACGGCGCCCCGAGGTTGACGATGAGCAGCGCCGCCGGCATCGGCGGCAGCGTCAGCCGGGCGTACGGCGACGAACCCTCCAGGTAGTAAAGGTCGTCGATCAGCCCGTCCAGCGGCGGTCGCGGCACTCTCGACACGTACTCCACGCCCACAGCATCGCCGACACCCCGCCGGCGCCGCGCGCCGAAACACCACGGAGCGACGACCGACATCCCGCTACGCCCCGCCGGGCACCTCCCTCAACCGGCCGCCGTCGGTCCCGTCGGGGCGGTGGCGGCCTCCTGTGACGCGGCCCAGGTGGCGAGCAGTTCGAGGCCGTCGCCGGAGGGCGTGCCCGGTTCGGCGGAGTAGGTCAGGACCGTCAGCGTCTCCTCGCCGGCCAGCTCAAGTGCCTCGTAGGCCAGTTCCAGCTGGCCGACGGCGGGATGGCGGAAATGCTTCGTGCCGTGCCGGTGCACGTAGACGTCCTGGGCGGCCCACCAGCCGCGGAAGGGCTCGCTGCGCATGGAGAGCTCGCCGATCAGCCGCATCAGCTGCTGGTCGTCCGGGTTCCGGGCGGCGGTGAACTGCAGCGCGGCGACCGCGGAGCGGGCGACCTGCGCCCAGTCCGGGTAGAACGCCTGGGCGTGCGGGTCGAGGAAGGTGAACCGTATCGAGTTCGCCGGCGCGGTGGCGCCGGCGGCGAACATCGGTGCGTACAGGGCCGTGCCCAAGGGGTTCGCGGCCAGGATGTCGAACCGGTGGTTACGCAGGAAAGCGGGCACCCCGGTCATCGAGTCGAGGACCCGGCGGATCGCCGGGCGGATCTCGGGCGCCCGGTCGCGGCGGGCGCGGACGCGGGCCGGCCGGGGCCCCGCCGCGCGGGCCAGGTGGTGCAGGTGCGCGGTCTCCGTCTCGTCGAGCCGCAGCGCGCGGGCGATGGCCTCCAGGACGCTGTCGGACACCCCGCCGAGGTTGCCGCGCTCCAGGCGGGTGTAGTACTCGACGCTGACCCCGGCGAGTGCGGCGACCTCACCGCGACGCAGTCCGGCGACCCGGCGGCTGCCGTACGCGGGGATGCCGGCCTGCTCGGGGCTGACCTTCGCCCGGCGGGAGGTGAGGAACGCGCGTACCTCGTCACGGTTGTCCACAAACCCAGGCTAAGCCCCTCTTCCGGCCGGAAGGGTGCCCTGCTGGTACCCCTCACAGCGGTGACTCCCCGGCACGCGTCGACCGATGTTTGCTGGTGGTGGACCGGGTAGGACTTCCGGACGGCCCGCGGTCGAGCCGGAAGGAGAGCCCGCGCGAATCGTCGCTTCCCGGAACTGAGAGGAAACCCTTTCCATGCCCACCGTTCCGCACCTGACACTGAACAACGGCGTCGAGATTCCCGCCCTCGGCCTGGGCGTCTTCCAGACACCGCCGGACGAGACCCGCTCGGCCGTCGAGGCGGCCCTGTCCGCCGGCTACCGGCACATCGACACCGCCGCCGCCTACGGCAACGAGCGGGAGGTCGGCCAGGCCGTCGCCGGGTCGGGCATCGACCGCTCGCAGGTGTTCGTCGAAACCAAGATCTGGATCAACGACTACGGGTACGACGAGACCCTGCACGGCTTCGCCAAGAGCGCCGCCAAGCTGGGCGTCGACCAGATCGACCTGTTGATCCTGCACCAGGCCCTGCCGTCGCAGTTCGACCGGACCCGGGGCGCCTACCGCGCGCTGGAAACCCTGCTGAACGACGGCAGGGTCCGCGCCATCGGCGTCAGCAACTTCATGGTCGACCACCTGACCGCGCTGCTGGACCACGCGACGGTGGTGCCCGCGGTGAACCAGATCGAGGTGCACCCGTACTTCCAGCAGCGTGAGGTGCAGGCCTTCGGCGCGCGGCACGGCATCCTCTCGCAGGCGTGGGCGCCGATCGGCGGCATCACCTTCTACCGCGACAGCGGACACACCAGCACGCTGGAGGATCCGGTGATCGGCGGCATCGCCGAGGCGCACGGCAGGTCACCGGCGCAGGTGATGCTGCGCTGGCACCTGCAGCAGGGCCGCCAGGTGATCCCGAAGTCCACCAGGCCGGCGCGGATCGCGGAGAATGTCGACGTGTTCGACTTCGAGCTCACCGGCGAGCAGCTCGCCGCGATCGACGGGCTGGAGACCGGCAAGCGCGGCGGCCCGGAGCCCGCCGAGATCACCATGGAGACCTTCGGCCGCGACATCCCCGAGGCCTGATCCGCTCGGCCCCGGTTGTCCCACCCGGGACAGCGGGCACAACGATCACGTGGAGGAAACAACATGCGTACCGCGAAGCTCGGTCAACTCGAGGTAGGTCGGATCGGCCTGGGTGCGATGGGGATGTCGCACGGCTACAGCGGGGCGGGCAGCGACGACGCCGAGTCGATCCGCACCATCCACCGGGCCATCGAGCTCGGCGTCACCCTGATCGACACCGCGGAGATCTACGGCCCGTACGTCAACGAGGAGCTGGTCGGCAAGGCGCTGAAGGGCCGGCGCGACCAGGTGGTGCTGGCGACCAAGTTCGGCCTGATCTCGCACACCGGCCGTGGTGCGGGCAAGCCCGACAGCAGCCCGGACAGCATCCGCACCGCGGTCGACGGCTCGCTGAAGCGGCTCGGCACCGACCACATCGACCTGTACTACCAGCACCGCGTCGACCCGGACACGCCGATCGAGGAGACCATGGGCGCCCTCGCCCAGCTGGTGCGGGACGGCAAGATCCGCCACGTCGGTCTCTCCGAGGCCTGGGTCGACACCATCCGCCGCGCCCACGCCGTGCACCCGGTCACCGCGCTGCAGTCGGAGTACTCGCTGTGGACCCGCGACCAGGAGGAGATCCTGCCGCTGCTGCGCGAGCTCGGCATCGGCCTGGTCGCGTACTCCCCGCTCGGCCGGGGTTTCCTCACCGGCGCCCTGCGCACCCAGGCCGACATCGCGGCGCTGGACGACAGCGACTTCCGCAAGACCAGTCCGCGTTTCACCGGCGAGAACCTGCAGCGCAACCTGCGCCTCGCCGAGCAGGTCCAGGCGGCCGCCGCCCAGGTGGGCGCCACCCCGGCGCAGGTGGCGCTGGCCTGGTTGCTCGCCCACGGCGACGACATCGTGCCGATCCCCGGCACCAAGCAGGTCAGCCGGGTCGAGGAGAACGTCGCCGCGGACGCCGTCACGCTCACCCCCGAGCAGCTCTCCACCCTCACCGCGTTGCCCGTCGCCGAGGGCGGCCACCACACCGACGAGCAGATGCAGATGATCGAGCGCTGAGGCCGGTGGCCGGCTGGCCGTGCCCGACCGGCGTCGGCCCGGTGACCCACCCGGTCACCGGGCCGAGCGGCCGGCCTCGCCGGGTCACCCCACCGGCACCGCGGCGGTGGTGCCACCCTCGTTGTCCCACACCGCGTCCGCGTCCGAGCGGGTCGCCGGAGCGGCCCGGCGCCCGACCGGCGCGTCGGCCAGGATGTCGGGCGCGTGCCTGAGGTTGGTCGGGTCGGCGGCGGTCGTCATCGCCCACTCGGCTGCCGCCCGGGGCGTGGCGGGCGGGACCACCAGGAGATCGACCTGGAGGTCGCGGCCGGTCGTGGCGACCAGGAGGGCGGGGTCGAGGGTGTCGAACCAGCCGATCCGGACCACGTCCGGTCCGACGACCAGCCGGTGGATTCGGCCCTCCCAGGCGTGGAGGTTGAGCATGAGGTGCCGGATCCGGCCGTGGCGTTCGGTCAGCGCGAGGACGAGACCGGGGAGTTCGGCGGCCGGGTCCCGGGACCGTGGCCACCATCCGCCGTCCAGGACCGCCCGGTCCCGGGCGGGGGCGAGGACGAGCCGGGGCGCGGACGGCGCCGACGCGGGGGTCGGGGGAGCGTGTCGCGGAGGGACGGTCACGGCTCATCCGTCCTCGCGGGGCGGCAGCGGGACGTCGGTCGTCGATGGGGGAGTGGGGGCGGACCCGGGCCGGCCGCCCGGCCGCGGGCCGGGACGGCGGTCGAGCATCCTCAGCTGCACGATCCGGGCGGTGCCGGGCAGGGCGACGAGCAGGACCCCGACAACCGCGGCCAGCAGCAGCGCCACCCCCATCGGCAGGGCGCCGTGCGCGCCGAGGAACGACACCTCGGCCCGTTGCCCGTTCTGCAGCACGAAGATCAGGAGCAGCAGGAGCACGAACGCGAACACCACGGCGGCGACCCACACGCCGCCGACCCGCGAGCGCCCGACCGCCTGCCTCCGGGGCGCCGGGCGGGAAGCATCGGACCCCACCCGGCCATGGCGTGGGAGGGATCGAACCTGGCTGTTACGGGGTGCGGTCATCGCGAACCGCCGCCTTTCCGGTGGAGGGCGTCCGCCAACGGCGAACTGTCGGCCACCGGGGTCTTGAGCGACACCGCAAGCGTACGCGTCCGCGCCCTCCGCGGCGACCGGCTCGTCAGCCGCCGGAACCGTTACCATCCGGCGAGCCCTCGTCGCGCGGTGGCGACCCACCTGGGTGAACAATCGATCGGCGCCAGGACGGTGCGGGACGGGACCATCGCGTCGGGCGACCGGCGGGACCACTGATTGACGAGGCGACCGACATGGCCGAGACCCAGCTTGCCGATGTATTCGTGGAGATGGCCGACACTCTCGTCGACGACTTCGACGTGATCGAGTTCCTGCACGTGCTGACCGTGAGGTGCGTCGAGCTGCTGGGTGTGTCGGCGGCCGGGCTGCTCCTGACCGACCAGCGGGGCACGCTGCAGGTGGTCGCCGCCTCCTCCGAACGTACCCGACTGCTGGAGCTGTTCCAGCTGCAGACCGACCAGGGGCCCTGCCTCGACTGCTTCCGTTCCGGCCAACCGGTGTCGGTCGCCGATCTGACCCGGACCACCACCCGGTGGCCGAGGTTCACCGCCGCGGCGGCGGAGGTCGGCTTCGCCGCGGTGCACGCGCTGCCCATGCGCCTGCGCTCGGAGGTCGTGGGCGCGCTGAACCTCTTCGACGTCCGGCCGGGGGCGCTCGACGAGGACAAGCTCCGGATCGGTCAGGCGCTCGCCGACGTGGCGACCATCGGACTGCTGCAGCACCGCGCCATCCACCGGCGTGACATCCTCGCCGAACAGCTGCAGAACGCGCTGAACAGCCGGGTCCTGATCGAGCAGGCCAAGGGCGTCCTGGCCGAACGCCTCCAGGTGGACGTGGGCCAAGCCTTCGCGATGCTGCGCGACGGCGCGCGCAGCCGCAACCGACGGCTGTCCGAGCTGGCCCAGGCGATCGTCGACGGCTCCGAGCAGCTCGCGCCGGGACCGGTGGCCAACCGGCCCGGCTGACGACCGGCTCGGTGATTGACCGTTCCGGCACGTCAGGGCGTATGGTGACCGTGTCGCCCGGGCCCCCGGTGGCCGCCGCTTCCGCCGCCACCTGCCCGTGAGGGGCGTTGACCAATGGTCACTCCATCGTGACACCGCCGGCCGATTCGTCCCCCTCTTCAGTCAACCCGGCGATGATGAACAGCGAACGGCTGTTGCGCCGAGGCCGCGGAGAGCCTTCCTCGGCCCTGGGTCAGGTCGGCGCGCTCGGCCTGAGCGCGGCGGTCGCCGAACGTGACCGCATCGGGGCCCACCGCGCGCCGGTGACGCCATCCGCCCTCTCGACGCTCGAAGGGCGGCTCAGGCGGGCCCTGGCCGTCCGCGCACCTCGCCTGCGGGTGTTCCTCCTGGCGGCCGTCCTGCTGCTGCCACTGATGCTCGTCACCACGTTCGCCGACCGCTGACCGCCCGCTCGGGTCTCCACCGCATCGGCGCGGCACGGCGTCGTTCGCCGGCCGCCCGACGGCGGTGACGGGATTCGGGCGGCCCCCACACCGCCACCGATGACCATGATCGTCCCGAACGGCCAATCGAGGGGGTAGACGATGAGGATCGCCAGACACCGGATCGTCACGGCTCTGCGCGAGCGCGGGCAGCAGGCCAGGGCCGACTGGGTCGAGCGGGAACTTCCGGAGCAGGTGGACCCCGGCAAGCACGTCGGACTGCTCGCCACCCTGCGTCTCGACCCGGCCGACCTGGCCGACGCGCCGTCACCGTGAGGGTCGCCCTGCTCGGACCGGTCGCCTGGCGGACACCCCCGCACCATTACGGCCCCTGGGAACAGGTGACCGGGCTGCTCGCCGAGGGGCTGGTCACCCGTGGCGTCGACGTGACCCTCTTCGCGACGCTGGACTCGGTCACCTCCGCCGGTCTCGACGGCGTGTGCCCCCGCGGGTACGCCGACGACCCCAGCATGGACGGCCGGGTGTGGGAGGCGCTGCACGTCTCCCACGCGATGGCCCGCTCCGCGCAGTTCGACCTGGTGCACAACCACCTCGACTGGCTGCCGCTGGCCTTCGCCGAGCACTGCCGCGCTCCGCTGCTCACCACCGTGCACGGCTTCTCCGGCGCGGGGATCGTCCCCGCGTACGCCCGGGCCCGATCGTCCTACGTGTCGATCTCCGACGCGGACCGCAGCGCCGACCTCGACTACGTCGCCACGGTGCACCACGGCGTCGATCTCACCGGCCTGCCGTTCACCCGCGACGCCGGCCCCGGACTGGCCGCCTTCGGCCGGATCCACCCGGACAAGGGCACCCACACCGCCATCGAGATCGCCCGCCGCGCCGGCCGGCCGCTGACCATCTGCGGCATCGTGCAGGACGAGCGGTACTTCGCCGAACAGGTGGCCCCGCACATCGACGGCGACCAGGTCGTGTTCCTCGGATCGGTGGGCCCACGACGGCGTGCGGAGGTGCTGGGCGCCAGCACCGCCCTGCTGCACCCGATCGCCTTCGACGAGCCGTTCGGCCTGTCGGTGGTGGAGGCGATGGTCTGCGGCACGCCGGTCGTCGCCTACGCGCGGGGGTCCATGCCGGAAGTCGTCGACGACGGGGTGACGGGCTTCGTCGTACACGGCGTCGAGCAGGCCGTCGACGCCGTCACCCGCGTCAAGGGCCTCGACCGGGCCGGCTGTCGGACGCGGGCCCGACAGCGCTTCGGCGCGGACCGGATGGTCACCGACTACCTGGCCGTCTACGAACGCCTCGCCGGCCGGCCGCAGCGTTGAGCTCGGTGAACGACCGCCGATTCCCGACGGACGGGGACCCGCTCGATCCCGACAACCGGAAGGCCCGACCCGCATGCCCAGCTACGGATTCCTCAGCACCCACCCGCCGACCCGGTGCGGCCTGGCCACCTTCAACTCCGCCCTCGCCGCCAACCTGACCGCCGACGGCACCCCCGGCGGCATCGTCCGGGTCACCGACCGCGGGGACGACCTGCACGCCGGACCGGAGGTCGTGCACACCTGGTCGACGCGTACCCAGGCCGGGTGGCGGGACGCCGCGACGGCCCTGAACGCCTTCGACGTGGCCGTGGTGCAGCACGAGTACGGCATCTATCCCGGCACCGACGGCGAGGACGTGTTACCGCTGCTGCGCCGGCTCACCGTGCCGAGCATCGTGGTCCTGCACACCGTGCTCCGTCGGCCCACCGCCCGGCAGAAGTCCCTGCTGGAACAGATCGTCACCGCCGCCGGGGCGGTCGTCACGATGACCGACACGGCGCGCGACCGGCTGCTCGTCGGGTACGCCGTGCGGCCGGAGAAGGTGTCGGTCATCCCGCACGGCGCCGTCGAACACGTCCGCGTACCCGCCGACCGCCGGACCCGCCCACACCTGCTGACCTGGGGCCTGCTCGGCCCGGGCAAGGGGATCGAGTGGTCGCTGCGGGCCCTCGCGCGGTTGCAGGACCTCGAGCCCACCCCCACCTACACCGTCGCCGGCCGCACCCACCCGAAGGTGATCGAGCACCAGGGGGAGGCGTACCGGTCGGGGCTGCACCGGCTCGGCGCGCAGCTGGGCGTCGCCCACGCCGTGGACTACCAGGACGGCTACCTGGATCAGCAGACCCTCGGCCGGTTGATCCGCTCCGCCGACGTGGTCGTGCTGCCCTACGACTCCCGCGAACAGGTCACCTCCGGCGTGCTGATCGAGGCGGTGGCCGCCGGAGTGCCGGTCGTGGCCACCGCGTTCCCGCACGCCGTCGAGCTGCTCACCGGCGGGCCCGGTCTGGTCGTACCCCATCAGGATCCGGCGGCGCTGGCCGCGGCGATCCGGCGGATCCTGACCGAACCGGGCCTGGCGGCCCGGCTGGCCGGCCGCGTCCGGCCGCTGGCCGCGGACCTTCGCTGGCCGGCGGTGGCGGCCCGGTACGGCGCCCTCGCCGGCCGGCTCGTCGCCGCCCGCACCTCCGTGGTGAGCGCGGGGTCGGCGTGACCGCGACCACCGGCCGCCCCACCAGGCCGGACCACGATCGTCGTGGGACCGTGCCCGAACCGAACTTCGCCCACCTGGCCCGGTTGAGCGACGACACCGGCCTGTTCGAGCACGCCCGGCACGCCATCGTCCGCCGCGAGCACGGCTACTGCACCGACGACGTCGCGCGCGGCCTGGTCGTCACCAGCCGCGAACCGGCGCCGACCGAGCAGGTGCTCCGGCTCGCCGAGCGCTACCTCGCCTTCCTGACCCACGCGCAGGACGCCGGCGGCGCCTTCCACAACCGGCTCGGGCACGACCGGCGCTGGACCGACCAGCCCGGCGTCGGCGACTGGTGGGGCCGGGCGCTGTGGGGGCTGGGCACCGCCGCCGCGCGCAGCCCCGCAGCCTGGATCCGGGAGGAGGCGCTGGTCGCGTTCAGCCGGGGCGCCGCGCGACGCTCCCCGGCCCCGCACGCGATGGCCTTCGCCGGGCTCGGCGCGGTCGAGGTGCTGCGCCGCCACCCGACCCACGCTGCGGCGGCCGCGCTGCTGACCGACGCCGCCACGACGATCGGCGGCCCCGGACCGGACCCGCGCTGGCCGTGGCCGCAGCAGCGGCTGAGCTACGCCAACGCGGCCCTCGCCGAGGTTGTCATCGCCGCCAGCCAGTTACGCCACGGCGGTCCACCCCTCGCCGACGGGCTGCGGATGCTGGCCTGGCTGCGTGACGTCCAGCTTCGCGACGGGCAGCTGTCGGTCGTACCCGCCGGCGGGTGGCAGCGTGGCGCGGCGCGGCCGCGCCACGACCAGCAACCGATCGAGGTCGCCGCCTTCGCCGACGCCTGCGCCACCGCCGCCACCGTCACCGGCGACCCCGGCTGGGAGACCGGAGTGCGGCAGGCGGTCGGCTGGTTCCTCGGCGACAACGACGTCGGCACGGCGATGTGGGATCCGGCGACCGGCGGCGGCTACGACGGGTTGACCGCGCACGGACCGAACCTCAACCAGGGCGCCGAGTCCACCCTCGCCCTCATCTCCACCCTGCAGCACGCTCGGCGATGGCCGTGACCGGCACCCTGGCCGTTCGGCATGACCTCACCCTCGCGCCGGATCCACGCCGGGTCGTCGTCAAGCTCTTCGTCCCGGGTGAGGACGGCCCCCTGGTACGCACCCGCGCGCAGTCGCTCATCGACCGCGTCGCCCACCTCGACGACGAGGAGACCGGCCGGCTGCTGCGGGACACCTTCGACCGCTTCGGCGACCGGCACCGCGATCTGGAAGGCACGTTCCACCACCACTACGACCTCGTCCGGCACCGCATCACCCGGCGCCGGGACCTTTCCCCCACCACCCGGCTGCTGGTCGGCGCCTTTTTCAGCCACGAGTACGCGGTCGAGGCCGCCGCGCTGTGCAACCCGTCGATGGTGGCCCACCCCGACCAGAACGGGCTGGCCGCCGGGCAGTTGCGCGTCGCGGTCAGCCTGCGCCAGATCGGCGAGGGCCACCTGTCATCCATCGGGTTCGCCACCGCCGTTCTCGGACCGGGACGCCGGCTCGCCGTCGCCGACCGGTCCGGCCCTCTGGTCCTCGGGCAGCGGATGGGCGTACGGCACCGTCGGGACCTGCTCGCCGCCGGCCTGGCGGAGGAGCACTGCGACAACGAGATCACCGCCACCGTGCTGGACGCCCTGCCCGACCGGTACGACGAGACCGCGTTCGAGCTGGCGCTCGGCACCCTGCCCCCGGATCTGCTTTCCCGCAGCACCGGTCCGCGCACCCTCGAACAGCTGCGCCGCACCGACGCCGCCAGCTACGCCACCACCTTCCCCGCCGCCACCGCCCTGCACCAACGGGTGCTCTGGCCCGCCACCCCGGCGGAGAGCAACGGCCTGGAGGACGCCCGCTTCGTCAGGTTCACCGACGAGACCGGATCCGTGTACCGGGCCACCTACACCGCCTTCGACGGACGGCGCATCGCCACCCGCGCGCTGGCCAGCGGCGACCTGCGCCGTTTCGAGATCACCCCGATGCGCGGACCGGGCGCCCGCAACAAGGGCGTCGCGCTCTTCCCCCGTACGGTCGGCGGCCGGCACCTCGCCCTGTGCCGCACCGACGGTGAGACCATCGGCCTGACCTGCCTGGACGGCGAGAACCGGTGGCAGGAACCGCTGCCGCTGCACCGCCCCCGCGACAGCTGGGAGCTGATCCAGGTCGGCAACTGCGGATCACCGATCGAGACCGACGACGGCTGGCTCGTCCTCACCCACGGGGTCGGCCCGATGCGCCGGTACGCGATCGGCGCGCTCCTGCTCGACCTGCACCGGCCGGAACGGGTCGTCGCCACGCTGCCCGGCGCCCTCCTGTCACCCGACGACGCCGACCGGGACGGATACGTCCCCAACGTCGTCTACTCCTGCGGCGGACTCGTGCACGACGGAGAGCTGTGGCTGCCGTACGGGGCCAGCGACGCCCGGGTCCGGTTCGCCACCGTGCCGATGGCCGCCCTCATCGCCGCCATGGTGGAATAGCATCCGCCCGTGGCGATCAACCTCGACGATCTATCCGGTTACGTCGAGCGCGACCTCGATGCCGATCTCGCCCGATGGTTCTCCGACCGGTCGCGTGCCCCGGTGCCCGAGGAGACCCGGCCGGTGGCGCCGATGCTCGACCGCCTGCCGCCAACGAGCGCGGCCGCGCTGGCGGCGGTCGAGGCGGACTTCCGCTCGCTGGGCCAGGCCGGTGCGCTCGCGCCGGATCTCGGCCCACTCGCCGCCATGAACCGGCGATCGAACGCCTGAGCTGCCCGACGGGGCCCGTGAACCGGGCCGGCCGGTCCGGCGCGTCGCCGGGCCCGGGTCGGGCCCGGTCCGCAATCCGGCCGCGATCACCGTTGAACCGACGGCGGCTCGGTCCGTAGTGAGCCGGGACGGCAGGATGACGGTGGCGAAGGACAGGGAGGGCGAAGCGTGCGGATGCGGCTGGCCGTTCAGGCGGTGCTGGTGCTGGTCGGGATCTGCCTGCTGCCAACCGGTCCGGCGCACGCCGCGCCGGCGGAGACCGGCCGGTACTACGTGGTCGGTCCACCGGTGGACGGGCAGCGGGAATACCTTTACGCCATCGCGCTGCGCACGCTCGGCAACGGCAACCGGTACCGGGAGATCGTCGACCTGAACACCGGCCGGGCCCAGCCGGACGGCGAGACCTTCACCGACGGGCTGGTGCTGAACCCGGGCTGGATGCTCGTCCTGCCCCCGGACGCGAAGGGGCAGGGGGTACGCATCGGCCCGCTGCCCCGGACCCGGGCACGCTCCGCCCCTGCGGTGACCCGTACGCCGGCCGCCGAACGACCCGCACCGGCCCGCACCACCGCCGCGCCGACCCCACCGGCCCGGGCGCCGGCGACCACCCGGGCGGCGGGGCGGCCCCCGGCCACCACGGAGGTGGTCGCCCCGCCGCCCGGGGGGCTCGCGACCCCGGGTGGCGGCATCGACCCGCTGGTGATCCGCGTCGGCGCGGGCGTGCTGTCGGTGCTGCTCGCGGTGGTGGCGATCGTGCTGCTGCGCCCGGGTCGCTCCGGTCGTGGCCTGTCCCTGGCGGGCGACGACGGGCCGTGGCCACCACAGCGGCACCACACGCCCGCTCCCGGCGACGGTGAGCGGGTCGAGCGGAGCCGGCCGGAAGCGCCGGAGGACGACACCCCGCCCCGGCCCGCCCCGTCGGGCGACCCGGCGCCGGCCCCGGGCCCCTCCTCCGCGCCCGCCCGGCCCGCCCCGCCGGCGCCACCCGCCGCATCGGCCGCGGGCGAAGGCTCCGCGCCGGCACCCTCGTCCGGGCCGGGGCCGTCGTCGGGGTCGGGGCCGTCGTCCGGGTCCGGGCCGGCACCGGGACCAGACCGGCCCGCTACGCCGCCGGAGACCGGCGCCAAGGCCACGCCGGTCGTGCCGCGTCCGCCGCTGCCGGCCGGAGACGAAGTGCCGTACCTCGTCGCCGACCTGGACACCGACGTCGGCCCGGCCAGGGTCCGGCTGGTCGGCGTGGCGGCCGGGCGCGGCGCGCCGCCGTACGCCTGGTTGGGCCCCGGGGAGACGGCGCCGCCGGCGGTGCTGCCGCTGGTGCTGGGGCGCAGCGGGCCGTGGCGTCTGCACGTGGATCTCGCCCGGGTGCCCGACGTGCTCACCCTCGTCGGGCCGCTGGACGTCTGTGGTCGGGCCGCCGCCACCCTCGCCGGGCGGCTGTCCGCCGCGGGCGTCGGCGTGGCGGTCGTGGGGGAGACGCTGGGGGCCGAGCCGCCGGACGGGTGCCGCCGGCTGCCCGCCCTGCCCGAGCCGCCGAGGGCGGGCGAGGAGCTGCCGGCGCCGTACGTGGTGTTCCTCGAGGGCCCGTCCCCGGCCGGGGCGCGTGGCCTCGCCGCCGCCACCGCGGGGCGGTGCGTGCCGGTCGTGCTCGGTCCGGTCCCGGCCGGCCGCTGGTCGCTTCAGCTGGACGTGGACGAGGTGGCGGCCGGCGGGGACTGAACGCCGCGCAGCACCAGGGGGAGCGGTCCCGCCGCCACCCCGGGCACCGCCTCCCACACCCCGTCCCGCGCCCGGTGGACCCGGTCCACCTGGATCCGGTCGTAGGAGCGGCTGGTGAGGATCAGCTCCACCCCCGCCAGCCGCAGCCGCTCCGCCCGGCTGTGGGCCAGCGGGAGGGCGGCGAGGTCGTCGGCGGTGGCCTCGACGTCGACCGTACGGCCGCGGGGCACTCGTACCTCCACGAGCAGCCGGCCGGCCCGCGCTGTCGGCCGCTGCCGGGACAGCGGCAACCAGCCCGGCGCCAGGCCGCGGGACCGGGCCGGCAGCAGCGCGTACGCCCGCCGGGTGCCGTGCGCCGGCCACCGGCTGACGTCGTGCGGCAGCCCGCCGCTCGACGCGCCGGCCGGCGCGGAGCGGATCCGCAGCGCCCCGCCGTCGAGCCCGTCGACGGGCCGGAGCCCGCCGTCGTCCGTGGCCCGGAAGCCGTCCCGCACCCGCGCCCGGTCCAGCCGCCCGGCCGGCAGCAGGTAGGTGTCCGGGGCGCCGAGCAGGTACTGCAGGCGTGCCGGGACGTGGGAACGCAGCACCTGCACCGGGATCGCGCCGCCCGGCTCGACCCGGACGCGGAGCAGGTCGGCCCGGTGCGGCGCGGACCGCGGGTCGAGGTAGGCGACCAGGAACAGCTCCGCGCTGGGTACGCCCTCGGTCGCGGCCCGGTCCAGGTCGCCGGTGACCGCGACGAACGCCTCGAAGGTGCTGTCGTTGACCTGCTGGCCGGGGCGCAGCCAGGGCGGCCCGTACCGGCCCGCCCGGCGGTGCTCGACGGCCAGCGTGGGGCGGGCCGTGGGTGCCGGGACGGCGGCCCCGCGCTCGGGTGGCCCGGTGTCCTCCCGTGCGGCGTCGGCCGGAGCGTCGGCCGCCGGGTTCCCCTCGTCGACATCCGCGGCCACCATGATCCGCTGCCGCGTCGAGCGGGGCGTCAGCAGGCCGTCGGGGGTCGCGTCGACGGCCGGCGGGGCATCGGCGTACCGGGGGCGGTGGGCCCGCCACGGCGCCACGCCGCCGGCCGCGTCGAGCGCGCGCAGGTGGCGTTGGTCGCCGACGAGTTCCGCTCGCCCGCCCGGCGGCGGGGTCCAGACCGTGGCGCCGGTGATCTCGGCCAGCTCGGCGGCCTGGGTGGTGAGCTTCGCCTGCTCGTCCGGTTCGGACGGCCAGGTGAGCCACAGTCGCAGTTCGGCGCCGTAGAGCGGCAGCTCGCCGAGGAGCGCGGCCAGGTGACTGGCGTCACGTACCTGCTGGGTGCCGCTGTAGTCGCCGATCAGGAATCCGCCGGAGCGGGCCGTGACGGAGACCGTGACCAGATCCGCCGCGGTGGCGCCGAGCCGGTGTGCGGTGGCCCGGCGCGCCACGAAGTCCGCGCGGGTGGCCAACGCCACACCGGTGGCCAGCGGCAGGTTGACCACCCCGGTCCGGGGCCGGACCAGCCCGTCCTCCATCGCGAACCAGCCGGGCAGCGGCGTGGCCAGGTCGGGCGGTTGCAGCACCAGCCAGTCCATCGGCTGGCGGGTGATCCGGTCCAGCGGCAGCGCGTGCAGCGGGCCACCGGCGGCCCCGGCGACCTCACCGGTCAGCACCTGCCGGATGTCCGCGCCGTCCGGGCTGACCAGCACGTCGTGCCCCAGTAGGCCGGCCACCTCGGTGAACAGCTCGGTGTGGCGGGCGCCGTCGTCGGCGAGGATCCGCACGTCGTCCGCGGCGTCCCCGGTGCGTTGCACCAGGTCCGCCACGGCGGGCGCGTCCAGCGGGCGGTCCGGTTCGGACGGCAGCGCCGGCCGCCCCCGGGGGCCGCACACCAGCCAGAGATCCAGCAGGCCGGGCACCCGCCGGTGCCGGCGCGGGTCGAAGCGGCGGGTGGTCGGCACCCGCTCGATTCCCCGGCCGTCCACGGCGGCGGCCTGTGCCAGCTCTGTCACCGCCGCCCCCGCCCTCGTTCCACCGACGTCACACCGCCGGTCGGAGCTGTCCGACATCGAGGGCCGGTACCCTCGGCGGTCTCCATGACGAGCGCCATGGAAATCTGGTTCAGATTGATTTGAACGAAGTCGGCGCTGATCCGCAATAGACAGTGACGGCCGAACGGTCTGGGCCGCGGTGACGGAAGGGGACCTCGGTGCTGACGAAGCACTCCATCCTTGCTCGACTGCTCGTGGTGGTGATGGTCGGCTGTGCGTTCCTGACCGTGCCACGCGCCTCGGCCGCCGGGTCCGCACCGGACACCGAGCCGTACGTGAAGTACTACGTGGTGACGGCGGCGTACCAGGGCCAGCCGGAGAATCTCACCGAGATCGCCCGGCGCTTCCTCGGCAGTGGCGAGCGGTCCGCCGAGATCTACCAGCTCAACACCGGTCGGGTCCAGCCGGACGGGGGTCGGCTGACCGACCCGGCCGCGCTGCGGGCCGGGTGGCACCTGGTGCTGCCGTGGGACGCCGCCGGCCAGGGCGTCGAGTACGGACAGTTGCCGGCCCCCCGCCGGCCGTCTGCCCGCCCCACTCCGGCCGGCACCCCGGCCGGCACGCCGAGCGCGCGGCCGGACAGCAGCCCGACGCCGAGCGCGAACCCCACCCCCTCCCGTACGCCCGGCGGGGCCGGCCCCGCCGTCCGGTGCACCGCCACGACCGCGTCGAGCGGCCGGTCGGAGTGGGCGCAGCTGCGCATGGCGGCGGACAGCGCGTGGACCCTGACCCGCGGCAACGGGGTCAAGGTCGCGGTCGTCGACTCCGGCGTCGACGCCGGAGTCCAGCAGCTCAGCGGCCGGGTCGCGGTGGGCGCGGACGTCACCGTCGGCAACGGGCGGGGCGACGAGGACTGCCTCGGTTCCGGTACGGCGATGGCGGGCATCATCGCCGCGGACGACAGCGTCGACGGCAGCCCGGTGGGGCTCGCGCCGGACGCGACCATCGTGCCGGTCCGGATGGCCCGGTCCTCGGGCGACGCCCGCGCGGCCGACGCCGCCACGGCCATCGAGGTGGCGGTCAGCACGGGCGCCTCGGTGCTCGCGCTCGGCTCCCGGGTCGACCTGGCCGACCCGGCGGTGGTGGCCTCCCTGACCACCGCGCTGGAGCACGACGTGCTGGTGGTGGCGGGGGCGCCGGTGAAGCCGACCACGCTGCCGTCGCCGCGCGGCGGATCCGGCGGGGCGCTGGTGCTCACCGGCGGGGTCGGCGCCGGCGGCCAGCTCGCGGAGAAGTATCTCGACGGGTCGGTCGAGGTGGTCGCGCCCGGCATCGAGGTGGCGACGCTCGGGGTCGGCGGCGGCAAGGTGGTCGGCAACACCGGCACCGAGTTCGCGGTGGCGTTCGTGGCCGGCGAGGCCGCGCTGATCCGGGCCGCCCAGCCCGACCTCACCGCCGCCCAGGTCGAGGAGCGCATCCGCGGCACCGCCGAGCCGGTCGGTGGGCAGGTGGCCGAGGGCGACCCGCGGTACGGCGCCGGCATGATCAACCCGGCGGCGTCGGTGGCCCCGTCGGTGGACGGCCAGGCCCCGGCCGCCGCGCAGGCGGGGCGCGGCGGGGGCACGCTACTCGCCGTGCTCCTGGGGTTCGCCCTGGTGTGCGGCGTGGGCGGCTTCCTGGTCTTCTGGCTGCGTCGCCGCCGGGTTGCCGGCTGACCGGCACGGCCGTCGGGTCGGCTGGCCGGTGTGCCGGTGTGCCGGCAGAGCCGGACTGCGGCGCCCCGGTCACCCCGAGCGGGTGACCGGGGCGCCCGGCTAGCGCAGCGACCAGGTCTGCTTCGGGTTGAACACACACGTCCAGGCGTTCAACGGAGCGCCCGTGCCGTGCCCGTCCACATCCAGGCAGCGGGCGGTCTCCGGGTTGTGCAGGGACCGCCGGCCGTCGCGCTCGATCCACTCCCACTTCTGGGCCGGGTTGCCGCTGCAGGTGGCGGTCTGCACGGGCGCGCCGTCACGCTTCTCGCCCCACGCCACGTCCAGGCAGAGGCCGTTCGCCCGGACGCTGCCGTCGGACCGGAACGACCACCACTGGAGCCGATCCTCTCGGCAGGGTTGCAGGACGACCGGGATGCCGTCCCCGCTGCCGCCGGTTGCGCACAGCCCGGTCTCCTTGCCGACGAGCTGCTTCGCGCCGCTCGGGCGCTTCGGCGGGGCCGGCTTCTCCGGCTCGGCCGGCGGGCGGGTCGACGGCGGCGCGCTGGGCCGAGGGATGGGTGGAGCCGGTGTGGGCGTCGGCGTGGGTGTCGGCGCCGACGTGGTCGTGGGCTTCGGTCTCGGCGCCGGGGGCGTGGGCGACGGGCTCGCGCTCGCCGCCGGGACCCGGAGCCGGTCGTCGAGGGCGTAGAAGTCGGTGAACTCCCGCACCTGCCGCAGGAACGCCTGCGTCGCGTCGTCGAGCTCGCCGCCGGTCTGCCGCACCGCGGTGGGGCCGTTGCGGTATGCGGCCAGCGCCAGCAGGCCCGGGTCGCCGTCGAGGCCGACGAGGTCCCGCCGCAGCGCGCAGAGCGCGGCGCCGACCGCCGGCACGGCCACCTGCGGATCCCACGGCGACGCCCCGGCCGGCCCGTGTGCCCGCCACACCTCGGGCAGGAACTGGGCGATCCCGCGCCGGCCGTCGTCACCGAGCAGGTTCGGGTCGAAGCCGGACAACGCCATGAGCTGGGCGGCCACCGCCGCGGGCGGCACCTCCGGGCACACCGAGCCGGCCCGCACCACGAGGCGTACGTAGCTCGCCGGCACCGCCTTCGGCTGCCGGCGCCCGGCGTCCGGGCGGGTGGTGCCGGAGCCGCCGAACGCGGCCAACTCCCCGTAGTACGCCGCGTAGCGGCTGACGTCGTCGACGTAGGTGACCGCGTCGGACGGTACGCCCTTGGCCTCGCGTACCCGGTCGAGCCCGGCGTGGAACGCGGCCAGGGACAGTCGCCACGGGTCGCCGGGGATCACGGCCAGCCGCAGTTGCCCGCTGAGGTCGCACATCTGGTGGGCCAGCGCGAGGATGTTCGCGGCCGGGTCGGTGCGGTCCGCCCCGGGCCAGGGCGCCCAGGACTTCCACCGGTCGTCGTCCAGGCCGGCGAAGCCGCGACCGCCCGAGGTGGTCTTCTTGACCCGCCCGTCCAGGCCGGACTCGGTCATCAGCTGTCCGGCCAGGCGGGCCGGGGTCAGCGTGGGGCAGGAGCGGGCCGCGGCCCGGATGGCGGTCAGGTTCTCGGCGGAGACCGTACGACCGGTCAGCTTGTCGTCGCGGGCCGTGGCGATGCCCCAGCTCACGGAGGCGATCACCATGCACAACACCGCGAGTCCGGCTGCGATGGCAGCGACGACACGACGCGGTGTCCGGGCGAGCCGGGATCGGATGCCAGGAAGATCGGGTGTCACGGGGCTTCCCTTCCGGTGATGACGTCGTCTGGCGTGACGGATGCGCGACGTCCTCGGTTCACCCGACCGGAATCGGATCCGATTCCAGTCCGGTCGCCATTGAACCGACCCGCACGCCGGGCCGTCAATGTGACCGCCGCCGGACGGACCGCCCCGCGGCTGCCGAACCGTCGATCGGAGTGTTCGATGTCGACTCGCCGCCGCCCACCCAGTGCGGTCACGACCAGCGCAGTCGTGGGCGGGGCAGCCCCGGGCCGCATCCGATGAGCGCCGGGACGCTGGTCGCCGTGCGCCGGCCGGCGGCACCGTCCGATCAGTACGGTTATCCTTCTTCCCCAGAGGGGTTCGGCGTCGAGGCGCCAGGCCGACCGTGCGGGTACGCCCCACACGTCAGGGGGAGGCGTTCTGTGTCGGCGGTGCCCAACGAGGCGGTGGATCCCGGAGCGCCGGGCGAGGCCGTCGGGCAGGGTTCCCCCGAGAGCCTCATGCGATGGATCCACGAGCAGTACCGGGAGCCACTGCTGCGGTTCGTCACCCGCCTCGTCCTCGGCCGGCAGGAACTCGCCGAGGACCTGGTGCAGGAGACCTTCCTGCGGGCCTGGCGCAACCTGGGGACGCTGGCCGCGGAGCCGCGCCGGATCGCCCCCTGGCTCTACACCGTCGCCCGGCACGTGGCCGTCGACGCCGGCCGGGCCCGGCAGGCCCGGCCGCCGGAGGTGGCCGTGCCCGACCTCAACCTGCTCACCACGGCCGAGGACGAGATGGAGCGGGTGGTCAGTGTCCACGCCGTCCGCCTGGCTCTGCGACAGATCAAGCCGGAGCACCGGGAGGTCCTGATCGAGATGTACTACCGGCAGGCCTCGGTCGCGGAGGCGGCGGAGCGACTCGGCATACCCGAGGGTACGGTAAAGTCCCGGACGTACTACGCGGTGCGGGCGCTGCACGCGGCGATCGGCCCGATCGAGTCGGCCTGATGTCACGTTCCTGCGACTCCTCGTCAGATCCCGGCACCGGCGCGGTGACCAGGGTCGTCGCTCCGGCGCACCCTTTGTCGGGTCGGGAAGGGGGGCGTGATGCGCAGCGACGGTGAACACCCGACGTCCGAGCACGAAGCCCTCGCGCTCTACCTGCTCGACGCGCTCGACGAGACCGACCGGGTCGCCTTCGAGGACCATCTCGCCGGGTGCGACGAGTGCCTCTCCGCCGCGGCCGACCTGGGCGGCGTGACCAGCGGGCTCGGTGGCCTCAGCGCGGCCGACTGGGACGGGTTCGCCCTCCCACCGGCCTCCGTCCTCCCACCGGCTGCCGTCCCGCGACCGAGCGCCGCTCCCGACTCCGCGACAGCTGTCGTCCGCGAGCCCGCCACGCCTGCCGCTGGTGAGGCCGCCATACCCGCCGGTCCGGACTCCGCGCCGGGCGTCGCTGTGGCGGAGGCGCCACCCGTCGTACCCCGGTCCACACCGGATTCCGACGGCACGGCCGGGCCGGACGGCGGCCCGGTGACGACGGGTCGGCGGCTCGTGCGACCTGGTCGTGGGCCTGACGGCGGCACGACCGGGCCGGCGCGGGCGTCCGGCGGCGGCAGCCGGCCCGGCGGTGGCCGATCCCGGGTCCTGTCGGCGCGTCGCCGGTTGCTGCTCTGGGCCGGGGCGGTGGCGCTGGCCGCGGTGGTGCTCACCGGCGGGATCGTGGCCACGGTCGGCGGCGGCGGTGGTCGCGACGACCTGGTGCTGACCGCGACCGGGGAGGCCCCCGGCGCGGGGGTGGGCCTCTCCGTGTCGATCACCACCCACGAGGGCCAGGGCTCCACGATCAGGATCACCGCGACCGGGCTGCGTCCCGGCCTGCGCTACCGGCTCTTCGCGGTGACCCGCGACGGCGTCACCCACCCGGTGCGGGACTGGACCGCCGCGACCGGCCCGCAGGTGGTGACCGGCGAGCTGTCGCCCCCGGTCGACCAGCTCTCCTTCGTCGGCGTGGGCCTGCCCGACGGCACCTCGGTGGTCACCGCGCCGATCTCGCGCTGACCGGAAGCCTTCGATCCGCACCACCTCCGGTTGAACCGGACGTCCTCCCCGGCCGTCGTGTGGCCGTGCGCCAGCCGCACTCGTCGGGGGACGTGGCGCGTCCCCGCCAGGCCAAGGGAGGGCTACATGGCAGTGAACACCGGATCGTCGTCGACCCGCGCGACGCGGACGAGCAGGAGGGCCGCTCTGCTCGCCGTCGTGCTGCTCGCGCTCGGTCTGACCGTGGGAATGCCGGGCGGTGCGGCGACCGCCGCCACCGGGGAACGGGTGACGTTCGTCAACGGCACCGCGGAGACGCTGTGGATCGGTGCGGGGGAGAGCGGGGACGGCTCCCGGCCGATCACCGGCCTGCCCACCCTGCGCCCCGGCGAACGGAGCACCATCGTCATCCCGGACGGCGGCGAGCCGGGCCACTGGCGCGGCCGGTTCTTCGCCCGCCAGCGCTGCGACGGCGACCCGAACGGCGGCTTCCGCTGCCTCGTCGGTGACTGCGGCGCCTTCGCCGACCGGTGCGAGCGGGGTGCGGAGCCGGTGAGCCTGGCCGAGTTCAACTTCGACCGGAACAACCCGGCCGCGCCCTGGTACAACGTGAGCTACGTCGACGCGGTGTCCACCACGGTCACCATCGACGCGCCCGGCGCCCCCCGGCCGGAGAGTGCGGGCAGCTGCGCGCGGCAGGACTGTTCCGGCGGTCAGCTGCTCGCCGCCTGCCCGGACGCGCACGCCGTCCGCGACCCGGCCCGGGGCGACCGGATGAACTGCGTCAACCCGAACCGGGACGCGGAGAGCGCCTACACCGCCGCGCTGCTGCCGTTCGCCCCGCGTGCCTACCTGTGGTCCACCCACGACCGGGTCGCCGGCAACGAGACCGTCTACAACTGCCCGGGCTGCGGGGAGATCGTGGTGACGTTCCACAGCGGCGGGGCACCTGCTGCCCCGGCGGGCGAGCGCAAGGCCGTCACGTCCGGCGGCGGCTTCGCGCTGCGCGGGTACGCGGACAAGTGCGTCGACGTGCCGAACGGCGAGTCCGCCGACGGCGTGCGGTTGCAGCTCTGGCAGTGCAACGGCTCCCCGGCCCAGCGGTTCACCCGTGGTCCCGGCGACACCCTGAAGGTGCTGGACAAGTGCATGGACGTCGCCTGGGCGTCCCGGGACAACGGGGCCAAGGTGCAGCTCGTCTGGTGCACCGGCGGCCCGGCGCAGGTCTGGGTCGCCGAGGACGGCCTGCTGCGTAACCCGAACTCCGGCAAGTGCCTCGACGTGCGCGACTGGAACTCCGACGACGGCGCGCCGCTGCAGATCTGGGACTGCGAGACGGGCAAGGGCAACCAGAGCTGGCGCGAGGCCCGCTGACCGGCGGGGACGACGACGGGCCCGGGTGCGGATCACCCGGGCCCGTCAGGTTGTGCGGATCCGGTCAGCGGCCGCGCGCCGGCGCCTGCTGCTGCCCTCGGCCCGCCGGAGGGGCGGCGGCGTTCGACTGACGGCGGTTCTGCCCACTCTCCAGGTCGATGTTCTGCGACTGCTGCTGGATCGCGGCCCGCCGCTGGTCGACCGTCGCGTTGGTGAGCGTGGCCGCCCCCACGACGATCCCGCCGGCCGCGGTGAGCTGGGTGATGTTCGCCGCCGTGCCGGCGATGCTCATGCCCATGCCGGTGAGGTTCCCGGCGTGGACCGCGGCCTTCGTCCAGTCGCCGGTCCGCGCGGCGTCGATGAACTCCACGCCGGACTTCAGGGCGGTGACGCTGGCCGCGCCGATCTGGGTGCCCCGCGCGGCCCACCCCTCCAGGACGCCGGAGATGGCGCTCAGCGAGCTGGCCGTGAACTCCGTCCCCGGCGGCAGGTAGTGGTTCATGAACGCCTTGAAGTCGGTCAGGCCCTTGAAACCGGCGTTCTGGGCGCCCTGCCGTGCCTCACTGTTGGTCGGCCGGCTCGGATTGGCCGGGCTCACCTGACTGTCCCGCCGGGGCTCGACCGGCCTGGTCGTGCTCACCGCCCGCACCTGCACCGCCATGTTCACCAGCGCGTCGGGATCGTTGACCACGTAGGTGGACCGGCGGCGCAGCTCGGCCAACTGCCCGCTGGCGGCGGAGGAGTGGCGGGAGTCCTGCTGGCTGGACCGCGACGGGACGGTGGGCGGGGACACCCGCCGCCCGCCGTTGAACGAGTCGGTGAACTGCGGTGCCGCGGCGGTGGACGACGACGCGTACGCGTACTGGCTGTACTGGTTGACCGGCACGCTGTAGTGCCGCTCGCCGGGCTGCGACGGCGCGGGCGTCGTCGCGTAGGTCTGGGCGCGTCGCGGCGGTTGCTGCCGCGGGTCCGGCTCGTAGCCGTAATAGCTGGGGTCGGTCATGGTCACTCCTTCGAGCGCTGTTCCTGGCTGGATAGACCGGCGGTCCGCCGCCGGCTCGGAGTGCCTCCTCCTTCCACGGTTCGCGATGCACCGACTACGGGCCGCCGCGGTCCGTGGTTCAGCGCCGGGCCCGGATTTTTCCGCCGGGCGGTCGGGCGAGAAAAACCTGTGATCCCGGTCGAACCGAGCGGGCGGTCGCGTCGTAGTGCGGCCGTCGACCGCTCCGGCCGGGACACCCGGCGGCGGTCGGCGCGCACGACGGACGACCGGGACAGGAGGTGGGACGGGCGATGAGCCGACAGATGGTGCTGGGGCGGCCCCGGGAGCGGGACGAGGGTCCGGTCCGCGGCCGCGACGTGCTCTCCGACGAGGGCATCGGCTGGATCGGCGCGCACGGCGGCGCCGGCGCCAGCACCCTGACCCGCCTGCTCGGCGGCGTCGACATCGGCTGCCGCTGGCCCGACCCGGCGCTCGGCGAGCCGGCCCGGGTCGCGGTGGTCGGGCGGACCAACCTGGACGGGCTACGCGCGGTGTCCCGGGCGCTCAACACGATGCGCGAGGGCCGGCATCCGGCCGGGATGCGGCTGGTCGGTGTGGTGCTGATCGCCGACGCCCCGGGCCGGCTGCCGGCGCCGCTGCTGGGCCGGATCCGGCTGCTGCGCGCGATCGCCCCGGTGCACCGGGTGCCGTGGATCCCGTCGTACCGGATCGGGGTGGAGCCGCAGCGGCCGCCGCGCCAACTGGCGCGGCTGGCCGACCTGGTCGACGCCCGGCCCGGGCGGGGGTCGCGGTGAGCCGGCCGGTCAGGTCCGGCGCGGCCGTCGTCGCCCTGGTCCTGGCGTTGCTCGCGCTCGCTCCGCCGGGCCCGGCGGAGGCGGCCGGCAGCTACACGGTGACGGTGGACGGCGGCGGCGCCGGGTTCCTCTACAAGATCTGCCTGAAGACCACCACCACGGTGAACACCTACCCGGCCGGTCACGGCGACCGGGTCTGCTCCGGCAAGAAGGGCTCGACCAACGGTTCGTTCGACCTGACCGCCGAGTTCACCGACGGCGACACGGTCTGGATGGACGTCGAGATGCTGGTCGACCTGAGCGGCCACTCGCGGACCAAGGACAACGTGGACATCACCGGGTCGCACTCGTGCACGCTCAACGGCGCCCTCTACGCGGGCAAGTTCAAGTGCGACAACGCGATCAACAAGAAGAGCTTCGAGGCGCCGTCGATCGAGCCGTACCAGGTGGCGGTCGACGACCCGAACGCCCCGATCGTGCAGCTGCTCACGCTGATGGCCTGGTGCGTGAGCGCCGCCGCCGTGATCGGCCTGCTGCTGACCGGCATGACCCTGGCCTCGCAGCTGCGGCGCGGCGCGCTGGAGGAGCGGACCGAGTACACCAGGCAGATCGCGTTCGTGATGGCCGCGTGCATGCTCGCGACCACCGCCGGGCCGCTCGTCGAGGCGCTCGGCTTCAGCCAGTGACCACCCCACTCTCGACCCCCTCCACTATCGAAGGAGCACCCATGGCCCTCTCCGATCTCTACTACAGCGGTCTGGTGCGGATCCCGTTCGGCATCCGCCTCGAGCCCGTCCAGGGCCTCTCGGGCGGCGCCGAGGTGCCGAAGCCGAGCACCGGCGAGAACGCGGTGCCCACCGAGCTCGCCGCGAAGGTCGAGCAGGCGCTCGGCCTGGTCGCCTGGGCGGGCACCGCGGCGGGCGTGCTCGGCGTCCTGATCACCGGCGCGGTGATGGCCATCTCGCACAAGCGGGGCGAGAGTTCCGAGCACATGAGCCGGCTGGGCATGGTGCTGGGCGGCTGCATCCTGGTCGCCACCGCCGGCCCGATCGTGACCTGGGTCTTCGGCACGGGCGGCCAGACGGGGGGGAACTGACGCATGCGCGCGCGACACGCATCCGAGCCGGCCGAGGAGGGGCCGTTCTGGCGGCAGCGCCGGTGGCAGGTGTCGGCGGCCTTCGTGGTGCTGGCGCTCTGCACCGGCGTCGGCGCGGCGTTCTACGGGGGCGGGGAGAGCGGCTCCCGGGCCGCGCCCCCGTCCGGGCCGGTGATCGGCGGTCTCGCGCCGGACGGGTCGCGGCCGCAGGGCTGCCGTACGGTGGACGCCGCGCAGCGGATCCCGGAGGCGGCACCGCCCGACGTCACCTGGCTTCCGCTCAACGGCGCGCAGACGCCGTTCTCCGCCTCCGCCGGGCCGCTCAAGGTCACCGGGCCGCTGCGCTGGTGCTTCGCGCACACCCCGATGGGGGCGGTGTTGGCGGCGCACACCATCTCCCGCCAGATGAGCGGCCCGGACTGGCGTACGGTCAGCCGGCAGCAGCTCGTGCCCGGGCTCGGGCGGGACTACTTCGACGCGATGCGCGAGTCGTTGGAGGAGGACGGCCCGCCGCAGACCTCCAACCGGCTCGCCGGGTTCCTCGTGGTGCGCTACACGCCGCGTACGGCCGTGGTCCGGGTGCTGGTCCGACAGGCGACGGCGCGCTACTTCTCGGTCGACTACACGGTGGACTGGAGCGGGGTGGACTGGCGGCTGCGCCCGCTGAACTCCGGCGGCCTCTACGGCCCGGTCACCCCGGTTCTCTCGCTGGCCGGCTTCGTGCTGTGGAACGAGGGCTGAGATGGCCGAGTGCGCGACCGGCGACGCCGTCTACATCGGCGAGATCGGGCAGGTCGTCGGCTTCTTCGAGCGGGGCATCGACGGCATCCTCAGCGACATCGCCGGCGCCATCATGGGCGCGGCCGTGGAGCTGTTCGCCAACCTCGGCGACGTGCCGACGCTCGGCGACGAGAAGATCAATGACCAGATCCACCTGCAGACCGACTGGCTCGTGGTGACCATCGCGGTGGCGTCGTTGCTGGCCGCGGCGTTCCGGATGGCGTTGCTGCGCCGGGGACAGGCGTTGTGGACCGCGCTGCTGGGCCTGGTCCGGATGGTCCTCACCGTGGGGGCCGCGTGGACCGTGCTCAACCTGCTCGCCACCGAGGCCGACCACTACAGCGACCACCTCTACGACCAGGGCATCAAGGCGCAGCTCAAACTGATCGCCAACTGCGGGACCGACGGGCTCACCGCCTTCCTGCTGATCATCATCGGGCTGCTGCTGCTGGTCGCCGGCTGCATCCACGTGATCCTGATGTACCTGCGGCTCGGCGCGATGGTGCTGCTCACCGGCACGCTGCCGCTGGCCGCCGCGGCGTCGATGACCGAGTCGGGCGGCGGGTGGTGGCGCAAGCACATCGCCTGGATGGTGGCGTGGCTGGCGTTCAAACCGGTGGTCGGGCTGATCATGTATTCCGGGGCGGCGATGATCGGCTCGGTCGACGGCGACGCCAAGCACTACAAACTGGCCGGCGCCGCCATCCTGTTGATGGCCGCAGTCGCGCTGCCCGCGCTGATGCGGCTGGTCGTGCCGGCCATGGCGGCGCTCGGCTCGTCCGACGGGGTGGGCGCGGGCGTCGCCGGCGGCGCGGCCGCGGCGGGCGCGATGGCGAGCGGGGCCAAGCGGATCGCCGGCGGCGGTCACGGCGGGGGCGGCGGCGGGGCCCGGGCGTCGGGCGGCGGTGGCGGGTCACCCTCCGGCGCCGTGTCCAAGGGCGGCGGCGCCTCGAAGGCCGACGGCGCGTCGAAGGCCGACGGCGCGTCGAAGGCCGAGGGCGGTTCCACGGCGGACGGCGCGTCGAAGGCCGAGGGCGGTGGTTCCACGGCGGACGGCGCGTCCACGGGCGCGTCGGACAGCGCGTCCACGTCCGGCGGCGCGTCCACCTCCGGCGGCGGCGGGGGGCAGCAGGCATCCGGGAGCACGCCACCGGCCGGCGGCGAGCCGGCGTCCGGGGGCGAACCGGCGTCCGGCAGCACGCCGACGCCCGCGAGCGAACCCGAGCCCGCCAGCACCCCGCCCGCCAGCACCCCGTCCGGCAGCGCCCCGGCACCGGCGAGCGAGCCGGCGCCGGCGAGCAGCCCACCGTCGGGCGGCGACTCGGCGGGCGGCGGCGGGTCGGCCGGTGGCGGCGGGCGTCGCGTCGTGTCGACCGCCGGGCGAGCGGTCAGCGGCGCGGTCGGGGCCGCCGCCTGGACCGTGCAGAAGGGTGCCGGCGCGGTCGCCGGCACCCACCGGCACGCCGCCGGCATCGCCCGCGGCGCGCTGCCGGACCCCGACCGAGACTAGGCCGCCCAGGAGGACGACCATGAGCAGCGCAATCGAACAGATCAAGACACCCACGTACGGCAACTGGCGCCGCCCCCGCAAGGCCGGCCTCGGCTCGCTGGGGCTGATCGGGACCTTCGGGCTCTTCGGCGGTCTCGTGCTGGTCCTGCTCGCGTCCATGGTCTCGCTGGACGCGGCCCTGGTGGTGGGGCTCCCGTTCGCGATGGTGCTGGCGCCGCTGGCGATCCGCACCCAGGACGGCCGCAACGTCTTCCAGATGGCCGGCGTCCGCGTCGGCTGGCTGCGCCGCAGGTCCAAGCGGCAGCACCTCTACGTCTCCGGGCCGCTGTCGGCGCGGCCCGGTGGGCGGTTCCGGCCGCCAGGCCTGCTGAGCCGGGTGACCATGCTGGAGGGGCGTGACCCGTACGACCGGCCGTTCGGCGTGCTGCACCACCGCAACCGGCACCAGTACACGATCGTGCTGAGCTGCGAGCCCGACGGCGGCTCGCTGGTCGACCCGGACCAGGTCGACACCTGGGTGGCGCTGTGGGGGGAGTGGCTGTCCCGGCTGGCCCACGAGCCGGGGCTGCGCGGCGCGTCGGTGGTGGTGGAGACCGCGCCGGACCCCGGCACCCGGCTCGCCACCGAGGTGCTGGGCCGGCTCTCCCCGAACGCGCCGCCCGCCGCGCGGGCGGTGATGGAGGAGGTCGTGCGGTCCTACCCGGACGCGTCGTCGGAGATGAACACCTACCTGACGCTCACCTACTCGGCGCCCGGGGGCGCCCGGCGCGACGACGACGCCATGCTCGCCGACCTGGCGCTGCGGTTGCAGGGCCTGCTCAACGGCCTGGTGGCAGCCGGCGGAGGGTCGGCGGAGCCGCTGTCGGCGGAGCGGATCGCCGAGGTCGTCCGGGTGGCGTACGACCCGGCCGCCGCGGCCGAGGTGCTCGACGTCCGCGCCCAGCACGGCCGGACCGGGCTGGAGTGGGACGACGCCGGGCCGGCCGCCGCGGTGGAGACGGTCACCTCCTACCAGCACGACTCCGGGGTGTCCCGCAGTTGGCTGCTGACCATGGCGCCCCGCGGGGTGGTGCGCTCCGGGATCCTGCGCAGCGTGCTCGACCCGGCCGCCGGCATCCGCCGTAAGCGGGTGGCGTTGGTCTACCGCCCGATCGACCCGGCCACCTCCGCCCGGATCGTCGAGTCGGATCGCCGGTCCGCCCAGTTCATGGCGAACTCGACGAAGGGCCTGGTCCGGGCCCGCGCGGTCGCGGAGATCCAGGCGGCCGAGCAGACCGCGGCGGAGGAGGCCTCCGGCGCCGGTCTGGTGGAGTTCTCGATGCTGGTGACGTTGACCGTCGACTCGGCCGCCGAGGTGCGGGACGCGAACGTGACGATGCGTAACCTGCTGGGCGCGACCCGGGTCGCCATGCGGCCGGCGGACCGGATGCAGGCCGCGGCGTTCACCTGCGCCCTGCCGGTCGGCATCCTGCCCTGGGAGCAGTCGATCGTCCCGCAGGACCTCCAGGAGGCGCTGTGACCGCCGGGGTGGGCGCGGACGGCGCCCGGGTGCTGGACCTCGGCGCGGGCTGGCCCCGGCTGACGTCCGGGCCGGTCACCGCCATGTCCGGGCTGGTGGTGCCGGCCGTGGACGCGCAGGACCGGGAGCCCGACGAGACGGGCGAGCAGACGCCGCGGGCGTTGCGGCGGGCGCGCCGGCGGCGGGCCGCCCAGGAGGCGGCCGAGCGGCGGTACCGGCAGCGGCTGGCCCGGGCCGACCGCGCCGAGGACGTGCCGCACCGCGGCTCGCCCGGGGTGGGCGGCGGCCGGGTGGCCACGTTGGACCCGCCGACCATGTGGCGGGCCACCACGGTGCAGGCGTGCGGGCTCTGGCCGTTCGCCTCCGGCTCGGGCGCCCCGATGACCGGGGTGCCGCTCGGCCAGCACATCAGCACCGGCGCCACGGTCTGCGGGGACCCGCTCAACTGGTTCACCCGGGCCCGCTACATCTCCAACCCGTCGCTGTTCATGCTCGGCATGCCCGGTCTCGGCAAGTCCACGCTGATCAACCGGATGCTGATCGGCCTGGCCGGGCAGGGCGTCGTTCCGCTGGTGCTCGGCGACCTCAAGCCCGACTACGCGGACACCGTCCGCGCGCTCGGCGGGCAGGTCATCTCCATCGCCCGGGGCGTCGGCGGGCTCAACGTGCTGGACCCCGGCGCGATGGGGGCGGCGGCCGCGCGGATCGGCGGGCAGGCCGGCGAGGCGCTGGCCGCCGAGTCCCACGGCCGGGTGCTGAACATGGTGGCGGCGTTGCTCACCATCGTGCGGGGCGCGCCGATCAGCGACCACGAGCAGTCGGTGCTCTCCGCCTGCCTGCGGCACCTGCGCGAGCGCGTCGCGCCGGGCCGGACGTACCGGTTGCCGGACCTGCTCGCGGTGCTGGAGGAGGGGCCGCCGCAGGTCCGGCAGGTCACCCTGGACCGGGGGCAGGAGTCCCGGTACCGGGACGCCGTCGACCCGCTGCACCGGTCGCTGTTCGGCATCGTGGACGGCCCGCTGGGCGACACGTTCGCCGCGGAGACCGCCACCCGGATCGACCCGGACGCCACCGCCGTCTGCATCGACATCTCCCGCATCGGTGAGGCGGACGGCCAGTTGACCGCCGCCGCGATGCTCGCCGCCTGGTCGGACGGGTTGGGTACGGTGTCCGCCTCGCACGCCCTGGCGGACGCGGGGCTGGCGCCCCGGCGCTGGTTCTTCACCGTCCTGGACGAGTTGTGGCGCCCGTTGCGCGCGGCCTCCGGCATCGTCGACCGGATCGACGCGCTCACCCGGTTGAACCGCTCGCTCGGTCTGGCCGACGCGAAGATCACCCACACCCTGAAGGACGCCGAGGCGCTGGGCAACGAGGCGGACAAGGCCAAGGCGCGGGGTTTCGTCGAGCGCGCCGGCATGGTCGCCTGCGCCGGCCTGCCGAAAGCGGAGATGGAGGAGCTGGGCCGGGTGGTGGGCCTGTCCCGGCGGGAGATCGACCTGGTCTCGTCCTGGTCCTCGCCGGCCGGCTGGGCGCAGGACGGCGGCAACGAGGAGCCACCCGGCCGGGGCCGCTTCCTGATCAAGGTCGGTGGGCGGCCGGGCATCCCGATCCGGGTCGCCATCACCGACGCCGAGCGGCACCTGCACGACACGAACACGCGGTGGATCGCCAACGGCGACGCCGAGCGGATGCTGGCCGAACGAGCCGCGGTGGTGCGCGCCGTCACGGCCGGCGACCTGCCCGGCACGGCCGCACCGGGGTCCCGGTGAAGCGCGGCGGCGCCGGCGGCGACCTGCTGGCCTGGCTGATCCCCGCGCTCGCGCTGGTCAACCTCGCCGTCTTCGTGCTGCTGTGGCTCGGCGGCACGCTCGCCACCACGCTGGGCGGGTACGGCTGGCGCCCGCCGCCGTTCAGCATCGACGTCTATCTCAGCCTGATCGGCGGCGGCACCGATGCGGTCTGGCCGGGGGTGCCGCCGGCCCTGGTGTACGGCGGCGCGGCCGGGCTGGTGCCGCTCGCCGCCGTCCCGGTGGTCGTGGCGACCCGCGCCGTGACCCGCCGGCTGGGCCAGCAGCCGTCGAACCTCGCCGGCGCGGCCGACCTGCGGGCCATGACCGGCAAGGCGGCGCAGGCCCGGGCCCGGGAACTGCGCCCGTCCCTGCGCGACGTCGGCCACCTGCACCCCGACGACACCGGCAACCTGCTCGGCGACCTGCTGCCGTCGGGGCCCGAGCTGCGCTCCTCGTACGAGGACGTGGAACTCGACCTGATGGCACCGCGGGCCGGCAAGTCCACCGGCATCGCCATCCCCCGGGTACTGCGCGCCCCGGGCGCGGTGCTGCTCACCTCGAACAAGTCGGACGTCTACCTGGTCACCCGGCAGGAGCGGGCCCGGGTCGGCCGGGTGTGGACGTTCGACCCGCAGGGCATCGCGTACACCGAGCGGGACATGTGGTGGGACATGCTCGGCGGCTGCCGCAGCCTGGAGGGCGCGCGGCGGCTCGCCGGCCACTTCGTCAGCTCGGTCAACGACGACGCGTCCAAGAAGGACTTCTGGATCGCCGCCGCGCAGAACACGCTGACCGCGCTGCTCCTGGCCGCCGCGCACGGCGGCGCGAGTGTCGGCGAGATGCTGGCCTGGCTCGCGGACCCGGGCGACCGCACCCCGGTCGACCTGCTCCGCGACGCCGGCCTGGACGCGATGGCCGATCAGCTCCAGGGCACCGTACGCGGCGCGGTGCAGACCCGCGACGGCATCTACGAGACGACCCGGCAGTGCGTCGCCTGCCTGCTCGACCCGCAGATCCTGGCCTGGGTCAGCCCCGACCCGGACCGCCCGGAGTTCGTCCCGGAGGAGCACGTGCTCGGCCGGGACACGCTCTACCTGCTGTCCAAGGACGGCGGCGGGTCCGCCGCCGGGGTGATCGCCGGGCTGGCGGACGCCGTGGTCCGGGCCGGCGTGGTGGCCGCCGAACGGATGGGCGGCCGGCTGGACCCGCCGATGACCGCCGTGCTGGACGAGGCGGCCAACGTGTGCCGCATCGCCGACCTGCCCGACCTGTACAGCCACCTCGGCTCGCGCGGCATCAGCGTGGTGACGCTGTTGCAGAGCTACCGGCAGGGGGCGCGGGTCTGGGGCGAGGCGGGGATGGACGCGCTGTGGAGCGCGGCCACGGTGAAGCTGCTGGGCGCCGGGCTGGACGACGCCGACTTCGTGGACAAGGTCGCCCGCCTGATCGGCCAGCACGACGTGCGCACCCCGACCTACTCCCGCTCCCGCGACGGCGCCACCCGCTCGGTGTCGTACCGGCAGGAGCAGGTGCTGCCGGCGGACCGGATCCGGGCGCTGCCCAAGGGCACGGCGCTGCTGCTGGCGACCGGTGTGCGGCCGGCGGTGATCCGGCTGCGGCCCTGGTACAAGGAGCCGGACGCGGCGCCGATCGCGGCGGCGGCGAAGGCCGAGGCGCGGGCCGTGACCGAACGGGCGGCGGCCGCCTGGCACCAGCGGGCCGGGTGACGACCGGTGTCGAAGTTGGCGGCCGCCCGGGCCGCGCACCAGACGGCGACGAACCGGTTCGGCGCCACCCAGCTCACCTGGCTGCTCATCTCGGTGGTCGGGATGCTCCCGCTGGCCGCGATGGCGGCGCTGGCCCTGATCGTCCTGGTGGTCATCATCCTGCTCAGCGGGTCGCAGCTGACCTCGTACTCGCCGGACCCGGACAGCACGCTCGGCCCGGGGGCCGGCGGCAGCGTCCTCACCCAGCTGGCCGGGGGCGACGGCCGCGGCGGGTTCGACTCCTCGGGCGTGCCCGATGCGGACCTGGTCGAGCCGATCCGGTCCGCCGCCCGCGAGTGCGACCTGCTCACGCCCGTGATCCTCGCGGCGCAGATCGAGTACGCCTCCGACTTCGACGCCGACAAGGAGGGGCAGCAGGGGCGCAAGGGGTTGTCCCAGCTGACGCCCGAGGTCTTCGAGCGGTACGGCAAGGACGACGACGACAGCGGCGAGGCCTCGGCGCTGGACCCGGAGGACTCGATCCACGCCCATGCCCGGTACTTCTGCCACCTGGCCGAGGAAACCCAGCGGATGCTGGACGACAAGAAGGTCGTCGGCGACCACCTCACGCTGACGCTGATGGCCTGGGACCAGGGCACGGCGGCGGTCGAGGCGCAGGGCGGCATGCCGGTCATCCTGCTGGACAGCTACCCGTTGCAGGTGCGTGGCCTGTTCGCCCGCTACACGATCGGTGGGACGGACACGTCCACCGCGACGCCGACGGCGTCGCCGGCACCGACACCGACGGCGTCGCCGGGACCCGGGGGCAGGAAGCAGGTGGTGCCGGAGGACGAGGGCACGCCGCTCAGCGGGACCACGTTCGACACCATGTTCCCCGGCCGCAACTCCTTCTACACGTACGCCGGGCTCACCGACGCGATGGCCGCGTTCCCCGACTTCGCCACCACCGGCGACGAGCAGACCCGCAAGCGGGAACTGGCGGCGTTCCTGGCCAACGTCGACCACGAGACCGAGGGGCTGATCCACGTCGACGAGATCGACCGGGCCGCCTGGGGCACCTACTGCGACGGCGGCAAGCCCTACGGGTGCCCCGCCGGCCGGAGCGCCTACCACGGGCGCGGGCCGCTCCAACTGAGCTGGAACGGCAACTACAAGGCGGCCGGTGACGCGCTCGGGGTGGACCTGCTCGGCAACCCGGACCTGGTGTCGACCGACCCGTCGGTGGCGTGGCGTACCGCGCTCTGGTTCTGGATGACCCAGCCCGGAGCGGGCACGACCACCCCGCACACCGCGATCACCGGCGGCGGGGGTTTCGGGGCGACGGTCCGCAGCATCAACGGGGCGTTGGAGTGCGGCGGCGGAAACCCCGGGCAGGTGCGGGGACGAATCGACGCGTACCGCCGGTTCACCGAGGTCCTGGGCGTCGACCCGGGTGACGAAGGGACCTTGTCGTGCTGACCGACGAGCCGGCGCCGAAGCCGTTCTTCATCCTCTACCTGGACGGCCCCGAGTACGCCGAGGAGCTGCGCCGGCTGGCCGCCTGGGTGGAGGGCCTGCTGCTGCCGGTCTACGGCGGTGAGGTCACCTCCGGCGCGCCCTGGTGCCCCCGCTGGTGGGAGCATCCGGAGGCGATCGCCTACCTGCACGGGCTCTGGCTCGCCTGGCAGGAGCGGACCAGCCCGCGGGCGGCGCCGTCCGACCCGGCCGGGTGGCACCAGAACCACCTCTGGCCGACCATGGACGCGCTGCGCAATCCCGGTGGCCCGTTCGCCGGTTGCAAACCGGGGGGCCACCGGCCGAAGGACCGACCCTGGGCCGAGCGGTACGACGACCGGTGAGCGATGCGGGAACCGGCCCGGCCTCCCTGCTCGGCTCAGGACCGTTCGGGGCGACAAGCCGACCTGGCTCTCCGGGTGCGACCGGAACCGAATTCGGTGGCGGCCGCCGGAGCGGGCGTGCGAGCCTGCACACGGCTCACCGCTGCGCCCCGGGCAGTGGCTCGGCCACCACGACGATGACGAGGAGTGACAATGCGAGCAACTTCCACGCTCCGGACCCTGGACCGTCCCACCGTGGAGTTCTGCCTTGGCGTTGTTGAATCTCGGAATCGTCGCCCATGTTGACGCCGGAAAGACCAGCCTGACCGAACGCCTGCTCTACGAGGCCGGCGCCGTCTCCCAATTGGGAAGCGTCGACGCCGGCACGACGCGGACCGACTCGATGGAGCTGGAACGCCGGCGCGGCATCACCATCCGGGCGGCCGTCACCTCGATCACGCTCGGTGGACTGAGCGTCAACCTGCTCGACACCCCCGGCCACCCCGACTTCATCGCCGAGGTCGAGCGGTCGCTCGCGGTGCTGGACGCCGCCGTGCTCGTGGTGTCGAGCGTGGAGGGGGTCCAGCCGCAGACCGTCGCGATCTGGCGGGCGCTGCGCCGCATCGGCGTGCCGACAGTGTTCTTCGTGAACAAGGTGGACCGCCGCGGTGCCGACGTCGACCGGGTGCTGACCCAGGTGCGTCAGCGGCTCGGGGCGCGGCCGGTCCCGCTCACCACGGTCAGCGGCCAGGGCGGGCGTGACGCCCGGGTGCGGGCCGTGGGACTGGACGCCGAACCGGTGGTGGCGGCGGTGGCGGAGGTCGACGACGCGGTGGCGGCACGGTGGCTGACGGACCAGGCGGTACGCCCCCGCGACGTCCGGCGGGCGATCCGGCACGCGGTGCGCCGCGCCGAGATCGCGCCGGTGGCGTGCGGCTCGGCGATCACCGGCGCCGGGGTACGTCAGCTGTGCCACCTCCTCGCCGACCTGCTGCCGTACGGGAAGCAGCCGGACGGCCCGCTGGCCGGTACGGTCTTCGCCGTCGACCGGGACGGCCACGGTCGGCGGGCCTGGCTGCGGGTGTGGTCCGGGCGGCTGCGCGTGCGGGATCGGGTGCAGCTCGCCGGATCACGCCCCGAGACGGTGACCCGGATCGAGGTCACCGAGCCCGACGGCGTGCTGGTGCGCCCCGAGGTGTCCGCCGGGCAGATCGCCGCGGTGCGCGGGCTGTCGGCCCGGATCGGGCAGCACATCGGGCAGCCGCCGCGGCGGCACGGCTACCGGTTCCCGCCGCCGACCCGACAGGCGATCGTCGAGCCCGTCGACCCCGCCCAGCGGTTGGCGATGTTCGCCGGCCTGGCCGAGCTGGCCGACGAGGACCCGCTGGTGGACCTGCGGCTCGACGAGCAGCAGGCGGAGGCGGTGATCCGGCTGCACGGCGAGGTGCAGAAGGAGGTGCTGGCCGCCCTCCTGGCGGACCGGTACGGCGTGCGGGTGCGGTTCTCCGGCACGCTCACCGCCTGCATCGAACGGGTCGCCGGCAGCGGCGCCGCCGAGGAGCGGGTGCGGGAGCGTGGCAACCCGTACCTGGCCGGGCTGGGGTTGCGGATCGACGCCGCCCCGGTGGGGCACGGCATCGAGTTCCGCCCCGGCGTCGAACCGGGTCGGCTGCCGCCGGCCTTCGTCGCCGCCACCGAGGAGGGCGTACGGGCCGCGCTGCGGCAGGGCCGGTACGGCTGGCCGGTCACCGACTGCGTGGTCACCATGACGGCGTCCCGGTACTGGCCCCGACAGAGCAGGCCGCACCAGAAGTTCGACAAGTCGATCTCGACGGTGGCGGCGGACTTCCGCAACCTCGCCCCGGTCGTGGTGGCCGCGGCGCTGCGCCGGGCCGGCACCCGGGTGTGCCAACCGGTCGAGCGGTTCGACGTCAACCTTCCCGGGCATGCGGTGGAGAAGGTGCTGGCGCTGCTGGGCCGGCTCGGCGCCGTCGTCCACGACACGGCCGTCGCCGGCGGCTACCTCGAGGTCAGCGGCACGCTGCCGTCGGCACGGGTTCCGCGGGTCGTCGCCGCCCTGCCCGACCTCACCGGCGGCGAGGCCGTCCTGACCACCACCTTCGACCACCACGCTCCGGTCACCGCCGAGGCGCCTCCGACGTCGCCCCGGCGCGGACCCGATCCGGGCGACCGGGAGGCGTGGTTCCGGGCCGTACCGCGGTAGGTTGCCGGCCGCGACCGGGCCGACGCCGGTCATGCTCGGGACGAGGACCGCCGACCGCCCGCCCGATCGCCTCCTCCACCGGCGGGCGGCCCGCGTGGCGTTGGTGATCGGCGAGCTCGCGGCGGTGATCGCCGGCGCGGTGGTCGTGACGCCGCTGGCCTAGCTTCGAGGAAGCACGCTGATAGCCACGATGGTGCTGTTGACGACCGTGGCCGTCACGGTACGGGTCACGGCTTCGGCCGCGGCGTTGGCGCCCCAGTCGCCCTTCTCGAACTCCTTGGCCCGGGTGATGACCGGTGACGTCCACGGGATCTCGCGGTGGAACTGCGGGAGCGTGCCGCTGGCCGAGAGCAGGGCCGTGAGCGCGGCGACGCGGGCCGGTGGTTCGACGCCGTCCACGAGGACCTCCCGGACGTCGGCGAGCAGGCGCGCCCGTCGTCCGGTCCCGCCGTCCCGCAGGGCTGTCGTACGGAACAGGCCGAGCACCTTGCGCGGTTCCTGGTCGATGTCGCCTCGCACGATGAGCCGTTCCAGCACCGGCTCACGCAGGGCGGGGCCGACCGCCGCCAGGGCCGTCTGCACGCCTCTCGGCTTCTCGGCGAGGTAGTCCCACGCCGGGCGGAGCAGGCCGTCGGCAGGTGGATGGCCCGCCACGCCACTGACCCGGCCCCGGGCCGCCGCCATCAGGTGGTCGCCGAGGGCGAGGTCCGCCAGGACGGCCCCGCCCAGGACGTAGAAGAGCGTGTTCTCGCCCGCGATGGTCCCGGATGCGGGCTGGAACAGCAGCAGCAGAAGATCTTCCGCCAGGGTCGGGGGGTTCGAGTACGGTCGGGCATCGGTGGTCATCGGCGGGGCTCCCAGCGGAAGAGTCGGGTGGCCAGGGCGACGGCGATGACGACCCAGCCAAGGGTGGGCGCGAGCAGGAGTAGCGAGTCGGTGACGGCGACGCCGCCGTTCCAGGCGTTCATGATCAGTTCGGTGGCTGCCCCGCCGGGCAGCAGCCGCTTGAGCCAGGCGAGGTTCGCGGTGCCGGAGATGCCCACCCAACTGGCCACGGCGATCACGCCGAGGGTGACGGGCAGCGTGGTGACCTGGGCGTGCTCGGGGGAGTTGGTCAACCCCGCGGTGGCCAACGCCAGCCCGACCATCATGGCCAGGGCCGCGATGGTCGCCACCACGAGCAGGACGACGTCGGCCGGCGCGGCGGCGACCATGGCCAGGGCGATCAGGATCGCGGTCACCTGCACGACGGCGAGGCCGACCGCGGGCAGCAGCAGGCCGACGAGGATGCCGGTGTCGCTCTCGGCGGTGGAGCGCAGCCGCTTGAGGAAGAGGTTCTGGCGCCGGGAGGCCAGGGTGGTGACCGCGGTGGCGTAGAGGCCGAACGCGGCCACGGTGAACATCACGATGGCGGCGATGTAGCCGAGGCTGCCGACGGCGGCGAAGGTCTTGTGCTGGCGGACGAAGAACATGCAGACCGCGATCGGGACGATGAGGCTGGTGACCAGCACCAGCCGGTTGCGGAAGATCTGGATCAGTTCGCTGGACGCGATGGACAACACGGTGACACCCCTTGGGGAGAGAACGGATCAGCTGCTGATGGCGCGGAACACGTCGTCGAGCCGGGTCGGCCCGGCCGCCAGCTCCCGCAACTCCACCGCGTGGTCCTGCGCCCACCCCAGCAGGAGGTGCAGGTCCCGCTGCAGCTCGAAGGTCTCGACCACGACCTTCCCGTCGGCGTCGACGACGGCCGGCACCGGCAGCGTCGGCGCCGACGCCGGGAGGCAGAAGCGGATGACCGCCGGTAGGGTCCGGGTCAACTCGGCCACGGTGCCCTCCCGGTGGAAGGTGCCCTCGTGCATCAACCCGATCCGGTCCGCGCGCTGCTGCGCCTCCTCCAGGTAGTGGGTGGTGAGCACAATGGTCGCGCCGTTCTCGCGCAGCCGGTCCACCGTCGCCCAGACGGCGTCGCGGGAGGAGATGTCCAGGCCGGTGGTGGGCTCGTCCAGGAAGATCAGCTCCGGGGCGCCGTAGACGGCGGTGGCGAAGTCCAACCGCCGCTTCTCCCCGCCGGAGAGCTGTGCCACCTTTCGGCCGGCCCGGTCGGTGAGGTCGACCAGGTCGAGCACTCGGTCGACGTCGTCGGTGCGCCGGGTGAGCCGGCCGACCAGACGGACGGACTCGCGGACGGTGAGGTCCGGGGAGAAGCCGCTCTCCTGGAGCATGACGCCCATGCGTGGACGAACCAGTCGCCGGTCGCGGGGGCTGTGCCCGAAGACGCGTACGGAGCCCGAGGTCGGCGTCCGATGCCCCTCGATGGTCTCCAACGTCGAGGTCTTGCCCGCTCCGTTGGTGCCCAGCAACGCGTAGAGCTCCCCGGGGCGTACCTCGAAGGAAAGGTCCTTCACGGCGTGGAAGTCGCCGTAGGTCAGGTTCAGCCGGTCGACTTCGATGACGGGTGTGGTGGACATGCACCCAGCACAGCGCGGGCGCGACCGGCGCGTCAGTGGCGCGGTGTCACGAACACAGGTGACGTGGTGTCACTGGTCGTGGCCGCTGGCCGACGGATACTGGAGCGGTGACCGCCCCACCGCCGCGCTTCACCGAGTCGACGCAGCGACGACTGCGCCGGCTCAACCTGGCGACGTCGCTGCCGCCGGTCGTGATCGCCGCGCTGGTCCTGCTCTACCTCGACACGCGGACCTGGTGGCACGCCGTCGTCCTGTTGCCGGGCGTCGTCGCGGCCGTGGTGGCCTTCGAACGGTGGACGGCCAACGACCTGGCACGGGTGGCGCTGCCCTGCGTGACCGTCGCGGCCGCGGTGTGGCCGGTGGGGGTGCTGGTGACCGGCAGTTCCAACGCCTACTGGGGGATCTGCGCGGTGGGCTCCCTCACTCTGCGCGAGGTTCGGCGGCATCGGGGGCTGATCGTGGCCGGCCTGTTCGGTTACGTCGCCGCTGTCGGCGCGGCGCGGCTGTTGGTGGAGCGGGGCGACGTCCGCCCGCTCCTGGTCGCCTACGTCCTCCTCCCGACGGGACTCACCGTGCTCGTGACGGTCATGACGGTGGTGGGTGAGCGGTTCTACGACCTCATCCGGGAGCTCGAACAGACCCGCGAGCGCGAGGCGGAGCTTGCCGTGGTGCGGGAACGCGTCCGGTTCGCCAGCGACCTGCACGACATCCAGGGCCACACTCTGCACGTGGTGAAGTTGAAAATCGCCCTGGCGCAGAAACTGCTGCTCCGCGACGCCGGACGGGCGGAGAAGGAGCTGCGGGAGACCTACGCGCTGGTCAGTGACACGATCACGCAGACCAAGGAGCTCGCGTACGCGCAGCGGCGGCTCAACCTCACGGTGGAGATCGAGAACGCGAAGAACCTGTTCGAGGCCGCCGGCATCCGGGTCCGGGTGACCCGGGAGGCCGAGGTCGACTCGCGCGTCGGTGAACTGCTCGGTCAGGTGCTGCGCGAGACGACCACCAACATCCTGCGGCACGCGCAGGCCACCCAGGTGCAGATCACGCTTGCCGAGTCGGGCATCACCATCGCCAACGACGGCGTGACCGCCACCACGCTCCCCGAGCTCAGAGGGCTGGCGGCGTTGCGCCAGCGGGTGGCGGGTGACGGAGGTGAGCTGACCGTGCAGCAGCAGGGCGAGCGGTTCCTGACGGCCGCGGTCTTTCCGCCCGTCCGGGTAGGTGTGGGCCCGAGGGAGGACGGCCGATGACGAGCGTCGTACTCGCCGACGACGAGGTCCTGCTGCGCACGGCCCTGGCCGCGCTGCTGCCGCTGGAGGGCGACGTCACCGTGCTGGCCGAGGCGTCCGACGGCCGGACGGCGATCGCCGCCACCCTCCGGCACCGGCCCGACGTGCTGGTCATCGACCTGGAGATGCCGGGCCTGGACGGGCTCGGCGCGGTCGCCGAGATCCGCCGCGAGCGACCCGAGCAGGTGATCCTCATGCTGACCCGGCACGCCCGCCCCGGTGTGCTGCGCAAGGCGTTGCGGCTCGGCGTCCAGGGCTTCGTCAGCAAGTCCGCCGAGCCGGCCCACATCACCTCGGTCATCGCCACCCTGCACGCGGGTAAACGCTGGATCGACCCGGATGTGTCCGCGCTCGCGGTCACCGAGGACTGCCCCCTGACCGATCGTGAGGTCGACGTGCTGCGGGTCACCGGCGAGGGCTACTCGGTCGTCGACATCGCCGCCCGGCTCCACCTCGCCCCGGGCACCGTCCGCAACTACCTCTCCAACGCCATGCGCAAGACCCAGACCCACACCCGCCACGAAGCGGCCCGCTACGCCCGCGAACACGACTGGCTGTAGTGGGCGGGCCCGCGAGCAGACGCACCGGGCGAGCCTGGCCCGCCACCGCTGCGACGTCGCCGGCGGAGCACGCCCGACACCGTCCCGACGAGCCGTCGGCAAGCGTCGCCTATCCGCCCGGGCAGCGGTCGGGATCGCGATAATTTCGTGCTCCCACCGGCGGATTCCGGCCCGTATGGTGTCCACCATGTGTGGGGGGAATCACCGGTGACGGCCGCCCTGGTGCGGCGGATCGAGTCGTGGGTCCGCCGGTCTCCGGGCCGGCCGGCGGTGGCGCACGGCGCGCTGACCTGGACGTACGCCGAGCTGTACGACCGGGCCACCGCCGTCGCCGACCGGCTGGCGGCGGCCGGGATGCGCCCCGGTGACGTCGTCGCCGTGGTGGGCGCCCGAGGGCCGGAGACGATCGCCGCGCTGCTCGGCACGATGCTCGCCGACGGCGCGTACCTGGCCGTGGATCCGGCGACTCCGCCGGCCCGGGTCGCGGCGATGCTCGACGTGGCCGGGGCGGCCTGGGTGCTCGACGGGCCGGCACCGTCGGCCCGCCGGGACGGCGCCGAGCCGGCCCCCGACGTGGCGTACCTGGCGTTCACGTCCGGCACGACCGGGGTGCCGAAGGCGATCGAGGTGGGCCGGGACGCCCTCGACTGGCACGTGCAGACGGTCGGCGCGGCCTTCGGGCTCGGCCAGGATGACCGGGTCGCGCACGTCGCGTCGCTCGCCTTCGACGTCTCGGCCGAGGAGATCTGGCCGACCCTGGCGCACGGTGGCACGGTCGTCGTGCTCGCCGACCCGTTGGGCGTCACCGGGTACGCCGCGTTCACGGCCGCTGTCGACGCGGCCGGGGTGACGGTGGTGAATCTGCCCGCGTCCTACTTCGCGGGCTGGGCCGGTCAGCTCGCCGCCGACCGGGTCGGTCGGCCGACGGCGCTGCGGCTGGCGGTGGCCGGCAGCGAGCCGTTGCCCGCCACCGCCGTCACCGCGTGGTTCGGCCTGCCGCGCCCGCCGCGGCTGTTCAACGCGTACGGGGTCACCGAGGCGACGATCACCTCGCTGGTGCACGAACTCCGCGGCCCGGTCGACGGGCCGGTGCCGATCGGCCGGCCGCTGCCGGGAGTGGTCGCGGCGCTCGACGACGGTGAACTGCTGCTCGGCGGGGACGGCCTCGCCGACGGCTATCGTGGCCAGCCCGGGCTGACCGCCGAGCGGTTCGTGACCCTCGACCTCGACGGCGCACCCCGGCGGTGGTACCGCACCGGCGACCTGGTCACCACCACGCCGGACGGGTACGCCTTCGTCGGCCGCGCCGACGACCAGCTCTCCGTGAACGGTTACCGGGTGGAGCCGGGCGACGTCGAGGCCGCCGCCCGCGCCGCCCTGCCCGGCACCGACGCGCGGGTCTTCCCGCTCGACGCCGACCTGGTGCTCTGCGTCCGTGCGGCCCGGCCGGTCGACGCGGAGTCGGCCCGCGCGGCGCTGGCCGAGATCCTGCCGTCGCACATGGTGCCGACGGCCGTGGTCACGGTCGCGGAGTTCCCGCTTCGCCCCGGCGGCAAGGTCGACGTGGCGGCCCTGCGGGCGGCGGTGGCCGCGGATCTGGCCACGACGGCCCCGGCGCGCGCGGTGACCGCCGGCGACCTGGCCAACCTGTGTGGACGGATCGTCGGGCGGCCCGTCCCGACCGACGGCGACTTCTTCGACTCCGGCGGCGACTCGCTCACCGCCGCCCGGCTGGTCACCGCGGTGCGGCGGCGGTTCGGCGCGACCCTCACCGTCGGGCAGGTGTTCGCCACGCCCCGCTTCACCGACCTCGCGGCGGCGCTCACCCCGGCCGGCGCCGACCTCGCCGGAAACGCCGACGACGGTGCCACCACCGGCCCACGACCGCTGACCGAGCAGCAGGAGCGGGTCTGGTTCCTGGAGCAGATGGTCCCGGGCACCGCGCGGTACCACGTACCGCTGCTGTTCACCGTGGAGGGCCCGGTCGACCCGGCGGCGCTGGCCCGCGCGCTGGACGCCGTGGTGGCCCGGCACGCGGTGCTGCGTACCCGCTACGGGGTGACCGGCGGCCAGGTGTGGCAGCGGGTGGACCCGCCGCGGCCGGTGCCGTTCGCGACGGTGGACGCGCGCGGCGGCACCCCCGACGCGGCCGCGCGTCGCGTCGCCGCGCTCGACGCGGCCGCCCGCGAGCCGTTCGACCTGACCACCGGGCCGGTGCTGCGGGCGGTGCTGGTGCGGGTCGCCGACCAGCGGTACGACCTGGCCGTCACCGTGCACCACATCGCCTTCGACGGCTGGTCGGTGGGCGTGCTGCTGGACGAGCTGGCCGCGCTGTACGACGGGAGCGCCGCGCTGCCCCCGCTGCGCCGCCAGTACGCCGCCGTCGCCACCCGCACCGATGAGGCACACGTCGACTACTGGCGGACGGTGTGCCGGGAGGCGCCCGAGCCGCCCGAGTTGCCAGCCGTCCGGCGGCCGACCGGCGCACCGGAACGGCACGGCGCCAAGGTCCGGCGGGTCCTGCCGCCGGAGGTCGTGCAGCGGGTGGCGGCGCTGGCCGCGGCGCACCGGGCGAGCCCGTTCATGGTGCTCTTCGCGGGGTTCCAGGCGCTGCTGCACCGCTACACCGGGGCCGAGGACATCGTCACCGGTGTGCCGGTGGCCGGCCGCGACCACCCGGACGCCGAGCCGCTGATCGGGTTCTTCACCAACACGCTGCCGCTGCGCACCGACCTGGCCGGTGACCCGTCGTTCACCGAGCTGCTGGCCCGGGTGCGCGCGGTGGCGCTCGGCGCGGCGGCGCACGCCAGCGTCCCGCTGGAACGGATCGTGGAGGAGGCCCGGCTCACCCGGGTCACCGACCGCAACCCGCTGTTCGAGACGCTGTTCGTGATGATGAACGTGCCGACGCCGGCCGTGACGCTCGGCGACGGCGGCCCGCGGGTGCGCTTCGCCGAGGAGCTGGACAACGGCTTCGCCCGGTTCGAGCTGGTGCTCTTCGTCGACCGGATCGGCGACGACACGGTGCTCACCGCCGAGTACCCGACCGGGTTGTTCGACGCCGACACCGTGCACCGGTTGCTCGGCCACTACGAGACCCTGGTGGCCGGCGCCACCGCCGACCCGACCACCCGGCTGTCCCGACTGCCGCTGCTCACCCCGCCGGAGCTGGCCCGGTTCGCGGCCGGCCCGGTCACCGCGCCGTGGGCACCGGTCTGCGTGCACGAGCAGATCAGCGAGCGGGCCCGCGCCGTACCCGACGCGGTGGCGGTCGAGTTCGGTGACGAGGCGCTGACGTACGCCGCGCTGGACCGGCGGACCAACCAGCTCGCGCACCACCTGCAGGCCCTCGGGGTCGGCCCGGAGGCCCTGGTGGGGCTCTACCTCGACCGGTCGCTGGACGTGCCGGTGGCGATCCTCGCCGCGCTCAAGGCCGGCGGGGCGTACCTGCCGATCGACCCGGCCTACCCGCCGGCGCGGGTCGCGCTGATGCTCGGCGAGGCCCGGCCGCCGGTGGTGGTGACTCAGCGGCACCTGGCGGACCGGCTCGACGCCGGGGACGCCCGGGTGGTCGTCCTCGACGACGAGTGGCCGGCGATCGAGCGGCTGCCCGACGGGCCGGTGCCGGTCACCGTCGGCCTGGACAACCTCGCCTACGTGCTGTTCACCTCCGGCTCCACCGGGCGGCCCAAGGCCGTGGCGCAGCCGCACCGGATGCTGGCGCACCTGGTCGCGGTGCACGTCACCGGCTGCCAGCTCGGCCACCCGGCCCGGGTGCTGCAGTTCGCCGCGCTCAGCTTCGACGTGTCGGTGCAGGAGTTCTTCGTGACCCTGGCCACCGGCGGGACGCTGGTGCTGGTCAGCGAGGACGACCGGCGGGACATGACCGCGCTGCTGACGCTGCTGGACAAGGCCGCCGTGGAACGGATCTTCATCCCGTTCGCGGTGCTCACCCACCTGGCGCTGGCCGCCCGCCGCGGCCCGGTGCCGCACGCGCTGCGCGACGTGGTGGCGGCCGGCGAGCAGTTGCAGGTGACCCCGCTGGTGGCCGAGTTCCTGGCCGCGCTGCCGGAGGCCGCGCTGCACAACCACTACGGGCCGACCGAGACGCACCTGTCCAACTTCCACATCCTGCGCGGCGATCCGGCCGACTGGCCGGCCGTGGCGCCGGTCGGCCCGGCGATCACCAACGCCGTGCTGCGGGTGCTCGACCGGGCCGGGGAGCCGGTGCCGGTCGGCCTCCCCGGCGAGCTGTACGTCGGCGGCGTCGGGCTGGCCCGCGGCTACTACGGCCGTCCCGGCCTCACCGCCGACCGGTTCCAGCCCGACCCGTGGACGTCGGGCGGCCGCCTCTACCGCACCGGCGACCTGGTGCGGGAGCGGGCCGACGGGGTCTTCGAGTTCATCAGCCGGGCCGACCACCAGGTGAAGATCCGGGGCAACCGGGTCGAGCCGGGCGAGGTCGAGGCCGTGCTCGCGCGGCACCCGGGCGTCCGGGAGGTGGTGGTCGTCCCGCACACCCCGCGCGGCGGGGACCGCCGGCTGGTGGCGTACGTGGTCGCCGAGCCCGGGGTCGACCTGGCGGACGTCCGCGCGTTCGTCGCCGCCGAACTGCCCGACCCGATGGTGCCGTCGGTCTTCGTGCCGCTGGAACGGCTGCCACTGAGCCCCAACGGCAAGGCGGACCGGCGCGCGCTGCCCGATCCCGGTGACGCGGCCCCGCCCGCCCGGGTGGCCAGCCGCCCGCTCACCGTGCTGGAGCAGGCCGTCGCGCTGGTCTGGGCCGAGGTGCTCGGGGTGGGCGAGCTGGCCCCCGAGGACGACTTCTTCGCGCTCGGCGGGCACTCGCTGGTCGCCACCCGGGCCGTGTCGTACCTGCGCGAGGCGCTGGACGCGGACATCGCGCTGCGGCTGCTCTTCGCCCACCCGACGCTGGCCGGCTTCGCCGCCGCCCTGCGCGCCGAGCAGGGCCCGATGATCGACACCTCGGCGGCCGAGTTCGTCGCCGTGGCCGCCTACACCGATGCCGACGTCGAGGCGTTCCTCGGCGACCCCTCGGCCTGACCGCGACGGGATCAACGGCATGGGTATCGACGCTCGCCCCCCGGTGCTGGGTGCGGACCGGATGGCGGTGCTGCGGGCGATGCGCGCCGCCCGCGCCGGCGCGACGACGGCCGACGCCGTCACCCGTACGGTCACCGGCCGGCGGGCGCCGCTGACCTCGGCGCAGCACCGGATGTGGTACCTGGAACAGGTCGTGGCCACCCGCAACACGTACCTGCTGCCGCTGGCCTACCGGCTCGCCGGCCCGCTCGACCCGGCCGCGCTGCGCCGGGCGCTGGACGCCCTGCTGGTGCGGCACGAGGCGCTGCGGGTGACGTTCACCGTCGACGACGCCGGCCAGCCGGTGCAGGAGACCGCCGATCCGACGCCGTGGCCGCTGGAGGTCGTCGACCTCGCCGGGCTGCCGGCGGCCGAGCGCGCCGTGCAGGTGGCGGCCCGGACGGCCGCCGAGGCCGGTGACCCGATGGACCTGGCCACCGGCCCGCTGGTCCGCGGCCAGCTGCTCCGGCTCGCCGCCGACGACCACCTGCTGCTGCTGACCCTGCACCACATCGTCGCCGACGAGTGGTCCCTCGGGATCCTCGTCCGCGAGCTGGGCGCGCTGTACCGCGGCGACCCGGAGCCGCTGCCCGATCCGCCGGTCCGGTACGCCGACGTCGCGGCCTGGCAGCAGCACTGGCTCGACGGGCCGCGGTACGCCGCGCAGCTGGCCCACTGGCGCTCCACGCTCGACGACCCGCCCCCGCCGCTGGAGCTGCCGACGGCCCGCCCGCGCCCGGCCGAGCGCAGCTACGCCGGGGCGGCCGTCCCGGTCCGGATGCCGCTGCCGGTGGCCGGGCTGCGGGAGGTGTGCCGCCGGCTCGGCGCCACCCCGCACATGCTGCTGATGACGGTGTTCATGCTGCTGCTGGCCCGCTACGGCCGCCACGACGAGCTGGTGATCGGCACCCCGATCGCCAACCGCAACCGCGTTGAGGTGGAGAACCTGGTCGGGCTCTTCGTCAACACCCTCCCGGTCCGGGCCGATCTCGGCGGGGGACCGTCGTTCGCCGAGGCGGTCGACCGGGTGCGCGAGGCCATGCTCGTCCTGCACGCCAACCAGGACGTGCCGCTGGAGCGACTCGTCGCCGAGCTGCGACCCGACCGCGACCCGGGGCGCAGCCCGCTGTTCCAGGTGATGTTCAGCTACGAGCAGGGCGCCGCGGAGCTGGCCCTGCCCGGCGTCCTCGCGACGCCCGTCGAGCCGCCGGCCACCAGCGCGAAGTTCGACCTGACCCTGGCGCTCAGCCTCGGCGACGACGGGCTGGACGGCGCGCTGCAGTACAGCACCGAACTGTTCGACGAGGCCCCGATCCGCCGGATGCTCGACCACTTCGGGGTGCTGCTGCACGCCGCGCTCGCCGACCCGGACGCGCCCGCCCACCGGCTGCCGATGCTCACCCCCGACGAGCGGGACGCGCTGGTCGGCGGCGCCCCGACCGGCACCGACCCGACCACCGTCCTGGACCTGTTCGCCGCCGCGGTCGCCGCCGGCCCGGACGCGCCGGCCGCCGTCAACGGCACGGGCACGCTGACGTACGCCGGTCTGGACCGGGCCGCCGGGCAGGTGACCGCCGCGCTGCGCGACGTCGGCGTCGTCCCCGGTGACCTGGTGGGGGTCTGCCTCGACCGGACGGTCGAGCTGGTCGCCGTGCTGATCGGTGTGCTGCGGGCCGGGGCGGCGTACGTGCCGCTGGACCCGGCCCACCCGACCGCCCGGCTGACCGCGGTGCTGCACGACACCGGCGCCCGGGTGCTGGTCACCTCGGCGGCGCACGCCGACCGGTTCGGGGACTTCCCGGGGCGGGTGCTCGACGTGTCGACGGGCCTGCCCGACCCTGACGGTCGACCCGCCGCGCCGCGCCCCGGCGACCTCGCGTACGTGGTGCACACCTCCGGCTCCACCGGTACGCCGAAGGGCGTCATGGTCACCCACGGCGGGCTGGCCAACATCGCCCGCTGGGCCGCCGAGGCGTACCGGGCCGCCGAGGGGGACGGCGCGGCCGCGCACTCGTCCGTCGCCTTCGACCTCGGCCTGACGAACGTCTTCGTGCCGCTGGTCGCCGGCCGACCGGTGCACCTGGTCGACGGCGGCGCCGGGGCCGCCGCGCTCGGCGAGGCGCTGCGCGGCCGCGAGGGTCCCCTGAGCTTCGTCAAGCTCACCCCGTCGCACCTGGCCATCCTGACCGGCCAGCTGTCCGCCGCCGAGCTCGGCGCCGGCACCCGGGCACTGGTCGTCGGCGGCGAGAGCCTACGCGGCGAGCACCTGACCGGGCTGCGCGACGAGGTGCGGGTCTACTCGTCGTACGGGCCGACGGAGACCGTGGTCACCGCGCTGCACCACGAGGTGACCGAGCTGACGCCGGCGACCGGCCCGGTGCCGATCGGGCGGCCGATCGCGAACACCCGGTGCTACGTGCTCGACGCCGGCCTGGAGCCGGTGCCGGTGGGCGTCGTCGGCGAGCTGCACCTCGCCGGCGCCGGTGTGGCGCGCGGCTACCTGGGCCGGCCCGGCCTCACCGCCGACCGGTTCCTGCCCGACCCGTTCGTCGGGTCCGGCGAGCGGATGTACCGCACCGGCGACCTGGTCCGGCGGCGGGAGGACGGCACGCTGGAGTACGTCGGCCGGGCCGACCTCCAGGTCAAGATCCGGGGGACGCGGGTCGAACCGGGCGAGGTCGAGGCCGCGCTCACCGCCCTGCCCGGGATCGGTGCCGCCGCGGTCGTCGCCCGGGACGACGGCCCCGAGGGCACCCGGCTGGTCGCGTTCGTCGTCGGCGCCGCCGCGGGCGCCCGCGAAGCCCTGCGCGCCCGGCTGCCCGAGCAGCTGGTGCCGGCCGTGGTGGTCCCGCTGCCCGAGCTGCCGCTGACTCCGAACGGCAAGGTCGACCGGGCCGCGCTGCGCACCCGACCGCTGCCCGGCCCGGACACCGACCCGGCCCCCGCCGTGGTGACGGCCCGGACCGGCGGTACGGCCCGGACCGGGACGGCGCAACCCGGCGGTACGGCCGGCGCGGACGACAGGTTGGAGCGTGCCGCCGCTGGTCCGCGGGTGCCCGCCCAGCGTGGCGTGTCGACGGCCGCCGACGATGCGCCGGATCCGGGCGACCCGACCACCGGGTGGACCGCGCCGGTGCCCGACGACGTGCGGGACGCCGTGGTCGAGGCGTGGCGGACAGTGCTCGGCATCGACGAGATCGGGCCGCGCGACTCCTTCTTCGACCTCGGCGGGCACTCCCTGCTGCTGCTGCGGGTGCACCGGCTGCTCGCCGGGCGGTTCGGCGACGCCGTCTCCGTCACCGACCTGTTCCGCTACCCGACCGTCGAGGCACTGGCCGGTCACCTGGCCGGCGGGCGTACCGCCGAGCGGCCCGCACCCGCCACCACCGCCGGGCCGGCCGTCCACAGCGGGATGGTGGCGATCGTCGGGATGTCGTGCCGGTTCCCGGACGCCCGCGACCCGGACGAGTTCTGGCGCAACATCGTCGCCGGCCACGACGCGGTGCGGCCCTTCACCGAGGCCGAGGCGCTCGCCGACGGCGCCGACCCGGACGAGCTGGCCGACCCGAACTACGTACGGGCCGGCACCGTGCTCGACGACATCGAGCTGTTCGACGCCGGGCTGTTCCACCTGGCGCCGCGCGAGGCCGAGGTGCTCGACCCGCAGCACCGGATGTTCCTGGAGTGCTCGTGGGAGGCGCTCGAACAGGCCGGGTACGACCCGGAGCGGCAGCCCGGCCAGGTGGGCGTGTTCGCCGGCAGCCGGCGCAGCACCTACCTCACCGAGCACCTGCTCGGCGCGCCGGAGATCGTCCGGTCGGTGGGGGAGTACCAGCTCGGCCTGAGCACCGACAAGGACTTCCTGCCCACCCAGACGTCGTACCGGCTGCACCTGGACGGCCCGAGCGTGAGCGTCAACACCGCCTGCTCGACCTCGCTGGTCGCCGTGCACCTGGCCCGGCAGAGCCTGCTCGCCGGGGACTGCGACGTCGCGCTGGCCGGCGGCGCGAGCATCAGCGTCGGGCAGCGCCGCGGCTACCTCTACCAGCCCGGCGACGTCACCTCGCCGGACGGCCTGACCCGCACCTTCGACGCGGAGGCCAGGGGCACCATCCGGTCCAACGGCGTCGGCGTGGTGGTGCTCAAGCGGCTCGAGGACGCCCTCGCCGCGGGGGACACCGTGCACGCGGTGATCCGCGGCTCGGCCGTCACCAACGACGGCGCCCGCCGGGTCGGCTACACCGCGCCCGGCGTGGACGGCCAGGTGCGGGCGGTGTCCCGGGCGCTGGCCGCCGCGGGGGCCGAGCCGTCGACGATCGGGCTGGTCGAGGCGCACGGCACCGCCACCGCACTCGGCGACCCGATCGAGGTGGCCGCGCTCACCGAGGCGTTCGGCTCCGCCCCGGCGCCGTACTGCGCGATCGGCTCGGTGAAGTCCAACATCGGGCACGCCGACGCGGCCGCGGGCGTCGCCGGCCTGATCAAGGCGGTGCAGGCGCTCCGGCACCGGACGCTGCCGCCGACGCTGCACCACGACACCCCGAACCCGGCGATCGACTTCGGGCCGTTCTACGTCAACACCCGCAGCCGGCCGTGGCCGGACGGGCCGACGCCGCGCCGCGCCGGGGTCAGCTCGTTCGGTATGGGCGGCACCAACGCGCACGTGGTGCTCGAGGAGGCGCCGGCCCCGAGCGCCCCGCCGGCGGCCGACGGCCCGCAGCTGGTCCTGCTCTCCGCGCGTACGCCCGCCGCGCTGGACGCGGCGACCACCCGGCTGGGCGCGTTCCTCGCCGACCACCCGCAGACCCGGCTGGCCGACGTGGCGGCGACCCTGCAGGACGGCCGGCGGCAGCTGCGGCACCGGCGGGCGTTCGTCGCCACCGACCTCGCGGAGGCGGCGCACCCGGCGCGGCCGGTCACCGCCGAGGCCGACCCCGACGGGCACCGGGTGACGTTCGTGTTCCCCGGGCAGGGCGCCCAGCACCCGGGCCTGGGCCGCGACCTCTACCGGCACGTGGCGGCGTTCCGGTCCGTGGTGGACGAGTGCGCCGAGCTGCTGCGCCCGCGCCTGGGCGCCGACATCCGCGCCGTGCTGTACGGCGGCCGGCCCGAGGACCTGCGGCAGACCCGGTACGCCCAACCGGCCCTGTTCGTCACCGAGTACGCGCTCGCCCGCACGCTGATCGACGCCGGCGTACGCCCGGCCGGGATGCTCGGGCACAGCATCGGCGAGTACGTCGCGGCCTGCCTGGCCGGCGTCTTCACCCTGGCCGACGCGCTGCGCCTGGTCGCCGCGCGGGGCGCCGTCATGTCTCGGATGCCGGCCGGCGCGATGCTCGCGGTGCCGCTGTCGGAGGCCGAGGTCACGCCGCTGCTCACCGACTGCCTGTCGATCGCGGCCGTCAACGCCCCCGGGGTGTGCGTGCTGTCCGGCACCGAGGCGGCCGTCGCCACCGTCCGGGACACCCTGGCCGAGCGGCGGGTGGCCAGCACCCGGCTGCACACCTCACACGCGTTCCACTCCGCGATGATGGACGGCGCGCTGGCCGACTTCGTGGCCGAGGTCCGCACGGTCGCGCTCCGACCGCCGACCGCCCGCTACCTGTCCAACGTCACCGGCACCTGGGCCACCGCGGCCGAGGCCACCGACCCGGCGTACTGGGCGCGGCACCTGCGTACCACCGTCCGGTTCGCCGACGGGGTACGGGAGCTGACCGCCGGCGGCGGCTCGGTGGTCGAGGTCGGGCCGCGTACGCTGGCCGGCCTGCTCGGCCGGGGCGCGGTCGCGCTCATGCCGGCCGCCCGGGACGGCGCCGACGGCCGCCGGGTGTTCCTGCAGGGTGTCGGTCGACTGTGGACGCTCGGGGTGCCGGTCGACGTGTCCCGGCTCGGCGACGGCGGCCCGCGCCGCCGGGTGCCGCTGCCCACGTACCCGTTCGAACGGCGGCGGTACTGGGTGGACCGGCACGCGGCCGCCCCGGTGCGCCACGCGCCGGCGGCCCTGGACGCGCCGGTGAGCGAGCCGCGGTACGACCGCCCGGACGCCGCCGGTGACCTGCTCGCGCCGCGCACCGAGGTGGAGGCGTCGGTGGTGGCGATCTGGCAGGACCTGCTGGGCATCGCCCCGATCGGGGTGCAGGACGACTTCCTGGCCCTCGGCGGCCACTCGCTGCTCGCCACCCAGGTGATGGCCCGGCTGCGCGCCCGGTACGACACCGAGGTGACCCTCGCCGACTTCCTGCGTACCCCGACCCCGGCCGCCCTGGCGGAGCTGGTCGCGGCCACGCCCCGCGCGGCCCTGCCCGCGACGCCCGACGTGACCCAATCCGCCCCGCCAGCGCCCGACGCGGCCGGGCCGGACGCCGATGGTCCCGTCAGCCACCCCGCCTCGTTCGGGCAGCGGCGGCTGTGGTTCCTGGAGCAGGCGCACGACCTCGGGTCCGCGTACGCGATGGCGCTCGTGCTCGACCTCGACGGCGCGCTGGACGAGGCGGCGCTGCGACGCGCCCTCGACGGGCTGGCCCGCCGGCACGAGGCGCTGCGCACGGTCCTGCCGGCGCCGGACGGCGAGCCGACGCAGGTGGTCCTTCCGCCGTCCGCCGTCGACCTCACCGTGACCGACGCCGCCGAGCCCGACCTGGCCGCGGAGCTGCAGCGCCCGTTCGACCTGGCCGACGGCCCGCTGTTCCGGGCGACGCTGTTCCGCCGCGGCCCGGGCCGGCACACCCTGATGCTCTGCCTGCACCACGCCGTCTGCGACGGCTGGTCGCTCGGCGTCCTCCGCCGGGACCTGGGCCGGCTCTACGACGCCGCCGTCACCGGCGCCCCGGCGCAGCTGCCGGCCCTGCCGGAGAGCTACGCCGACCACTCCGCCTGGCAGCGGGCCCGCGACGCCAGGGCCGAGCTGGCCTACTGGCGGGCGACGCTCGCCGGGGCGCCGGACAGCCTGGCGCTGCCCACCGACCGGCCGCGCCCGCCGGTGCAGACGTTCGACGGCGGCACCGCGACCCTCCGGCTGCCCGCCGACCTCACCGAGCGGCTGCGCGCGGTCGGCCGGGCGCACGGCGCGACGCTCTACATGACGTTGCTCGCCGCGTTCCAGACGTTGCTGCACCGCTACACCGGTCAGGACGACATCTGCGTCGGCACACCGGTCGCCGGCCGGACCCGGGCCGAGACGGAGGACCTGGTCGGATTCTTCGTCAACACGCTGGTGATCCGCGGCCGGCTCGACGGTGGCACCCGCTTCGCCGACCTGCTCGGCGCGGTGCGGGAGGCCGCCCTGGGCGCGTTCGCGCACCAGGAGGTGCCGTTCGAGCAGCTCGTCGACGAGCTGGACCTGCCCCGCGACCCCAGCCGCAACCCGCTGTTCCAGGTGATGGTCAACCTGCTCAACGTGCCGGCCGAGGACGCCGACATGACCGGCCTGCGGGTGCGCCGCCACCCGGTGGACTCCGGCGCCGCCCAGGTTGACCTCGCCCTGACCGGCTACGAGACCGGCGACGGGCTGGACTGCGTGCTGGAGTACAACACCGCCCTGTTCGACCCGGCCACCGGCGAGCGGATCCTCGGCCACCTCGCAGCCGTGCTGGCCGGCTTCGCCACCGACCCGACGACCCGGGTGGGCGACGTCGACCTGCTCACCCCCGCCGAGCGCGAACGGGTCGTGACCACGTTCAACGACACCGCCGCCGACCTCGACGCGCAAGCCGTGGTGCCGGCCTTCCAGGCCCGGGTGACGGAAGCGCCGGCCGCGCCGGCGGTGACGATCGGCGACGTCACCGTGTCGTACCGGGAGCTGAACGCCCGCGCCAACCGGGTCGCGCACGTGCTGCGCGGCCACGGGGTCGGCCCGGGGACGCTGGTGGCGGTCTGCGCCGAGCGCTCCGTCGAGCTGGTCACCGGCCTGCTCGGCGTGCTCAAGGCCGGCGGCGCCTACGTCCCGCTGGACCCGGAGTACCCGGTCGAACGGCTCGCGTTCATGCTCGCCGACACCGCCGCGCCGGTGCTGCTCACCACCGGCGCGCCGCCGGCCGGGCTGGACACCGCCGGGCTCCGGGTGCTGCCGCTCGACGACCCGGCCCCGTGGCGGGACGCCCCGACCGTCAACCCCCAGCCGGCCGCCACCCTGGACGACGTCGCGTACCTCATCTACACCTCCGGCTCGACGGGCCGGCCCAAGGGCGTGCCGAACACCCACCGGGGCATCGCCAACCGGCTCGCCTGGATGCAACGTGACCACCAGCTGACCGCCGTCGACGTGGTGCTGCAGAAGACCCCGGCCAGCTTCGACGTGTCGGTGTGGGAGTTCTTCTGGCCGCTGATGACCGGCGCGCGGCTGGCGCTCGCCGTGCCGGGTGGGCACCGCGACCCGGCGTACCTGCGGGACCTGATCGCCGGGCAGGGGGTGACCGTCCTGCACTTCGTGCCGTCGATGCTCGCCCAGTTCCTCGGCCAGGACGACCTCGGCCGGCTCGACTCACTCCGGTTGGTGATCTGCTCCGGCGAGGAGCTGCCGGTCGACCTGGCCCGGCGCTGCCTGGCGATGCTCCCCGCCGAGCTGCACAACCTGTACGGGCCGACCGAGGCCGCGGTCGACGTGACCTCCTGGGCCTGCACGGCCGACCGGCTCGCCGGGCTCACCCGGGTGCCGATCGGCGGCCCGGTGCCGAACACGACGCTGTACGTGCGCGACCCGGCCGGCAACCCGTGCCCGGTCGGCGTTCCCGGTGAGCTGCACATCGGCGGTGTGCAGGTGGCGCTCGGCTACCACGCCCGTCCCGCGCTCACCGCCGACCGCTTCGTCCCCGACCCGTACGCCGGGCGGCCCGGCGCCCGGTTGTACCGCACCGGCGACCTGGCCCGGTGGCGCCCGGACGGCACGATCGAGTTCCTCGGCCGGATCGACAACCAGGTCAAGCTGCGTGGCCTGCGGATCGAGCTGGGCGAGATCGAGGCCCGGCTGGTGGCGCACCCGGCGGTCCGCGAGGCGGTGGTGGTGGTCCGGCAGGACGACCAGGACGGTCAGCGCCTGGTCGGGTACGTGGTGCCGGCCGCCGCGGCCGAGCGCGACCTGCGCGGGCACCTGCGCGCCGCCCTGCCCGAGTACATGGCGCCGACGGCGCTGGTCGGCCTCGACGCGCTGCCGCTGAGCCCGAACGGCAAGCTCGACCGGCGTGCCCTGCCCGCCCCGGAACGCGCCGCGGCGCCGTCCGCCGCGTTCGCCGCCCCGCGTACGCCGCTCGAGGCCGAGCTGGTCACGCGCTGGACGGAGGTGCTCGGCGTCGAGACGATCGGGATCGACGACGACTTCTTCGCCGTCGGTGGCGACTCGTTCCGGGCGATCCGGGCCGTCGGCGGGCTGAGCGTGCCGGTCGGCGTGCTGGACCTGTTCGGCCACCCGACGATCCGGTCGCTCGCCGCGCACCTCGGTGACCGGGCCGACGCCACCGGCCCGGCCCGGCTGCTGCACGAGATGACCCCGCCGCGCCCGGCCGGCAGTACCACGCTGACGGTGATCTGCGTGCCGTTCGCCGGCGCCGGGGCGATCACCTACCAGGCGCTCGGCGCCGCGATGCCGGCGCACGTACGGCTGCTCGCCCTGGAACCGCCGGGCCACGACCTGAGCCGCCCGGACGAGCCGCCGCTGCCGATCCAGGACCTGGTGGCCGCGTGCGTTGCCGAGGCGGCCGAGGTGGTCACCGGGCCGGTGGTGATCTACGGGCACTGCCTCGGCGGCGCGACCACGGTCGAGCTGGCCCGGCAGCTGGAGTCGGTGGTGGACCTGCGGGCCGTCCACATCGGCGGGCACTTCCCGGTGCCGCAGCTGCCCGGCCGGTTCTTCCGCATGCTGCGTCGGATGTTCCCGCAGCAGCGGTGGACGTCGAAGCGTTCCGCGCTGGAGTTCCTGCGCGCCATGGGCTTCTTCACCGAGGTGCTCGACCCCCGCGAGCGGGACTTCGTGATCCGCGCGTTCCTGCACGACGCGACGGCGGGGGAGGAGTACTACACCGAGGTCTACGCCGACCCGGAGCACCGCCGGCTCGGGGTGCCGATCGTCTGCGTGGTGGGCTCCAGCGACCGGGCCACCGACCTCTACGAGGAGCGGTACACCGAGTGGTACCACTTCTCCGACCAGGTGTCGCTGCGGGTGATCCCCGACGCCGGCCACTACTTCCAGAAGTACCAGGCCACCGAGCTGGCGCAGATCATCACCGAGCAGACCATCACCGAACAGCCCGACGCCGCCTGCGACGCCGTACCGGCGCAGGCCGTACCGGCGGAGGAGGCCGCGCGGCCGGGGCCGGCGGAACCGGCCGTACGGCCCGGACCGGCCGTACCGGTGCCGGACGCCGGGCCGCAGCCGAGCCTGCGCACCTTCGCGCTGGTGGCGACCGGGCAGTTCGTCTCGCTGATCGGCACCGGCCTGACCACGTTCGCCATGGGGGTGTGGACCTACCAGCGGACCGGGTCGGTGACCCTGTTCGGGCTGCTGTCGGTGATGGCGCTGCTGCCCGCGGTGGCGCTCGCCCCGATCGCCGGGGCGGTGGCCGACCGGTTCGACCGGCGGCGGGTGATGATCCTCGCGGACACCTTCGCCGCGTGCGGCACGGTGTCGCTGGCGGTCCTGCTGTTCACCGGCACCACCCAGTTGTGGCAGCTGTTCGTCGTCGCGGCGATGGGGGCGACCGCCACCGCCTTCCAGCAGCCGGCCTACCTGGCGGCGGTCACCCAGCTCGTGCCGAAGCGCTACTACGGGCGGGCCAACGGCATCACCCAGCTCGGCACCGCGGCGGGCGCGGTGTTGGCCCCGGTGGTCGGCGGTGGTCTCGCGCTGGCCATCGGGCTGCCCGGGATCCTGATCATCGACCTGACCACGTTCCTGTTCGCGGTGACGGTGACGCTGTCGATCCAGTTCCCCAACCGGCTGTTCCTGCGCCGGGAGGAGACGTTCCTGCGCGAGCTGACCGGCGGTTTCCGGTTCCTGGCGCGCCGGCCCGGGCTGATGCTGCTCACCGGCTTCACCACGCTGCTGAACTTCTTCTTCGGGCTGATCGAGGTTTTGACGCTGCCGCTGGCGCTGTCCCTCGGCGACGCGCGGGTGCTGGGGCTGGTGCTCGGCGCGATGGGCGTGGGCCTGCTGGTAGGGAGCGTGACGATGGCGGTGTGGGGCGGCACGCAGCGGCGGACCACCGGCATCCTGTCGTCGTTCCTGCTGATCGGCGTCTCGATGGTGGTCATCGGGCTGTACCCGCACCCGGTGTTCCCGGCGATCGGCCTGTTCGGCCTCGGGTTCGCCACCGCGATCCTCAACGCGCACTGGCTCGCGATCGTGCAGGCGAAGGTCGGGCTGGAGCTGCAGGGTCGGGTGCTGGCGACCGGCATCATGCTGAGCTGGCTGATGGTGCCCGCCGGGTTCCTGGCCGCCGGGCCGCTCGCGTCCGGCCTGTTCGAGCCGGCCATGCGCGCCGGCGGGCCGTTGGCCACGACGGTCGGGGCGCTGCTCGGCACCGGCCCCGGCCGGGGCATCGCGCTGCTGGTGGTGCTGGCCGGGTTGGCCTCGACGGTGCTCGGCGCGGCCGCGTTCGCCACCCGCCGGGTCCGCCGGCTGGAGGACGACCTGCCGGACGTGATCCCGGCCGGCACCGTGACGAGGGACAAGGACGCGCTGCAGGAGGCCGCCGACCGGCGGCTGGCGACCGGAAAGGGGACGCGATGACGACGCGGTTCAGCGTGGTGGTCAACGACGAGGAGCAGTACTCGGTGTGGCCGGCCGACCGGCCGGTGCCGGACGGCTGGCGGGAGACCGGGCACACCGGCACCCGCGAGGAGTGCCTGGCCCACATCGACGAGGTGTGGACGGACATGCGCCCGGCCAGCCTCCGCGACTGAGCCCGCCGGCCCCGTCGCGGGGGTCACCCCACGGCGGCGCCGGCCAGCACGTCGACGGCGTACGGGTTCAACGCGTCGACCGGCAGGTGCTCCAACCGGAGCTGCCGACCCAGCCCGTGCTCGACCGCGAGCTCGAGGAAGACGTCCAACGCGACGTGGTCCTCCAGGGCGAAGCCGGTCGAGTCGAAGACCGTACGGCCATCCGCCCGCCCGGCCACCGCCGCCGGGTCGGCGAGCAGCGCCGGCAGCTCCGGCCCGATCTCGGCGGCGGCGAGCTGCTGGCACTCGCCCTCGCGGCGGGCCTGGCCCAGGTGGTCCGGCACCACGAAGGCCGAGCGCAGCAGGGCCAGCGGCAGCTCCACCTTGCCGGGCAGGTCCGCGCCGACGGCGTTGACGTGCACGTGCGGGCGCAGCCCCGCGCCGGTCAGCACCGGGCCGGCGTCGACGCCCACCGAGGTGGCGGTGCAGATGATGTCGGCCGTCGACTCCAGCTCGGCCAGGTCGGCCACCCGTACGTCCAGCCCCAGGAACGCGACCCGCTCGGCGAAGCTGCGGCTGTGCTCGGGCAGCACGTCGTGCACCAGGACCCGGCGGATGTCGAAGACCCGGCTGAGCCCGTGCAACTGGGTGACCGCCTGCGCGCCGGCGCCGACCAGCCCCACCACGGCGCTGTTCGGTCGGGCCAGCAGCCGGCTGGCCACCGCGGAGGCCGCGCCGGTGCGGATCGCGGTCGGCAGCACGCCGTCGCAGATCGCGGTGAGGTGCCCGGTGACATCGTCGAAGCGAGTGATCGTGCCCAGAATGGTGGGCAGCCCGACCGCCTCCGGATTGGTCGGCGTGTAGGCCACCGTCTTGATGGTGATCGAGCGCCCGGCCTCGTGGTGCGGCATCCACTCCAGTACGCCTGACTCGCCCGGGCACCGCCGGAACCCGTCCCGCGCCGGCGTGCCGGCCCCCGACCGGTACGCCAGCGGCAGGGCCTCCTGCAACCGGGCGATCATCAGGTCCATCACCCGGTCACGCCCGCAGATCCGCAGCACCCCGCCGACGTCGTCCTGGGTGAGGACCAGGGTGTGGCGGTTCACGACGGCCTCGGCTGACGAACGGATCACCTGCTGCTCCTTCCGGACAGCTGGGCGTCATTGCCCAGACTGTGTGGCGGCCGTCGAGGGTCACCCGGAGCGGGCCGCACCCACCACGCGGCTGAGGTGTCAGCGGGGTGGTGGGTGCGGTGACCGGCGGCTGAGGGGTCGGCGACGTCGCAGGCAACTATAGAGCCCCTTGACTCCGTGCAGCAGTCGGGAATCCGCCGCCGGGCGAGGTCGCGAGGATTCTGCTGACGTCGGGCTGGCCGGTGCGGGACCGGCCAGCCCGCTGCCCAACGCACCCGTCACCCAGCGGCGGGTGGTCAGGGCCGTGGCACGGTCACGCGAAACCGGGAGCGGCCTGCGGCCGCTCCTTCGGGTTGGCGCCGAACCGGTTGGTGCCGGGGGTGCTGTCGGCCACGAAGAACACCAGCAGGATGATGGCGCCCACGATCGGGATCAGTCCGATCAGGATCCACCACCCGGACTTGTCGGTGTCGTGCAGGCGACGCACGCCGACGGCCAGCGACGGCAGCAGCAGCGCCAGGTTGACGATGAGGCCGAGGATGCCGGTCGACCGGCCCGAGCCCAGATCCGTGCCCAGCACGCTGTCCAGGATGGCGGCGACCAGGCTGACGAGAACGGTGAACAGGGCGAACCACCAGTACTCGGACCGGCGGGCCCGACCGGTGAAGCCGACGTACTGGCTGAGGACCGACCTGATGGCGGCTGTGAAGGACATCCGTGTCTCCGATGGTGAGGGGATTCGCGAGATGATCGCCGACGCAGCCAAACAGACCGCCCTGGCCCGGTCAACGGCCGAACAGCCAGCGCCGTGCGGGTGGCCGTCCCGCATCGGGACGAAACCGCGCATCCGCAGCCCGATCAGGGGACGCCGATCCGTCCGGCGGACGGGTGACATCCTTCGGTCCGAACAGGATGGTCGGCGGTATGCCGTGCGGCCGGCGGCCGGTTCGTCGCAAGCAGATCGTCCGCGGACGCTCGCCGGGACGTGCCGGCGAGCAGATCGGCGACCTGCACCCGCGGATCGTCCCGCGAATCCGCCATGACCAGCCCGACCAGCACCTGGTCCGGCGCCGCCCGGTCGTCGGCCAGGGCCCGCTGGAGCCGGCGCAACCTGCCGGCCGTCAGAGCGCTCTGCTCGTCGTGGACCACCAGCACCCCGCGCCACCCGCCGCTCCAGAACAGCACGGTGTCGGCCAGCGCCGGCAGCAGCGGCTCCAGCGGCGGCGGAATCGTCGGATCGTCGTCGAACAACAGGTTCGGCACGGCCCACACCCGGTCGCGGCGCAACCCGCGCAGGATGTCGTCGCCGGCACCCAGGCCGTGCCGGAGCAGCCCGTCCCGGGACCGGAAGAACCGTTCCAGGGCGTCCCGGTCGGGCCGGTGCCGGCGTCTGGTCCGGACCAGGTCGACGAAGGCGGTGAGGAAGCCGGCCCAGTCGGCGCCGACCGGGCGTCCGGCCCCGAGCAGGGCGCGGGCGGCCGGTCGCTGCCCGTCGGTACGGCGGGCGCCGGCCGCGTACGACGGTTCGGCCAGGAACAGGTCGACGATCCGGCTGACCAGGAAGAGTTCCTTGTCGAGCAGCTCGACGTGGGCCCGCCCGCGCAGCGAGTCCAGGAACCAGCCCCGCACCCGGTCCGCCTCCGGGCCGCGGCGGAACTGTCCCGACTTGACCTCCTCGGGCGAGCACCGCAGGCGGGACCGCAGCGCGGTCACCAGCTCGGCCGCCTCGTCGACGGACAGGTCCACGCTGGCGTGGGCGATCACCGGGGTGGCCGGATCGAGCAGGTTCGTGCCGGAGAACCCGGACTCGTCGCAGGCGATCTCCACGACCGGGCCGACCACCGTACCCGTCGGGGGCAGGCCGCCCTGCAGCGGCGGCCTCACGTCCGGTTCCTCGCCACGCCCGCCATGCTCGTCCGCCGGGGCGTGCGGGACAAGCGGATTGCGGGCCTCGCGTCGATCTGTCCGGCTGGCCCGCCGTGCGGACGGCTGACAGCATGCCCCCATGGCGGGGGACGTGGTGCGGCAGGCCGGTAGGGGTACGGATCGGCTCCGAAGTGGGCAGTTCTGGTGGCAGGTGCTGCGGGTCGTACTCGTGCTGGGGTGGGTGGCCTGGGCGGCGTCGACCTGGTGGTCGGCGCCGCGACCGGCGAGCTCCGCCCAGGCCGGAGCCGACCTCGACGCGGGCCGGATGGTGTCTTACCAGTGGGCCGAGGGCTGGAACAGCGACGGGGACTGGGGCTGGACCGAGAAGCGGACGGCGCGGTCCAACGGTCGCTCGGGACCGCTGTTCGTCTGGCGTACCGGCGACTGGCGGGTGCACTACGCCGACTTCGACCGCGACCCGACCTACCCGGTCTCCCCCGAACCCGACGCCGCCACGCCGGACCCGGCCACGCCGGACCCGGCCACGCCGGATTCCGATGACGGGACGACGTACTCCGGCCCGCAGGCCGCCGCCTTCGACGAACGCCTGCGGACGGCCGACCCGGAGGCGTTCTGGCAGGGTCCGCAGGAACCGGCGCTGGTCCGAGGGTTACCGACCCTGTTGCTGCTCGGCGTCCTGGTGACCCTCGTGCTGGGGCCTGCTCCGGTCCGGGGCACCCGGTGGTTCTGGTTCTGGGTGCTGACCGGGGGTCCGCTCGGCCTCGGCGTGCTGTGGTGGCTCGCCCGGGAACGTCCGTGGACCGCGGCCCAGCCACCGCCCCCGACCCCGAACGGCCGCGAGCCGCGCGACCGGTGGTATGTCGGCCTGCTCGGCGCGGTCGCGGCCTCGCTCGTGGCGAGCCTGCTGCTGTACGGACTGCGACAACTCGTCGGCGACGGGCTGGTGCCACCCGCCGCCGGCTCGTCCTGACGCCCTGCGGTACACCTCAGTGAGGTAACGCCCTGTCCTCGATGCCCAGGGTTCGCAGCCTCGTCCGGATCGCGGCGACCTGGGCGGCGCGGCCTCTGTCCTCGGCGACGCGCAGCAGCGTGGACAGCGGCAGTACCGGCAGCTTCAGCCCCAGGGACGGCAGCCACAAGCGGTCCGCCGGAGTCGCGGCGGCGGACCAGGTGCCATCCGGCCGCCGGTTACGCACCCGGACGAGGATGTCGAACGCCGTCCGGTTGACGGCGAGCCGGAGCCGGGCGTCCGCCGCGACGTCGGACGTCTCGAAGGGGCCCTGGACGAGGCCTGCGTCGACGCTGCCACGAAGCTCCTCGATGCCCGCGAGGTCGGTGATCACGTCGACGTCCTTCGGGGTGACTGCGACGCCGTGGAGCGCGAGCGCCGCGCTGCCGGTGAGCGCCCAGGTGACCCGCGGTCCCGCCAGGTCGGCGAACCGGTGCAGCGCGCGGACCCAGGACGCGCCGTGATCGGCCGACCCAGGGCGAGGAGCGGCGGGGATGATCCCGGGCAGCTCGGTCGGCCGGGCGATCCGGTCCAGCACGAGCTCCACCGCTGCCCGCAGCGTCTCCACCACCGGCACTCCCACGTCGGCGAAGTGGTCCCGGGCGTGCAGCGCGTCCGGTCCGGGGTGGTAGAGCAGGCAGTGCGTCCCGCACTCGCGCGCCGCCCGCGCGTCGTCCACGCTGTCCCCGATCAGCACGACCCGATCGGGCCGTAGCCCCTGCACTCGCAGGTGACGGGCCAGGTGCGGCGCCTTCCGGGGCATCCCCTGCGGCTGCGTGCCGTCGATCCGGGTGAAGAACCGGTCGATACCGGCGGCGGTCACCAGCGGTACCAGCCGGTCGTGCGGATACATCGACAACAGCGACTGGCTCCGCCCGCCCTCGTTCCAGCGGCTCAGGGCCGCCACGGCGTCCGTGGTGACCCTCGCGAGCTCCCGGTGCCGGGCGTACGCGGCATGGAAGCATCGATCGAGTTCCTGCTGCTCGCGATCGGTCAGCTCCCGACCGGCGAGCCGCTCGTAGAAGTCGGTGATCGGTTGGGTGTGGTGGCGCTGGTAGTCGGCCCGGCAGACGGCGGGCAGGCCGCAGGCGGCGAACGCGTCGATGGTCGCGTCGATCAGCGCGCGGCTGTCCCCGAAGATCGTGCCGTTCCAGTCCCAGACGATGTGGTCGACCGCCACCGTGGTCATCGCTCATCTCCCGTCGCTGTCGAGGTTGAGGTCGAGGTCGTGCGCAGGGTGAGGGCCGCCAGCACGGCGGCGCCGAGCAGCGCCGCCACGGGCGCGAGGGCCAGACCGTGGCGTACCCCGGTGGTCAGCAGTGGGCCGCTGAGCGCCGACCCGGCGGCGCTGCCCACGGCGAACGCGGTGGCCACCCAGGCGAAGGCCTCGGCCGCGGTCCCCGGTTCGGCCAACCGGTCCACCGCGATGAAGATCGCGGTCAACACCGGGGGCAGGGCCAGCCCGCTGACCGCCAGCAGCAGCGCCATCAGGACCGGCCGCGGCGTCCACAGCAGTGGTAGGAATCCCAGTGCCAGTCCGGCGGCGAGCAGCGGCAGCCGTCGGGCGCCGCCCGGGCCGGCCCGGGCGTAGAGCAGCCCGCCGGTCAGCGCGCCGGCCGCCTGCGCGGCGAGCAGCCAGCCGGCCATCCGGCGGGCGCCGGCCACCTCGGCGTAGGCGGTGACCGCCACCGCGATGCCGCCGATCGCCGCGCCGGTGCACACCACGGCGGCGAGCACGGCGGCGAACCGGGGCACCCGCAGCGGGCCGGCCCAGTGCCGTACCGCCCGGACCCCGCGCCAGTCCCGGACGGCCCGGGCCCGCGCGAACACGGCGGTGCCGGCGAGCTGCAGCAGCGCGGCCACCACCAGCCCGGCCGCCGGCCCACCGACGGTCACCGCGAGCAGGGTGGTGAGCGGACCGACGACGAAGATGACCTCCTGCACCGCGACGTCCAGGGCGTACGCGGCCGGCACGGCGGTCGGGGGCAGCAGGGCCGGCCAGAGCGAGCGCAGGCACGCCTCCAGCGGTGGCGTGCCGAGCCCGGCGACCGCGGCGCCGAGCACCGCGCCCGTCGTACCCAGGACGCCGCTTGCCACGGTGGTGAATCCGACCCCGGACAGCAGCGCGCCGGCCCACAGCACCGGCGGTTGCCGCCAGCGGTCCACGGACCGGGCGAGCAGCGGCGCCCCGACCGCCATCGCCCCGGTGTAGGCCGCGACGAGCAGCCCGGCGGTGGTCAGGCTGAGCGACTGTCGGGCGAACAGCAGCAGGGCGAGCGGCGCGGAGGCCGAGGGCAGGCGGCCGACCTGGGCGGCGGTGAGCACCCGGGGCACCTGCGGGGCGCGCAGGACGGACAGGATCCCGACGGCGGGCATGGGACATCGCTCCCGTGCGATGAGAGATGAGCGGGGACCGGCGCGCGGTGCTGGCGCGGGTCAGGGAGCGAAGTCGGACCGATCGCGGTCGTCGCCGTACAACGGGAGGGCGGGCGTGACCCACTGTGCGTACGCGGCCGCGACGGCCTCCACGGGGGTCACCCGCCGACGGTAGCGCACGGGACGCCCCGGGCGCTGTCCCGCAGCCCCGGAGCCACGGCTTCCGAGGTGCGGAACAGGCGCCCGGTGAGGAAGGTCAGCGGGCCTTCTTGGTGGCCCGCTTGCGGGGCGGGGTGAGCAGGTCGGCGATCGCCGCGATCGCCGACGGCACGATCCGGTAGTACGCCCACACCCCCCGCTTGTCCCGCTCGAGCAGGCCCGCCTCGGTGAGGATCCGCAGGTGGTGACTCACGGTCGGCTGGGAGAGGCCGAGCGGCGCGGTGAGGTCACTCACCGACGCCTCGCCGTCGGGGGCGGACTGGATCAGACTGAGCAGTCGCAGCCGGGCCGGGTCGGCGAAGGCCTTGAGGACTCCCGCGAGCCGCTCGGCGTCGGCGCGCTTGATCGGCTCGCCGGTCAGGGGCGAGATGGCAGGCATGGCGGTGTTGGCAGTTCCCACGCTCACCATCGTTGCACCAACATCGTCGATAGGCCGGTGGAACGGTGCGCGTCTTCGTCACTTTCCGCGAATGGGGGACGGGCGTCGACCTGCCCTGCCGCGGCGAGCGGCGAGCACGCGGAGTTGCGGGTGCAGACGAAGACCACCCGGCTCACCCCGGTCAGCGACGCCGGGGTCAGGGCGGCGAGGGCCGCGGGGCGCAGCCGCAGGTAGGTGCGGAGCCGGTCACCCTCGGACCGGCTCCGGACGACCAGGCCGGCCCCGGTGAGCACCTTGACGTGGTGGGCGACCAGGTTCGTCGGCGACCCGAGGTCGTGACCGGTACCGCGCCGCCCGGCGCGGTTGGGACCACGCCCGGCGCCGGCAGGACGCATGCTGGGTCAGGTGCCGCGACAGCGTGGAGGGGGAAAGCGATGACCGACCTCACCGTCCGCCCGATGACGGCCGACGACGCGGGCCCGGTCCTGGCCGTCTACCAGGCCGGCCTCGACGGCGGCGACGCCAGCTTCGAGGTCACGGCACCGACCTGGGCGGCCTTCGACGCCGGCCGGCTGGCCGCGCACCGCCTGGTCGCGGCGACCGGCGACGGCACCGTGGTCGGCTGGGTCGCCGTCTCACCGACCTCCACCCGTGCCGTGTACGCCGGCGTGGTGGAGCACTCGGTCTACGTCGATCCGGCCGCCCGTGGTCGGGGGGTCGCCCGGCGGCTGCTGGACGCGCTCGTCGGGTCGACCGAGGCGGCCGGCATCTGGACGATCCAGTCCGGAGTCTTTCCCGAGAACGCCGCGAGCCTGGCCCTGCACGCGCGGGCCGGTTTCCGGGTGGTCGGCGTCCGCGAGCGGGTCGGTCGTCATCACGGCCGCTGGCGCGACGTGGTGCTGATCGAGCGGCGCAGCCCCGTCGTCACCTGAACCGGGACGGCACGGGGCCGATGACTTTTCCGGCCGCGGCCGGTCCACCCTTCGACCGCGTACGGAAGGATCATCATGGCCACGCTGCTCTACGCCGCCACCGCGTCGCTCGACGGCTTCATCGCCGGCCCCGGCGGGGACATGTCCTGGCTCACCGAGCACATCGGGGGCGAGAACCCGACGGCGGACCGCCTGCTGGCCGGCGTCGGTGCGCTGCTGGTCGGCAACACCACCTTCGGCGGCGACGACCCCAACCGCGGCACCGACAGCGAGGGCGCCTTCGGCGGTCGCTACCACGGGCCGGTGTTCGTGCTGACCCACCGGCCGCCGGCCGAGCCCGACCCGGGCGTCACCTTCGTCAGCGACCTGCACGACGCCGTCGCGCGGGCCCGGGATGCCGCCGGCGACCGGTACGTCAACGTGCTCGGCGCGGACGTCGCCCGGCAGTGACGTACTGAGACGGCGTCGCTGTGACCCTCGTCCCCTACCGGGCCGTAGGGGAATCGGATCCTCCGAGCGGGAACTGCACCCAGACGTGACCACTGTGCCGATTTCCGCCCGGGCATCCGACGACCGAACGGGAGAGATCCGATGAGCACCGCCACCGACACCCTCTCCACCCCACCCACCCCACCCACCCCGCCGTCCCCGGGCGACCTGATGACGCCGGGCCAACGGGTACGGCTGGTCCTGGTGCTCGGGTCGCTCATCGCGCTCGGCCCGCTGACCATCGACATGTACCTGCCCGCGCTGCCCGCGATCGTGGACGACCTTCAGACCACCTCGGCGGCGGTCCAGTTGACCCTCACCGGCACCCTCGCCGGCCTGGCGGTGGGCCAGTTGCTGATCGGCCCGCTGTCGGACGCGGTCGGCCGGCGCCGGCCGTTGATCGCCGGCATCGCCGTGCACGTGGTGGCGTCCGTGCTCTGCGTCGTGGCGCCGAACGTGGTGGTGCTCGGTGGCCTGCGGGTGGTGCAGGGCTTGGGCGTCGCGGCCGCCGCGGTGGTCGCGATGGCCGTGGTCCGGGACCTGTTCAGTGGCGCGGCCTTCGCCACCCTGCTGTCCCGGCTGCTGTTGGTGATGGGGGCGGCGCCCATCCTGGCCCCGACCCTCGGTGGCGGTCTGCTGCGCTGGACGGACTGGCGCGGTGTCTTCGTGGTGCTGGCCTTCTTCGGCGTGCTGCTCGTCGGGGTCGCCGCGGTCGGCCTCCGGGAGACCCTGCCCCCCGAGCGACGCCGACACGGCGGCCTGTCCGGCACGACCCGGGTGTACGGCGCGCTGCTGCGGGACCGGACGTTCGTGGGCCTGGTGCTGGTCGCCGGGCTGGCCATGGCCGCCCTGTTCGCGTACGTCGCTGGCTCGTCGTTCGTCCTGCAGGAGCAGTACGGGCTCAACCAGCAGCAGTTCGGGCTGGCCTTCGGCGCCGGCGCGGTCGGGTTGATCGGGGCGACCCAGTTCAACGTGCGACTGCTGCGCTGGTACTCGCCCCAGCGGATCCTGGTCACCGCCCTCATCGTGGGCACGGTGGCCGGCGCGGCGCTGCTCGGCTTCGCCGCGACCGGGCTCGGCGGGCTGCCCGCCCTGCTCGGGTCGCTGTGGGTGGTGCTCGCCGCGGCGGGTCTCGCGATGCCGAACGCGCCGGCCCTGGCCCTGTCCCGGCACGGCGAGGCGGCCGGCACCGCCTCGGCCCTGCTCGGTGCGGTGCAGTTCGGCGTGGGCGCGCTGGCCGCGCCCCTGGTCGGGGTGCTCGGCACCGGGGCGGTCGCGATGGCCGTCGTCGTCGCGGGCGGGATGGTCGCGGCGACGGTCGTGCTGCTGGTCGTCGTACGGCCGGCCCGGCTCGCCGACCTGGAGGCGGACCCGCTCGTCGCGGCGGTGCACTGACCGGTGGCGGCGGCCGGGGCGCGGTCGCGTACCTCACCGACCGGCTGCCGCGTACCCCTGGGGGGTATACGGTGGCGGGGAGGGGGCGATGAGATGCGCAAGGAGCGGCAGCACCCCGACCCGGGCCGGCGCGCCGGGCACGACAAGCACGCCGGGCACGACCCGGCGATGTTCCGGCGCCGGTTCTGGCTGAGCCTGGCGCTGACCGTGCCGGTGGTGGCGAGCAGCCGGATGGTGATGGACTGGTTCGGCTACCGCTGGGACGCCCCCGGCGTCGACCTGATCGGTCCGGTGCTGGGCACCGTGGTGTTCGCGTACGGCGGCTGGCCGTTCCTGGTCGGCGCGGTCCGGGAGGTCCGCGGCCGGGCGCCCGGCATGATGCTGCTGATCGCGATGGCGATCACCGTCGCCTACGGCGCCTCGATCGCCACCGCCCTCGGCGCGTTCGACCTGGACTTCTGGTGGGAGCTCGCGGCGCTGGTCACCATCATGCTGCTCGGGCACTGGCAGGAGATGAAGGCCATCGGCCAGGCGCGGGGCGCGCTGTCCGCGTTGGCGGCGCTGCTGCCGGACGACGCCGAGCGGGTGACGGCCGGTGGCGTCGAGCGGGTGCCGGCGGGCGACCTGCGGGTGGACGACGTGGCGCTGGTGCGGCCCGGTGCCCGGGTGCCGGCCGACGGTCGGATCGTCGACGGCGGCGCCGAGCTGGACGAGTCGATGATCACCGGGGAGTCCCGACCGGTCGCCCGCGGTGTCGGCGACCGGGTGGTGGCCGGCACGGTGGCGACCGACGCGGCGATCCGGGTCCGGATCGAGGCGGTCGGGGCGGACACCGCCCTGGCCGGCATCCAGCGCCTGGTCGCCCAGGCCCAGCACTCCGGCGGCCGGGCCCAGGCGCTCGCCGACCGGTTCGCCGCCTGGCTGTTCTACCTCGCCACCGCGACCGCCGCGGTGACCCTGGTGACCTGGGTGGCGCTGGGCAGCCTGGACCAGGCCGTGACCCGCACGGTGACCGTGCTGGTGATCGCCTGCCCGCACGCGCTGGGTCTGGCCATCCCGCTGGTGGTCGCGCTCTCCACGGCGGTCGCCGCGAAGGGCGGGATCCTGGTGAAGGACCGGCTGGCGTTGGAGCGCATGCGCACCGTCGACGCGGTGCTGTTCGACAAGACCGGAACGCTGACCCGCGGCGAGCACGCCGTCACCGGCGTCGCGGGCGCCGGCGGCGTCGGGCCGGACGAGGTGCTGGCGGTCGCCGCGGCGGTGGAGGCGGACAGCGAACACCCGCTGGCGCGGGCCATCGTGGCAGCGGGCGCGGAGCGTGGCCCGGCCCGGCGGGCGACCGGCTTCCGGTCGCTGACCGGGCGCGGCGTCCGCGCCGAGATCGACGGCACCGGGTACGCCGTCGGCGGGCCGGCCCTGCTGCGCGAGCTGGGCGTCGACCTGCCCGCCGAGCTGTCCGCGCGGCAGGCCGAGTGGTCCGGCCGCGGGGCGGCCGTGCTGCACGTGCTGCGCCTCGACGCCGACCGGCCCACGGTGCTCGGCGCCCTGGCCCTGGCCGACCAGGTACGCCCCGAGGCGCGCGAGGCGATCGCCGAGCTGCGGCGGCAGGGCATCCGCCCCATCGCCATGATCACCGGCGACGCCCGTCCGGTGGCCGAGGCGGTCGCCGCCGACCTCGGGTTCTGCCCCGGCGAGGACGAGGTGTTCGCCGAGGTGCTCCCCGCCGACAAGGACGACGCCGTGGCCGACCTGCAGCGCCGCGGCCTGCGGGTGGCGATGGTCGGCGACGGCGTGAACGACGCCCCGGCGCTGGCCCGGGCCGACGTGGGCATCGCCATCGGCGCCGGCACCGACGTGGCGATCGAGTCCGCCGGGGTGGTGCTCGCGTCGTCCGACCCGCGCGGGGTGACCGGGGTGATCCGGCTGTCCCGGGCGTCGTACCGGAAGATGCGGCAGAACCTGGCCTGGGCCGCCGGCTACAACGTGGTCGCCCTGCCGCTGGCCGCCGGCGCGCTGGCCTGGGCCGGGGTGACGCTCAGCCCGGCCGTCGGGGCGGTGCTGATGTCGGCGTCCACCATCGTGGTCGCGCTCAACGCGCAACTGCTGCGCCGGGTACGCCTGCGGCCGCCCGCCGAGTGAGCGCCGGAGCGGGAACGGCAACCCGGTCGCGATCGGTGGCAGCTTCCGCCAACCGGCCGTGACCGCCACGGCGGCGACCTAGCATCCCTGGCATGACCAGGGCAGCGGACGGCATGGCCGCCCGGTGAGCCGGGCCGGCCGGCGCAGGGCGACGCTGACCCCGGAGGACCACGGGGCGACCACGTTCGAGATCTTCTTCGACATCGTCTTCATCTTCGCCCTCACCAGGATCACCGCGCTGATGGGCTCGCCGCCCCGGCTGTCGTCGATGGGGCAGGGGCTGCTCCTGCTGGTGCTGCTGTGGTTCTCCTGGTCGGCGTACACCTGGTTGGGCAACCTGACCCCGGCGGACGTCGGGCTGGCGCGGGCCGGCGTGCTGGTGTCGATGGCGGGCCTGTTCGTGGTGGCGCTGGTCATTCCGGACGCCTGGCGGTCCGCGCCGGGCGTCGACGGCGCGATGATCTTGGCCGTCAGCTACGTGCTGCTGCGGGCGGTGCACCTGCTGGTCGCTCTCTGGGCGGCCGGCCCGGACGCGGCGCGGCGCCGCCGGGTGGCGATGTTCGCGCTGCCGATCACGGTGGGGTGGGTGCCGTTCCTGGTCGGGGCCCTGCTGGGCGGCACGGCGCAGACCGCGCTCTGGGTGACGGCGCTGGTGCTCGACATCGGTGGGCAGCGGCTGTTCCAGTACCGCAGGTGGGGCGAGTGGCCGTTGCGCAGCCCGAGCCACTTCACCGAGCGGCACCGGCTGGTGCTGATCATCGCGCTGGGAGAGTCGTTGATCTCCGCCGGCGTGGGCGTCGGCTCCCACCTGACCCGGCTCTCCGTGCTCGGCGCCGCCCTGGTCGCCTTCACCGTCACCGTCTGCCTGTGGTGGCTGTACTTCGGCGGCGTCGCCGACGTGGCCGCCCGGGCGCTGACCCTGGCCAGCCCGGCCCGCCGCAACCAGCTCGGCTCCGACGCGTTCAGCCTCGCCCACCTGCCGATGGTGGCCGGCGTCATCTATCTCGCGCTCGGCGGTGAGCAGGCCATCGCCCACGTCGCCGAGGCGGAACCGGCGGCCCCGGCCGGCGCGCCGCTGGGCTGGCCGGCCGCCCTGGCCCTGTTCGGCGGGGCGGCCCTCTACCTGGTCGGCCGGCTGCTCGTGCTGCGGCTGTCCGAGCATTCCCCGTCACCCGGGCAGTGGCTGGTCGCCGGGCTGCCGTTGCTGCTGCTGCCGATCGGCCACGCGGTGCCCGCGCTCGCCGCGCTCGGCCTGCTCGCCGCGCTGCTCACGGCGATCTGCGTCGTGCTGCGGCTGCGTCCCGCGCGGTCTCCGGTGTGATGCGGACCTGGGTGAGACCCGGGCGGTCAGTCGTCGGTGTCGTCGAGGTCGGCCCACACGGTCTTGCCGTCGCCGAAGGCGAAGTAGCCCCACTCGGTCGCCAGCGCGGCGACGATCGGCAGCCCGCGCCCGCCCTCCGAGATCGGCGCCGGCGCACCCGGCCGGGGGCTGTCGGACACCCGGTCCCGGACGCTGATCCGCAGCGAACCGGCCCTCGCCGTGACCGTCATGTCGATCTCCGACCCCGCGTGTTGCACGGCGTTGCTGACCAGCTCCGAGGCGACCACCATGGCCCGGTCGGCCACCGCGGCCACGCCCCATTCGGCGCAGTGCCCGGCGACGAGCCGGCGGGCGGCGGCCGGGGACTGCCGGTCGGCGGGCAGGCAGATGTGCGCCCGGCGCGGGTCGGCCGGGCGCTGTCCGGTGAGGTCGTCGGCCACCCCGAGGACCGCGTACCGGCCGAGGGTGGCCCGCAGCAGCCGGCCGGTCGGGGTCAGCGGGTTCGCCGAGACCATCAGCTGCGGGCCGTCCGCCCGGGCCACCGCCCAGCGGGCCAGCAGCGTGGCCACCGGCGCGGCGTCCGACGTGGTGAGCGCGTCCAGGTCGACCACCAGGGTGAGCGGCGCGTCGAGGCTCGCCCCGGCCAGCAGGGCGGCGAGGCGGGGCTGCGCCTCGGGAGTGAGGCCGGGTCCGATCGTGATCCGGGTGGTGCCGCGGCGGAAATCACGCAGGATCGTCCAGGTTGCCGGTGTCACCAGGCGTCAGCCGCCATTCGCCGAGCCGTAGATCGTGCCGGTCGGTCGGGTGCCGGGTCGCTCCAGCGCGCCGGCGACCCCGGTGACCCGGAGCACCTCGGCCACGATCCCGCGGGCGTTGCGCAGCACCAGCACCCGCCCCTGCCGGGTGGCGAACCGGTGCACGTCGACCAGCTCCTTCACCGCGCTCGAGTCGATCAGGGTGGTCTCCCGCAGGTCGACCACGACCCACTGGGTGGTGGTCGCGGCGAGGGTGGCGCGGACCGCGTCGAGCAGCTGGCCGGAGAAGGTCATGTCCAGCTCACCGCGGACGTGCAGCGTCCGGGGAGCGAGGCCCTCACCGGAGGACCGGATGTCGAACACACGGCCCTCCTCTTCGCCCCGACCGCCGGTTGCCTGCACGGTTGCAGGCACCTGTGCCGGGCCACGCTACCCTTCCCGGCCCGCCGGGCGGACAGAGGGATTCGTCACCCCGTCGACCGGATTCTCCACCGGAGCGGCGGGGTAGGGAACGGGGTTGCGGGTGCACCGCTCCCAGCGCTGCCACCAGTCCCGCTCGGTGCGCTCCCCGGCCGCGACGACCATGGCGTCGAGCAGTTCGCCGGTGGACCGCAGCCGGGCGGCGTCGCCGGCCCGCAGCAGCGTACGCAGCTCGGCCCGCCGGCCGCGCATGACCTCACCCACCAGGGCCCGGCCGGCCTCGGTCGGCGTCAGCCACGCGACCCGCCGGTCGGGGGACCGGTGGTGCCGGGCCACCAGCCCGCGGCGGGTCAACCGGTCGCAGGTGCGGGTCGCGGTGGACGGATGGACATGCAGGGCGGCGGCCAGGTCCAGGGTGCGCAGCGGCGCCTCCGCGGACAGGATGACCAGCGTCCGGAACTGCGGCAGCGTGACGTCGACGTCGAGCGTGGTCAGGATCCGCGCCGTCATGCCCACCACCGTGCGGCTGAACGCCGAGAGCCCGTCGATCAGCTCGTCGTCGGCGTCGTCGGGCAGCGGGCGGATCACCGGAAGCCGTTCCATCCGGCAATGATGGCAGTGCGCGGACCGTGGCCCGGACGGGCTCAGGAGGTGGCGGACGGCTCCGCGGCCGCGCTCTCGGTGGGTGTGGGCTCGCCGCCGGCCTCCGTCGACTCGGTCGGCGCGGGCGTCTGCGGCGCCGCGGTGGACTCGGTCGGCGATGGTTCCGCGCTGGTCGGAGCGGGCCTCGGGACGGCCGTCGTGCTGCCCGGGACCGCCGTCGCCGACGCGGTGGGCGCGCCCGGTGGCGTCGGTGCGGGGCCGTCGGTCGCCGTGGGCTTCGGGTTGGCGGCGGGCCCGACCGGGTCGCCGGCCCGTGGGCCATGGGTCGCGCGGGCGCCACCGGAGACGGGTGCGCCGGCACCGCCGCCGTCCGCCCCGCCCGCCGGCGCACCGGTGACCTCGGACGGCTGCGCGGCGGTGGTCGAGGTGATCGAGGTCGCGGCCTGGCCGCAGGGCAGGCCGTCGAGGGCGAAGTCCGTCGGGCCGCCCCGATCCGCGCTCCGGTAGGTGCCGCGTAGCGTCACCGTGGCCGTACCGGCCGCGGGCGGCGCGCCGAGGTCGACCGTCACCCGGTCGGCGCGCTGGGTGAGTCGCGCGTTGTCGCTGCCGCCCGTCACCCGCTGCCCGGCGGGCAGCCCGAACGACAGCGCCCAGGCGTCGCTCGACCGGGGGCCGGTCCGGGTGACGGTGAGGTCGGCGGTGAACGTGCCGTCCGGGGCCCGGTTGGCGGTGTAGCGCGCGGTGCAGCCCGCGGCCGGTCCGGCCGCGGCGCCCTCGGCGGCGTCGTCCGTCGAGGTCAGCCCGGGCAGCTGGCCGGCGAACACCGCGGCCAGCGCCACGGCGGGAGCGGCCGTGAGCAGGACTGCCCGGGGTACGCCCCGGCGTGGCCGCGCCGGCCGGCCGGCCGGCGCCGGCACCGCTCGGGCGGGCCGGCGCGGCGGCGCGGCGAGCCGGGTGGTGTGCGCGGGATCGGCCGGGGAGGCGGCCGCGAGCGGGGTGACCACGGTCGACGGCCGCACCCCGGCGACCTCGGCGAGCAGGGCGGCCGCCTCGGCCGCGGTGGGCCGGTCGAGCGCCTCCGGCGCCAGGCAGCGCCGCCGCAGCCGGCGCACCGACTCCGGCAGGCCCGCCACGTCGGGCTCCTCGGCGGCGTTGGCCGCGTGATCCTGGGCGAGCAACTCCGCGAGCGTGGCGCCCCGGCGCAGCGGCTTGCCGGTGAGGCACTCGTGCAGCAGCAGGCCGAGGGCGTACACGTCGCTGGCCGGCACGGCCGGGTCGCCGGACACCTGCTCGGGGGCCATGTAGCGGGGGGTGCCGAGCACCTGGCCCCGCTCGTCGGCGGAGCGCTGCCCGACGGCCAACGCCACCCCCAGGTCGACCAGCTTGACGCCGGTGGGGGAGAGCAGCACGTTCGCCGGCTTGACGTCCCGGTGCACCAGCCCCCCGGCGTGCGCGGCGCTCAGCGCCCCGGCCACGTCGGCGCACACCCGGACGGCCTGCGGCCAGGGCAGCGCGCCGGCGGCGTGCAGCCGGGCGGCCAGCGTGTCGCCGGGCACGAACTCCATCACCAGGTACGGCACCCGCCGGTAGCCGCGCGGCCGGGCCTCGCCGTAGTCGTACACCCCGGCGATGTGCGGGTGGTTGAGCCGGGCGGCCGCCTGCGCCTCGGCGCGGATCAGTGCCCGGGAGCGGGCGTCGGTGGCCAGCTGCGGGGCCAGCAGCTTCACCGCGACCGTACGGTGCAGCAGCTCGTCCTCGGCGCGCCAGACGACCGCCATGCCCCCCTGGCCCACCGGCTCGACGAGCCGGTACCGCCCGCTGAGCAGCCGCATCGCGCACCTCCCCCTACCCGCCCGCCGGCAGGTCCCGCCCGTGTCTGCAGGTACCCGGCCGGGCGCTCGGGGAAACGACGGCACGCCCCCACGAGCCGCCCGGCGGCGGGCGGCCCCGTCTCAGCCCTCGCGCGCCTTGCGGGTGCTGCGCGCGTCGGCCTTCCGGATCGGCTCGACCAGGTCCGACCTGGTCATCCGGGACCGGCCGCGGATCTCGCACCCGCGGGCACCTCAAGCAGGTGCTCCTTGCTGGCGGGGAAGCCTCCGTCCGTTCGGATTGCCCTGTTCAGGTGCGCCGGCCGGGCGTGCCGAGACCGGGCGCGAGCGGTGTGCGACAGTAGCCCGACCATGAACCGTTACGGACTGCTGATCCTGCCCGCCAGCAACCGGGTGTACGCCCGCTCGGCCGTCGACCTGACCCGGGCCGAGCTGGAGATCTTCGGCCGGTCGGCGCTCGGCGGGCGGATCGGTGAGCTGGGCACCGCCACGGTGGGCGGGGCCGACTACGTCACCTTCGCCACCGACGACGAGCTGACCGCCCGGGACGCGGCGGTGCTGGGCAACCTCTCCTCGGCGTACGCGTTGTTCGAGTTCGTCGGCGACCTGCTGCGCCCGGTCGACCTGCGCCGGCTGGACCGGCACGACGACGACCTGATCACCATCCAGAAGTACGTCGGGAAGACCAACGAGCAGTTCACCAAGCTGCTGCTGAACGTCACCCTGCTCGGCTCGGCCTGGGCCGGCGAGCTGCTGGAGCGCCGGTTCCGGGTGCTCGACCCGCTGTGCGGGCGCGGCACCACCCTGAACCAGGCGCTGATGTACGGCTTCGACGCGGCCGGCGTGGACCGGGACCAGAAGGACTTCGAGGCGTACCGGGCGTTCGTGACCACCTGGCTGAAGCAGAAGCGGGTGAAGCACCGGGTGCTGGAGTCCGGCCCGGTACGCCGGGAGCGCAAGGTGGTCGGCCGGCGGCTGCGGGTGGAGCTGGCCGCGTCGAAGGAGGCGCACAAGGCCGGTGACGTGCAGCTGCTGGACGTGGTGAACGCGGACACCACCCGGACCGCCGAGTTCTTCCGGCCGGGCAGCGTCGACCTTGTGGTGGCCGACGCCCCGTACGGGGTGCAGCACGGCAGTCGTACCGCCGAGGCGGGGTTGGCCCGGGACCCGCTGGCGCTGCTGGAGGCCGCCGCGCCGGTCTGGGCGTCGGTGCTGCGGCCCGGTGGGGCGCTCGGCATCTCATGGAACACCCACGTCGCCAAGCGGGAGGACGCCGCGGCGCGGCTGGCCGACGCCGGCCTGACCGTGCTGGAGTCGGCGCCCCACCTGGGGCTGCGGCACCGGGTGGACCAGGCCATCGACCGGGACGTGCTGGTGGCCCGCAAGCCCGGCTGACCGATCGGCAGCCGACCGTGCGGGGGCGTGGGCGCGCGGGTAGCGTGCCGGGCGGAACCACGACGGTGATCGCGAGGAGGACCAGGGTGCAGACGACGACGGTGGACGTGCCGACCCGCGACGGGGTGGCCGACGCGTACCTGGTCCGGCCGGACGGCGACGGCCCGTTCCCGGCGGTGCTGTTCTTCATGGACGCGTTCGGCCTGCGCCCCCGGTTGGCCGAGATGGCCGAGCGGATCGCCGAGCGCGGGTACGTCGTGCTGGTGCCCAACCTCTTCCACCGGGCCGGCCGCGCGCCGCTGGTCGACCTGTCCGGCCTGGCCGACCCGGAGCGCCGGGGCGAGATCTTCGCCCAGGTGATGCCGATGGTCGGGGCGCTGACCCCCGAGGTGGTCGCCGCGGACGCCGGAGCGTACCTGGACTACCTGGCCGGCCGGGACGACGTCGCGCCCGGCCCGGTGGCGATGACCGGCTACTGCATGGGCGGCACCAACGCGCTGCGGGCGATGGAGGCCCACCCCGACCGGATCGCCGCGGTGGCCAGCTTCCACGCCGGCCGGCTGGTGACCGACGCGCCGGACAGCCCGCACCTGGGCGTCGACCGGGTCACCGGCGAGCTGTACCTCGGCCACGCCGACGAGGACGGGTCGAACACCCCGGAGCAGATCGCCGCGCTGGAGAAGGCGCTCGACGCCGCCGGCGTGCGCTACCGCTCGGAGCTGTACTCCGGCGCCCACCACGGCTTCACCATGGCCGACACCGCCGCGTACGACGAGCCGGCCACCGAGCGGCACTGGGCCGCCCTGTTCGACCTGTTGGAGCGCACCTTCCGCCGCTGAGCGCAAACCAGCCCGCGGGTCACTCCGGGGGCAGGAACGCCAGCGCCAGCGTCAGGTCGAGCACGGTTTCCGGGTCGTTGAGCCGGTCGCCGTACAGCTCCCGCAGCTGGCCCATCCGGTAGCGGACCGTCTGCGGGTGGACGAACAGGTCGGCGGCCACGTCGTCGCGCCGGCCCTGGTGCAGCAGCCAGGAGCGCAGCGTCTCGGCCAGCCGCCGGGCGGTCGCGTCGGGCAGCTCGCCCAGCGGCCGCAGCACCTGCTCGCGCAGGTCGGCCAGCGCCTCCGGGTCGGTGCCCAGCACCAGTCGGGCCAGGTGCTGCTCGGTGTCCAGCGGCTCGTCCCCGGCCGGCCGGGGCAGCCCGAGCGCCAGCGTCCGCACCACCCGCTGGTACGACCGCGCCACCGCGGTCCACGGCCGGGCCGGCCCGATCACCGCCCGGTGCCCGTGCAGCGCGGTGGCGAACTGCCGCCGCCGGTTGCCGTGCATGTCCGGTACGAGCAGCACGGCCCGCTCCTCGGTCGGCTCCACCCCGGGCAGGTCCTCGCCGCCCTCCAGGGTGTGTCGGCTCAGCGCCGCCAGCACGCCGCGCAGGCCGCTGCGCGGCAGGACGACGACGGTCAGGGTCTGCGGGATCGGCCAGTCGGCCCGCTCGGCGCTGCGCCGCAGCACGTCCTCCGGCTCGCCGGCGAGCAGCTGTTGGGTGAGCCGTTCCAGGTAGCGGCGGCTCACCCGGCCGGCGCTGGCCAGCTCATCGGAGTGGCCGGCGACGCTGGCCGCGGAGAGCTCGTCGATGTAGGCGAACATCAGCTCGGCGAACTCGGCCACGGTCTCCGCGGACAGACCGCCGCGCACGGTGGTCGCGGACACCTCCCGCCAGGCCACCCGGGCCCCCACCCGGTACGCCGCCAGCAGCGCGTCCATGCTCCGCCCGGAGCGCGCCTCGCCGCTGCCCAGCGCGTACGCCGCCTCCAGCGCCCGGCTCAGCGGGGTGCTCGGGTCGGCGGTCTCGGCCCGCTCGATGAGCTGCAGGAACGTGCCCAGCGCGATGCGTACCGCGTTCTCGATCTTGTCGCGCATCTGGCCGGTGAGGGTGCCGGAGTAGTCGGGCACCTCGCCGGTGATCGCGCTGACCGTCCGCTCGGCGACCACGGGCAGCCGGCCGCGCAGCTGGTCGGCGACCCGCTCGTCCAGCTTCAGGTGCGCCGCGCGGTGGCTGGTCGCCGCTGTGCCGTCGGACATGTTGTTCTCCCCGCACAAAAGGTCAGGTGCAATTCACCTTTGCCGGCCAAGATGTTATGCGAACGGGCGGCCACTCTGGTGATATGACCACCACCGTCCCGCGTCCCGGCACGAAGGTGTCCGTCCGGGACCGGCTCCTCCGGCTCGCCGAGACGGTCACCACCCCACTGCTGCCCGCCGACTACCTCGACCTGGTCGCGCCGCTGCGCTCCGGGGCCGCCCTGCGCGGGCGGATCGTCGCGGTCGACCCGGAGACCCGGGACGCGGCCAGCCTCACCATCCAGCCGGGCCGCGACTGGCGCGGCCACCGCCCCGGCCAGTACGTCCGCCTCGGCGTCGACGTCGACGGGGTGCGGCAGTGGCGGGCGTACTCGATCACCTCGGCGCCCGGCCGCCCCGACGGCCGGTTCACCGTCACGGTCAAGGCCATCCCCGACGGCAAGGTCAGCAACCACCTGGTCCGCCGGGTCCGCCCCGGCACCGTGGTGCAGCTCGACCAGGCGCAGGGCGACTTCGTTCAGCCGGACCCGGCCCCGGAACGGGTGCTGTTCCTGACCGCGGGCAGCGGCGTCACCCCGGTGATGGGCATGCTCCGGGCCGGCGCACACACCCGCTCCGACGTGGTGGTGGTGCACTCCGCGCCCACCCCGGCCGACGTGGTGTTCGGCGCCGAGCTGCGGTCGTTGGCCGAGCGCGGCGCGATCCGGCTGATCGAGCGGCACACCGCCGAGGCCGGTCTGCTCGGCCCGCACGAGCTGGCCGGGCTGGTCCCCGATCACCTGGACCGGCACACCTGGGCGTGCGGCCCGATCGGTCTGCTGGACGCGGCCGAGCGGCACTGGGCGACCGCCGGCGCGGCGGACCGGCTGCACACCGAGCGGTTCCGGCCGACCGTGATCTCGCCTGGCGAGGGCGGCACCGTCACCTTCGCCCGTACCGGCCTCACCGTGCGGGTCGACGGCGCGACCCCCATCCTGGACGCGGGGGAGGCGGCCGGCGCGCTGATGCCGTCCGGCTGCCGGATGGGCATCTGCTACGGCTGCGTGCTGCCGCTGCGCGAGGGCGCGGTCCGCGACCTCCGCTCCGGCGAGATCACCACCGCCGTACCCGGCGACGGCGTGCTCATCCAGACCTGCGTGTCGGCGGCCGCCGGTACCTGCGACATCGATCTCTAGGACAGGAGGCCGCGTGACCGCGATCCAGAAGAAGGCCGACAACCCCATCGCCCACCTGAGCGCCGAGGACATCGAGATCCTCGGCAAGGAGCTCGACGCGATCCGGGACCGGGTCCTCGCCGAGCGCGGCGAGAGCGACGCCCGCTACATCCGCCGCGTGATCAAGACCCAGCGCACGCTGGAGATCTCCAGCCGGGCGGTGCTGCTGTTCTCGCTCTTCCCGCCGGCCTGGGTGGTCGGCACCGCCGGCCTGTCGGTGGCCAAGATCCTGGAGAACATGGAGATCGGCCACAACATCCTGCACGGCCAGTACGACTTCATGCGCGACCCGAAGATCCACTCCACCACCTGGGAGTGGGACCACGTCTCGCCCGCCGCGCAGTGGAAGCACTCGCACAACCAGCTGCACCACACGTACACCAACGTGCTCGGCAAGGACAACGACCTCGGGTACGGCATCATGCGGGTCGACGAGGACCAGAAGTGGCACCCGATGCACCTGGGCCAGCCGCTGTGGAACTTCCTCAACGCCTGCTTCTTCGAGTACGGCATCGCCGCGTACGACCTGGAGCTGGGCCGGAACCTGCAGAAGGGGCGGCACAAGACGCCGGAGTTCCGGGCCCGCCTGCGCGCCGTCGGCCGCAAGATCCGCCGCCAGGTGCTCAAGGACTACATCGTGCACCCGCTGCTCTCCGGCCCGTCGTTCCTCAGCACGCTGGCCGCCACCTTCACCGCCAACCTGATCCGCAACGTGTGGAGCCACTCGGTGATCATGTGCGGGCACTTCCCGAACGGCGTGGAGACGTTCGAGAAGACCTCGATCGAGGGCGAGACCCGCGGCGAGTGGTACCTGCGGCAGATGCTCGGCTCGGCCAACATCAGCGGCAGCCGGCTGATGCACATCATGACCGGCAACCTGTCGTTCCAGATCGAGCACCACCTCTTCCCCGACCTGCCCAGCAAGCGCTACCAGGAGATCGCCCCGCAGGTCCGCGCGCTGTTCGACCGGTACGGCCTGAAGTACACCACCGGTCCGCTGGCCAAGCAGGTCGCCTCGGCCTGGTGGAAGGTCATCCGGCTGTCGCTGCCGAACCGCAGGGCCGCGCGCCCGGCGCCCACCGTCGAGCCGACCCGCGCCCTGGCCCCGTCCGGAGCCTGACCGCCCGTCGGCGAGGGCGGCGCCCGCCCCGCCTGGAAGATCGTCTACGCCCCAGCGACTCGACACGCCGCGACCTCGCCGCTGAGGCGTAGACGATCAACGCAGCCAGCCACGCGACGGCGCTGCCGTGCATCGGCGTGGACGGTGGGCATGGTCGGAGGCGGTGGCAGCGGTGGTGTCCGGGTGTCAGACTTGCCAGCGGGCACACCCCGGCGGCGAGGGACGTGGACGCATGACGGAACACGGGTACGCACTGCGACCGGACACCGAGACCCGGGACGTGCTCGGCGCCCGGGTGACCGTGGTCGACGCCGAGGGCCTGCTGGCCGCGGCGGCCACCGGCCCGGTCGAGCTGCTGGCCGGCGCCGACCTGCCCGCGCCCATCCGCGACGCCCGGCTCGGCCTGCGTACCGTCGACCGGGACGGTCGGCCGACCCCGCTGTTCGAGGCGTACCTGCGCAGTGGCCCGACCCCGGCGGCCGTGGGGCTGCTCGCGTTGGGCCTGGCCGGCCCGGCCGGGCTGCTGCTCGCGCACCGGTTCGCGGCCGGCGACGCGGTGGCCGGCCGGATGGTGGCCGGCGCGGAGCGGGTCGCCGCCGAGGCGTCCCGGCGGCTCGGCCTGCGGCCGCCGACCACCACCGTCGACGAGCCCGCCCCGCGGCCGCTCGGCGCCGGCGCGTTCGCCGAGGCCCGCGAGCACGGGCTGCACACCGAGGTCGAGGACGCGGCCGCGCCGGGCGGGCGGACCGTGACGGTGCGGGCCACCGTGCCCGACGCCGAGGTCACCCCGGCCCACCTGTGGGCGATGGTCACCCTGGTGCTCCGGCTGGTCGGCGAGCTGGCCGACGAGGACGGGCCGGCGGCGCTGGGCGGGCGGGCGTACCGGATCGGTCGGCGGTCGGACGGCCCGCCGGCCGGCACCGCGACGGTGACCCTCGACCAGGTCGGCGGCCTGGACGAGGTGGTCGCCCGGTTCCGGGAGATCGCCGTGTCGTTCCGGCACCCGCAGGTGATGGCCCGCTGGGGCGCCCGCCGCCCGCAGGGCATCCTGATGTACGGCCCGCCCGGCACCGGCAAGACCATGCTGGCCCGGGCCCTGGCCAACGAGATCGGCGCCGACTTCCGGGAGATCCGCACCCCCGAGATCCTGGACAAGTACCTCGGCGGCTCGGAGCGCAACATCAAGCAGATCTTCCGCGAGGCGCGCGGCTACCGGGTGCCCACGGTGATGCTCTTCGACGAGTTCGACAGCATCATCAGCTACGCCGGGGCCGGCGGGGACGCGGCCAGCCAGGCGGTCAACGCGGTGGCCGGCATCTTCAAGCAGGAGATGAACACCCTCATCGAGGAGAACCCCGACGTCATCGTGGTGGCCACCACCAACTTCCCGCAGCGGGTCGACGCGTCGCTGATCCGCTCCGGCCGCTTCGACGTCAAGCTGGCCATCCCGCTGCCCGACGAGAACGGTCGGGCCGAGATCATCGCGAAGATGGTCCGCGAGCTGATCGACCGGCACGAGCGGCCCGGCTTCCGGATGTTCGCCGCCGACGTCGACCCGCGCGACCTGGCCGCGCACACCCCCGGCCTGAGCGGCGCCGACATCCGCGAGGTGCTGCGCCGGGTGCAGCTGGCCAAGGCGATGCGGGAGGCGACGGAGGGTGCGCCGGCCGGCCCGATCAGCCAGGATGACCTGCGGGAGGCCGTCGCCGGGCTACGTCGCGGCTGAGGCCTCCTGAGGAGGAGGAGAGCCGTGCCGTCCACCCTGCTGTCCCGTCGTGACCTGCACTTCCTGCTGTACGACTGGCTGGATGTGCCGCGGCTGACCGAGCGCCCCCGCTACGCCGAGCACTCCCGGGAGATCTTCGACGAGGTGCTCGACCTCGCCGAGCGGGTCGCCACCGAGCACTTCGCCCCGCACAACCGGGCCGCCGACACCAGCGAACCCACCGTGGTCGACGGCCGGGTGCGGATGATCCCGCAGGTCAGGCGGGCGCTGGAGGTGTTCGCCGAGACCGGGCTGCTGGCCGCCAGCCTGGACGAGTCGGTCGGCGGCATGCAGCTGCCGCACGCGGTCTCCGCCGCCGCGTTCGCGTACCTGCAGGCCGCGAACGTGGGCACCGCGGCGTACCCGTTCCTCACCCTGGGCAACGCGAACCTGCTGCTCGCGCACGGCAGCCCGGAGCAGATCGACCGGTACGTCCGGCCGATGGTCGCCGGCCGGTTCTTCGGCACCATGTGCCTGTCCGAGCCGCAGGCCGGCAGCTCGCTGGCCGACATCACCACCCGGGCCGAGCCGCAGGACGACGGGACGTACCGGCTGACCGGCACCAAGATGTGGATCTCCGGCGGGGACCACGAGCTGGCCGAGAACATCGTCCACCTGGTGCTCGCGAAGATCCCCGGCGGGCCGCCCGGGGTGAAGGGCATCTCGCTGTTCGTCGTGCCCAAGGTGCTGGTCGAGCCGGACGGCACCCTGGGCGTGCGCAACGACGTGGTGCTGGTCGGGCTCAACCACAAGATGGGCTACCGCGGCGCCACCAACACCCTGCTCAACTTCGGCGAGGGCGTGCACCGCCCCGGCGGTCGGCCCGGCGCGGTCGGCCACCTGGTGGGCGAGCCGCACCAGGGGTTGGCCCAGATGTTCCACATGATGAACGAGGCACGCATCGGCGTGGGCGCCGGCGCCACCGCGCTCGGCTACACCGGCTACCTCAAGTCGCTCGCGTACGCCAAGCAGCGCCCGCAGGGCCGGCCGGTCGCCGACAAGGACCCGACCGCTCCGCAGGTGCCGATCGTCACCCACCCCGACGTACGCCGAATGCTGCTGGCCCAGAAGAGCTACGTGGAGGGCGCACTGGCCCTGGTGCTCTACTGCGGGCGGCTGCTCGACGAGGAGAAGACCGCCTCGGCCCAGGCCGACCGGCAGCGGGCCCACCTGCTGCTGGACATGCTCACCCCGATCGCCAAGAGCTGGCCGTCGCAGTGGTGCCTGGCCGCCAACGACCTGGCCATCCAGGTGCACGGCGGGTACGGCTACACCCGCGACTACGACGTGGAGCAGCACTGGCGGGACAACCGGCTCAACCCGATCCACGAGGGCACCCACGGCATCCAGGCCCTCGACCTGCTCGGCCGCAAGGCCACCATGCAGGGCGGCGCCGGCCTGGCCCTGCTGCTGGAAACCGTCGGCGCCACCGTCAGCCGGGCTTGGAAGGCCGACGGGGAGGCCGCCGAGCTGGCCGGGCGGCTCGGCGCCGCGGTCGACCGGGTCGCCGCGGTCACCCGCCGGCTGTGGGAGACCGGCGACCCAGAGGTCGCGCTGGCCAACGCCTCGGTCTACCTGGAGGCGGTCGGGCACGTGGTGATCGCCTGGATGTGGCTGGAACAGCTGCTCGCGGCGGACGCGCTCGGCTCGCCCGACGGCGCCGAGGGGGACTTCCTGGCCGGCAAGCGGCAGGCGGCGCGCTACTTCTTCCGGTACGAGCTGCCGCGCACCGGGCTGCAGTTCGACCTGCTGGAGAGCCTCGACCGGACCACCCTGGACACCCGGGAGAGCTGGCTGTAACGCTGATCCGGTCCCCGGCTAGAGTCGCGTCGCGTCGAGTCGCGCCACCCTGCGAGAACCGGCGGTACGTCGGTAGCTGGCGTCGAGCAGCTCGGCGACCTCGTCCCAGTCGGTGTCGCCGGTCAGGTCCACCCCGATCCACCCGGAGGGACCCAGGTAGGCGGGCGGGAAGCAGCGGTCATCCTCCAGCAGCGCCGCCCGCTCGTCGGGATCCACCAGGACGAGCAGTGCGTGTTCGTGCCGCCGAAGGGCGCCGTCGACCTTCACCGATCCGCCGTAGTAGGCGAAGACCTTGGTGGTGTAGAAGGCGGGGTGTCCATGGGAGATCTTCTCGGCCGCGTCGGGAAAGGCCAGGGCCAGGGCCCGTAGCCGGGCCAGGATCGGATCCGCGTCGTCGAACATGATGGGATGCGGCATGTCGGGAAGACAACCACATCGTCGATGGCTGGTGGGGCTCGTTTCCGTGACCGGACCACCATGGACACCCCGGGAGAGCTGGCTGAAAGAGCGCTGAGCTAGCGTCCTGTGCCATGGCCAGCACCAACCTCCGCACCGAACGCCTTGAGCTTCGCCCGGTGCGCGACGAGGACGTCGACCGGATCCTGGAGTACCGCAACCTGCCGGAAGTCACCCGTTGGCTCCTGCGTACCGACGTCGAGCCGGCGTCCTTCCGGGCGGCGTGGCGGGGCGCGGCGGAGGACCCCGACGACCACAGCGCGGCGGTGGTCCTCGACGGCACGGTGATCGGGACCGTCTCGCTCGACGTGGTCGACGGGATGGGGCAGCCCGGCATGCCGTCGCGGACGGACGCCCGAATCGGTTACATCTTCGACCCGGCGTACCGCGGCCACGGCTACGCTACCGAGGCGGTCACCGCGATGGTGGCGTACGCGTTCGGCCGGCTGGGCGTGCGGAGGATCACCGCTGGTTGCTTCGCGGACAACGTCGCCTCGGTACGCATTCTGGAGAAGGTCGGCATGCGACGTGAACAGCACGGCGTCGGCGACTCCTGGCACGCCGAGCTGGGCTGGGTGGACGGCTTCACGTACGGCCTGCTCGCCGACGTCTGGCAGTCGGGGTCCGCTGAGGCACCCGTCGGCGTGCCGGGCGAGCACGCGGACAAGCGACGCGACTGAGCGTTGAACCGGTCGTTCGCGCCGCCGACCTCGCCGCGGCCGTCGGGCGACGCGGCCAAGGAGGCGCCCAGCGATGGCGGGGCCTGCCACCGGCCCACCGCGTACACCCGGACCGGCGGAAGATGGCCGGCTGCACGGTGTCGCGCTCCAGCCGCAATGCCCAACTCGACCATGACAGCCGTCGTCACGGGTCAGCGGGCGTGCCGCACGTGACGGCAGAATGCCGGGATGCATCGGAGCGTCAGGGGCCGGGATCCCGCAGACGGACGTGGTATCGGCGGCGCTTCCGCGCCAGGCCCGGCGATCGGAGGGCGGGGTGTGGCCCGTCGCCTCGGCCAGGCTTCGGCCGCGGTAGCTGTGGTCCTCCTCGTGCTGGGGCTGGTGATCCTCTCGCCCGTCGCACTGAGAGCGGTGAGCGGGGGAGATGCCGAAGACTGGGGCCGGTTGAGTGAGATCGGCCAGACCTACGGAGCCGCGTCGGCGGTCCTGTCGGCGCTCGCGGTGGGCGGCGTGGCGGCATCGCTCCTGCTCCAGGCCCGGCAGGTCAGGGCCGACCGGATCCAGGCCATCCGCGGCTTTCACGCCGACCTGATCAAGATGCAGCTCGATGACCTGGCTGTCTACCTGCCATGCTGGGGGCCGCTCGAGCTGCCCGACGACACCGCCAAGCGGCAGCACATCTACACGAACCTGCTCTTGCAGTACGCCTGGATGGGCTACGAGATCGGCACGATCCCGGAACCGCTGCTGCGGGACATGCTGGGCGGCATGTTCCGTGGCGACGTCGCTAGGCGCTTCTGGCCGATGGCTCGCGCATCCTGGGCGGCGAGTACGGCGGGGACGAGACGAGGACGACGCTTTCTCCACATCATTGATGAGCAGCATGCCACCGCCCTCTTGAGCGACCCGAGAGCGCGCGCAGTGGTATCTGACGATGGCCTCAGCACCGTCCGACGCTCCGTCCCAGCGGCGGCCGACCTACTCAGCTACGTCGTCATCGGCGTCGCGGCGAGCATCTCGGCAGGCGTGATGTGGCGCAGGCTGCGGTCAGCTCGTACTCCAGCCAGAGACATCGGTCCGACATGACGCGGCGGGCCCACCCGGCACCGCATCACGGAGACCGGCAGCAACCGCCGCCCGGACCGGCGGCGCCTCGGCGGGTCGTCCGCCGGGGCGCCGCCGTCCCGGATCAGGAGCCGATCTGGCTCAGCGGGCCGGCCAGGTCGGGGTAGTTGCGGGTGCTCATGGCCTGCACGCCCGCGGTGTGGTCACCGTTGAACGGGGTGGTCGCCCCCGGGCATCCGGCGGCCACCGCCTCCTGCGGCGAGTTGAACCAGAAGCCCAGGTGGTACGTGTGGATCGGGCGGAACGCCGGGTTGGTGGTGGCGTCGGCGCCGGGGTGGGTGTTCGGCGCGGGCGCGACGCCGGGCGCGATGGCGAAGGTCTCGATGTTGAATCGTCCGACCACCGTCACCCAGGCCACACCGTTCTGGTTGGACCGCAGGTCGCTCTGGTACCACGACACTCCGAAGGGCGCGTTGGGCACCTGGAGCACGAACAGGTCGAAGTTGGTGCGCGGCGGCAGGCCCTCGGCCCGGATGCTCAGCACCTCGTTGACGCCGACCGGATAGACCCGCACGACGGCACGGGCGTTCGCGAGGCAGCCGGCCGCCTCGGCGCCCTGGGAGCGGACCATCGTGAACGAGAAGCTGTGCGCGTCGGCGCTGGCCGGCTGCCTCGCTATGCCCGTGGCGACGAGCGTGCACGCGGCGGCTGCGGCGACGAATGCCCCGACAGCCCTGGTACGGAACCTCATGACGTCCTCCATTCGCCGGGTCGACTGCCCGCCCCGCCAGCGGTGCGCCGGCATGGGCCGGTGCGGTGGGAACGGAGACCCCGGCGATGCGTACGTTATGACCGTCAGCTAGCATCGACGGCGTATAGACCTAGATCAGTCAATATGAGCCGTTTTCGGGGAGCTCCGGCCGTCGGTCTCGTGGACCTCGGCGAGACGGCCTGCCGTACGGCGAAATCAACGGGTGCATCTGTTGTCGCTATGACAGCAACAGCTGCACCCGTTGAATGCCGGGCGCCGTTCGAGCTAGGGGGTGTCGCGCTGCGCGGTGGCCGCGTGCTGCCGGACGAACTCGACGCGAGCGGCGACGTCGGAACGGGGCAGCGTGACGAGCTGGTAGCCGTGTGCGGTGTAGGCGGCGACCATGGCGTCGTGGGTGCGGACGGCCTCGGCGAAGTCCTGGTGTCGTTCGCCGTCGGTGGCGTAGATCTGCCGCCAGGGCGGGGCGATGAACACCCGTCGGTGGTACCGGAACAACCGGGCCGCGGCCGTCACGTGTTCCGGTACGGGCAGGCCGAGCAGCAGGTGGTAGCCGACCAGATCCGGAATGCCCCGGTCGAAGAAGACCAGCCCGGTGTGCCGGCCGGCCTGACGGTAGGAGCGGATCTCCCAGCTGAGCATGACCTCGGCGAACAGGCGGGCGTCGCCGGTGTGCAGCGCCCGCCCGCCGATCGCCAGCTGGTCCTGGATGATCTGCCGTCCCGCCTCCTCCACGCAGGCGTGCCCGGCCCCCCGAAGGCCGTCGATCAGGGTGGTCTTGCCGGCTCCGGGTCCACCGGTGACGACGATGTACTGGCTGCTCAACCATGGTCCTTCCATGATGCGGGCGGGGTGGGTGTCCGGATACCTGTGGAAGTTCTTCCAGATCACCGACTCGTCGGACGACGGCTTGCGGGCCGTCCAGGACGCGTGGTTCGGAACGACCAGGTCCGGTGGGGGCGAGCCAGCCGGGAATCCGCGTCAGGCCGGATGTCGCGATGCGTCCTGCGGCCGGGCGAACGCGCCGCCCGTCAACGAGTCCGCAGGGGACCCGGTGGCGCTATCCGAGGTATGGGGCGTCGCGGTGCTCCGCGTGGTGGCGGAGGCGGAGTCGCATGGTGTCGTGGATCGGGATGTGGTCGAAGTCGGTCGGGTGGATGAAGCGCACGTCGGTGGACTCGTCGCTGACGCTGATGGTGCCGCCGACGACGTCGGCGAGGTAGGTGATGGTGAACTCCTGACGCACCTCGCCGTCGGGGTACGCGATCACGTGCGCGGGGTCGGTGTAGATGCCGAGCAAGCCGGTGATCTCGACGTCGAGCCCGGTCTCCTCCTTGACCTCGCGGATGGCGCACTGCTGGAGGGTCTCGCCGATGTCCATCGCGCCACCGGGCAGCGACCAGTTCCCGGAGTCGGTGCGGCGCTGTAGGAGTACGCGGCCGTGCTCGTCGGTGACGAGCGCCGCGGCACCGGGGACCAGGCTGTTGGGGGTGGGGGCGTCGGGGTCGTGGTAGTAGTCCCGCCGACTGGTCACGGGATCTCCTTCCGGTACGCGGAGGTGGTCTGCCAGATTTGTTCGAACTGGTCGGCGTGGGCAGCGAAGATCCCGTGCGGGGACAGCTCTCGGAGATGTAGGGCTGGGTGTTGATAGCCGCGGGCGCGGTACAGGTGCGGGGTGACGATCATCTGGTGGTCGAAGCGGAACACCGAGTTGTACAGGTGAACGGTGTGTAGACCGATCTCGACGCCGGAAGTGTCGTGGAGTGGTTCGCAGAAGTTGAGGGCATTGCGGATACGGCCGGGTAGGGTCCCGCCAATCTGTTCAAGGGCATCACGTTCGGCGACGTGCGGGCAGTCGGGATCGGCAAATGCGAGCCGAATGTGAGCGCCGCTACCGGCCTTCTCTTTCATGAGCTGCATCGTGTTTGGCAGCAGTTCCAGCAGGAACGGGTAGGCGTAGCCGAGCAGGTCGATCTGCTTCGAAGCGCCGTTGAGTAGCGCGGCCCAGGTGTGGCGAGGGATGTCCGCGCGGTGCGCGTAGGCGGCGACGACCTCAGCCGTGGATTCCGCTCCGGGAGACTGGTCGGGGCGGGTCTGTGGCCACAGGTCGGCCTCCGTCTCGCCAAGAGCGTCGGCCACGGCTAAGCGACTGCGTTGATGAGGAACGCGGCCGGCCAGCCACCGTGTGACGGTCTTGACGTCAACACCCACTGTCTGGGCCAGGGCGGCCGGGTCGAGCTGAGCGCGGAGCATGGCCGCGCGTAGGCGGTGACTCATGACTCCCACCGTAGTGGACACATTGGGACGCGCTACTCCGTGAAAGCGTCCGCCTCGGTGTCCATCGGGACGTTGGTATGTCCAGAACTGCCCCATAGGTTCAGCAGCAGGGCCTTGCCGGTTCGCATGCGATAGGTCGCCGGGCCGGTGGGTGCCAGGGGGAAGGGGTCGTTGTCGGCCCATGAGGTGGTCGGGCCAGGCACGGGCGTCGGCCCCTTCTCCCTTTCAACGACCGGGAGGTGGTGAGCTGCATGTCGGTGCATCAGCCTGATCGGCGTTGGCGCCGCTCCGTGGGTGGCGTCGTCGCCGGCGATCCCCCCTCGCCGCGAGGACCACGGGCCAGCTACGAGGACTATCTGGCCGCCGCCGCGCTCACCCTCGCCGGGCGACACCGCCCGGTGTGGTGCTGGCGCAGGTGGCGACGCGTCTGCCGGTGTGGGGCGATCCTCGCCGTGCACGTACGAGGTCTCGACGGGATGTGCGTCGGCTGCCGGGCGTGGTGGGCGCGGCTGACGCCGTACCCGTGCTGGCAGGTGGCCTGGGCGACCAGCCGGCAGGCGCGGGCGCGCACCGCCCGCTTCCTCGGGGTACGCGGGTGACCGCGCACGGGCCGCTGCCACCCGCGTGGACGTGCGGCGGCTGCGGGGCGGCCTGGCCGTGCCCGACCCGGCGGCGGGAGCTGCGGGCGGAGTACGCGGACGCGCCCGTCTCGCTGGCGCTCTACCTGGGCGGGCAGCTTGTCCGGGCCACCGAGGACCTGGGCGCGGCGCCGGCCGGGAGCCTGCACCGGCGCTTCCTCGGCTGGCTGCGCTGAGCACGACTGACACCGACGGCTCACTGGTGGTGGCGTAACCGATGGGTTACGCCATCGTCGCCTGCGAGCCGCCGTACCGGCTGGCGCTCACCGCCGGTGACGAGCAGGGCGCCTGGCATCTCGACCTGGTGCTCACCGAGACGGCCGACGGCACCCGGCTGCGGTTCACCCAGCACCTGGCCGGCCTCGACGGCGTCGGTGAGATCGGGCCGGGCTGGGAGTACTACCTGGACCGGCTGCTCGCCGCGCGGGAAGGGCAGCCGGCGCCCGACTTCGCCGACTACTACCCGTCGATGAAGGAGCATTTCGAGGCGCAACGGTAGCGAGACCGCCACGCCCTCAGCCGGTGAACTCCACACCCGACAGGGTGGTCGACCGGTGCGCGGCGAGGCGTTCGGCCTGGTCGGCGACGGCCTTCCGGTGGCGCTCGGCAATCGGCTGCCAGGGATCGACGGTCACCCGCAGGCCACGGCCCGACTTGCGGGGACGCCAGGTGCCCATGATCTCGCCGTCGACCAGGACGGCGCCGGGGCGGCCCAGCACCGGCCACAGCTCCTTGGCCCGGGCGGCGTCCGGCACCAGGGTCGCCCGGTCCCTGGCCTGGAGGAAGAGGTCGAACGGGCCGAGCAGCCGGACGCCCTCAACATCGGTCGACCCCAGGGCCGCCTGGTCGGCGGCGAGCAGCCAGCGGGTCTCACCGTCCACGACCACCTCGACCGCGTCGCCCGGCCAGCGTGCCTTCACCTCCTTCACCGGGGCGTCGAGGTAACCGGCGACGTGTTGCGGGGTGGCCGGCCCGAGCAGTCGCAGGTACGCCCGGACGACGTCGAACCGGTCGCCCGGGGTGTCGGCCCGGGTGAACCCGCTGATCCGTTGCAGGATCGGCGGCGACGTGTCGGGGCGCAGCTCCAGCCCGGCCCGGATGGCGGCCAGCCGGAACGGCATCTCGTACAGGTGGGTGGCGTCGCACGGTCGGCAGAAGCGTAGGTACGGCTCGGGCAGCGCCTCGGCGAGGCGGCGCGACACCTCCCCCTTGACGGTCGGCCGGGTGACCACGGCGCGCATCCCGGCGGCCACCTCGTCGAGGGCGGCCAGGGTGCCGATGCCGGCGGCCTTCAACTGCTTGGCCGCGTCGTAGATGCGCTTGCTCGCGTCGGCGTCGGAGAACGGCGCGACCGCGGCCGCCACCTGCGGCAGGTCGGCGCGGCGGTAGAGGTGCGGGGCGCCGCGTACGCTCCACAGCAGGGTCAGCTCGTCGCCGGACAGGGCCGCCACGTCCACCCCGCGCAGGGCCAGCGCCCAGCGGCCACCGTCCGGGCCGGTGTCCTGCACGCCCAGGTCGAGGACGGTCGTCGCCGGCAGCGCCCCGGCGACCCGGTCGAGCTGCTGGGCGCGGACGCGGAAGCTCATCACCCGACGACGGTCGACCATCACCACAGCGTAGGCGGCGGCACCGACACTTCCGGCGACCGCTGCGCCGGTCAGTTCCCGGCGAGCAACCGGTCGCGTACCTCGCGGCGCAGCACCTTGCCGATCTGCGAGCGCGGCAGGTCGTCCGCGACCACCACCCGGCGCGGCACCTTGTACCCGGTGAGGTGCTCCCGGCAGGCGGCGCGGATGCTCTCCGGCTCGCTGGTGCGGTCGGGGTGCAGCACCACCACGGCCACCACCTCCTCGCCGCCGTGCGGGCCGGGCATCCCCACGGCCGCGGCGTCGCGGACGCCGTCCACCCGGCGCAGCGCGTCCTCCACCTCGGACGGGTAGACGTTGAACCCGCCCGTGATGATCAATTCCTTGATCCGGTCGACCACGGTGACGAAGCCGTCCGGGTCCATCGTCACGATGTCGCCGGTGCGCAGCCAACCGCCGGGCAGCAGCACCTCGGCGGTCTCCTCCGGGCGGTTCCAGTAGCCGGGGAACACCTGCGGGCCGCGGACCAGCAGCTCACCGGCCTCGCCGGGCGCGCGGTCCCGGGACGGCTCCTCCGGGTCGACGATCCGCACGTCGGTGGAGGGGAACGGCACCCCGACCGTGCCCGGTCGGCGTGCGGGGGAGACCGGGTTGCCGAGGGTGATCGGCGAGGTCTCGGTCATCCCGTACCCCTCGACGAGCAGGCCCCCGGTGACCGACTCCCACAGCTCCACGGTGGACGGTGGCAGCGACATCGCGCCGGAGATCGCGTACCGGACGGACCGCAGGTCCACCCCACGCTCCCGGGCCGCGGTGGCCAGGCGCTGATAGATCGGGGGTACGGCCGGCAGGAACGTCGGCGGTCGGCGGCGCACCGCGTCGAGGGTCTGGTCCAGGTCGAACCGGGGGAACAGCACCAGCGTCGCCCCGATGCCCACCGAGAAGGTCAGGCAGAGCGTCAGCCCGTACGCGTGGAACAGCGGCAGGACGGCGTACACCGTCTCCTCGCCGTCGCGCAGGCCGGGCACCCAGGCGCGGCCCTGCGCGGCGTTGACCCGCAGGTTGCGGTGGGTCAGGATCGCGCCCTTCGGGGTGCCGGTGGTGCCGCCGGTGTACTGCAGCAGCGCGGTGTCGTCCGGGCCGGGCGCCGGGTGGTCGGCGGCCAGCGGCTCGGCGGCGGCGAGCAGGTCGTCCCAGCGCAGCGCGTCGGGCGCCGGCGTGGTCATCGCGGCGCGGGCGGCGCGCGCCTTCGGCACCGGCAGCCGCAGGGCCCAGCGCTTGAGCCGGGGCAGGGCGCGGCTGAGGTCCACCGCGATCACCGTCTGCACCGACCCGGCGCCGCGCACCCGAGGGGCGACCGTGTCCCAGACGACCGCGACCCGGGCGCCGTGATCCGCGAACTGCTGGGTCAGCTCCTGTGCGGTGTAGAGCGGGTTGTGCTCGACCACCACCGCACCCAGCCGCAGCGCGGCGTAGAAGGCGACCACGTGCTGCGGGCAGTTCGGCAGCACCAGCGCCACCCGGTCGCCGTGGCCGACGCCGAGCCGGCGCAGCGCGGTCGCGGCCCGCGCGACCTGAGCGGCCAGTTCGGCGTACGTGGTGGTGGCACCGAAGAAGTCGAGGGCCACCCGGGAGCCGTGCCGCCGGACCGTGGCGTCCAGCAGGTCGACCAGCGACTCGTCGGACGGAGCGATGGTGGCCGGCACGTCGGGTGCGTAGCTGCGCAGCCAGGGCCGGTCGGCGGTCGGGTCCATCGTTCTCCCATCGCAGGTCAGGGTGGCGTGCCGGGCGTTACCGTGACGCCCGGCGCGGCACCTCCAGCCTAAACTACGGGCCGGTAACCTACGGTGGCGTAGGTGGTCAGCAGCCGGTCCAGCACACCGGCAGGACCGCCCCGTCGTTGCGGAAGCCGACGATCACCCCGGTGTCCGCGATCGCCCGCGCGCCGACGGTCACCCGCGGCCCGCCCGATTCGTTTACGTCATCAGCTCCGTAGCGTCCGTGGGGAGGCGCCGGGGCCGGCGGGCGCGGTGACGAAGTCCGCGGCCGGATGTCCGGTTCGGGGGTCGGCGGCGAGCTCTCACGAACGGGGATGCCGCAGCCGAGGTCGACAAGGTTCGTGCCCGGGTGTCCGGTTCGCGACGTGGGCCGGCTACGCGGGCGGTGCGGTCTGGGCGGTGGTGTCCGGTGGTGTCCCGTGACGGGTGGCACTCTGGCAGTGGAATGGTGGGCGGGGCGGGGTCGTTACATCACCTGGATGACCGCAGGAGCGCCCCGCCCGGCCTGGCCGGTGGGTGCCACGTCCCCCGGGAATGAGGGTGGGCGGGCGGTCGTTACACCTGGTCCGGCGCCGCGACCCCCTTCCGGTCGTGCAGCCGCCGAACCCCTCAAGACTTTCCCCCGTGCATGCGCCGCCGGTTGTGGCGCGCACGGATCCCCTGATTGAGAGCGCCCCGTCGTGGTGCTTGCTCGTGCCACCGTCCCCCTGGTGGTGTGGGCCAACCCCCGAGGAGCTGATTTCTGATGGCTACCACCATGCTGCGTAAGAGTGTGCTGGGTATCGCTGGTCTGGCCTTCGCCGGTGGCGTGTTCGCCGGCCCGGCCATGCACGCCGACGCCGCCCCCACCACCGGCGTCAAGCCGGTCGCCGTCGCGGTGCAGGCCGACAAGCCGGGTGTGGACAAGGGCAAGCTGATCCCGCACGGTGTGCAGGGTGCGCAGTCCCGCATCACCCTGAACGACGAGCAGACCAAGAACGTGAAGGCGATCATCGCCGGCACGAAGAAGTCGGGTCTGGACGAGCGGGCCGCGGTGATCTCGATCGCCACCGCCCTGCAGGAGTCGAAGCTGGAGAACCTGGGTCATCTGGGTGACCGCAACGACCACGACTCGCTGGGCCTGTTCCAGCAGCGCCCGAGCTCGGGTTGGGGCACCCCGGAGCAGATCACCGACCCGATCTACTCCACGATGGCGTTCCAGAAGGGCCTGAAGCAGGTCGACGGGTGGCAGGACATGCCGCTGACCGAGGCCGCGCAGACGGTGCAGGTGTCGGCGTACCCGGACGCCTACGCCCAGTGGGAGCAGCAGGCCGCCGACCTGGTGGCCCAGCACTGGAACAGCTGACCCGACAGGAACCACCGCTGGCCGGTACCCCCAACCCGGGGTGCCGGCCAGCGGCGTCTTCAGCGTCGCATCACCTGACGACCCCGGACGAGCGCCAGCACGATCACCACGATCAGCGCGATGATGCCGATGACCACCAGCCAGCGGACCGCCTCCAGGAGCAGTCCGAGCAGAATGAGCGCGCCGCCCACCACACCGACGACCCAGAGCATGGCCCGCATGTCCGCCTCCTCGCCTCAGTCCTGCCGGCCCGTCTTCCCGCTGCGGCGGCGAGCATGCCGGCCGACCAGCGGATTCACCGACGGGCGACGTACACCGTGTTCGCGGACTCGCCGCCGGTGAGCGGATTGGCGAACCGGACGACGTGCGCCTGCCAGATCGGGAACACCGCGGCCAGCACCGCGCCGAAGTCGTCGTCCGGCGGGTCGTCCGACCAGAGCGCGAAGACGCCCTCGGGGCGCAGCACGTCGGCCAGCCGGCGTAGGCCGTCCGGTGTGTAGAAGGCGGCGTGGCTCGGATGCAGCACGTTGCGGGGGGAGTGGTCCACGTCCAGCAGCACCGCGTGGAAGCGTCGGTCGGGATCGTCCGGGTCGAGGCCGTTTCCCTCGGCCAGCATGGCGAAGAAGTCGGCCCGGACGAACCGGGTACGCGGGTCGACGGCGAGCCCGGCGGCGAAGGGCAGCAGCTCCCGGCGGTGCCAGTCGATCACGTCCTCGATCGCCTCCACCACCACCATGGAGCGCAGCCGGGGGTCCTCCAGGGCGGTGCGCGCGGTGTAGCCGAGGCCGAGGCCGCCGACCACCACGTCGAGCGCGTCACCGCTCAGCGGCGCCAGCCCCAGCCGGGCCAGCTCGATCTCCGCCACCGGAAAGAGGCTGGACATCAGGAACTCGTCGTCGAGCTTCACCTCGTACACGTCGACGTCGACCGTCGGGTCGTGCCGGCGGCGCAGGCTGATCTCCCCGATCGGGGTGTCCCGCCAGGCCAGTTCCTCGAATCGCGTGCCCACCCGGCCGCCCTCCGCCTCGTCGTCAGTGCCCGGATGCTACCGGCCCGGGCGGCCCGGGGCCGCGAACCCGGAGCAGCCCGCGGGCGGGCTTCAGGCCGGTCTGGTGGCGACCACCAGCGTGTCGAGCGCGTCCACGGTCGATCCGTCCGCCGTCACCGGCCGGCGCACCGTGCCGGCCCGCCGCACCCGCAGCCCGGCCAGGCCGTCGACCACCGCCTCCGGGGTCAGCAGGACCGTCGGGTCCTGCGGGCCGCCGACCCCGCCGTCGAGGTTGGCCCGGTCGTGCCCGACCACCACGATCGTGCCGCCCGGCCGCAGCGCCGCCGCCGCTCCGGCGAGCACCGACGCCCGCTGCGCCGCGGGCAGGTGCAGGTAGGAGATCAGCACCAGGTCGTACCGGTCGGGCTCCGGCAGCTCGGTGGTGACGTCCGCGACCCGCCAGTCCACCGGTACGCCCCGAGCCGCCGCCAGCTCCCGTCCACGCGCGACGGCCACCGCGGCGAAGTCGACCGCCGTCACCCGCCAGCCGCGGGCGGCCAACCAGACGGCGTTGCGGCCCTCGCCGGCGGCCAGGTCCAGGGCGTCGCCAGGTGGCAGGTCGCCGGTCGTCTCCACCACGAACCGGTTCGGCTCACCGGTCCACACCAGCTCCGGCGCGGCGGCGTACCGGGCGTCCCACTCGGTGCTGTCCATACACCGGTTATACGCCGTCGACGACGGTGGGTGGGGGAGCGCCGCGGTCACGCCGGGTCCCCGGGACATCGACGCAGCGCATATCCTGTGCCGGTCGAATCGCCGGAAGGGACACCATGCCGTCGCGGCAGGACCAGCTGCACTCGTACCAGTTCACCGTCCAGCGGGCGGTGGCCGCGCTGGTCACGCGGGAGACCGACCCGGCGCAGTCGCCGTTTCGCCGGCTGGCCGGGGCCGGGCTGGCGAGCGTGCTGGTGGCGGTGATCGTCCTCGGTGGCTTCGCGCTCTACGGGTTGTTCGCCGGCGGGGGGTCGAAGTGGCGGGACACCGGCGCGGTGATCGTCGAAAAGGAGTCCGGGGCCCGCTTCGTCTACCGCGACGGCAAGCTGCACCCGGTGCTCAACTACGCGTCCGCGCTGCTGATCGTGGGTGCCGACCGGTCCCGTACGGTGCTGGTGTCGCGGCGGTCCATCGAGGGTGTGCCGCGCGGCCTGCCGCTGGGCATCGCGGACGCGCCGGACTCGCTGCCCGCGCCCGGCCGGCTCTCCACCGTGCCGTGGACGGTCTGCTCGGTCGCGGCGGCCGGCGCCGACCGCGCCGCCCCGCGGTCGGCCCTGCTGATCGGCCGGGAGGCGACCGGCGGGCGGGTGCTCGGCGACGACGCGCTGCTGGTGCGGCATCCCGACGGCACCCTGTACCTGATCTGGCACCAGCGGCGTTACCTGCTGCGGGACCCGGTCCGGGCGCTGGCGGCGCTGGCGGCGACCCGGCAGCGCGCCGTGCCGGTGGCGCCGGCGCTGCTGGACACGTTGCCTGCGGGGGCCGACCTGGCCGCGCCCGCGCTGCCCGGCCTCGGGAAGCCCTCCGACCGGGTCGAGGGCGCCACCGTCGGCGACGTCTACCTGGTCCGCAACTCCGGCGGCGGCCGGCAGTACGCGGTCGCGGTGCGCGCGGGCCTGGCCGGGATCACCGAGTTGCAGGCGGCCCTGCTGATGGCCCGCACCGGCCAGGGCGAACCGGAGCCGGTGACGCTCGGCCGGTTCGCCGCGCTGCTCCAGCCGCAGGACCTCGCGCCGAGCGGGCCCACCGCGCCGCCGGCCGGGCTGCCCCGGCTGGCCGGGTCGGACGGCGGCGGCCTGTGCGGCCGGGTGGGCGCCGACGGCGAGGTGCGCGACGTCCGGGTCGGCGCCGCCGTGCCGGACCTGTCCACCACCGCCCGCACCGCCGGGTCCGCCCGGGGCGCCCTGGCCGACCACGTGCTGGTCGAGCCGGGCGCCGGGGCCGTGGTGGAGTCGGTCGCCGCGCCCGGTGCGACCGGCGGCGCCGTCTCCGTGGTGACCGACCTGGGCCGGCGGTACGTGCTGGCCGACGCGGACGTCCGGGGCATGCTCGGCTACCGGGACGTCACGCCGGTGCGGCTGCCCGCCGGGCTGGTCAGCCTGGTCCCGGCCGGCAGCACCCTGGACCCGGCGGCCGCCCGGGTGGTGGCCGCCCCCGCCTGACGGTCGGGCGGGCGCCGGCGCGACGCGCCCGGCGACGACAGGCGTCGCGGATCAGCCGGCCGGGCGGCGCAGCAGGGTGACGGCGAAGTCCGCGTCGTCGCGCCAGGGGCGCAGGTCCCAGGTGGCGAAGCGCTGCTCGACGCGTAGCCCGGCGGCGACCGCGTCGGCGTCGAAGTCCTCGATCCGGTAGCCGCGGTCGGTGCCGAAGCCGACCAGGGCCGGCCCGTCCGGCTTGAGGTGGGCGGCGATCCGCGCCAGCACGGCCGGTTCGGTGCCGGGCGCCACGAAGGCCATCACGTTGCCGGCCACCACCGCGGCGTCGAACGGCTCCGGCTCGCCGGCCGCCGCCAGGTCCAGCGTGGCCAGGTCGGCGACCAGCCAGAGCGGGCCGGGATGGTCGGCCCGGGCGGCCTCGACCAGCGCCGGGTCGGCGTCCACCCCGATCACCCGGTGCCCCCGCGCGGCCAGCGCGGCACCCACCCGGCCGGTGCCGCAGCCGGCGTCGAGGATCCGCGACCCGGGCGCCACCACGGCGTCCACCAGCCGGGCCTCGCCGGCGAGGTCCGCGCCCTCGGCGGCGAGCTTGCGGAACCGGTCGATGTACCACTGCGAGTGCCCGGGGCCGGTCTCGGCCGCCCAGCGCGTCGGCTTGCTCATGCCGCCACGGTAACCGGCCGCCGGGCGCCGGGCCGGGCGGTCACGGCACCCGGGCGACGGTGACGAACTCGTTGTACGTGAAGATCCTGCCCAGCGCCCGGGGGAAGGGGAAGGAGTACTGCCGCCGGACGGTCAGCCCCAGGTCCCGGGCGGCCTGGGCGGCCTCGGCGAAGCCGACGAAGCGTACGTGGGTGGCGTCGCTGGCGTACCCGCGCTCCTGCGGGGTGATCAGCACGACGGTGCCGCCGGAGCGCACGTACGGCAGGTAGCCGGCGAGCACCTCGAGCGCCTGCTCGGCGGGGAGGTGCTCCAGCAGGTGCGCGGCGAGCAGCGCGTCGAAGGCGCCCGGCCGGGCGTGCGCGCCGCGGTGGAACTCCTCCACGGTGTAGGCCTCGAACCCGGCCGCCCGGGCGTGCGCGATCGAGGTGGGGTTGTGGTCCACGCCGACCGCCCCGGCGCCGAGGTTGCCGAGGTTGCGGCCCAGCCCGCAGCCCACGTCCAGGGTCCGGCCCAGGCGCAGCCGGCGCAGGTTCCACCGGTACGGCGCCTGGACGTCGAGCACCCGCTTCCACCGCGCGCCGCCGAGGCGCTGCAAGCGTCGGGTGTACTCCTCGCCCTGCGTTCCCGCCGGGCGGTCCATCGGTGTCTGTCGCATCGTCGGTCCTCTGTCGCGGGTACGGGGGTGGTGTGGGTACACCTCCGGCGTCCGCGCGCGGCGCGACGTCGGCCTCCCCGTACCCGCCGAGGCGGGCTCCGGCAGATGCTACGGCCGATGAGTCATGATTGGTACCACTCGACGGGGATGTGTCGCACGGCTACGCGCGGTGACCGACGCGCCGGTCACCGCCCGTGGTTCCGTGCCGGTCAGCCCTTCTCGGCCCCCGCGGTGAGCCCCTCGGTCAGCAGCCGCTCGCTGGCGAAGAAGAGGATCACGATGGGCAGGGTGAGGATCACCGAGCCGGCCATCAGCACCGTCTTGGGCACCTCCACGCCGTCGGAGAGCAGCGACAACCCGAGCGACACCGTCCACCGGTTCGGCTTGTCCACCAGGAACAGCAGGGCGAAGAGGAACTCGTTCCAGGCGATCATGAAGTCGTACAGCGCGACCGCCATGATCGACGGGGCGGCCAGCGGCAGGGCGACCCGGCGGATGATGCCGAGACGCCCGGCCCCGTCGATGGCCGCGGACTCCTCCAGGCTGATCGGGATGGTCTCGAAGTAGTTCTTCAGCATGTAGACCGAGACCGGCAGGGTCTGCGAGATGTAGACCAGCACCAGCCCGAACAGCGACCCGCGCAGCCCGGCCCGGGTGAACACCACGAACAGCGGGATGGCGATGACGATCGACGGGAACAGGTAGACCGCCAGGAACAGGAAGTTGACCTGTCGGCGCCCGAAGAACCGCAGCCGGGAGACCGCGTACGCCCCGGGGATCGCCACCACCAGGGTCAGCAGCGTCGCGGAGATCGCCACGATGCCGCTGTTGCGGATGAAGGTGAGGAAACCCTGGCCGCCGTCGTCGGCGGCCTTCAACACCTCGGTGTACGTGTCGACGGTGAACTCGCTGATCGGCACCCAGAGCGAGCCGGGGTCGAGCAGCAGCCGCTCGATCGGGCGCACCGAGAGCACCAGCATGTACCAGAACGGCAGCACGGTGACCAGCAGGAACGCGGCGATCACCAGCCGGCGCAGCCAGCGCAGGGAGGCGGTCTCGAACTGGTCGCGGTCCATCACGCCTCCCGTCGCGGGGTGAAGAAGCGAAGGTAGATCGCCACGAAGACGATCAGCACCACGGCCAGCACGACCGCCTGCGCCGCCGCCGCGCCCACGTCGGTGCGGGCGGTGAGGAACTGGTAGACCCGGACGCTGACCACCTCGGTGCCGGCGGAGCCGCCGGTGAGCAGGTAGACGTCGTCGAACTTGTTGAACGTCATGATGAAGCGCAGCACCGACAGCAGGGCGATCACCGGCAGCAGCTGCGGCAGCAGGATGTGCCGGAAGCGCTGGGTCGGGGTGGCCCCGTCGACCCGGGCGGCCTCCTCCAGCTCGCCGGGCACCGCCTGCAGCCGGGCCAGCAGGAACAGGAACGCGAACGGGAAGTAGCGCCACGCCTCGAAGGCGATCACCGTCCAGAGCGCCGTCGAGTCCTGGGAGAGGAAGGGGATCGGCGCGTCCCAGCCGAGGAACCGCCGGCCCCAGTCGTTGACGATGCCGAGCTGCGGGTCGAGCATCACCTGCCAGACGAAGGCCACCGCGACCACCGGCGCCACGTACGGCAGCAGCATCGACGCGCGCACCAGGGTGCGCCCGCGGAACGGCCGGCGGACCACCAGCGCGGCCACCAGGCCGATCGCGATCGAGCCGAAGGTGCCGCCCACGCTGTAGAGCAGGGTGGTCCACAGGGTGTCGGCGAAGCCGGGGGTGTGCAGCACCCGGTCGAAGTTGCTCAGCGTCAGCTCACCGAAGAGCCCGGTCTTGCGCAGGGTGGCCAGGCGTACCCGCTGGAAGGCCAGCACCACGGTCCACACGATCGGGATGCCGATCACCGCGATCACCACCAGCAGGGTGGGGGCGACCAGGGCGAGCCCCTCGCGCGACTCGCGGCGGCGCAGCGGCGACGGGCGGCGCCGGCCGGGACCGGGCCGCTCCCCAGCGGGGGAGCGGCCGGTCTCCGGCGCGGTGGTGGTCAATTGACGCCCGCCTTGATCGCCTCGACGTCCTTCTTGGCGCGGGCGGCGGCCGCCGCGGCATCGGTCTTGCCGCCAACCACGTCGGCGAGCGCCTTCGGCACCGGCAGCTCACCGAGGATCGCCCCGACCAGCTTGCCCTGGCCCTGCGGCAGGCCCCAGCGCTGGAAGGTGTCCGGGCTCTTGCGGACGGCGTCCAGCACGTCGGCGCCGTACACCTCGGAGAGCGGCTTCTTGGTGTCCACCCCGGCCTTGCTGGTGTTCCAGGCGGTGAGGAACTTCTGCTTGTCCTCCGCGGTGCCCCGGCGCACCGGCACCCGGCCCTCGGGGGACATGCCGAACCAGCGCGGGTAGCCGTCGGAGAGCATGTACTCCACGAACGACTTCGCCGGGTCGGCGGCCGCGCCGTCGAGCACCGCCCACGAGCTGATCTCGCCGTACTGGGCCGGCTCGGTGCCGTTGGGCCCCTTGATCGCGTTGACGAAGCCGCTGTTCTTGGCCAGCCAGGTCGGGTCCTTGGCGCACTGCGGGCAGGTGGGCTTGGCGTCGTTCCGCAGCCCGGCCAGCTCGTCGAGGATGAACGGCGACCAGATCAGCATCGCCGCCTTGCCGGCGAAGTAGGTGGCCCGGGTGCTGTCCACGTCCTGGGCGCCCTTGACCGAGTGGTTGCGCATCAGGTCGCCGTAGAAGCGGAACGCCTCCACGCACTCCGGCGAGTCCAGCTTGACCGCGCCCGAGTCGTCGGTGAGCTGGCAGTTGTTCGCCAGCGCGATGTGCTCGAAGGTCTGCTGGGTGAACACGTCGCCGGGGGCGGTGGCCGCGGTGATGCCGGCGACGCCGCCGGTGTTCAGCGTGGTCGCGGCCGCGGTGATCTTCTCGTACGTGTCCGGGGCGGGCAGGCCGGCCGCGGTGAACAGGTCCTTGCGGTAGACCAGCACCTGACCCCACCCGTCGCTGGGCACGGAGAGCTGCTTGCCGCCCTCGGAGCTGAGCTCCAGTGCCCGGGGGGAGAAGGTGTCCTTGCCGAGCTTGTCCACGATCTGCTGGTTGGCGTCGGGGTGCAGCAGCTCGTTGCCGGCCAGCGTGCGGATGCCGGCGAGGGAGACGGACCCGACCACGTCGGGCAGCTCACCGGCGGCCGCGCTGGAGGCGATGAGGGACGGGAACTGGTCCTCGTTGACGGTGACCAGGTTGACCTTCACTCCGGTCTTGGCGGTGTAGTCCGCGATGATCGCCTTGGTGGCGGTGACCCGGTCGGCGACGTCCTCCAGGCTCCACACGGTTATCTCGTTGCTGTCGCTCTTCTGCTTGTCGTCGCTGCAGGCCAGCAGGCTGACCCCGGTTACTGCCATGATCAGGGTGGCGGCCAGCATCCGCACCGGAGGGGAAGACATCGGTGGCACTCCTCTCGAAGGGTACATGACGGATTCAACGTGCCTGATTGATCAATTACAAGACATATGGCAATTTTTTGTTAAGATTGAGCCCGGTACTTTCCGGGAGCGACACTATGGACAACTTCGTTGTCTCGCTGGCCGGGCCGCGGCGCGTGAGCCTCGAGCCCTGCCCCTCCGATCCACTCGGCCCGGGGCAGGTGCGGGTGCGCACCTGTTTCTCCGGCATCTCCGCCGGCACCGAGCTGACCCTCTTCCGGGGCAGCAACCCCCGGCTCAGCAAGGACTGGGACGACGTCAGTCGGATGTTCGTCCCCCGCCACACCCCGGTGCCGTACCCGCTGGTCGGGTTCGGCTACGAGGAGGTCGGCGAGCTGGTCGAGGTGGCCCCGGACGTCGTCGGCAGGCGCCCCGGCCAGCTCGTCTGGGGCATCTGGGGGCACCGCGCCGAGGCCGTGCTGCCGGCCGACGCGGTCACCCCGCTCGCCCCCGGGCTCGACCCACTGGCCGCGGTGTTCGCCCGGCCCGGCGCCATCGCGCTCACCGCCGTGCTCGCCGCCGACCTGCACCTCGGCGACTGGGTCGGGGTCTTCGGGCAGGGCGTCATCGGGCTGCTCGCCACCCGGCTCGCGGTGCTGTCCGGCGCCCGGGTGGTCGCCGTGGACCGGGTCTCCACCCGGCTCACCACGGCCGCCCGCCTCGGCGCCCGGATCACCGTCGACGCCGCCGCCGAGTCCGCCGCCACCGTGCTGCACGGCGCCACCGGCGGGCGCGGGGCCGACGTCTGCCTGGAGCTGTCCGGGGCGTACCCGGCGCTGCACGAGGCGATCCGCGCCACCACCCAGTCCGGCCGCGTCGTGGCCGCCGGCTTCTACCAGGGCCAGGCCGACGGCCTCGGCCTGGGCGAGGAGTTCCACCACAACCGGATCCAGCTGGTGGCGGCCCAGGTCTCCGGGCCCGCCCCGGTGCCCGGCCTGGCCGGCCGGTGGACCGGTGCCCGCATCGCCCACACCTTCATGGACCTGGTGGCCGAGGGCAGCGTCGATCCGCTGCCGCTGGTGAGCCACGTCGTGGACGCCCGCGCGGTGGCCGACGCGCTGGCGTTGCTCGACCGGGGTGCCGATGACGTCCTACAAGTCGTGCTGAGGTTCTGATGTCGATTCCGCTCGCCTGCCAGGAGCAGCTGCTCCCGGGCACCGACCTGTCCCAGAAATTCGCCCTCGCCACCGCCCTCGGCTACGACGGCATCGAGCTGCGCGGCCGTGGCGACCTCGCGTTCGCCCGCCGGCTGCCGGAGCTGCGCCGGGCCCGCGCCGACGGGGTGGTGATGCCGACCGTCTGCGTCGACATGGACCACTTCATCGGCGATTTCGACCCGGCCCGCTCCCGGGACGCGGTCGCCAACCTGCGTTCCCAGCTGTCGGTGATCGCCCAGCTGGGCGGGATCGGCGCGATGACCCCCGCCGCCTGGGGGATGTTCTCCCGCCGGCTGCCGCCGTTCGAACCGCCCCGCCCGCCGGCCGCCGACCGGCAGGTGCTCGTCGACGCGCTCGGCGCGCTGGGCGAGCACGCCCGCGCCGAGGGGGTCACCCTCTTCCTGGAGCCGCTCAACCGGTACGAGGACCACATGGTCAACCGGCTGGACGAGGCGGTGGCGCTGTGCGCCGCGGTCGGGCTGCCCTCGGTGCGGGTGGTCGCCGACACGTACCACATGAACATCGAGGAGGACGACGTGCCGGCCGCGCTGCGGGCCGCCGCGCCGTACCTCGGGCACGTGCAGGTCAGCGACTCCAACCGGTACCAGCCGGGCGCCGGGCACCTGGACTGGCCGGGCACCCTGCGCACCCTGCTGGAGATCGGCTACCGCGGCTGGCTGGCGCTGGAGTGCCGACTGCGCGGCGACCCGGTGCGCGCGCTGCAGCAGGCGGCCGTGGTGCTGCGGCACGCCCAGCCCCGGCAGGCGGCGGCGTGAGCGCCGGGACCGGCGGCCCGACCGGGGCGCCGACCGGCGGCCTCGGCGTCGCGCCCCTACCCGGCGGCACGCCCCGACCCGACCCCGGCGAACGGGTCGCCGAGCTGCGCCGGTCGGCGCTGGCCACCCTGGACGCCAACTGGGAGCACGACCACACCGTGCCGTCGCGCACCCTCTACCCGCACCAGTGGAGCTGGGACTCGGCGTTCATCGCGATCGGGCTGGCCCACGTCCGCCCCGACCGCGCCTGGCGGGAGCTGCGCAGCCTCTTCGCCGCGCAGTGGGCCGACGGGCGGGTGCCGCACATCGTGTTCAACCCGGCGCTGCGCGTCGGTTCGTACTTTCCCGGGCCGGAGTTCTGGGACTCCGCCGCCGCCGACGGCGCCCCGGCGGCCGCCACCTCCGGCCTGATCCAGCCGCCGGTACACGCGACGGCCGCCTGGCTGGTGCACCGCCGGGCGCCGTCCGAGGCGTCGGTGCGGGAGCTGCGCTGGCTCTACCCCCGGCTGGTCGCCTGGCAGCGCTACCTGACCGGGCCGCGGGACGTGGGCGGGGCCGGGCTGGCCGCGATCGTGCACCCGTGGGAGTCCGGGCTGGACAACAGCCCCGCCTGGGACGTACCGATGGCGGCGGTGCCGGCCGACGCGAGCGTGATGAAGGCGTACCGCCGGCATGACACCGCGCACGCGGCGGCCGCGCAGCGCCCCACGGACCTGGACTACGCGCGCTACGTCGCGCTGGTGGCCGCCTACCGGCGGCACGGCTACGCCGACGACGGGCTGGCCGGGCGGCAGCCCTTCCTGGTGGAGTGCCCGCTGCTCAACGCGGCGCTGGGGGCGGCCGAGCACGCGCTGGCCCGGATCGCCGGCGTGGTCGGCGCCGACCCGGGGCCGCACCAGGCCCGCGCGGCGGCGATCACCCGGGCGGTGGTCGACCGGTTGTACGACCCGGTCACCGGCACCTTCCACCCGCGTGACCTGCGCACCGGCCGGCTGATCCCGGCCCGCACGGTGCTCGGGCTGATGCCGCTGATCCTGCCCGACCTGCCGGCCCGGCAGGTCGATGCGGTGCTGACCGAGGCCCGCTCGGCGCGGTTCGGCCTGGCCGAGCGGATGACCCGGCCGCTGCCCAGTCACGACCGGACCGCGCCGGACTTCGAGCCGCTGCGCTACTGGCGGGGGCCGAGCTGGTTGAACACCGGCTGGCTGCTCTGGCGGGGGCTGCGCGGGCACGGCCGCCCCGACCTGGCCGCCGGGCTGCGGGAGTCCATGCTGGAGCTGGTCGCCGGCGCCGGCTGCCACGAGTACTTCCACCCGGACACCGGCGCCGGGCTCGGCTCACCGGCGTTCAGCTGGACCGCCGCGCTGCTGCTGGACGTCCTCGCCGAGGGCTGAGGCGCCCCGGCGGGCGCGCCGTCCGTTCGCGGTTTCCCGGCCGGCGCCGACGGGGAAAGGGACTGCGTGGGCATTTCCCCTCGGCGGCGTCCGCCCGCCCCTCTCTACGCGGCGATGGGCGTGGTCGTCATCGTCGGATTCGCGATCGCCACCTGGCAGACGTGGAGCAACGACAACGCGCTGCGCGACCGCGGCCGCGAGGCCCCGGCGCGGGTGGTGCAGGTGAACCGCGGCCGGGCGAAGGTCGAGTTCACCACCGGCGACGGGCGCCGGGTGCAGGCCAGGATCGGTCAGGGCGACGCGGCCCCCGGGCCGCGCCCCGTCGTCGGCGACGCGGTGACCATCGTCTACGACCCACGCCGGCCCACCGACGACGTCCGGGACGTGCGCGCCCCGGAGAACCGCCAGACGGCGTACGTGGTTCTCGGCGCCACCATCGCCGCGCTGATCGGGGTGCCGCTGGCCACCTGGGGCCTCATCCGCGCCAACCGACGGGAACGCGCGGCCCGGTGACGGGCCGCCGGCAACCCGCTTGACCCGCCGGTCGGCCGTGCTGCGACGCTACGAGCGGGCGGGGCGGCCGGGCAGGGCCGCGCGCACGTGCCGCCCGGGTCGTTGGTCCCTCGTTTGCGCCCGGCCGGCCCGGGTAAGCGCGCGGCCGGCGCCCGGCCCCGCGTGCGCCGGCTGAGGGGAGGAGGGCTGAGGTGCGGTTTCCTCTCTTCGTCGCGGCGGTGGCGCGGCGGGCCGAGCTGCCGCCGGAGACGGCCGCGGCGATCGCCCGCGCCACCCTGGTGACGGTCGCCGAACGGGTCAGCGCCGGCGAGGCCGGCGACCTGTCCGCCCAGCTGCCGGACGAGCTGAGCGGCTACCTCGCCGCCCCGCCGCCGACCGACGCCCCGCAACCGCGGCTGACCGGCCCGCACCCGGGCGGCGGCGCGGCGGCCTTCGGGCCGGTGGAGTTCCTGCGTCGGGTGGCCGACCGGGCCGGGGTGGAGCCGGCCACCGCGCAGGCCGGGGTGCGCGCCGTCTTCGCCACGTTGCGTGAGGCGGTCACCGTCGGCGAGTTCCACGACCTGGTGGCCCAGCTGCCGGCCCGCCCCGGTGGCGCCGTCGACCCGGGCCCACCCCGACCGTCCGGGGGAGCGCGGTAGGTCAGAACGCCGTGGGCGGATCGGCCAGGTCGCTCTCCGCCGGCTCCTGCGGCTCGGCCACCCAACCGGAGAACACCGGCACCCCGTGCCAGGGGCCGACGCCACCCTCGCGCCGGTCGGTGGTCACCGCGACCACCGCGTACGGCTGGCCGAAGCGCAGCCGTGCCGTCCGGATGACCCCCTCCGGGGGCATGCTGGCCAGGGCGAACGCGGCCGTCACCGCGGCCGCCTCGAAGCCGTACCGGCCGTAGCGGGCCATCGTCGCCTGCCGCGCCTCGACGCCCAGCTCCGGCTCGCCGAGCAGCCCGGCCAGCGCCCGGGACACCGCCGGGAAGCCGAGCGCGGGGGCGGTCAGGTCGTGCTCGTCCCGCGCCGACCAGCAGGGCAGCACCGCGTGGTGCCGCTCCTCCCGGCCACCCGGCGCGCGGGTGGGTGCCCGCTCCTCCCGTACCGTCCAGAGCGGGGCGTCGCCCAGCGGCAGGTCGAACAGGGACCGCCGGCCGGCCGGCTCCGCGCCGTCGTCGGCGAGCCCGGCGGCCACCTCGTAGGCGGCGTCGAGCACCTGTGCCGGCGTCCCCGACCCGGCCACCGACACCACGGTCAGCCCGGCCCCGTCGTGCTCCGTCGCCGCCGCCTGGTGCACCGCCACGTCACCGGCCGCCGCGCTGGTCGCGATCCACGCCCGGTGCCCGCGTTCCGGGGTGCGCAGCACCCGCTCCAACCGGCCGGCCCAGGCGCTGTCCGCGCCGAGCGCGGTGGCCGGGGCGAGGTCGAACGGGTCGGCCCAGGAGACCCGGGTGGCCAGCGCGCCGGCCAGCGCCAGCACCACCTGCGGCGAGACGGTCAGCGGGAACCGGTCGATCAGCCCGAGGGTGTGCTCCCGCGCCCAGGCGTCCAGCTCTGCCTGCCCGGGCAGCGGCCCGGTCTCGGTGGCCCGGGGCAGTGTCGCCCGCCAGTCGGCGAGCGGAGCGGCGTCGTACCCCGGTCGGTGCCAGATCGCGCTGGCCGACGGCACCAGCGGATGCGGCCGGTCCAGCAGCGCGGCGGCCGTCGCGGCGGCGGTGTCGGCGTCGGTGCCGAGCGCGTCCTCCAGCTCCGCGCGGGCCGGGCCGGTGGCCGCCGGCGCGGTCAGCGCCAGCAGCAGCCAGGCGCCCAGCGGCGAGGCGACGTGGTGGCGGGCGCCGATCTCGGCGTGCAGCCGGGCGGCGTAGCGGGCCAGCGGGGCGTACGGGTTCGTCGTCATGCCACCAACTGTGCCCACCCCGGGCCGGGTCGGCATGTCAGGACCACAGTTCGAACGGCTCGTCGATCTCCTCGCCGGCCAGGAACGGGGTGAGCAGGCCGGGCAGCCGGCCCGGGTAGAACAACTGGTCGCTGCCCACCACCTCCCGCGGGGTCCACCAGCGGAACCCGAAGTAGTCCTCGGCCTCGTAGTCCAGCCGCTCGGCGCCGTCCACGTCCGGGCCCGGCCCGTCGAGCCGTACCGTCATGACCACCTCGTCCTGGACGTGCCGCCGGTCGCGGTAGACGAAGCTGGCCCGTCGGCGCCAGGACGGCGGGCCCAGCCGGTCGGCGCCGACCACGATGCCGGTCTCCTCGCGCAGCTCCCGCATCGCCGTCTCGGCGTACGTCTCACCCGGGTCCACGCCGCCGCCGGGCAGCTCCCACCAGGTGCCCTGCCAGGGGCGCGTGGGGTCGCGGGTGTGGAACAGCAGGATCCGGCCGTCCCGGTCGCACACCACCAGCCGCACGGCGGTGCGCTCGACCACGGGGAAGTCGTGCGGCAGCTCGGTCATCCGGTCTCCCTCCGGCCCCCGTCGCACCCGGGTCGATGCCAGGATGGGGGCATGGCGGACGTCTTCGGAGAGGTGGCGGACAGCTACTCCACGGCCCGTCCCGGCTATCCCGCCGACCTCGCCCAGGCCATCCTCACCTATCACGGGCGCCGACCGGAGCTGCTGGTCGAGGTGGGCGCGGGCACCGGCCTGGCCACCGAGCTGCTGGTCGGGTTGGCCGCCCGGACGACCTGCGTCGAGCCGGACGCGCGGATGGCCGAGGTGCTGGCCGCCCGGTTCCCGCAGATCGACGTGGTGGTCTCCCCGTTCGAGCGGTGGGCGCCGCCGGCCGCCGGGGTGCCGGTGCTGGCCTGCGCGATGGCCTGGCACTGGCTCGACCCGGCCGGCCGCAACCGCCTCGCCCACGACGCGTTGGCGCCCGGTGGCACCCTGGCCGTCTTCGCCCACCGGTACGACTACGTCGACCCGGCCCAGTCGGCGGCCATCCGCGCCGCCATCGAGTCGGTCGACCCGGCGCGGCACGTCGACGCCCCGGAGGACTGGTTCCACGTGGACGTGCGCGGCAGCGGGCTCTTCGCCGACGTCCGGTCGCTCGCCTTCCGGCGGGCGGTGCCGCTGTCCACCGCGGCGTACCAGCGGCTGATGGCCACGTTCTCCCCGCAGCTGCGCCGCCCAGGGGAGCTGCGGGAGCGGGTGCAGGAGGCGATCGGGGCCACCGTGGACGGCTTCGGCGGCACGGTCACCCTGGATCTGCGTACCACCCTGGTGCTGGCCCGCCGGCCGGGCTGACCGCTCCGGCGGACCCCGGCCGGACGCGGACCTCCGGTCGGGCGGGGTGCCGGCGCGGCGGCTAGGCTGCCGGCCGTGGCAGGTCTGTTGAGGAACGTGGCAGCCCGGCTCGGCCGGGTGACCGGGAGCGCCGGCACGCCGGCCGGCACCGCCGGGCCGATCCCGGCCCAGGTGGCGCGGCGGCGTCAGGTCAGCGCGCTGCAGCGCCGTGAGCTGGCGTACGCCCCGGAGCTGGACGGGCAGGCCGATCCGGGCGAGATCGTCTGGACCTGGGTGCCGTACGAGGACGACCCCCGGCAGGGCAAGGACCGCCCGGTGCTGGTGGTGGGCCGGCAGAGCCGGACGCTGTTCGGCCTGATGCTCTCCAGCCAGAGCGACCGGGACGGCCAGCGGCACTGGCTGTCCCTGGGCCCTGGCGAGTGGGACCGGGACAACCGGCCCAGCTGGGTCCGGCTTGACCGGGTGCTGACCATGCGGGAGGACAGCATCCGCCGCGAGGGCGCGGTGCTGGACCGGGCTCGCTTCGACCGCGTCGGTCAGGCGCTGCGCGCCGGATACGGCTGGCGCTGAGCCGGCGACCCGCCGCCGGCCGACGTAGGGCGTCGCCGACCGACTAGGCCAGGTGGGCGCCGTCCAGCAGTTGCCGGGGCGCGCGACGCCCGGCGACGCCCTTGGCCCGGTACATCGCCGCGTCGGCCCGGCAGAGCGCGTCGGCGAGCTGGGTCGGCCCGGTCACCGGTGCCAGGCCGACCGACGCGGTGACCCGGACGGTCCGGCCGCCGAGCGGAATTGGCGCGGCGAGCGCCTCGCGCAGCCGCCGGGTGGCGTGGTCGATCCAGCGGCGGTCCACCGACGGGCTGGTGAGCAGCCCGGCGAACTCGTCGCCGCCGAGCCGGGCCACCAGGTTGTCGCCGGCGAACGCGGCCAGCCGCTGGGCGACGCTGATCAGCACCTGGTCACCCGCGGCGTGCCCGTACTGGTCGTTGACCTGCTTGAAGTCGTTGAGGTCCAGCACCACGGCGATCAGCGGCTGCGCGCCGGGCTCGGTGAGCAGGGCGGCGGCCAGCCGGTAGAAGGCGCGCCGGTTGGGCAGCCCGGTGAGCGGGTCGTGGCTGGCGGCGTGCCGTTCCGCGGCGAGCTCGGCCTGCAGGTGGGCGATCTCCGCCTCGGCGCGTACCGCGCGGCGGCGCAGCTGCCAGACGGACACCAGCGCCCCCGCCGCCGAGATGCCGGAAGCAACGGTCATCGGATCCGGCACGAACCCTCCCTCGCGGCGTCGTCGCGCGGGAGGGGTCGGCGGCTGCCGACGCACCGCCCGGGCCCGTCGTTTTCCCAGGTGGCTGCCCGGGTTGGGGTAACCAAGAGTGAACGGATGGGTACCGCGCACGTGCGTTATCATGCTCGCTGTCCGATGCAGATGCAATAGCAGATGCACGTGCAGCACGATCCGTGTCCGCTCGTCGCGCAACTCCTCCCGCGGCGGCACCGTCCATTCGCGACGGCGGACGCTCCTCACAGAAAGACGCCCCATGCAGCAGCCTCAGAACGGCGTGTCGACCGCCCAACTACCCCCGGTGCGGTGGCTGAAGAGCCGACGCAGCAACCCCAGCGGGAACTGCGTCGAGCTCGCCGAGCTGCCCGGCGGTGCCGGCATCGCGGTGCGCAACTCGCGGCACCCCGAGGGTCCGGCCCTGATCTACACGGTGGACGAGATCGCGGCGTTCGTGCTCGGCGCCCGGGACGGTGACTTCGATCATCTGATCAACTGATCCCAATCCCGTCGACGGGACTGATCGTCCGTCCGGAGGAGTTCTCCTCACCGTCGGTCCATGGCATGCTTACACGTCGGCCGGGCAGGGCGCCCGCAGCCGACATGGGCGCTCACCGGGAGGGCGGCACGTGACGATGGTTACCGCCGACGGTGCACCGGCCACCGGTCCGACCGTGCTGCGCATGCTGCTCGGCGCGCAGTTGCGTCGGCTGCGGGAGGCGAGCGGCGTCACCCGTGAGGGCGCCGGCTGGGAGATCCGGTCCTCCGAGTCGAAGATCAGCCGGATGGAGCTCGGCCGGGTCGGGTTCAAGGAGCGGGACGTCGCCGACCTGCTCACCCTCTACGGCGTCACGGCCGAGCAGGAGCGGGAGGCGCTGCTCAAGCTCGCCCGGGACGCGAACAGCCCTGGCTGGTGGCACCGCTACGGCGACGTGCTGCCCAGCTGGTTCCAGTCGTACCTCGGGCTGGAGGCGGCCGCGGCGATGATCCGCACGTACGAGCTGCAGTTCGTGCCGGGCCTGCTGCAGACCGCCGAGTACGCCCGCGCCGTGGTGCTGCTCGGGCACGGGCGGGCGTCCACCGCCGAGCTCGACCGGCGGGTCGAGCTGCGGATGCAGCGCCAGCAGCTGTTGGGCCGCGCCGACCCGCCACAGCTGTGGGCGGTGGTGGACGAGGCCGCACTGCGCCGGCCGATCGGCGGCCCCGCGGTGATGCGCGCCCAGCTGACCGCGCTGATCGAGGCCACCCGGGCCCCGCACGTACGGTTGCAGATCATCCCGTTTGACGCCGGTGGCCACGCCGCCGCGGGGGGTGCCTTCACGATCCTGCGGTTCGGCGACGACGACCTGCCCGACATCGTCTACATCGAGCAGCTCACCAGCGCGATCTACCTCGACAAGCGCGAGGACCTCGACTACTACGCGGTGGCGATGGAGCGGCTCTGCGTGGAGGCCGCGCCGCCGGAGCGCACGCCGGAGATCCTCACCCGGCTGCGCGACGAGCTCTACCCGGGGTGACGGCGACCACGGGCGCGGCTCTACCATGGTCACCACCACCGGTGACAGTGGACGGAGCCGATCCGCGCGGCCGGTGACGCAGAGTCATGGAGGCGGTTGTGACCACCGATGCCCAGGGCGCCGCGACCGGCCCCGTCCGTCCGAGCGACCGGATCGACACCTCCGTCGTCCACCCCGCCCGCCGGTACAACTACTGGCTGGGCGGCAAGGACAACTTCCAGGCCGACCGCGAGTCCGGCGACGCGATGGCGGCGGCCTTCCCGACCATCCGCACCAGCGCCCTGGAGAACCGCCGGTTCCTACGCCGCGCTGTCGACCACCTGGTGCGCGAGGCGGGCATCCGGCAGTTCCTGGACATCGGCACCGGCATCCCGACGGCGGACAACACGCACGAGGTGGCCCAGCGGGTGGCCCCGGAGGCGCGGGTGGTCTACGTCGACAACGACCCGATCGTGCTGGCCCACGCCCGGGCGCTGCTGACCAGCTCGGCCGAGGGCGCCACCGCCTACATCGACGCGGATCTGCGCGAGCCGGAGCGGATCCTCGCCCACCCCGACCTGGCGCGCACCATCGACAGGTCCCGCCCGGTCGCGCTGATGCTGGTGGCCGTCCTGCACTTCGTGGCCGACGGGGAGGACCCGTACACGACGGTGGCCCGGCTGCTCGACGCGTTGCCCTCGGGCAGTTACCTGGTGGCCACCCACGCTACCTACGAGTACCTGCCACCGGAGGTCGCCGAACAGGCCAAGGCCGCCGCGCTGGGCAACAGCCCGCACGGCATGATCTACCTGCGCGGCATGGCCGATTTCGCCCGGTTCTTCACCGGCCTCGAACCAGTCGAGCCGGGCCTGACCTCGGTGGCCGAGTGGCGGGCCGGTGACGAGCCGCAGCCACGCCCCACCGTGGCCGAGGTGAGCATGTACGGCGGGGTGGCCCGCAAGCCCTGACCACACTCGACTGACAGGCGGCGTCGGCTCCGGCCGGCGCCGCCTTTTCGCGCCCGGTGTCCGGATCCGGTTGACCGTCACCGATGGCCGGTTGCAGTCTGCGGCCCGCCGACGCGATGGAGCCCGCCCCGGCGCCCGCCGGGCCCCACCGCACCTGACCGGGCCGATCGGGTGCCCGGAGACGGCCGTAAAACCGGGGCAATCGGCGACACGCCGGCACGATTCGGGCCGCAGGGTTGGTGCCCGGCGACCCCGGCTTGGCAGACTAGATCCCCATGTCGTCGTTCACGCCCACCCTGCGGCTGCACGATCGGTACGTCCTGCGCGAGCGCATCGGCCTCGGCGGGATGTCCGAGGTGTGGCGCGCCGACGACCGGGTCCTGCACCGTCCGGTCGCGGTGAAGGCACTCGCGGCGCAGCTCGCGACGGACCCGGAGCTGCGCGCCGCCATCCAGCGCGAGGCGCGCGCCGCCGCCCGGCTCACCCACCCGCACATCACCCGGGTGTACGACTACGGCGAGGCGCCGCTGCCCGGCGGCGCCGTCGTGCCGTACCTGGTGATGGAGCTGGTGGAGGGGCGCAGCCTGGCCGACCGGTTGACCGGTGGGCCGCTGGCCTGGGCGGCGGCGGTGCGCACGACCGCGGAGGTCGCGGCGGCGCTGGCCGCCGCGCACCGGATCGGCGTGGTGCACCGGGACGTCAAACCGGCCAACGTGATGCTGACCGAGGCCGGCGCCAAGGTCCTCGACTTCGGCATCGCCGCCCTGGCCGGCCCGAACCGGGGCGCCGGCCAGCCCGGTGAGCTGATGATGGGCACGCCCGCCTACTTCGCGCCGGAGCGGATGACGCCGGGCCCGCCGGACCCGGCCAGCGACGTGTACGCCCTCGGCACGCTGCTCTACCGCGCGCTCAGCGGCCGGGCGCCGCTGCCGGTGCAGACCTGGGAGGACGCGCTCGAGGTGCACGGCCGGCGGACCCCGGTGCCGCCGCTGCGGGTGCCCGGCCTGCCCACCGACCTCGCCGAGCTGACCATGGCCTGCCTGGCCTCCGATCCGGCCCGCCGGCCCACCGCCGAGCAACTCGCCGACCGCCTCCGGGCCGCCCTCGCCGCCGCGGCGCCGACCGCCGCGCCGCCGTCGATGACCCGCCCGCCCGTGAACGCGCTGACGGTGGCGCACCCGCCCACCCTGGTCGACCGGTCGGCGTCCGGGCCGCCGGAGGGCGGGGCGTTGCCCGCCGGGATCGACCCGACCGGAGTGCGCCCCGGCCCCAGCCGGCCGGACCGGTCGAACCGGGCCGTCGGGGTGCTGGTCGCGGCGGGGCTCACGCTGATCGTCGCCCTGGTCGGCGTACTCGCCCTGGACGACGATCCCGCCGCCGTGCAGACCCCGGCTGCACCGCTCACCGCCGCGCCGGTCGAGAAGCCCAGCCCCACCCGGGCGCCGGACCGGCCACGGCCGTCCACCTCGACGACCACCACCGCGCCGTCCCGGGCGCAGCGGCCGGCGCCCCGCACGGCCGAGGAGCTCGCCGACACCTTCACCGCCGTGCTCGCCGAGGCGCGGGCCGGCGAGGACATCGACCGCAGGACCGCCGAGCAGCTGCGGCGCGGCGTGACCGACCTGGTCGACGGCGAGCCGAAGGACCGGGTCAAGCGCCTCCGGGAGCTGAACCGGACGATCGAGAGCGGGGCCGAGGACGAGAAGATCGACCGGAGCGTCGCCGACGACCTGGCCGACCTGCTGGCCGGGTGGCCCCGCTCGCGCAACGGCGACTGACCCGGCTCAGGGCCGGTCGGCCACCGTACGGATCAACGCCACCGCCCGGCGCAGCGTCTCCACGTCCACCGTGCCGCCGCGCCCACGCCGCGCGGCGGCCTCGTCGAGCATCGCCGGGGGCCCGCTCTCGGCCAGGTACGCCGGCAGCACCGCCCGGGCCGGGCCGGCCAGCGGCGACGTCGGGTCCACCGCCGACTCCGCGATGATCACCGTGCTGACCGCCCGGTCCAGCGCCGGCGGCCCGTCGGTGGCGTTGCGCCAGTCGATGACCACCGGGCCGTCGGCGGTCAGCACGACGTTCTCTGGGTGCAGGTCGAGGTGCAGCACCCGGTCGGCCGGGTCGGTGGAATGCCGGGCCGGCAGGGCGTGCAGCCGGCGGTGCAGCTCGGCCAGCAGGCCGGCGACCCACCGTGCGTCGCCGGCGCCGTTCATGAACGCCCTGGTCAGCGTCGGGCCGTTCAGGCGGGCCAGCTCCAGCTCGGGGCCCTCCGCCCGGAACACCTCGGGCACCGGATACCCCCGCTCCCGCAGGTACGCCATCACCTCGGCCTCCGGCCGTACGTCGCCGCCGGCCCGGTAGCGGCGCAGCGCCCGGTGCGCGTCCAGGGCGTACACGTCCGCCTCCCGCCCCGCGCCGAGCAGTGGCAGTCCCGTCACCGCACCCACCGTAGTGCCGCCGGCCATCCCGCGAGGCCCCGCCGAGGGGCGTGGGATCAGGTGAGCGTGGCGCGGGCCAGGTCGCCTACTCCCGCGCCGGCCCGGGCCGCCACGCGGCCGTCCGGCCGCCAGATCCCGGATCCGCCGGCCGTGGCCGGGTAGGCGACGCCGGAGGGCCCGGCGAAGCTGGCCACCGCGACCCAGACCCGGTGGTCGGCGGCGACCCGCCGGGCCCGCTCCTCGGGCACCGCCGCGTCGGCCGGGGCTTCCAGCACCCCGGCCAGGTACGCGTCCACGCCGAGCGCCGCCGTCCGGGCGGCGTGCTCCGGCACGCCGGTGTCCTTGCAGATCGCCAGGCCCAGCCGCCAGCCGTCGACCTCGAGCACCGCCGGCTCGTCCCCGGCGACGAACCGCCGGTCCTCCGTCCCGCCGAGGAAGATCTTCCGGTACGCCACCCGCGCGCCGTCGGTGTCGACCGCCAGCATCCCGAGGTACGCGGTCCGACCGTTTCCGGCCACCGGGGCGCCCGCCAGCGCTACCGTGCCAGTCTCCGCGCACGCGCGTACCAGTGGGGCCAGCCGCTCGTCGGTCGGGTCGAGGGTCGGCAGGTCGAGGTCGTACCCGGTCAGCGACAGCTCGGGGAAGAGCACCACCCGGGCGTCGGCGGCGCGTACCGCCGCGGCGTGCGCGGCCGCGTTGGCCGCCACGTCCCGCGGCACGCAGGCCGGTTGGCTCACCGCGACGGTCAGTGCCGCACGCACCATGACTCACCTCCGACCGCGGCGTCCGCACCGTGGTCGATGGCGATCTTGCCATCTACCGTTGTCGGATGACTTCAGGCTCCCTGGCGCTCAGCCACCGCTCCGTCGTCGCCACCGCTGAACCGGCCTCCGAGGGGCCGGTCGGGTACGTGACCGGTCTGGTGGAGCGGCTCGGCGGCCCCGGCGCGGGGCTCGCCGTGGCGCTGGAGAACCTCTTTCCACCGATCCCCAGCGAGGTGATCCTGCCGCTGGCCGGCTTCGCCGCCGCGCAGGGCCGGATCAGCCTGCTGAGCGCGATCCTGTGGACCACCCTCGGCTCCGTGCTCGGCGCCTGGGTGCTCTACGGCATCGGCGCGGCCCTGGGCCGGGACCGGATGCGCGCGCTCGCCGCCCGGCTGCCGCTGATCAAGCTGGACGACGTGGACCGCACCGAGGCGTGGTTCCTCCGGCACGGGGTGAAGGCGGTGTTCTTCGGCCGGATGATCCCCGTCTTCCGCAGCCTGATCTCCGTCCCGGCCGGCGTGGAACGGATGCGGATCGGCACCTTCCTGCTCTACACCACGCTGGGCAGCGCGGTGTGGAACACGGTCTTCGTGCTGGCCGGGTACCTGTTGGGCGCGAACTGGCACGTGGTCGAGGGGTACGTCGGCTCGTTCCAGAAGGTGGTGATCGTCGTCTGCGCGGCCGGCGCCGGCTGGTTCGTGGTCCGGCGGATCCGGCGCGACCGGCGGTCCGGAGCGACCGGCGAGCCGTCGTCCGCGGCCCACCGTGGCACCGCCGGCGAGCCGGCTCGGGCGTACCGGGGCACTGTCTACCGGGGCGGCACCTGGCCGGGCGACGCCGAGCGGAGCACCGGGCAGCCGCCCCGGCCGAGCACGGACTGATCCGTTCCGACGGTGGGCCCGTACCTCTGCGTGGGGACCGCGGAAGGGGCACACCATGGTGGGGTCGGATGGGGACCGACGGGACGATCCCGGGCAATCGAACGTCGGGCCGACCGACGACGCGCGCGCGGCGCGGGCGTCCTGGTTTCCCGGCGCTCGGCTGCTGGCCGCCGCCGCGGTGCTGGTGCTGGCCCTGGGTGCCGTCGCCGTGGTGGTGACGCTGGCCAACCCGGACCGGCTGGGGGTGGCCTTCTCCGGCGGCCGTGGTGGACCGCCGACCGTCTGGGTCGGCGGGGAGCCGGCCGGGGCCGGTGCCGCCGAGAACGCCGCCGAGCGGGCCGCCACCGCACCGGTGGGCGGCCGCCGACGGGCCACCTTCGAACTGGTCGACGGGGTGATCGTGCTGCGGCTGCGGGTGGCGGACCTGGGTGACGAGCTGTACCGGATCAGCAGCCCCGCCGGCGCCGCACTGGCGCCCCGGCCTGAGGTGGCCGGAGACCGGGTCCGGCTGCGGGTCGTGGGCAGCGACGGGACCGGCCCGGGCGTCGTCGACGTGGTGCTCAACTCGCGAGTCGGCTGGCGGCTGCGGCTGCTCGCCGGGGCGACCGAGCAGCACCTCGACCTGACCGGCGCCCGGCTCGCCGGGCTGGAACTGCTCGGCGGCGCCTCCCGGGTGGACCTGCGCCTGCCGGTGGTGACCGGCACCCTGACGGTGCGGATGAGCGGTGGCGCCGACCGGTTCGCCGTGCACGCCCCGGGCGGCCCGCCGGTGCGGGTCCGGGCCGCCATCGGCGCGGGCGTGGTCAGCGTCTACGGCGACCGCCGCGACGGGGTTCCCGCCGGCGCGCTGATCAGCTCACCGAACTGGGACCGCCGCGCCGACCGGGTGTACGTGGACCTGGTCGCCGGGGCGCGCACGGTCACCGTCACCGACGACTGACGGCCGAGGCCCGGGTGGGGCCGCCCGGGCGCGGCATAGAGTCGGGCCGTGGACCGTACCGAATCGTTGCCCGCGCAGACCCGACCACCCGGTGTGGCGGCGGTCGACCCCGGCAGCGTGCTGCTGCCCGGGCACGACGTGCCGCTGGGCCGCTACACCACCGTGCGCCGGCTGCTGCCGCAGCGCCGGCGGCGGATGGTCGGGGCGTGGTGCTTCGTCGACCACTTCGGCCCGGACGACGTGGCCGAGCGGCCCGGCATGGAGGTGCCGCCGCACCCGCACACCGGCCTGCAGACGGTCACCTGGCTGCTGGACGGCGAGATCGTGCACCGGGACAGCCTGGGCAACGTCCAGCCGATCCGCCCCGGTCAGCTGAACGTGATGACCTCCGGGCACGGCATCGCGCACTCCGAACGGTCGCCCGCCACGCACCCGCCGCTGATGCACGGCGTACAGCTGTGGGTGGCGCTGCCCGACCCGGCGCGGGCCGGCGCGGCCGGCTTCGCCCACCACGCGGACCTGCCCCAGTGGCGCGACGGCGACTGGGAGGTGACGCTGCTCGTGGGCGAGCTGGCCGGCGAGCGGTCGCCGGCCGTGGCGCACACCCCGTTGCTGGGCGCGCAGCTCACCGCCCGCGGGCCGGCGCCGGCCACTCTGTCGCTGCGGCCCGACTTCGAGTACGCCCTGCTGGCGATGTCCGGCGCGGCCGAGGCGGACGGGGTGGCGCTCGCCCCCGGCGCGCTGCTCTACCTCGGGCGCGGCCGGCAGCGGCTGACGGTGGGCGCCGACGCCGGCACCCGGCTGATGCTGCTGGGCGGGGCGCCGTTCGACGAGCCGCTGGTGATGTGGTGGAACTTCGTCGGCCGCTCGCACGAGGAGGTGGCGGCGGCCCGGGAGGACTGGATGGCCGGCCGGCGCTTCGGCCGGGTGGCCGACGACGCGGCGCCGCCGCTGCCCGCCCCGGAGATGCCGACCACCCGGCTCAAGGCCCGCGACCGGGGCGGGGACGTCCGCGGCTGACCGGGTGCGCTGCCCCACAGTTCGGCGAAAATCAGCCGTACGGAGGATGTCCTGTCGTATGGTGATCGTGGCAGCGATGCCCGCCCGGTTCGGGCGAACATCCACCTATCGGCGGTTCGCCGATGTCAGGTGCGCGTGGCGCCCCAGGTCGCGGTTCGTGACCCGGGGCGCCCGCCTGTTTCGGGGTGTACCGGGCAGTCAGTGGGCCAAACCGGCCAGCAGGTTCACCGTCGCCGCGATGATGATCGCCCCGAACAGGTACGACAGCAGCGCGTGCCGCAGCACCGCCCGGCGGATCGGGGCGCTGGTCAGGTCGGTGTCGGAGACCTGGAAGGTGGCGCCGACCGTGAACGCCAGGTAGGCGAAGTCCGCGTAGCAGGGCCGGGCCTCCTGGTGGAAGTCCACCCCGCCACCGTCGCCGTAGTAGAGCCGGGCGTACCGGGTGGTGAAGACGGTGTGCACCACCGACCAGGACAGCAGGACGCTCAGCGCGCCGAAGGCGGCGTACAGGTCCGCCGCCGACCCCGGCTTCCGGTCGTGCGCGGTGATCAGCACCACCGCGACGGCCAGCAGGCTGGCCAGGCAGGCGGCGAGCAGCAGGACGTCCCGGACGGCCCGGTTCGGGTCCTCGTGCTTGGCCAGCCGCGCGGTCCGGTCGGCGTCCGCCGGCCAGAGCGTGCGCCAGACCATCGCCAGCCAGACGGCCGCCGCCACGTCCCAGCCGCCCAGCGGGCCCAGACCGGGGGAGACCAGCCAGCCGACCAGGCCGCCGCCCAGCGCGCCGGCCGCGCCCAGCACGGCCAACTGCCCGGCGGCCGGAGTGTGCCCGGCCACCCGCCGCACCCCGCGGGTCAGATGCCGCGCAGGTGCTGCGAGACCCGCGGGTGCCGGTCCCGGGCCTGGGCGGCCCGGTGGGCCGGGCTCAGCTCGGGCGCGGCGTCGATGCCGGCCGAGCGGGCCACCTGGTTGCCGTTGGCGTAGTCGACCGGCGGAAGGGCCCGCAACGCCTTCAGCACGTCCGGCGGGGCGCCCTCCCGTTCCGCCTCGCGCACCACGTCGTCCTTGCCCGCCGGGAAGTCCAGGCTGGACAGGTACCGCAGGACGTCGGTGTAACTCGCCATGGCGTGGGCTCCCTCGCCGCCTCGATCCGGTCACGACCGGGCGCGGTTACCCGTCGTCGCGCCCGGCACGCCCGGTCGGCGGGAAAATCGGCGCCGTTTCCACGCCCGGCCGGCGGGTAACCGAGCCGTCCGACCCGGAGGGAGCACCGCGATGGACTACGACACCTTCCTCGACCAGGTCGCCCGGCGGGCTCGCACCGGGCCGAACCGGGCCGTGGAGCTGACCCGGGCGACCCTGGAGACCCTGGGCGAGCGGCTGACCGGGGGCGAGGTGCTGGACCTGGCCGTCCAGCTGCCGGCGCCGTTGCGGCTGGTGCTCAAGCCCAGCCCGAGCACCGAGGCGGCCGAGCGGTTCGGGGCCGCCGAGTTCGTGGCCCGGGTCGGCCAGCGGGCGGGCCTGGACGAGGCGTCGGCCCGCGAGGGCGTCCGGGCGGTCTTCGTGACCCTGCGCGAGGCGCTGCGCGGCGGCGAGTTCGACGACGTGGTGATCCAGCTGCCCCGGGACTACCGGGACGTGGTGGAGCCGGCGCTGATTCCCGGCACGGCCGCCCTGCGGCGCTGCTGACCGCCCACGCGGGGCCCGGTCAGCCGATCGTGCCGGCGGCGCGCAGCGCCGCGATCCGCTCGGTGGCCAGGCCCGCCTCGGCCAGCACCTCGTCGGTGTGCTCACCGGGGGTGGGTGGTGGCCGGCGGATCGCGGTGGGGGTCGCCGAGAACCGGGGCGCGGGTGCCGGCTGGGTCACCCCGTCGGGCGCGACGAAGGTGCCCCGGGCCACCAGGTGCGGATGCTCCGGCGCCTCCCGCCAGTCCAGCACCGGCGCCACGCAGGCGTCCGAGCCGGCCAGCAGCGCGGTCCACTCGTCCCGGGTGCGGGTGCGGAACAGCCGGGCCCAGGCGCGCCGCAGCACCGGCCAGTTCGCCGGGTCGGCGCGGTCGGGGGCCTCGTCGCCGGCCAGCGGAAAGCCGGTGAGCCGGACGAGTTCGGCGTAGAAGCGCGGCTCCAGGGCACCGACGGCCAGGTGCCGACCGTCCGCGCACTCGTACGTGTCGTAGAACGGCGCCCCGCCGTCGAGCAGGTTCACCCCGCGCGGGTCCTGCCACCTGCCGAGCCGGCGCAGCGCGTGGATCTGGGTGCTGAGCACCGACACACCGTCCACGATGGCCGCGTCGACCACCTGGCCGGGGGCGCCGGCGCGCACCGCGTAGAGGGCGGCGACGACGCCCAGCGCCAGCATCATGCCGCCACCACCGAAGTCACCGAGCAGGTTCATCGGGGGCACCGGGCGCTCGCCCGGCCGGCCGATGCCGTGCAGCGCGCCGGTCAGCGCCAGGTAGTCGATGTCGTGGCCGGCGGTCCGGGCGAGCGGGCCGTCCTGACCCCAGCCGGTCATCCGGCCGTACACCAGGCGGGGGTTGACCGCGTGGCAGTCGTCCGGGCCGAGGCCGAGCCGTTCGGTGACCCCCGGCCGGTACCCCTCGACCAGCGCGTCGGCGTCGCGGACCAGGGCCAGCACCACGTCCCGCCCGGCGCCCGACTTCAGGTCGACCGCCACCGAGCGTCGGTTGCGGTTCAGCAGGTCACCCGGGGGGCTGCCGAAGTCGGCCGGGGTGGTGCGATCCACCCGGATCACGTCGGCGCCGAGGTCGGCCAGCATCATCGCGGCGAACGGGGCCGGGCCGATGCCGGCCAGCTCCACCACCCGGACCCCGGCGAGCGGCCCGGCCGGGACGGCGGGGACGTCGGGGACGTCGGGGACCGTGGGGTCGGGCGGGCCGGCCGGGTCGGTCGGGGCGTCTTCGGTCACCCGGTCACGATAGGCCCGCGGCGACCACCCCGTCCCTCCCCGCCTCTTGCAAGATCACCGTACACAGCGGTTGACCAGGGCAACTTCGTGACCAGGGGCGGTCACGTCGGACTTGGCGGCGGGGGTGAGCCTGACCTAACCTGGGCGCACGAGGGGAGTACTTCCCACGAACCATTCCGGTCAGTACGGCGCGCCCCGGGCGCGCCTCGGGTGGTTGCCCACGCCAAACCGTGGGTGAAGGAGACCTCGAACATGGCACGGTGTTCGAGGAGGCTCCATGACCGGTACGTCGTATCTCGCTGCCGACCTTCAGTCGGTCGGCACCCCCACGCTCTGGGCGGTCACCATCGCCGGCGTGCTCGCCCTGCTGGTGCTCGACTTCCTGGTGACCCGCAAGCCGCACGAGGTGTCGATCAGGGAGGCGCTGGGCTGGTCGGCGTTCTACATCGCCCTGCCGCTGGCCTTCGGCGCCTGGGTCTGGTCCCGGTTCGGCTCTCAGCAGGGCGTCGAGTACCTGACCGGCTACCTGGTCGAGAAGTCGCTCTCGGTTGACAACCTGTTCGTCTTCATGCTGCTGCTGGCCGCCTTCGCGGTGCCGGCCGCGCTGGCCCAGCGGGTGCTGCTCTACGGCATCGCCGGCGCCCTGGTGCTGCGCGCCGTCTTCATCGCGCTCGGCGCCGCCGCCCTGCAGACCCTCGACTTCGCCTTCCTGATCTTCGCGATCATCCTGATCGCCACCGCGGTCAAGCTGCTGCGCGACGCCCTCACCGGGCACGGGCAGGAGGTCGACATCAACAAGATGCGGTCGGTGAAGCTGCTGCGCAAGGTCATGCCGGTGGTGGACGACTACCACGGCACCCGGATGACGATCAAGCAGGCCGGCCGCCGGGCGCTCACCCCGTTCGCGCTGGTCGTGGTGGCGGTGCTGGCCACCGACATCGTCTTCGCGGTCGACTCGGTGCCGGCCGTCTACGGCATCACCGAGGACCCGTACCTGGTCTTCGCCACCAACGCGTTCGCCCTGCTCGGCCTCCGGGCGCTCTACTTCGTGCTGCACGCCGCGCTGAGCCGCCTGGTGCACCTGAGCTACGGCCTGGCGATCATCCTGGCCTTCATCGGCGTGAAGCTCGGCCTGCACTGGGCGCACGGCATCTGGTCCGGCGTCCCGGAGATCCCCACCCTGGCCTCGCTCGGCGTGATCATCGGCGTACTGGTGATCGTCACCCTGACCAGCCTGCGGGCCACCCGCGGTGGCCGCCCGGGCGACCGCGAGGTGGTCTCCGAGCGGTCCTGAACCGTCGGTCGGCGGCGGCCACACTCCGGCCGCCGCCGACCGACCCCCACCCGAAGCGGTCCGTCCGAACGCTCCCGTCCGGCCCCGCCGGGTGGTACGACTGACGGGTGGGAATCGTCTCGCCGGGCTTTCAGGGCCGCCGCCGTACGACCGGACCGGACCTGCCCCCCGGGCAGTACCTGACCGAGGACTTCCCGGTGCTGTCCGCCGGGCCGACGCCGAGGGTGCCGCTGGACAGCTGGGAGTTCGTCATCAGCACCGAGACCGGCGCGGAGTTCCGCTGGTCGTGGGACGAGCTGATGAGCCTGCCGCAGGAGACCCCGACCGTCGACATCCACTGCGTGACCCGCTGGTCGAAGTTCGGCACCAGCTGGCAGGGCGTCTCGCTGGACGTGCTGCTCGCGGACATCGACACCGCCGCCGACTACGCGCAGGCCCACTCGTACGGCGGTTACACCACCAACCTGCCGCTGGACGACCTGCGCGACGGGCGGGCCTGGGTGGTGCACGGCTACGACGGCGAGCCGCTGCCCGCCGAGCACGGCGGGCCGGCCCGGCTGCTGGTGCCGCACCTGTACCTGTGGAAGTCGGCCAAGTGGGTGCGCGGCATCCGGCTGACCGTCGAGGACGAGCCGGGCTTCTGGGAGACGGCCGGCTACCACGACTACGGCGACCCGTGGCGCGAGCAGCGCTACCAGGGCGACTGATGGCCGCGCCGACGGCCGGCCGACGGGTGGGTGCCCCGCTGATGTGGCGGGAGGCCCGGCTGGTGGAGCGCCGGGTCGAGACGCCGACCGCGCAGACCCTGATCCTCGACGTGCCGGGCTGGCCGGGGCACCTGTCCGGGCAGCACCTCGACGTGCGGCTCACCGCCCCGGACGGTTACCAGGCGGCCCGGTCGTACTCGATCGCCGGGCCGGCCGAGGGCGAGCGGATCGCGCTGACCGTGCAGCGGGTGCCCGACGGCGAGGTGTCGCCCTACCTGACCGACGTGTACGCCGAGGGCGACCCGGTGGAGGTCCGCGGCCCGGTCGGCGGCTGGTTCGTCTGGCGGCCCGAGGAGACCGCGCCGGTGCTGCTGGTCGCCGGCGGTTCCGGGGTGGTGCCGCTGATGGCGATGGTCCGCGCCCGCCGTGCCGCCGGCAGCCGCACCCCGTTCCGGCTGATCTACTCGGTACGCACCCCGGCCGACGTCTTCTACGCCGACGAGCTGCGCGCCCGGGCCCGCGACGACATGGGCCTGGACGTGGCGTACGTGTACACCCGGGAGGCGCCGGAGGGCTGGCGCGGCGAGCCGCACCGGATCGGGGTGGCCGACGTCAACACCCACGGCTGGCCGCCGGACCTGGAGCCGCTCTGCTACGTCTGCGGGCCGACCGGCTTCGTGGAGACGGTGGCGGACGTGCTGGTGGGGCTGGGCCACCAGACCCGGCGGGTGCGGACCGAACGGTTCGGACCGACCGGCTGACCGGCGAGGAGAGCCGATGACCGACATGTCGTACGTGGACGGCAACATGCTGGACGGCCCGCTGCGCGAGCTGTTCGCCGTCGACCTGAGCAGCGCCACCGGGCGCTGCGAGTCGTGCGGGATGGTCGGCCCGATGGCCGGCCTGCACGTCTTCTCGCACGCCCCCGGGCTGGTCGGCCGCTGCCCGGCCTGCACCGAGGTGATGCTGCGGCTGGTCCGCGCGCCCGACCGGGCCTGGCTGGACCTGCGCGGCGCCACCTTCCTCCAGGTCCCGATGCCGGCCCAGTCCACCTTCGGCCGCCCGGCCTGACCCCGCCGGGGTCGGCTTACCGTCGCCTTAACCCGCTGTTGTGGTGGGGCCGGGCACGGTGGAGCCTCCCGGCCCGCGTGAGGGAGCCGGGTCCGGCCGGTGGGGCCGGCCGGCCGGCGTCACGGGGTCGCCGGGCGCGGTCCCACCGCAGCCGCGTTGGGCACGCTTCCCGCGGATGCCGTGGAGCGTTCAGCGCCCTCCGCGCAGGTAGGCGCGAAGTGACAGCGGGACGAAGATGACCAGCAGCGCGGCCGACCAGAGCAGGACGGCGGGCACCGGATGCGCGAGTGGCCAGGCCACGTTTCCCGGCGGGGCGCCCGGGTTGCCGAACAGCTCCCGTGCGGCGGCGGTGAGCGCGCTCACCGGGTTCCAGTCGGCCAGGAAGCGCAGCCAGTCCGGCATTCCGCCGGTCGGGACGAACGCGTTCGACAGCATCGTGAAGGGCAGGCCCAGCGGCACCATCGCGTCGGCGACCTGCTCGTTCCTCACCGCCAGGCCCACACAGACCCCCACCCAGCTCAACGCGTACCGCAGGACGATCATCAGCAGGAACGCCAGCGCCGTGGGGATCAGGCCGCGGTGCGGCTGCCAACCCACCAGCATGCCCGTACCCACCATGATGGCCAGCATCAGCAGGCCGATCAGCAGGTCGGCGCCGGTCTGCCCGAACGGCACCGCCAGTCGCGCCATCGGCATGGAGCGGAACCGGTCCATCACCCCGCGGGAGGCGTCGCCGGCGGTCCGTGTCATGACCCCCGACCAGGCGGAGAAGGTCACCATCGCGAACAGGCCGGGCATCAGGTATTCGCGGTAGTCGCCGCCGTCCGGCACCTGGATCGCGCTGCCGAAGACGTACCCGAACAGCACCACCATGATGACCGGGAAGACCAGCGCGGCGACGATCTGCCCGGGCTCCTGCCGCAGCCGTGCCAGCTCGCGGCCGATCAGGGTCAGCCCGTCGGCGATCGTCCAGCCCAAGCGACCCAGTGGCGAGGTGAGGGTGCTCATCGAACGGGCTCCCTGCGGTCGGTGAGGCGCAGGAACACCTCGTCGAGGGTGGGGCGGCGCAGGCTCACGTCGGCGGCTACGACTCCGGCACGGTCCAGTTCGCGGACGATGTCGGCGAGCCGGCGGCTGCCGCCCGGTAGGGCGATGCTGAGCCGGTCGACGGCGGTGGTCGTGGGCGCGGCGTCGGCCAGAGCGCTGAGGACCCTCGCTGCCGCATCCATCGTGGCGGGGTCGTCGAGGGTGACGTCGAGCCGGTCGCCGATCGTGGCCTTGAGCTCGTCCGGTGAACCCCTGGCGATCACCTGCCCGCGGTCGATGACGGCGATGCCGTCGGCCAGGTGGTCGGCCTCCTCCAGGTGCTGCGTGGTGAGCAGCACCGTGGTGCCGTCGGCCACCAGCTCGCGGATGCTGCCCCAGATCTCGCCGCGGCCCCGCGGGTCGAGGCCGGTGGAGGGCTCGTCCAGGAACAGCACGTCCGGGCGCAGGATGAGGCTGGTGATCAGGTCGAGGCGGCGGCGCATGCCCCCGGAGTAGCCGGCGACCGGTCGGTCGGCGGCGTCCAGCAGGCCGAAGCGGTCGAGCAGTTCGTCGGCCCGCCGGTGCGCCTCGCGACGGGACAGGTGGTAGAGACGCCCGAACATGCGCAGGTTGCCGCGGCCGGTGAGCTTCTCGTCCACGGCGGCGTACTGACCCGCGAGTCCGATCCGCTCGCGTACCTTGCCAGCCTGGCGAACGACGTCGTATCCGGCGACGCGGGCCTGCCCGGCATCGGGGTCCGACAGGGTCGCCAGGATCCGCACCGCCGTTGTCTTCCCCGCCCCGTTCGGCCCGAGCACGCCGCAGACCGACCCTCTCGGCACGCTCAGATCCAGCCCCCGTAGGGCATGGGTGTCACCGAAGGACTTGTGCAGCCCTTCGGCGACCACGATCGAATCTGCCATGATCACCTCACTGGGTACGTCGTACGCGGTGGTGGCGGCCAGAGTAGGGGACTGGGTACTGTGTACGCAACCAGGAGGGTGGGACGGTGGCCGACGCCAAGTACGTGAACATCTGGATGCGCCCCGAGCGTCCGGCCTACGGACCGAAGCCGGCCTACAGCCGGGCGCGGATCACCGAGGCGGCGATTCGGATCGCCGACGCCGAGGGGTTGCAGGCCGCCACCATGCGGCGGATCGCCGCCGAGATCGGCGCCGGCGCGATGTCCCTCTACCGATACGTCCCGAGCCGCGACGACCTGGTCGACCTCATGGCCGACCGGGTGACGGGCGAGGTCGACGTCACGGGCATGCCGTCGGACGACTGGCGCACCGACCTGACCCGCTACGCCGAAGGGCTCCGGGCCATGTGGCGCCGGCACCCCTGGATCGCGAGCGTGCAGCGGTCACTCCCCAGCTTCGGCCCCAACCAGCTGCTTCTGATCGAACGGCTGATGGGAGTGTTCGACCCCCACGTCCCCATCGACGAGAACCTCGGCCTTATCGCGCTGCTGAACAACTTCGTCGAGGGCGCCACCCGCGAGGAGATCAGCGCGGCCGAGGAATTCCGCCGCAGCGGGCTCACCGAGTCGGAGTGGATGGCGCGTCGCCATCCGTACGTCGACCGGCTGGTAAGGAGCGGGGACTACCCGATCTTCGCCAAGATCGTGCTGGAGGCACGCCAGCCCCACCTGAGCCGCGACGACCAGTTCCGGCACGGGCTCCAGCGCGTCCTCAGCTGCATCGCCGCCGCCCTCCTATCGAACGGCCGATTCTCCGAGGCACCCGAGGCTGACTCCCCAGCCATTGCGGAAAGTGGCGATTGAGCACCCCCAATGCGAGGAGCCGGTAAACCTGTCGATCCCAAGGGGCGTCCCGGCTACCGTCCGGCGGTGACCTACCAGCATCCCCTCGCGTTCCTGATCGGCCTGGAGGGCGTGGCCCTGCTGCGGGCCACGGCCGGCGACGACGGCCTGGACCGGGAGTTCGTCGAAGCGCGCCTGACGGAGGTGCGCCGGCTGCTCGACGAGGCGGCACCGGCTGTAGGCGAGGGCGTCGAGCGCGGCGCGGTCGGCACGATCGACGGCTACCGGGCCTGGGCGGCGACGTACGACCAGCCGGGCAACCCGCTGATCGAGGTGGAGCAGCCGGTGGTCCGGGCGATCCTGGACGGGTTGCCGCCGGGGCGGGCGCTCGACGCCGCCTGCGGGACCGGCCGGCACGCCGCCCACCTGATCGCCCGCGGGCACACCGTGGTCGGCGTGGACAGCTCGCCGGCGATGCTGGACCGGGCCCGGGTGAACGTGCCCGAGGCCGGGTTCGTCGTCGGTGACCTGCGCCGACTGCCGGTGCCCGACGGGGCCGTCGACCTGGTGGTCTGCGGTCTCGCCCTCGCCCACGTGGCGGAGCTGGCACCGGTGCTGGCGGAGTTCGCCCGGGTGCTGCGTCCGGGTGGCCACCTGGTCGTCTCCGACGTGCACCTGCTCGCGCTCTACCTGGGTGGGGTGGCGCAGGCGGTCGGGCCGGACGGTCGGGTCGGCCTGCTGCCGGCGTACCGGCGCTCGGCCGCCGATTACCTCACCGCAGCGCTGGCGGCCGGGCTGCGGGTGCGGGCCTGCGCCGAGCCGGGCTGGCCGACCAGTGAGTACGCCGGCGGCCCGGAGGCCCGGCGGTGGTGCCCGGAAGCCGCGGACGTCGCCTACACCGGCACCCCCGCCGCCATCGTCTGGCACTTCACCCTCGGACAGTGACGAGATCTTGGCGAGTTGTGGTTCGCGGTGAACCACAACTCGCCAAGATCCCAGCGAGAGCCGCCGTGCCGCCGTGCCGGCGTTGCCCGCCGTGCCGGCGTTGCCCGCCGGGAGGCGGCCGCCGGGCGGGACCGGGAGGCCGCGGGTCGGAGGGGCGTACTGGTCAGGCCGTGGCGAGGGCATCCAGGTCGGCGCGGCGGGGTGGGTCCGCGCCGGGGCGGGTGCAGGTGATCGCGGCGACCCGGGTGGCCCGGTCGAGCACCGCGCGCAGCCGCGCCTCGGTCAGCGCGCCGACCGCCGACGGGTCGGCCGCGCCGGCCTCGACCAGGGCGTCGAGCAGGCCCGCCGTGAAGGCGTCGCCGGCGCCGACGGTGTCCACCACCGGCACCCGGCGGGCCGGGTGGTCCAGCCGTACCCCGGCGGTGAGCGCGTACGAGCCTTCCGCGCCCCGGGTCACCACGACCAGGCGTACCCCCAGATCGCGCAGGGCCTGCGCGGCCTCGGCCACCGACGAGCCCGGGAAGAGCCAGGCCAGGTCCTCGTCGCTGGCCTTGACCAGGTGGGCGTGCCGGGCCAGGGCGAGCAGCCGGCGGCGGGCGCCCTCCGGGTCGGCGAGCACGGCCGGGCGGACGTTCGGGTCGAGGCTGATCAGCACCCCACCCGCGGCGTGTTCCCGGGCCAGCAGCTCGGCCACCCGGTCCGCCGCGGGCGGCAGCAGAGCCGCCAGCGAGCCGGTGTGCAGCACCCGGGTGCCGGCGGGCAGTCCGGCCAGTTCGTCCGCCGTCCAGTGCCAGTCGGCCGTGCCGTCCAGGTAGAAGTCGTAGCTGGCCGCCCCCGTGGCACCCAGCGACACCACCGCGAGGGTGGCCGGCCGGTCGTCGGTCACCGCCGCGGTCAGGTCCACCCCGTTGGCCTCGGCGTGCGCCCGCAGCCGGTGCCCGAAGGCGGTGCGGGAGAACCGGGCCAGCATCCGGGTGGGGCGGCCGAGTCGGGCCAGCCCCACCGCGACGTTCAGCGGGCTGCCGCCCGGGTGGGCGGCGAACAGGTCGCCGCTCCCGGACGGTGCGAGGTCGATCACGGCCTCGCCGAGCACGGTCAGCACCGCTCAGGCCCCCGCCGCGACGGCGTCCACCCGGGCCGCCTGCTGCTGGGTCGGCGCGGTCGGGCCGGCCTGCGCCGGGTCCGGCGCGACGTCCCGGCGACCGTGCACCGAGTACGGCGTGCCCGGCTCGGCGTCGCCGAGCAGCACCGTGCCGTCGGCGAGCACCCGGACCGGGATCGGGTCGCTCAGCTCGCCGACGAACCGGCCGTCCTCGTCGTGGTTGAGGAACGCCAGCAGCTGCCAGGCGCCGTCCGCGTCGCGGACCAGTCGTCCACTGTAGAGACTGTCGTCGGTTAGCTGCTGCGCCTTCGTCGCGTCGAACGGGCCGAGCAGCGAGTCGCCCGGCACCGCCCACACCCCGCAGGCGCGGGCGTCGCGGCACCGCTCGGCGAGCTGGTCGTGCAGGCAGGAGAAGATCAGGATCGGTCGGCCGTCGACGATCTCGACCTGCGGCACCTCCAGGTGACCGAAGCCGCTGCCGGGCGCGGTGACCGGTGGCTGCGCCTCCCAGTGCACCAGGTCGTGCGAGCGGGCGTGCGCGATCACGCCCCGGTCGTCGACCGGTCCCTCGTTGGCCCGGGCGGTGATCAGCATGTGCCAGCCGTCGCCGTCCGGGTCGGCGAACACCCACGGGTCCCGCCAGGCCTCGTCCTGCCAGGTCGAGTCGCCGAACCGCTCGTACCAGCGGCCGGCGGCGGTGAGCACCGGGGAGGTCGGGTGCCGCTCCCAGGTCATCAGGTCGGCGGAGGTGGCCAGGCCGATCCGCTGCACCAGGGCCCGTTCGGTGCTGCCCGCGCCGGTGTAGAACATGTACCACCGGCCGTCCGGGCCGGGCAGCACCGAGCCGGTCCAGGTGGCCACGTCGTCGAAGGCCGGCCGGTCGGCCGGCACCAGCGCGTCGGCGAGCTGGGTCCAGGTGCGCAGGTCGGTGGAGACGGCGTGGCCGACGCTGGCGCGGAAGTGCCGGCGGTCCGGGTCGCCCAGGGCGCGGGAGGCGCGCAGGAAGTACAGGTGGTGGGTGTCGCCCTCGCGGGCGAACCAGAAGTCCCAGATCCAGGCGTCGGGAAGTCGCAGCACGGTGGGTCCTTTCGGGCGCCGCCCGGGGGCGGCGGGGGCTCGGTCGCCGCACGCGGGTGCGGCGCGGCAGCCGTCGGTGGGGGAGACCGACGGGGTACGGGGAAGGTCAGGCGGGCGGCGCGGCGACGGAGTCGCGGCGGACCAGCGGGCAGGGCATGACGACCTGCCGGGCGGTGCGCCGGCGGGCCCCCTTGGGATGGTTGAGCAGCTCGACCATGGTGTCCACGGCCCAGACGCCCATCTCGTAGTGCGGCAGCGCCACGGTGGTCAGACCGGGGTGCAGCCCCTCGGCGATGAGCTCCTGGTTGTCGAAGCCGACCACCGACAGGTCGGCGGGGATCCGCAGGCCCAGTTCGGTGGCCGCCCGGTAGGCGCCCATCGCCATCCGGTCGTTGAAGCAGAACAGCGCGGTGGGTCGCTCCGGCCGGTCGAGCAGCTCCCGGGCCGCGCGGTAGCCGCCGTGGGTGTCGGACTCCTCGGCGAGCACCAGCTCGGGCCGGAACGGCACCCCGGCCTCCCGCAGCGCCTCCTGGTAACCCAGCAGCCGGCCGCGGGTGGCCGGGATGTCGTCGGTGTTGGTCACGAAGCCGATCCGCCGGTGGCCGGCGGTGAGCAGCTCGCGGACGGCCACCCGCCCGCCACCGGTCTCGTCCGGCACCACCGACGGCAGGCTGGCGTCGGGGCTGCTGGCGTCGAGCAGCACCACCGGCAGCGGGCGCAGCTCGTTCGGCACCCGCACCACCTGGTGGTACATCGTCGCGTAGAGCACGCCGTCCACCCGGTGCTGTGCGAGCGCCTGGATCTCCCGCCGCTCCACCTCCGGGTCGGCCCCGGTGGTGAGCAGCATGAGCACCCAGCCGCGCGCCGAGGCCGTCTCCTGCGCGCCGAGGATGATCCGCCCGGCGTGCGGGGTGGTGGCGATGACGTCGCTGAGCAGGCCCAGGGTGTGCGACCGTTGCAGCCGCAGCCCCCGGGCCAGCCCGTTCGCCGCGTAGCCGAGCTGGCGGGCCGCCGACTCGACGCGTTCGCGGGTCTCCGGGCTGACCCGGGTGCCGGACTTGTTGTTGAGCACGTGGGACACGGTGGTCACCGAGACACCCGCCGCCGCGGCCACGTCCCGGATGCTCACCCTGGGTCCCATCAGCTCATCACCGCACTGCTCGCCTCGGGCCGGCCGTCCGGAGTGGACGACCGACCAACGGTATCGGACCGGTCACTCGTCCCACAGGCCGTGCTCGGGCCAGCGGCGCGGCAGGCGCTCGTCGACCGGCGGCAGCTCGGGCAGCGGCTTGTGCGGGTGGTGCTGGTACCAGTACGCCACGGACGAGAAGTCGTTGCCCTGGTCGTTGGCGTGCCCGTGCTCGATGGTCACCCTGATCGACTTGGAGAAGCGCACCGGGTCCTCGATGTGGAACCGGTACATGCTCCACAGTCCGAAGTGCTCCTGCGGGCTGCTGGCCAGGCTGATGCCGTGATACGGCCCGGCGTACGCCCCGCTGGGGAAGCCCCAGGCGGCGTTGAAGTAGTCCTCGGTTCCGGTGCCGTGCAGCGACGGCGGCCACTGCTCACCGTCGATGAAGATCATGTCGTCGCCCTCGCCCGGCCAGGTGTACGGCTGGTTCGAGGCGTTGTGGTTGTCGATGCTCAGCACGCAGCCCACGTAGTGCCCGGCGCCGCCGTCGGTGTCCAGGATGACGTAGTTGTCGTCGCCGGTCAGGTTGACGCCCGGCAGGTCCCACGGGTTCGGCACCTCGCCCGGGGCGAGCCCGTTCGGCACCGGGGTGCACGGCTTCTCCTGCCGGTAGTACGCGTGGAAGTACGCCACGTCGTCCGGCTTCGCCTCGTCGGTCAGGTCGTAGTCGACGTAGTAGAAGAGGTTCTCGATCGGCTTGTCCGACTCGTTGCGGATGACGATCTTCGCGGACTTGCCGAACGGCATCGGGAAGTACGAGTTCATCGCGGCGGCGAACGGGCCCTTCGGGCCGCGACGCGGGCCGAACACCATGCTCAGCGGCAGCGACACGTAGTGCGTGCAGGTGGCGTGTCCGACGCCGAAGAAGTCGCCCAGCGGCGAGCGGACGCTCGGGTTCTCCTCGCCGTCCCAGTACATCTCGATGACCAGCTTGCGCAGGTACTTCTCCGAGTAGCAGCGGGTGGTCAGCCAGATGTGCTCGATGACGCCGGTGCCGGTGATGTCGGCCAGCACGTGGGTCTCGCCCGGCGGCACGACGGCGAAGTCGCGGTTGCCGCCGGTGCGGTCCCAGCTCGACTCGCGCTTGGAGCGGCCGGCCTTGACCCGGGTGAGGCCCGCCAGCGGGCTGGTGGGTCGCCAGAACGACATGGTGTTTCCTTTCAAGGGGGTTGTGCTGTCGGTGCGAGGGGGAGCGGACGGTCAGCCCTTGACCGCGCCGAGGCTGAGCCCGGCGACGATCCGCCGCTGCAGCAGCAGCGTCAGGACGACCGCGGGTACGGAGTAGAGCGTGGCCAGCGCCGTCATCGGGCCCCAGTCGAGGCCGAACTGGCTCTGGAAGTTGGCGATCGCGATCGGCGTGGTCTGGGCCCGGATCGAGGTGAGCAGCAGGGCGAAGAGGAACTCGTTCCAGGAGGCGAGGAAGGCGAAGATGGCGGTGACCGCGACCCCGCCGGAGACCACCGGCAGGATCACCCGCAGCAGCGCGGAGAACCGGCCGCAGCCGTCCACCAGGGCTGCCTCCTCGATCTCCCGCGGCACCCCCTCGAAGAAGCTGGCCAGCAGCCAGATCGACAGCGGCAGCGCCACCGTGGTCTGGGCCAGGGCCAGGCCGGTCGGGGTGTCGGTGAGCCCCACCGCGCCGAGGATGGTGACCAGCGGGATGCCGATCGCCACCGCGGGCGCCATCCGGACCAGCAGCGAGCCGGCCATCAGCACCCGACCGGTGCGGGTCCGGTAGCGGGTGATGCCCCACGCCGCCGGGATGGCCAGGGCCATCGACAGCAGCGTGGCGATCAGCGCGGTGGTGACGCTGTTGATGAACGACGCGGTGACCCCGGGCCGGTTCAGCGCGGTGACGTAGTTGTCCAGGCTGAACCGCTGCGGCAGCACGGTCGGCGGCACCGCGATGGCGTCCACGGCCGGCTTGAACGAGGTGAGCACCAGGTAGACGAAGGGGAAGCCGTACACCACCACGACCGCGACGGCGGCGACCCAGAGCAGCCCGGTCCGGATCCTGGCGGCGAGCAGGTGTGACATCAGGACTCCTTGCCCGGGCGCCAGATGGTCAGCACCGCGACCATCGCCACCGCCATCATCACGATCATGAACAGCGTGCTGGTGGCGGCGGCCGTGCCCGGGTCGTTGTAGCTGACCATCGTCTTGTAGATGGTCAGGCTCAACGTCTCGGAGGCGGACTGCGGGCCACCGTCGGTCTGGATGAGGATCACGTCGAACGCCCGGGCGGCGTCCACGCCCCGGATGATCAGCGCCACCGCGATCACCGGCCGCAGCAGCGGCAGGGTCACGCTGAACAGCAGCCGCAGACCACGGGCGCCGTCGAGGCGGGCCGCCTCGTACAGGTCCGGTGGGATGGCCTGCAGCCCGGCGTAGAGCACCAGGGTCATGAACGAGGTGGTCAGCCAGATGTCCGGCAGCGCCACCGAGAAGAGCACCAGGTCCGGGTCGCTGAGCCAGGAGACGTCACCCGGGTTGTCCAGGATGCCGACCCGGGTGAGCAGCTCGTTGACGATGCCGACGTTGTCGATCATCAGGAACCGCCAGAGCAGGCCGGCGACCACCGGCGCGATCATCAGCGGATAGAGGAACAGCGTCTGCAGGATCCGGGCCTTCGGGCCGAGCCGGTGGAACAGCAGCGCCACCGCCAGGCCGAGCACCAGCTCAGCCGTCACCACGATGACCGTGTACGCCAGGGTCCGCCCCGCCGCCGCCCGGATGCCCGGGTCGGTCAGCGCGGTGAGGTAGTTGTCCAGCCCGGTGAAGCTGCGCCCGTCACCCAGGCCGGAGCCGGTGTAGAGGCTGTCCACGGCCAGCTTGACCAGCGGCCAGCCGACCAGCGCGAGCAGCACCACCGCGGCCGGCGCGGCGAGCAGGGTGGCGTACCCGGCGTCCGACAGCCCGCGCCGGGCGCGGGACCCGCGCCGACCGGCCGGGACCGGCGTACGCGGGTCGGTCCGCGGCGGTGCTGCCTGCGCTGTCGAACTCATTTGATGATGCCCTCGATCTGGGTGCGGGCGGCCTTGAGCAGGGCGGCGTAGTCGGCGCCCGGGGTGAGCGCCTTCTGGATGGTGGGTACCAGGACGCTGTCCACGATCCGCTGCCAGTGCGGGCTGGCCGGGCGCGGCTTGGTGGCGCTGGCGTTCAGCGTGGCCAGCAGCGGGGCGAACGACTCGAAGCCGGGCTTCTCGGCGAACGACTGGTACGCCGACTTGCGGGCGGCCAGGCCGAGCGTGGTCTCGATGCTCAGCGCGTTGTTGTCGTACGCCGCCTTGATGAACTGCTTGGCCAGGTCGGCCTTGCCGCCGCCGGAGGGGATCGACAGGTACCACGGGCCGGGGATGCCGGCGACGCCGGCGGTGCCGCCGACCATCGGCGCGGCCCCGACCTTGCCGGCGACCTTCGCGTCGGCCGGGATCTGCCGGTACGCGTGCGCCCAGAACCGGGTCATCGCGGTCTGGCCCTGGTTGAACAGGTTCTGCGCGGCGCTCCAGTCGGTCTGCGCGGCGCCCGCCGGGGCGACCTTGTGCTTGTTGTTGAGGTCGGCGTAGAAGGTCAGCGCGGCCAGGTGCTGGGCGTTGTCGACGATCACCTTGCCGCTGTCGTCGAGGACCACGCCGGGGGAGCCGGCCTGCAGCACGTGCGCCAGCCACTCGGTCTCCACCGCGCCCTTGACGTCGGTGCCGTAGAGCTTCTGGTCGGGCCGGGTGAAGAAGGTGGCGATGTCGGTGAACTGCTGCCAGGTGGTGGGCGGGGCGAGCGGGTAGCCGTACTTCTTCTGGAAGGCGGCCTTCTCCTTGGCGTCCTCGAAGAGGTCCTTGCGGTAGAAGAGGATCTCGCTGTTGGTCCAGACCGGCATGCCGATGAACTTGCCGCCGTTCTGGGCCTCCTGGACCAGCGCGGGGAAGAGGTCGTTCTTGACGTCGGCGGTGAACAGGTCGTCCAGCCCGGCCAGCTTGCCGGCGAACAGCGGGATCCACACCGCGTCGACCGCGCAGACGTCGAAGGAGGCCTTGCCGCTGGACAGCTCGCTGGTCAGCCGGTTGAACAGCCCCTCGTAGGGCAGCTCGACCAGGTTGACGGTGGTGGCGGTGTCCTGCTTGAACTTGTCCGCGACCGGCTGCAGCTCGATCTTGCCGCCGCCCTCGCAGGCCACGGTCAGGGTCTTGTCGCCGCCGGAGTCACCGGCGCCGCCGCCGCTGTCGCCGCCCGCGCCGCAGGCCGCGGTGCCGAGCAGCGCCGCCGCGCCGGCGCCGGCGGTCAGGCCGAGGAAGCCGCGGCGGTGCCAGCGGCCGGTTGTCGATCCGAAGCCCTCAGAGGCCATGGTTGTGCTCCGTTTCAGGGGTGGCCGGGGCGCGTGGGGGCGCGCGCCGGAGCGCATGGTGGAGTGGGTGAGGCCTTGTGCCAAAACCTTTTGGCAAAAGCTTTTGGCAGAGCGTAAGAGCGCCTTCCGTGGCGGTCAAGTGTCAGTCCGGTAAATTCCCGCCGCCCCGACCGCGGCCCTCGCCCGCCCTCGCCCGCCCTCGCCCGCCCTCGCCGATCTAGGGATAGATGTCGTGGTTGGAGATCAACTCACCGCCACTCGCCCTAGATCGGCGCGGACGGGGGTGGGGCGGGGCGGCCGGGTCAGGTGGAGTGGCGGGGGATCAGGGGGCAGGGGAGGGGGGTGACGCCGGGCGGGAGGGGGGTGGCGCCGACCAGGTGGTCCACCGCGCGGCGGCCCATCTCGCGGTACGGCAGGGCGACGGTGGTCAGCGCCGGGCGCAGGTGCGCGGCGATCTCCTCGCGGTTGTCGAAGCCGACCACCGCGACGTCCCCCGGGATCCGCAGCCCCCGCTCGCGCAGCAGGTCGTACGCGCCCATCGCCATCCAGTCGTTGGCGCAGAACAGCGCGGTCGGCGGGTCGGCCAGGTCGAGCAGCGCGGCGGCGCCGGCGTGGCCGGACTCCTGCCACCAGTCGCCGGTACGCACCAACCGGTCGTCGATCGCGAGCCCGACCGCGGTGTGCGCGTCCCGCCAGCCGGCCAGCCGCCCGGCCGAGGCCGGGTAGTGGGCCGGGCCGTTGACCAGCCCGATCCGGGTGTGGCCGGCGGCCAGCAGGGTGTCGGTGGCGAGCCGGCCGCCCTGCCGCTCGTCGGGCACCACCGCGGGCAGCCGCCGCTCGGTGTCGACGCAGTCGACCAGGACGGTCGGCGGCAGGTCGGCGAGGTCACCGGCCAGGGTCACCTCGCGGTGGTGGTCGGTGGCGATCAGCAGGCCCTCGACCTGCCAGCGGGTCATCGTGGCTGCGGTGTCGAGCAGTGAACCCGGGCCGCTGTCGGTGTCCACGATGAGCAGGGTGCGCCCGTGCCGGGCCGCGGTCTCCTGGGCGCCGGCGATGATGCCCACCGCGTACGGCGTGGTGGCGATCGCGTCGGTGACCAGCCCGAGCACCCCGCTGCGCCGGGAGCGCAGCCCCCGGGCCAGCTCGTTCGGGCGGAAGCCGAGCTGCTCGACCGCCGCCCAGACCTTCGCCCGGGTTGCCTCGGGGATGGCCACCCCGGCGACCTCGTTGACCACGAACGACACCGTCGTACGGGAGACGCCGGCCAGCCGGGCCACGTCCTGCTGGGACGGTCGGGCGGGGTGTGGGCCGGTCACCGGCCGAGCCTATCGGTAGCGGTCAGTGTCTTGACAGGACTCGGCGAGGGCGAGTACTAACACGTGTTAACGCCGCGTTGCCCGGTTGTTTCGCTCTCCCCGCTCGTTCCGGCCACCGTGCCGGCGCCACCTGACCCCCGGAGAGTTCCATGACTGACCGCCACCTGCCCCGCCGTACCCTGCTGCGGGCCCTCGCCCTCGGCGCCGTCGCCGCTCCGGCGGCCCTCGCCGCCCCCGCCACCGCCGCGCCGTCCACCACCGCGACCCCCGATCGGTCCGACCGCCCGACCCCGGCCACGCGGGCCGCCGTGCCGGCGCGGCCCACCCACGCCCACCTCATCGGCGTGCTCTGACCCGCACGCCCCGCCCCGCGGGCCGCCACGGGTAGATCTCGGCGACCTGTGGTTCGCAGCTGACAGTTCGCAGCTGACCACAACTCGCCAAGATCGCTCGTTTCGCATCCCCGCTGACCGCGTGCCACACCAGGGCGGCCCGTTTCGGGTCGCCGAGTCATCCCGCACCCCGCGTAACCGCACCCCGCCTGCCGGCGCTTCCGTCGCCGGTGGGCGACGGCCACCGGTACGTCCGATCCGCGCCGGCGGCCGGTGGAGTGCGCCCCGTCCCGTCCCCGAGCCAAGGGAAGTCCCATGTCGACCGTGTACGACGTGACCACCTGGACCGTGCCCGGCAACCCCGCCGTCACCTGTTACACCGACGTCGGTGCCGTGATCAACAGCATCATCGCCGACGTCAAGGCCAGCCAGCCGAGCCAGGGCAGCAAGCCCGGCGCGGTGATCTACCTGCCGCCCGGCGACTATCCACTGAAGACCCGGGTCACCGTGGACGTCAGCTACCTGACGATCAAGGGCTCCGGGCACGGCTTCACCTCCTCCAGCATCCGCTACAACTCCGGCGACACCTCGTCGTGGTGGGAGATCTGGCCCGGCGGCAGCCGGATCCGGGTGCAGAACACCGACGGGCAGGCCGAGGCGTTCCGGGTGGCCCGCGCCGGCAACCCCCGGCTCAGCTCGGTGGTCTTCGAGAACTTCTGCCTCGACGGGGTCAGCTTCACCCCGAACCAGAACTCGTACCGCAACGGCCGGGTGGGCATCCTGGTCGACACCGCCAACGACGCCTTCCGGATCGAGCGGATGGGCTTCGTCTACCTGGAGCGCGCCCTGGTCGTCCGGGACGCCGACGCGCTGAGCGTCAGCGACAACTTCATCGCCGAGTGCGGCAACTGCGTCGAGCTGATCGGCAGCGGTCAGGCCTCCAAGGTCACCGACAACCTGATCGGCGCCGGCTATGTCGGCTACTCGCTCTTCGCCGAGGGGCACGAGGGGCTGCTGGTCACCGCGAACAACATCTTCCCCCGGGGCAAGAGCGCCATCCAGTTCAAGAACACCAACCGCTCGTCGATCAGCGCGAACCGGCTGCACGGCTTCTACCCCGGCATGATCACCTTCGAGGGGCTGAACAAGGAGAACCTGATCAGCGGCAACCACCTGCGCCGGGAGGCGGAGCCCTGGGGGCCGATGCAGCCGTACGGCAACGGCCGCGACGACCTGTTCGGCGTGATCCAGCTGCGCGGCGACAACAACCTGGTCACCGGGAACCTGATCGCCTGGTACGTCGACCCGGCGAAGATCGCCCCGGCCGGCGCGACCCCGACGATGATCCTGGTCGCCTCCGGCGCCGGCAACGTGATCGCCACCAACCACGTGGTGGCCAACGTGGCGGTGAAGACGGTCGTGCTCGACGCCACCAGCACCGGAACCCGGGTGCTGGACAGCGGCACCGCCGCCCAGTTCCAGGCGTACACCGGCAGCTACGCCTTCCGGGCCACGCCGTGACCCGGCGGCGCGACGGTTACGCGGTGACCCGGCGGCGCGACGGCCGTGCCGTGAGCCGCCGGCGCGACGGCCACGCCGTGGGTCGGCGTACCCGGGACGGGGTGTGGCTGGCGCTGGTCGCGACCGTGCTGGCGCTGCTGCCGGGGTCGCCGGCGGCGGCCGGCACCCCCGGCGACTACCCGGAGTTCCCCTACCCGGCCACCGGCTACACCGAGCCGCAGCGCGGGCAGTTCCACTTCAGCCCGCGCGCCGGCTGGATGAACGACGTCAACGCGCCGCTGTGGCACAACGGGCAGTACCACCTGTTCTTCCAGCACAACCCGCACGGGCTGGGCTGGGACACCATGCACTGGGGGCACGCCACCTCGCCCGACCTGGTGCACTGGACGCAGAAGCCGGTCGCGCTGGAACCCGGCGTGCACCCGGGCGACCTGTGGTCCGGCGGCGGAGTGGTGGACACCGCGAACACCGCCGGCTTCAGGACCGGCACGGACGCCCCGATCGTGGTGTTCACCGGCACCAACGGGGTCAGCCTCGCCTACAGCAACGACGGCGGTCGGACGTTCCAGAACCACGACGGCGGCCGGCAGGTGCTCGCCCTGCCGCCGAACAGCCGCGACCCGAAGGTCTTCTGGCACGCCCCCACCAACCGCTGGGTGATGGTGGTGTGGACCGACAACGGCGGCAACGCCGCGCTGATCTACACCTCGCCCAACCTGAAGGACTGGACCTGGCGCAGCCGGTACGCCGCCGACTGGCTGGTGGAGTGCCCGGACCTGTTCGCGCTGCCGCTGGACGGCACCGGCCCGACCAAGTGGGTGCTCACCGACGCAAGCGGGGAGTACGTGGTGGGCGGCTTCGACGGCAGCACCTTCACCGCCGACGCGCCCACCCCGCAGCGGATGGACCAGGGCGCCAACAGCTACTTCGGCACCTTCTACGCCGGGCTGACCTTCCAGAACCTGCCCGACGGGCGGGTCGTGCAGATGGCCTGGCAGCCCGGCAACCTGGGCGCGAGCTGGACCGGTAACGCCACCGTGCCGGTGCAGCTGGGCCTGCGCAGCTACCCCGAGGGCGTGCGGCTCACCCGGTTCCCCGTCGCGGAGCTGGCCACCCTGCGCACCGGCAGCCAGAGCTGGACCGACCGGACGGTCACCGCCGACCCGGCCACCGACCCGCTCGCCGGCGTCACCGCCGACACCTACGAGCTGGTCGCCGAGTTCGACGTGGCGGCCAGCACCGCCACCCGGTTCGGCTTCGACCTGCACCGCCGCGCCGACGGCACGTACGACCGGCGGGTGGCGTACGACCGGGCGGCGCAGACGCTGTACGGCGCCCCGCTCGCCCCGGTCGGCGGTCGGGTGAAGGCGCGCGTCCTGGTCGATCGGGGACAGCTGGAGATCTTCGGCAACGACGGGAGGCTGTCGTACACCGACAACGTGGCGTTCGATTCGTCCCCGGGCAGCCAGGGCATCCGGCTGTTCGCCGAGGGCGGGAGCGCGCGGGTGGTGTCGCTGCAGCTGCACCGGATCGGCTCCACCTGGGGGCAGGGCGAGTCCACCCTGGAGGGCAACCTGACCGGGCCGTGGCAGGCGGCCGGCGGCGCCTGGACGGACGTCACCGGCGGCAAGCGCGGCGACGCCCCGGGCGACGGCTTCTATCTCAGCACCAGCACCGCCGGGGACGTCACGTACGAGGCGGACCTGCGGCTGGAGACCGCCGCGGCGGCCGGTATCACCGTCCGGGCCAGCGCCGACGGGGCCACCCACTACACCGCCAACATCGACGCCGCCGGGCTGGTCAAGCTCTGGCGACCGGGCCGGGACATCGCGGTGTACCCGACCCCGATCAGTCGGGGCCGGACGTACCACCTGCGGCTGGTGGCCAGCGGCCCGAGCCTGAAGGTGTACCTCGACCACGGCGCCACTCCGGTGATCGACGCGACCGACACGGCGTACGCCAGTGGGCGGCTCGGCGTCAACGTGTTCGCCGGGGCGGCCATGGCGCAGAACGCGCAGCGCGACGCGGCCGGCTTCCGGACCAACCTGGGCCAACGGTGGAACCCGGTCGCGGGCGAGTGGACGGTGCCGACCGGCGGGCTGCGCGGGCGGCGGATGGACAACGGGTTCCGGATCGCCGACCGCACCGCCGCCGACCTGACCCTCGACGGCGACGTCCGGGTGCTGGCCGGGCGGGCCGCCGGGCTGACCTTCCGCGCCACGGCCGACGGCACCGGCCACTACACCGCCAACGTCGACACCGACGGGCTGGTCAAGCTGTGGCGGCCGGGCCGGGACATCGCCAGCTATCCGACCCCCGTGGTGCCGGGCCGGACGTACCACCTGCGGGTGGTCGCCACCGGGCCGCGCATCCAGGTGTACTTCGCCGGCGGGACGACCCCGGTCATCGACGTCACCGACGGCACGTACACCAGCGGCCGGATCGGGGTGAACGTCTTCGACTCGGTCGCCGAGTTCCAGGACGTCAACCTGGGCTGAGCACCGGGTGCCGGCCCGCCCGCGGCGGCGGGCCGGCACCCGAACCGCGGTGGACAACCGGTCTGGGGTCGGTCAGAGTGGGCGGCCGTGAGATACCTGCGCAGCGCCGGCCCGGTCGGCATCCGCCGTCCCCGGGCCGCCGACGAGGCCGAGTTCATCGCCGCCGCCCGGCGCAGCCGGGAACTGCACCACCCGTGGGTGGCCGCCGCCGACACCCCGGAGCGCTTCGCGGCGTACCTGGCCAAGGGCCGCCGCCGCGACCAGCAGAGCTTCCTGATCTGCGATCGGCCCAGCGGCGACATCGCGGGCTTCGTCAACATCGGCGGCATCGTGATGGGCGCGCTGCGCGGCGGGTTCATGGGCTACGCGGCATTCCTGCCGTACGCCGGCACCGGGCACGCGTCGAGGGGCATCGGCCTGGTGCTGGCGCACGCCTTCGACACCCTCGGCCTGCACCGGGTCGAGGCGAACATCCAGCCGGCCAACGAGCCGTCCCTGCGGGTGGCCCGCAAGCTCGGCTTCCGCCTGGAGGGGTTCTCGCCCGACTACCTCTTCATCGACGGGGCCTGGCGGGACCACGAGCGGTGGGCGATCACCGCCCCGGCCTGACCGGCGCCCGCAGGGGACGCCGGTCACGGCCCGCCGGTGGTCAGCTACCGGGCTTCGGGAAGGCGACCGGGCTGCGGTGCCCGGCCCGGTCCACCGCCCGGACGCCGAAGAAGACGTTGTCCTTGGACAGGTCGACGGTCGCCTCGGTGACGTCGCCGACGCCGATCACCTTCTGCCACTCCGCCGCCGTGGTCTCCCGCCACACCACCTCGTAACCGGCCAGGTCCGGCTCGGTGCCGCGCTGCCAGCGCAGGGTGGTGTCGTTGGTCAGGTTGGTGGTCACCACGATCACGCCCTTCGGGGTGCCCGGCCCCTGCGCGAGTGACCACACCGTCGCGCCGTTGACCAGCGCCACCCGGGTGATGTAACCGAAGTCGCAGAACTCGGGCAGGTCGCCGTACTGCACGCCGTCGACCACCCGGACGTTCTGGTGCTGGTGGGCGAAGTCCTCGTTCGGCTCGCTGAACCGGCCGGCCGGCCAGCCCTGCTGCAGGAACGGGATGTGGTCACCGCCGCGCAGGTAGCGGTCCCGCCGGTAGATCACCCGGACCCGCATGCCGGTGGCGCCGTTGTCGGCCACGTCCCGGACGAACCGGGCCAGCTGCCGCGACGGCGAGTCGTTCTCGCCGCCCACCGACTGCCGGGTGGCCGCCTCGGCCGGCGTCTCGGCGGTCGGCACCCCCTCGGCGAAGAGCCGGACCGACCGCGGGTCGCGGGTGCCGTCGTCGGCGGTGGACGAGCCGACGATGTCGTTGGTGAACATGCCCTGCAGGTCGACCCCGGCGGCCTTGAGCTGCTGGGCCAGGTAGGTCGAGCCGTACAGGCCCTGCTCCTCGCCGGCCACCGCGGCGAAGACGATGGTGGCCTCGGTGCGCCGGGTGGCCAGCACCCGGGCCAGCTCCAGCACCACGGCCACCCCGGAGGCGTCGTCGTCCGCGCCCGGGGCGTCGCTGACCGCGTCCAGCACGTCGGTGGCCCGCGAGTCGTAGTGCCCGGACAGCACGTACACCCGCTCGGGCGCGGAGGTGCCGCGCAGGGTGGCCACCACGTTGGTGATCCGGGTGGCGACCGGGATCCGGGAGGCCGGCTGCTGCACGTACGACTGCAGCTCCACGGTCATCCGGCCGCCGGAGGCGGCGGCGTACCCGGACAGCTGCGCGAAGATCCAGTCCCGGGCGGCGCCGATGCCCCGGGCCGGGTCGTCCTGGCTGGAGAGGGTGTGCCGGGTGCCGAAGGCGGCCAGCCGGCGGACGGTCGCCTCGATCCGGTGCGGGTCGACCTCGCGCAGCAGGGCCCGCAGCTCGCGGTCCGGAGCCTGCGGGTGGATCGGGCGGCCGGGCCCGACCGGCCCGGCGGCGTCGTGCGCGGCGGCCGGCTCGGCGATCAACGGTACGGCCACCGTGGCGGCCGCGGTGGCGGCGGAGGCGGACAGGAAGGTGCGGCGGCTGGGCCTGGTGGGCCCCTCGCCGGTGGTCTCGTGTGATCCCATACCGGCCATCCTGACCACGTCCCGCGTCGGTTGTCCATATCAACGGTGGTGGATCAGGTGCCCGGCCCGGATCCGGGTTTGCCGGCCGCCGGTCGGGTTTGCCGGCCGGGTCGACGGGAACGGCAGCAGGCATGACGAAACCTCGTGTGGTGATCGTGGGAGCCGGTTTCGCCGGTTACCACGCGGCGAAGACGTTGAGCCGGCTGGCCGGCAAGCGGGCCGAGATCGTCGTGCTGAACTCGACCGACTACTTCCTCTACCTGCCGCTGCTGCCCGAGGTGGCCGCCGGGGTGGTCGAGCCGCGGCGGATCTCGGTGCCGCTCACCGGCAGCCTCAAGGGGGTGCGGGTCGTGGTGGGCGAGGCCGACGAGGTCGACCTGCAGAACCGTTGGGTCGGCTTCACCCAGCCGGAGGGCGACCGGGGTCGGCTCGCGTACGACCGGTTGGTGCTCTCCGTCGGCAGCGTCAACAAGCTGCTGCCGATCCCGGGGGTGACCGAGTACGCGCACGGCTTCCGGGGCCTGCCCGAGGCGCTCTACCTGCACGACCACGTGATCCGCCAGATCGAGCTCGCCGAGCAGGCCGAGGATCGGGCGGAACGCCAGGCCCGGGCCACCTTCGTGGTGGTCGGCGCGGGCTACACCGGCACCGAGGTCGCCGCGCACGGTCAGCTGTTCACCGACGCGCTGGTCAAGCAGCGGCCCCGGCTGGACGTGCGACCGCGCTGGATGCTGTTGGACATCGCCCCCCGGGTGCTGCCCGAGCTCGACCAGCGGATGTCCGACACCGCCGACCGGGTGCTGCGCCGGCGCGGCGTGGACGTGCGGATGGGCACCTCGGTCGCCGAGGCCACCGCCGACGGGGTGAAGCTCACCGACGGCGAGTACGTCCCGACCTGCACCCTCGCCTGGTGCGTCGGGGTACGCCCCGACCCGTTCGTCGCCGACCTGGGGCTGCGCACCGAGAAGGGTCGGCTGGTGGTCGACGAGTACCTCAACGTCCCCGGCTACCCCGAGGTGTACGCCTGCGGCGACGCGGCCGCCGTGCCGGACCTGACCCGCCCCGGGCAGATCTGCACGATGACCGCCCAGCACGCGCAGCGGCAGGGCAAGCTCGCCGCGCAGAACATCGCCGCCTCGTACGGGCAGGGCAACCGGCGCCCGTACAAGCACCACGACCTCGGCTGGGTGGTGGACCTGGGCGGCCGGGACGCGGCGGCCAACCCGTTGAAGGTGTCGCTCGCCGGGCTGCCGGCCAAGGCGGTCACCCGCGGGTACCACCTGATGGCGATGCCGGGCAACCGGACCCGGGTGGGCGCCGACTGGGCGCTCGACGCGCTGCTGCCCCGCCCGGCGGCGCAGCTTGGCCTGGTCCCGGCCAACGCGGTGCCGCTGGAGAGCTCCTCCCCGGAGGTCCCCGCCCGGTAACGGCGCTGAGCCGTCCCGCCCGGCTCCGGGCCGGGTCGCCGTCACGGCGGCCCGGCCGGCTTCGTCGTCGCCGCGGTCGCCTGCTCGGTCGCTCCGGGGCCTGCGCGGCTACGGCGGCGGCTCGGCGCCCGGCCGCGTGGGCTCGGTGCGGTCGGCCTCCGGCCGCGCGGGCTCGGTGGGGTCGGGCAGCGCGCGCCGGCCGGTGGGCTTGAACTCGCGCAGCAGGATCTGCGCCACGCCGGCCGCCGGGATGGCCAGCAGCGCGCCGAGCAGCCCGGCCAGCTCGGCGGCGAGCAGCACACTGACCAGCACGGTCAGCGGGTTCAACCGGACCGCCCGGGACATGATCACCGGTTGCAGCAGGTGGTTCTCCACCTGCTGGTAGACGACGAAGAAGACCAGCACCACCACGCCCGCCGTGGGGGAGTGCAGGAACGCCGCGCCACCCGCGAGCACCGCCCCCAGCGTCGCGCCGACCAGCGGCACCAGGTCGGCCAGGGCGACCAGCAGCGCGATCACCGCCGCGAACGGCACCCCGGCGAGGAACAGCACCAGGAAGGTCAGACCGCCGCAGATCACGCTGATCAGCAGGTTTCCGCTGAGGTACCCGGTGATCGTCCGGGACACCTCCCGGCCGACCCGCCGCAGCCGCCGGGCCGGACCGTCGCCGACCAGGTCGAGCGTGGTGCGGATGATCCGGGGCGCCTCCAGCACCATCAGGAACGCCAACACCACCACGGTGACCACGGCGGCCACCGTCTGCAGCACCCCGCGGACCACCCCGACGGCGGGCCGGCGCAGGTCCTCGCCGTACCGGCCGACCTGGTCGGAGTGCTCCCGCACGTAGCCGAGCAGGCCGGTACGGTCCAGCAGGCCGCCGATCCGGCCCCGCCCGGCCCGGGCCTCCCGCAGCAGGTCGGGGGCCTGCTCGACGAACCGGCGCAGCTCGTCCAGCAGCGGCAGCAGGATCACCGTGCCGAGCGCCGCGAGCAGCACGAACGCGGCCGCGAAGACCAGCAGCGTGGCCAGCGCCCGGCGCCGCACCAGCCGCCGCTGCAGGCGGTCGACCAGGGGCTTCAACGCGACCGCGAGGAACGCGGCGACCAGGATCCAGACCAGCACCCGACGGGTGGCCCAGAGCAGCGCCAGGGCCAACGCGGAGGCCAGCACCAGACCGATGACGATCAGTGCCGATCGGGCGGTCGCCCGGTCCCGCGCCGCGCTCATCCGGCGCGGCTACCCGCCCCGGGCGGCCGGAAACGCCACCGGGTCGCCGCAGCGCGCTCAGCCGGCGCCCAGGTCGGCGTCCGTCGCGGGGCGCGCACCGGCCACGAACCCGTCCAGCGCCGCGCCGTGCAGCACACCGCCGGGCACCGGGTCGGCGGCCACCCGGGCGGCGAGCCGGCGCACCGGCAGCCGGTCGCCGGCGGGGGCGGCGGCGAGCACCACGTTGCCGTACCGGCGCCCGCGCAGCATCCGGCGGTCGGCCACCAGGCAGACGTCCGCGAAAACCGACCGCAGGGTGGCCGCCTGCACCCGGGTGAAGACCAACGGCGGCAGGTCGGTGACGTTGACCAGGTAGATCCCGTCGGGGCGCAGCGTCCGGGCCACCTCGGCCGCGAACTCCCGGCCGGCCACGTGCGCCGGCATCCGGGCCGCCCGGTAGATGTCCGACAGGACCAGGTCGTACGCGGCGTCCGGCGCGTCGGCCACCGCCGAGCGGGCGTCCGCCACCTGGACCCGGATCTCCGGCGCCACCGCCGGCAGCTCCCGGGCCACCAGGTCGATCACCGCGGCGTCCCGCTCGACGACGTGTTGGTCCGACCCAGGGCGGGTGGCCGCGACGTACCGGGGCAGCGTCAACGCGCCGCCACCCAGGTGCAGCACCCGGCACGGGCGGCCGGCCGGGGCGGCCAGGTCGACCACGGCCGCCATCCGGCGGACGTACTCGAAGTGCAGGTGGCGGGGGTCGACCACGTCGACGTACGACTGGGCGACCCCGCCGGCGAGCAGGGTCCGGCCGGTGCGGCGGGTCGGGTCGGCGACCAGTTCCAGGCGGTCGTCGGCGGCGCTGTCCATGCCCGGCACGCTAACCGGCTTGCAAGGGCGCGGGTCGACGGGCGGGGTGCGTCACCGCCGCTGCCCACCGTGGCCGTGCCCGGCGGCGCACTGCGGCCGGGCGACCGCGGGCCGGCGGGGGCATACCCCACCGGCCCGTCGGTTTCCGGCGGTGCTCAGCCGGCGGCCATCCCGGCGCCCGCCTCGTCGATCGCGGCGTCCACCCGGTGCGCCAGGTCCACGTCCGGGCCGGTCACCGCGTCGGCCTGCCGGCTGCGGACGGTCAGCACCGCGCTGTCCGGATCCGGTCGGCCGATCTGCGGCCCCCGGCCGGTCTCCTCGCGGAGCTGGTCCACCCGGTCGAGCACCCGGTCCAGGTTGCCCGCCGGCAGCTCGATGGTCCGCACCAACGACCGCCGGTCGCTCGACCAGTACGGCAGGTCGCCCAGGGCGTCGCGCAGCTGCGCCTCGGTCAGCGGCGCGGTGGCGCCGCGCGAGCCCACCAGGCCGCCACCGACCTCGGGCGGTTCGAGCAGGTCACGCAGCCCATCCGGGACGTGCAGCGACTCGACCAGCTCGCCGTCGTGCGCGGCGAGCGCGGCCAGCGTCGCGGCCACCTGGTAGCGGGCCTGCTCCGGGGTCAACCGGCTGCGCCGGCCCACCTCGGCCAGGAAGCCGGGCAGGTCGTCGTGCCGCTCGACGCCGTCCACCGGCAGCACGTCGTGCAGCTTCACCGGCACCGCCTCGAGCAACCGCTCGCGCTCCGCATCGCCCAGCGCCCAGGCCAGGGTCAGCACGGTCGCCTCGGCGGCCACCTTCGCGCGGCCGAAGTCGACACCGGCGCGCCGACCCACCTCGTCGACCAACTCCCGGTACGCCATCGGCCGGGCCGCGCGCGCGGCCCGGTCCGCGTCGGGCATCGGGCGGACGGCGGTCGGCGTGGCCGGCGTCGGTGGGGCCGGGCCGCCCCGGGTGCTGTCCGGCTTGTGCCGGCCGGCCGCCGGGGGGCCGGACCGTCGTCCCCGGTCCAGGCTGGTCAGCTGCTTGCCGGCGCTCAGCGTGGTGCCGGCCGCGCTCGGCTGCCGGCCCTGCTCCCGGGCCTGCCGGGCCAACGCGCGGCGGCGCTGGTTGTCGCCCTCCATCTGCTTGCGCATGCTCCACCTCACTCCAAACCGTGGGTTCCGTGCTCGCCCGTCGCGTTCCCGCCGCCACCCGGAAGCTAACGGCGTGGACCGGGGCGGAGAGCTCACACCCGGGGGGTGAGGGTGGCTCACCCGGGCCGGCCGCACGATCGGGATGGACCGGAGTTCTTCCGACGCACGCGGAAGGAAGGTCGCCATGAAGCGGATCGTCGAGATCGTTCCCGCCCGCCCCGGTTGGTACGCCCGGTGGCAGGTGTCACCGGACGCGACGCGCTGCTACCCGGTGAGCCTGTGGGCGCTGGTCGAGGAGTCGGACGGCTCACAGCACGAGGTGCTCGGCATGGACTGCACCGGGCAGTGGCCCGGATCCGACGACAACGCCGCGGGGGTGGAGTTCGTCCGGTACCTGTTCCAGACGCCGGATTCCGGCCCGCCCGAGGACGCGGAACCCCCGTCCCCGACCGACCTGCGCGCGGGCGGCCCGCGCCTGCAGCCGGTCACCGCCTAGACCTTCCTCCGGCCCCCGACCCCTGGTCCCAGGGTCGGGGGCCACCCCGTCCGGGGTGGCCGCCGGGGAACCGGCCGTCGGTCAGCCCGCCTGGCGGACGCCCTCGGCGCCGGCGGCCGGGCCCTGCTCGACGGCGAGCAGCTCGGCCAGGCCGGTGCGGTCCAGCAGCTGCTGCAGGTGCGGGTTGACCCCGGCCAACCGCACCCGCCCGGCGCCGGACTGGCTGATCACCACGAAGGCGCTCAGCCCGGAGGAGTCGCAGAGGCCGACGGCGGCGAGGTCGATCAGCAGGTCGTGGTGGCCGTCCGCGCGCGCCTGCGCGGCCGCGGCGATCAGCTCGGGAGCGGTGTCGAAGTCGAGGTCACCGCTCAGCGTCAGTCGGGCGAGCCCGGCGTCGAGCCGGGTCACCTCGATGGACAGCAGCGGGGAACGCATGCGTACATGTTCCCAGCCCGGGTGCGGCGGAAAACGTCCGGGGCCGGATCGTCCTCGGATGGAGTCAGGCGGAGGCGACCGGGCGACCGGCCGACCCGGCCGGCGGTCGCCCGGCTCGCGGCTGGGGCAGCGGGCGGGCGAGCAGGCCGGTGACGCCGGTCATGTCGAGGATCGTGTCCAGGAACCGCGGCGTGGAGCGCAGCCGCACTACCGTGCCGCACTGCTGCCCCTCCCGCCAGGCGTGGACGATCACCGACAGGCCGGTGCTGTCGAGGAAGAGCAGGTCGGCGAAGTCGAGCACGAGGACCGGGGGACGCGTCGCGAGCACCTGGTCGACCTCGGTGCGCAGCGGGGCGGAGGTGGTGAACGCGAGGTCCCCTCCGACGCGGATGACCGGAGCCTCCCGGTCCGCGAGGTCGACGGCGATGGTCAGCGGGGTCGCCTCGGGCTTCCTCCCAGGGGGCACCAGATCACGCCTTTCCGCACGGCTGCCGGTCGGGCAGGTTCCTGCCCGGATCGTAGCAACACCCGCCCTGGTGCGCCCGGAGCGCGATCCGGGCCGGCAGCGGCGGGGTGGCGGTTCCGGCATACCGGCGTAGGCTGGGGCGAAGAGATTGGAACACACGCGCCGTTTCCGCCGGAGCGAGGGTGCCGACCCTGACGGTGGCGCGCGGACGGCATCGACACGAGGAGTGGGGCTCAAGCTGGTGACTGCTGCCGACGTCAGGGGTTCGGACCCGGGCGACGGACGGATCTCCACGTCGAGTGCCGCACGGGTTCCGGCCTGGTCCGCCGACGCCGGTGCCCGGCGACCCGCCGTGCTGCCACCGCTCGCCCCCGACCGGGGGCATCCCGAGCCGGACTGGTCCGAGGTCGTCGAGCACTTCCGCGAGGGCCTGGTCATCTGCGGCGCCGACGGCGTGGTCCACCACCTGAGCCCGGTCGCCGAGCGGCTGCTGCCCGAGCTGACGGTGGGCCGCCCGCTGGCCGACGCCGGCCTCCCCGAGCTGACCCGACCGGACGGCACCGCGGCGTTCGGTCACCGGGGCCGCCGGCTGCGGGTCCGCCGGGTCCCGCTCTCCGGCTCCCGGGTCTGCCGCTACGTCGAGGACGTCACCGACAGCGTCAGCCGGGCCGACGCGCTGCTCGCCGAGCGGGCCCGCTCCGCGTTCCTCGCCGCGGTCGGCGAGAAGCTCGGCAACCCGCTGCACCCCGACCGGGCCGCCGCGGCGGTGGTCCGGCTCGCCGTACCGACCGTGGCCGACGTCTCGGTGCTGGTGCTCGCGCCGCGCGCCGGGCGGGCCCGTTGGTGGCGGGCCACCCGGGCGGACGACGAGGCGCCCGCCGTGGACAGCGGCGTGCTGCCCGCCACCGACCTGCCCGCGGCGATCGCCGAGGGGCTCACCGGGATCGAGCCGCACACCGTCGACTGGCTGGTCGAGCAGGCGGTCGAGGCCGGCTGGCTGCCCGGGCTGACCGCTCGTGAGGTGACCGCCCGGGTGGTGCCGCTGCCCGGCCCCGACGCCCCGGCCGGGGTGCTGCTGGTCGCCCGCCGGGCCACCCGCTGGTACGACGAGCACGACGTCGACCTGGTCCGCGCCTTCGCCGCCCGGGCGGGCGCCGCCCTCACCACCGCGGTGCTCTACCGGGATCAGGCCGAGGTGGCCGACACGCTGCAGGCGAGCCTGGTGCCGGTCGAGCCGGCCGGGTTGACCGGTGTGCAGTGGGGCACGGCGTACCGGCCGGCGCAGGCCAGCCTGCGGATCGGTGGCGACTTCTACGGCTCCCACCCACTGCCCGACGGCGGCTCGGTGTTCTTCCTCGGCGACGTCTCCGGCAAGGGCGTGGAGGCGGCCGTGTTCACCGGGCAGCTGCGCCAGTGCCTGCAGGCCCTGCACCGGGTGGAGTCCCGGCCCGGGCGGCTGCTGCGGCTGCTCAACGACGCGCTGCTGGAGACCACCATGGCCAACGGCCAGGGGCGCTTCGCGACCATGGTGCTCGGCGTGGTGCGACCGCGACGCGACGGTGGCCTCACCCTGACCATGGCCGGCGGCGGGCACCTTCCCCCGCTGGTGGTGCGGGCCACCGGCGCGGTGGAGACGGTCCCGTTGACCGGCATGCTGATCGGCGTGGTCCCCGACCCCCGGATCGGCGAGGTGACGGTGCGCCTCGAGCCGGGCGAGACCTGCGTGCTCTACAGCGACGGGGTGACCGAGGCGCGCGGTGGCCGCCGCGCCGACGAGCAGTTCGGCCAGGACCGCCTGGTCAACGCGCTCACCGACTGTCACCGGGTGCCGGCCCCCGCCCTGGCCGAGCGGATCGAGCAGGTCACCTGTGACTGGCTGGCGCAGGGCGACCACGACGACATCGCGGTGCTCGCCCTGCGGGCCACCGGACCGGGTGGCCGGCCGCCCCGGCACCTGCACGCCGTGCCCACGCAGGGGCGGCCCGGCGAGGAGAGGACAATCCGATCGTGACCGCCCCGACCACCCATGCCGACCCCGCGCAGGCGTACCCGGAATTCATCGCGTCGCTGGCGGAGGCCGACGAGTACGCCGCCATCGACGTTGCCGTGGGGCTGCTCGAGGCCGGCGTGCCGGCCGAGCGGGTGCTGCTGGACCTGGTGGCGCCCGCCCAGGCGGAGGTGGGGGAGCGCTGGGCGCGCAACGAGTGGAGCGTCGCGCAGGAGCACGCGGCCACCCACATCAGCGAGCGGGTGGTCGCGGCGATCGCCGGGCACGCCAACCCCCGGCCCACCCGCGGCCGCATCGTGGTGGCCTGCATGGACGGCGAGTGGCACGCGCTGCCGCCCCGACTGGTGGCGGAGGTGCTGCGGCTGCGCGGCTGGCAGGTGACCTTCCTCGGCGCCAGCGTGCCGGCCGCGCACCTGGTGTCGTACCTGCACCGGCACGACGCGCACGCGGTGGCCCTGGCCTGTGCGCTGCCGATGCGGCTGCCGTACGCGCACCGAATGATCGAGGCGTGCCGCCGGTCCGACGTGCCCGTGGTGGTCGGTGGGCGCGGTTTCGGCGACGACGGCCGGTGGGCCCGGGCGCTGGGGGTGGCCTGGGCGCCGGACGCGCCGAGCGCCGCGGACCTGATCGCGGACGAGCGGGCGCTGCGCCGGGCGCACCCCGCGCAGCTGTCGCACCTGGCCGACGACGAGTACGCCAGCCTGGTGAAGCGGCGCGGTGAGCTGATCGACTCGGCGCTGGCCGACCTGCGCGAGCGGGTGCCGTCGGTGCGCGACTACACCCCGGCCCAGTTGGACTCCACGGTCAGCGACCTGGGCTACATCGTGGACTTCCTGGCCGCGGCGCTCTACGTCGACGACGCCTCGCTCTTCACCGACTTCGTGGACTGGCTGGTGGCCATCCTGACCAGTCGGGGCGTGCCCGGCGCGGCGGTCGGCCTGACCCTCGAGCACTACCACCGGCTGCTGCGTGACTTCCCCCGGGCGGCGGGGTTTCTCGCTCAGGCGCAGGTGGCGGTGCCGGCGCGGGACGGCGCGGGCCGGCGCTGAGCGGGGCGTTCCGGCCTCGGCGGGCGCTGCGTATACTTGCTCCACTGCAAGGGTCGGCCCTGCGGTGCGAGCGAGGGGGACGACGTTGGCCTTCACCGTCACGCCCGCCGGCCGCGATGGTGACGTCCTTCGGCTGCGCCTGGCCGGTGAGCTCGACCTGAGCGTGGCCGGCGAGCTCACCGCCGAGCTGGACCGGCTCCAGTCGGCCGGCGAGCGACGGCTGCTGCTGGACCTCGCCGGGGTCACCTTCTGCGACTCCACCGGCATCGCGGCGTTCGTCCGGGGGGACAACCGGGCGGCCGTCGACGGCGGGTGGCTGCGGCTCACCGGTGCGGTCGGCCGGGTCGACCGGGTGCTGCGGCTCACCGGCGTCGCCGACGTGCTCGGGCACCCCGCGGCGGCGACCGACCCGGCGCGGCCCGTTTCCGGCTGATCGACTAGATTTCCCCGCCAGTGGGTACCAGGCGGTTCCCATCGCAGATCACAGACAGGCGTATCCCATGGGCTCAGGCACCTCGAACCCCGTCCGCATCCTGGTGGTGGACGACGACCCGGGCGACGTCCTGATGATCGAGGAGGCCCTGGAGGACTCCGAGATCGACAAGGTCATCGACGTGGTCAGCGACGGCCAGGAGGCGATGGAGTTCCTCCGTCGCGAGGGCCGGCACACCGAGGCCCGGCGCCCGGACGTGATCCTGCTCGACCTGAACATGCCCCGGATGGACGGGCGTCAGGTGCTCGGCGAGGTCAAGCAGGACGAGGACCTGCGGACCATTCCGATCGTGGTGCTCACCACCTCCAACGCGGACACCGACATCGTCGGCAGCTACACGTTGCAGGCCAACGCGTACGTCACCAAGCCGATCGACCTGGACGACTTCAACGACGTGGTGCGCCGGATCGACGAGTTCTTTGGGCGCGTGGTGGTGCTGCCCAAGCGCTCCTGAGCCGGCGCGGCCGCCCGCCGCGCAGTTGCTGAACATTTTTCCCGAACCCCTTCGGCGGCGACCGGCAGCCGCGAGGATCGAGCTGGGGAAAGACGTACCAGCTGCCTGGGGGGCGACAGTATGAGGTTCTCCGTCGTTGCGACCGGCTACGACCAGCGACAGGTCGACTCGTGCCTGGACGAGCTCGGCGTCCGGTTGACCCGGCTCGCCGTGCGGGCGCAGGTGGCCGCGGGCGCCGGCCGCGAGTGGGACCAGATCCGCCAGGAGGCCACGCTGCTGTGCGGCCTGGTCGACCGGCGTGGCGCCGCGACCGACGCCGACGTGGTGGCGGCCCGGCGGCAGGCGTCGGCGATCGAACACGAGGCCGCCGACCTGCTGGCCCGGGCCCGCGGCGAGCTGGAGGCCGCGCGCGAGGAGGCCCGGCAGGTCCGCGAGCGGGTGTACGCGGAGGCGGTGCGGGCCCGCCGCGACTTCGAGGCGGCGCTGCACGAGCGGCGACGGCGGCAGGCCCGGGCGGACGAGATCCTGACCGGAGTGCCGGTGGAGGCCGTACCGGTCGACACCCCGACGGCGGCGGCCGCCGGCCCGGTGCCGGCCACCCGGATCGGCTCCGGCGCCGACGAGACGACCGAACGGCCCGGCCCGGGCACCCGGGTGGCCTGAGCGACGGTCAGGTCAGCGCGTTGACCACCGTGGTGGCCCGCTGCTCGTGCGGCGCGTACGCGTCGGGGAAGGCGGAGATCTGCACGGCCTGGGCGGCGTCGGTGACGCTGAGCTCCTGCCAGCCGTCGACCTCGGCCAGCGCCAGGTAGAAGGCCCGGGCGGCGAACGCCGGCTGCATCAGCTGGGCCACCGTGCCCCAGCCGCTGCTCGGCCGCTGCTGGAACAGCCCCACCGAGTCGTGGTCGGAGCCGCTGCCCTGGTGCGGCAGGTCGTACGACTCGGGCAGCACGTCGCTGGCGAGGTTGTAGAGGTCGCTCTCCTGCATCGCGCAGGCCACCGCGACGATCAGGGCGCGGCGCGGCATCCGCAGGGCCACCCCGGCCTCGACGATCGTCCGGGCGTTGTCCATCTGCGCCTGGGTGAGCCCGGCGACCGGGCGCGGCCGCTTCGGCTTCGGCTTAGCCGTCGGGCGGGTGGTCGGCGTGCGGGCGGCCGGCGGCGTCGGGGTGGCCGTAGCGGTGGGGCTCGGCGTGCCCGGCGCGGCGATGGGGGAGGCGCCCCGGTCCAGCGAGCGGGAGGCGCGTTCCTGCTGTCCGGCGCGGTCGGCGAGCAGCTCCTGCACAGGTTCCGGGCGGGGGCCGGCGTCGTGCGCCCCGACGTACCCGACGAAGCCGAGGCAGCAGGTGACTCCGCCGGCCAGGACCACCCTCGCGGGCGCCGAGGCGAGCAGGGAGCGACCGCCCCGCCGCGGCGGCTCCGGGGCGCGGTGCCGTCCGGTCCGCCGTTCGGCCGATCCGGGGTCCACCGTACGGGTCGCGGGGCGGTGCGGGGCGGGCTGCTGGTCGGAGGTGTCGTCGGAATGCACCCGACGAGGCTAGAGAGGATCCCGGCCCGTGCCATCGGGGTCATTGGTGGCATGCGCCACAATCTGCGCCGATCCGACCGGTCATTACCCTCGGTAAACCACAAACACCGCTGATACGATAAACCGCTTTTGCCTGCTTTATCGGTATCGCCGGCCGTTATCCGGCGCGAGGCACCGAGCTGGGCACCGGATCGGTCCCTCCCACGTTCGGGGGACCGCGGGGTGTCCGTACCGGCGAGCGGCCCTCGGCCCGACGGCGGGGTGGCGGCCCCGCGGTCGTCTCGCCCGATCGCCCCGCGGCGCGGCAGGCCGGTCGGTACGATGCGGACGGTGACCGAGAGCATGATCGACAGCTCCGTCCGCGGCAGCGCCGGCCGGCCCGCCGGCCGGCGTGGACTCGTCGTCGTGCTGCTCGCTCTCCTGCTCGCCGCGCTGCTCGCCGGGCACCGGGCGGTCCCCAACGTCCGCGGCGTGGGCAGCCTGCTCGACAGCGTCGCGCCGCTGCTCGGCCTCGGCGTACCGCCGCTGGTGCTCGCCGCGCTGCTGCGCCGCTCCCGCCGCGCGGTCGTCGCGGTGCTGCTGCCCACCGTGGTCTGGCTGGCCGCCTACGGCGGCGCCTGGCTGCCGCCGGCGGCCGGCGCCGGGCCGGCCGGCATCCGGGTGGCCAGCCAGAACCTGCGCTCCGGAAACCCGCACCCCGGTGCGACGATCGCCCCGATCGTCACGGCGGGCGCCGACCTGATCGGGCTGCAGGAGGTGGACGACGGCGACGCCCTCCCCGCCGACCTGAAGGACCGGTACCCGCACCGGGCGGCGGTCTCCACCGTCGCGCTGTGGAGCCGGTACCCGATCCGGAACACCGCCGGGGTGGACACCGGCCTGGGCTGGACCAGGGCGCTGCGCGCGGTCGTCGCGGCGCCCGGCGGGGACCTGGTCGTCTACGTGGTGCATCTCGGCTCCGCCCGCGCCGGGCACACGGCCAGCCGGGACGAGACGGTGCGCTCACTGGCCGCCACCATCCGGGCCGACCCGGCGCCCCGGCTGGTGGTGCTGGGCGATCTGAACACCGCCAGCACCGACCGGGTCTTCGCCCCGCTGGCCCGGCTGCTGCGCGACGCGCAGGCCGAGGCGGGGCAGGGCTTCGGCTTCACCTGGCCGGCGCGACTGCCGGTGACCCGGCCCGACCACGTGCTCTACCGCGGGCTCACCCCGACGTCCGCGGGTGTGCTGCACACCCCGGACAGCGACCACCGGGCGGTCACCGCCGGCTTCCGGCGGTGACCGCCGGCTTCCGGCGGTGACCGGCCGGCGCGCCGGTCAGTGCCGGCCGTTCTCCGCCGAGGTGACGGTCAGCCGGTGCCGGCTGTTGTCGCCGCTGGAGAACGGCCACAGTCGGTCGGCGTGCGCGACCAGGTCGGCGAGCTGGTCGCGGCTGAGCCCGGCGGACGAGATGGAGGCGTGCACGTCGGCCCGGTACCGGCCGTCGTCGTCGCGGCCAAGCCTCGCCTCGGCGGTGACCTGGACGGTGTGCGCCTCGTCGGTGATCTCACCCGCCGCCTCCACCGCGGCGTGGTGCAGGCAGGACGCGAACGCGGCGGCCAGCAACTGCTCCGGAGTCAGTCCGGTGCAGTGCGGCGCCAGCGGTGACGCCAGGGCCGTGGACAGGCCGCCGTCGTCGGTTCGGACGTGGCCACCGGCCGCGGTGGCCGAGGCCTCGTGCAGCCAGGAACTCGGATCCGGCATCGCGTTCCCCCCTCGCTCCTGCGCCGGATTCCCGACCTCGACCGGGTGAAACGCGGCTCAGGCGCCGGTGCGGGTGTGCTCGTCCAGCGCCACGGCCTCGGTCGCCTCGGCGGCCGCGCGCTCGGTCCACGGGGAGATCGGGGCCGGCCGCGGGCGGGGCACCGAGGCGAGCATCGGCACGTACACCCGGGCGTCGACCGCCTCGGCCAGCACCAGCGCCGCCATCAGGCTGGTCGGCCGTTCCGCGGGATCGTCGGCGAGGCAGCTGCGGCACAGGTCGGCCACCTCGGCCGGCAGCCCGTCCACCGGCGGCAGCGGGTCGGGGGTGACCCGGTGCCGGGCGCCGATCAGCTGGGTGGCGGTGGTGCCGCTCGGGTACGGCAACCGCCCGGTGAGGCAGTAGTAGAGCAGCACCCCGAGGGCGTACATGTCGGCGGCGGGGGTGGCGGGCTGCCGGTCGAACTGCTCCGGCGCGAGGTAGGCGGGGGTGCCCAGCACCGTCCCCTCCGGACTGCCGTCGGGCGCCCCGCTGGGGGTGGCGATGCCGAAGTCGAGCACCTTCACGCCCGACGGGGTGAGCATGACGTTGGCGGGCTTGATGTCGCGGTGCACGATCCCGTGCGCGTGCGCGGCGGCCAGCGCGGCGGCCACCTCGGCGCACACCCGCACCGCGATCTGCCAGTCCAGCGGGCCGGCCCGTAGGTGCGCGGCGAGGGTCTCGCCCTCGGCCAGCTCCATCACGATGTACGGCGCCTCGCGACCGGGCAGGGTGGGCGACACGCCGAAGTCGTGCACACTGGCGACGTTGGGATGCACCAGCCGGGCGGCCGACCGGGCCTCGCCGCGGATCCGCTCCACCGAGGCGCCCTCGCACGGGTGACCGGGGGAGATGAGCTTCACCGCGACCGGCCGGTCCAGCACCACGTCGTGCGCCCGCCACACCTCCGACATTCCACCCAGGGCGATCCGCTGCTCGAGCTGGTACCGCCCGGCCAGCGTCCGCATAGTGTCCGCTCCCGCCCCTGTCGCCCCGCGCGTCCGGTCCGTCGCCGTCGCTCCGGATCCGGTACCCGGGCCGCGAGCAGGGCAAACCGTCGGGGGGGGGGGGCCCCCCCCCCCCGGGGGGGGGCGGGGGGGGGGGGGCGCGCCCCCCCCCCCCGGCGGCCCCGCCGG
>NZ_JBIAZT010000005.1:210584-412187 GCF_042899365.1 Micromonospora sp. NPDC000089
CCCTCCCCATTGGTCTCCCCACCCCCCCGGCGCCCCCCGCCCGGCGGGGCCGGCCCGGTCGCCCGGGGGGCGGGCCCGGGGCCCCCAGCGGGGAACCCCGGGGGCGCCCCCCCCCGCGCGGGCGGGGGCCCGGCCGCGGGTGCGATACGTTCCACCCCGGAGCGTCGGACCGGCGGCGCGGGAGGGGGCGCGGATGAGCGCGGTGACCGTGCGGTTCGTCGGCGGACCGGCCGACGAGCTGGTCCGCGAGCTGCCGGCCGAGCCGGACGGCGGCCCACCCGCCCGGTGGGTGCTACGGCACCCCGACGCCACCCCGTCCCCGGGCGGCGGGCCGGACCACCTCTACGCCCGGGACCGGCCCGACGGCACCGGGGCGTGGACGATGCGCTTCGTGCGGACCTACCCGACCGGCGCGAGCGAGTAGCCCGCCACCACCCGCCCGCCCCGGCAGCGGCCCGCCGGCAGGCGCCGATCGGGTCCCCGCCGGCGGCCCGGCCGGGTACGGTCGGGACGGCGCCGACCGGCGCACAGCTCGCGCACAGGATGCGCATAGGCGAGCGCCAGCCACGGGTCCCACGATGGGGGCATGGTGATGGACGGGCAGACCGCGCAGACCCGGATCGAGCTGCGCCGCCCCGACGGCGAGCCCGTCCGGGTGCTGGTGGTGGACGACGAGCCGACGCTGACCGACCTGCTGTCGATGGCCCTGCGCTACGAGGGCTGGCAGGTGCGCAGCGCCGGGAACGGCACGGCGGCGCTGAGCGCGGCGCGGCAGTTCCGCCCGGACGCGGTGGTGCTCGACGTGATGCTGCCCGACCTGGACGGCTTCCAGGTGCTCCGCCGGCTGCGCGAGCAGACCCCGACCGTCCCGGTGCTCTTCCTGACCGCCCGGGACGCGGTGGAGGAGCGGATCGCCGGGTTGACCGTGGGCGGCGACGACTACGTCACCAAGCCGTTCAGCCTGGAGGAGGTCATCGCCCGGCTGCGCGCGCTGCTGCGCCGATCGGGCTTCGCGGTGGCCGCCCGGGAGGAGGCCGTGCTCACCGTCGGCGACCTCAGCCTGGACGAGGACAGCCACGAGGTGCGTCGCGGCGACGACCTGATCACCCTCACCGCCACCGAGTTCGAGCTGCTGCGCTACCTGATGCGCAACCCGCGTCGGGTGCTGAGCAAGGCGCAGATCCTGGACCGGGTCTGGAACTACGACTTCGGCGGCCAGGCCAACGTCGTCGAGCTGTACATCTCGTACCTGCGCAAGAAGATCGACGCCGGCCGGGCCCCGATGATCCACACCCTGCGTGGCGCCGGATATGTCCTCAAGCCCGCCGACTGACCGGCCCGGCCGACTGCGCTCCCGGCTGGCGGGCTGGCCGCTGCGGACCCGGCTGGTGGCCGCGGTGGTGGCGCTGCTGGCCCTGGTCAGCGTCGGCATCGGCGGGCTGACCACGGTCGCGCTGCGGCACTTCCTCGTCGCCCAGGTCGACGACCAGCTCACCGTGGACAACTCCCGGCGCGACGGTCCGCCGCCCTGGTTCCAGCAGCTCGCCGACCGGCAGCGGGCGGGGGACCAGGACCGGCAGCTGGAACCGCCGCCCACCTTCCCGCCGGGCTCCGTGGCGGTGAAGATCGTCAACGGTGCGGTGACCTCCGCCCGGATCCGGGACGCCTCGACCTCCACCGAGGCGCTGCCCATCGAGGGCCTCGCCGCGGTCACCGGGCTGCCCACCGACGGGCAGCCGCGCACGGTGGAGCTCGGCGACCGGGGCGACTACCGGGCGGTGGCCCGGCAGGCCGCCGACGGCGACGTGCTGGTCTTCGCGATCTCCCTGAGCGGCGTCGAGGAGACCGTGTGGTGGATGGTCGCCGCCCAGGCGGGCGTCGCCGCCGCGGGCCTGCTGATCGCCGGCAGCCTGGGCGCCCTCATCGTCCGGGCGACGCTGCGCCCGTTGAACCGGGTGGCGGCCACCGCCGTCCGGGTCACCGAGCTGCCGCTGGACCGCGGCGAGGTGGCGCTGTCGGTGCGGGTGCCCGAGGTCGACACCGACCCGCGCACCGAGGTCGGCCAGGTGGGGGCCGCGCTGAACCGGATGCTCGGGCACGTCGGCGCCGCGCTCGCCGCCCGGCAGGCCAGCGAGACCCGGGTACGCCAGTTCGTCGCCGACGCCAGCCACGAGCTGCGGACCCCGCTCGCGGCGATTCGTGGGTACGCCGAGGTGGCCCGCCGAGGCCGGGACCGGGTGCCGCCGGACGTGGCGCACGCGCTGCGCCGGGTGGAGTCCGCCAGCACCCGGATGACCAGCCTCGTCGACGACCTGCTGCTGCTGGCCCGGCTCGACTCCGGCCGGCCGCTGGCCACCGCGCCGGTCGACCTGACCGCGCTGCTGGTCGACGCGGTCAGCGACGCGCACGTGGCTGGCCCCGAGCACCGCTGGCAGCTGGAGTTGCCCGACGAGGCGCTCGAGGTGCCCGGCGACGCCGTCCGGCTGCACCAGGTGCTGGCGAACCTGCTCGCCAACGCGCGGGTGCACACCCCGTCCGGCACGACGGTGACCGCCCGGCTCGCGCCCGTCCCGGGCGGGGTGGAGATCGGCGTGTTGGACGACGGGCCGGGCATCCCGCCCGAGCTGCAGGGCGAGATCTTCGAGCGGTTCGCCCGGGGGGACAGCTCCCGGTCCCGCGAGCACGGCAGCACCGGTCTCGGGCTGGCCATCGTCGCCGCGGTGGTCGAGGCCCACCACGGCACGGTGCGGGTGCACAGCGCCCCCGGCCGGACCTGCTTCACCGTGCGGCTGCCGACCTCCGAAGCGGAGGCGTAGCCGCGACCCGGGGTCGCCCGGCCCCGGCGTGACAGGGTGGTGGGGTGTACCGGGAACGACCGGCCGCGCCGCTGCGCGCGGTGCTCTGGACCAGCGTCAGTGACGGCACGCCGGTGCGGGTGCTGCCGGACGGCTGCCTGGACCTGCTCTGGTCGAGCCGGTCGGGGCTGCTGGTCGCCGGGCCGGACCGTACCGCGCAGTTGACCGGCTCGCGGCCCGGGGAGCGCTGGCTCGGGCTGCGGATGCCGCCCGGCGTCGGGCCGGCGGTGCTCGGCCTGCCCGCCGACGAGCTGCGCGACCGGCGGGTGCCGCTCGACGCGGTCTGGGGCGGCGCGGCGGCCGAGGTCGTCGAGCGGCTGGGTGAGCGGCCCACCGGGGACGCCCTGGCCGCGGTCGCGGCCGCCCGGCTGGCCGCCACCGGTGGCCCGGATCCGGTCGGCGCCCGGGTGGCCGCGCTGCTCGCTTCCGGGGCCACGGTCACCGCGACCGCCGCCGAGGTGGGCCTCGGCGCGCGCGCCCTGCACCGGCGCAGCCAGGCCCTCTTCGGGTACGGCCCGAAGACCCTCGCCCGGATCCTGCGGATGCGCCGGGCCCTCGCCCTGGCCCGGGCCGGCGTCCCGTTGGCCGAGGTGGCCGCCCGCGCCGGGTACGCCGACCAGGCGCACCTGAACCGGGACGTCCGCGAGCTGGCCGGGGTGCCGCCGACCGCCCTGCTGTCGGCCTGAGCGCCGAGCCGCCGTCGGGGCGGGGCTGCGGCGCCCCGCCGGTGTCACCCGCCGTCGAGCGCGGCGAACAGGTCGACGCCCACGCCGTCGGGGTCGTGCAGCACGGCGTACCGCTGGCCCCAGCCGGCGTCCCACGGCGGCAGCTCACCGTGGAAGCCGGCGTCGGTCAGCTCCGTCCAGCAGCGGTCCACCTCGGCCGGGTCCGCGCAGCGGAAAGCCAGGTGGGTGCGGGGGTCGCCGCTCGGCGGCGCCCAGTCCGGGTGGTAGCCGCGGACCACCGCGACGGTGTCCCACGCCAGACGGAGGCCGCTCGGCAGGGTCACCTCCACGTGGTCCTGCCGGTCGGCGTCGGGCGGGATCTCCAGCCCGAGCCGCCGGTAGAAGTCGAGGGTGCGGGCCATGTCGGTGACCACGGTGCCGATCAGGTCGAAGCGAGGTGACATGCCGGGACGGTACGGCGGCCGGCGCGGCCCGGTCTTGAACGAATCGGACGGGTGCGGGTGATCCGTAGGTCCCTCGCGGCCGGGCCCGGCGGCGTACGGTGACAAGCAGTAAACCGGCTTTAAGGGTTATATGCCGCATAAGGCGTAGCCGTGACGTCGGGTCCACGACGGCGAGGGAAGGGAGCGACCCGGTGACGCATCTGGCCTACCTGGACGCGGGGTCCGGCAGCCTCATCGTGCAGGCCGTGGTCGGCGGGGTGGCGGGCGCGGCGGTCGCCGCCAAGCTCTACTGGCGCCGGCTCGTCTCCCGGTTCCGCCGGCAGCCCGCTGCCCCGGCCGAGACCGTGCCGGCCGAGACCGCCCCGGCCGAGGTCGCGCCGGCCGCCCGTCGGCAGCTGTCCGCCGACTCCTGATCGACGCCCCGAACTGATGACCACCTCCGACGTCCGGGTCGAGCCCGGCTCCTTCCGCGACCCGGCCAACCGGGTGTTCCACGCCGGTGACCAGGTGCTGCGCGGCCTCGGCCCGCAGGCCGCCGCCGACTGGCGGGCGCTGCGCGCCGCCGACTTCTTCGCCGAGCTGCTGGCCGAGGGCAAGGTGTGCGCCACCGAGCCGGTCGACGCCGCCGCGCTGCCCGGCCTCGGCTGGCACGCGGTCCTGCGGCACGAGCGCATCCCCTTCGTCTCCCACCCGTACGAGTGGTCGTTCGGCATGCTGCGCGACGCCACCCTGCTGCACCTGGAGATCCTGCGCCGGGCGCTGGCCGCCGGGTTCACCACCAAGGACGGCTCGGCGTACAACCTGCAGTGGCGGGGCAGCGAACCGGTCTTCATCGACATCGGCTCGTTCGAGCCGGCCCGCGAGGGCGAGCCGTGGGCCGGCTACCGACAGTTCTGCCAGACGCTGCTGTATCCGCTGATGATCCAGGCTCACCTCGGGCTGGACTTCCAGCCCTGGCTGCGGTCCCGGGTCGACGGCATCGAGGCGGAGCAGATGCGCCGGTTGTTCGGCGGCGCCCGGCGGCTGCTGCCGGGCGTACCGACCCACGTGCACCTGCACGGGGCCATGCAGGCGCGGCACGCCGCGGCCAGCACCACCGAGGTACGCGCCCAACTGCGGGCCGCGGGCTACTCCCGGGAGCTGGCGCTGGCCACCGTACGCGGCCTGGAGAAGCTGGTCCGCCGGCTCGACCGGCGGGCGGACGGCAGCCACTGGGCCGACTATCAGCGCACCTGCGGCTACACCGGACAGGACCGGGCCGAGAAGGAACGCTTCGTCGACGCCTCGGTGTCGGCCGCCGGCACTCCCCGGCTGGCGCTGGACCTCGGCGCGAACGACGGCCGGTACGCCCGGATCGCCGCCCGGCACGCCGACCGGGTGGTCGCCGTCGAGCAGGACCCGGCGGTGACCGACGCGCTCTACCGGGCGCTGCGCGCCGAGGGCGACCGGCGGATCCTGCCACTGGTGATGGACCTGGCCGACCCGTCGCCGGGCGGCGGCTGGCGGGGCGTCGAGCGGGCCGCGTTCGGCGACCGCGCCGGGGCCGACGTGGTGCTCGCCCTGGCCGTGGTGCACCACCTGGCGATCGGCCGTAACGTGCCGCTGCCCGAGGTGCTCGACCAGCTGGCCGCATACGTCCGGCCCGGCGGTCGGCTGGTGGTGGAGTTCGTCCACCCGGAGGACCCGATGGCCCGCCGACTGCTGGCCAACAAGCCCGCCGGGCTGTTCCCCGACTACCGGCGGGACGAGTTCGAGCGGCTGCTGGCGGCGCGCTGCCGGGTCGAGCGGCGGCACGAGCTGCCGTCCGGCACCCGCACCCTCTACCGGGCGGTGGTGGGTGGCTGAACCGGTCCTCACCGTCCGGCCGGGCCGGCGCCGACCCGTCATCCCCGCGCCGGCGGGGCGGGTCGAGCCGTCGGCCCGCCGGGTCGAGTGGCACCGGCTGCTGGAGGTGGCCGCGCTGGTCGGCCTGGTGGTCACCCAGCCGCTGTTCGACGTGCTGGGGCGCAGCCCCGACTTCTTCCTGTTCCACCGCGCCACCACCGGCGACATCCTGCTGCTGGTGGCGCTGATCGCGCTGCTGCCGACGCTGGCCGTCGCGCTGCTCGGGCTGACCGCCCGGCTCGCCGGCGCCCGGGTCCGCGGCGCGACCCACCTGGTGCTGGTCGGGCTGCTGCTGGCCGCGCTGGCCGTCCAGGTCGGCCGGCACGCGACGCCGCTGCGGGGCGTACCGCTGCTGGTGGTCGCGGGGGTGGTCGGCGCGGCCGGGGCGGCCGCGTACCGGCGGTGGTCGGTGCTCGGCCGGGTGCTGCGGGTGGCCGCGGTCGGGCCGCCGGTGTTCGTCGCCCTGTTCCTGTTCGCCTCGCCCGCCTCGGCGGTGGTGATCCCCCGGGCGCACGGTGGCGCCGCCGGGGTGGCCGGGCCGGGGGAGCACCCACCGGTGGTCATGATCGTCCTGGACGAGCTGCCGCTGGTGTCGCTGCTCGGCCCGGACGGAAAGATCGACGCCACCCGCTATCCGCACTTCGCCGAGCTGGCCGGCGACTCGACCTGGTACCGCAACGCCACCGGGGTGAGCGGGTGGACGCCGTACGCGCTGCCGGCGATGCTCACCGGCCGCTACCCGGCCCAGCCGTACGCGCCGCACTACTCGCAGTACCCGGACAACCTCTTCACCGCCCTCGGCGGCCTGTACGACATCGAGGCGCAGGAGAGCATCACCCGGCTCTGTCCGCCCAGCCTGTGCGACCAGCCGGCCGCCCCGGAACAGGGGCTGGGGGCGTTGGTGCGGGAGACCGGTCGGCTGCTGGGGCAGGTGGCCGCCCCGGAGGACAGCCGGGTCGACCCGGAGGAGTCGTACCGCGAGCGCACCCGCGCGGAGGTGGGCCTGGACGCCGCCGAGCCGGTGCCGCACGACCCGAAGTTCCGCTTCGACAGCCTGGACGACAACCAGCCCGCCCGGTTCACCAGCTTCCTCGCCGGCCTGCGCCCGTCGAGCCGGCCCACCCTGCACTTCCTGCACCTGCTGATGCCGCACCCGCCGTGGGCGTTCCTGCCCTCCGGAGCGCGGTACGCCGCGCCCGAGGACCTGCCGAACGACGGGGCCGGCTGGGTGGAGCTGGCCCGGGCCCGGCACCTGGCCCAGCTGGAGTACACCGACCGGCTGATCGGCGAGACGCTGCGGACGCTGCGCGCCAGCGGCCTGTACGACAAGGCGCTGCTGCTGGTCACCGCCGACCACGGGGTGAGCTTCACCCGGGCCTGGCAGGGCCGCGGGATGGACGCGATCACGCACGCCGCCGGGCAGGTCGCCTGGGTGCCGATGTTCGTCAAGGACCCCGGCCAGCGGGCCGGCCGGGTCGACGACCGCAACTGGGAGCACGTCGACCTGCTGCCGACGATCGCCGACGCGACGCACGTGCGGGTGCCCTGGCAGATGGACGGCCGGTCGGCCCGGCAGGCGCCGCGGGAGCGGACCGAGAAGTGGTTCTACGACCGGCCGGGGCAGCGGACCACCTTCCCGGGCGGGGTGCCCACCCCGACGCCGGCCCCGGCCCCTCATCCGCTGGTCGGCAGGGCGGTGGCCGAGACGCCGACCGCGGGCCGGGCCACCGTGGCGAACCTGGCCGCGTTCCGGAACGTGGATCCCGCCGACGGCGAGCTGCCGGCGCTGGTCTGGGGCAGCGTGCCCCGGGAGGTGCCGGACGGCACGCTGCTGGCGGTCGCGGTCAACGGCCGGATCGGTGCGGTGGTGCCGGTGGTCCCGGCGGATCCGGGCGGCCGACGCTTCGCCGCGTTCCTGCCCGACGACCACCTGTTCCGGGCCGGCGCGAACCGGCTCGACCTGTACCGGGTCGGCGCCGGCGACGCGCTGCGCCGACTGAGCCTCTCCTGAGCGGTCGCGGCCCCTTCGTCCGCCTCCGTACCCGCCGTCCGCCTTCGCGGCCCCTTACCCGCGCCCGACCGCGTTTCCCATCCGCCGGGTCGGGAATCGGGTGACGCACACCTCACCGCCGAACCACGGCAGGCGATGTCCCACCGACCGCGATTACGGTAAAGCGAAGGCTATTCAACGACGATTCGCCGGCGAAGCGAGGAACCACATGACGGAAGTCAAGCTCGACCACTCCGGTGGTCAGCTGTCGATGCCGGTGCACGACGCGGTGGAGGGCCCCGGCGGCATCGGGGTGACCAAGCTGCTGAAGGAAACCGGGATGACCACGTACGACCCCGGTTTCACGAACACCGCGTCCTGTTCCTCCGCGATCACCTACATCGACGGTGACGCGGGCATCCTGCGCTACCGCGGCTACCCGATCGAGCAGCTGGCCGAGAAGTCCTCCTTCCTGGAGGTCTCGTACCTGCTCATCTACGGCGAGCTGCCGACCCAGCAGCAGCTGTCCGAGTTCAGCGACCGGATCCGCCGGCACTCACTGCTGCACGAGGAGATGCGCCGGTTCTTCGACGGCTTCCCGCGGGACGCCCACCCGATGGCCGTGCTCTCCTCCGCGGTCAGCGCGATCTCCACCTTCTACCAGGACAGCCTGGACCCGTTCGACGCCTCGCACGTGGAGATGTCGACCATCCGGCTGATGGCGAAGGTGCCGACCATCGCGTCGTACGCGTACAAGAAGTCGATCGGCCAGCCGCTGCTGTACCCGGACAACTCGCTCGGGTACGTGGAGAACTTCCTGCGGATGACCTTCGGCGTGCCGGCCGAGGAGTACGAGGTCGACCCGGTGATGGCCCGGGTGCTGGACATGCTCTTCGTGCTGCACGCCGACCACGAGCAGAACTGCTCGACCTCCACCGTCCGGCTGGTCGGCTCCAGCAACGCCAACCTCTTCGCCTCGGTCTCCGCCGGGGTGAACGCCCTGTTCGGCCCGCTGCACGGCGGCGCCAACCAGGCCGTGCTGGAGATGCTGGAGAAGATCCAGGCCGACGGCGGCGACGTGCAGTCCTTCGTCCGCAAGGTCAAGGACAAGCAGGACGGCGTGAAGCTGATGGGCTTCGGCCACCGGGTCTACAAGAACTACGACCCGCGCGCCGCCATCGTCAAGAAGGCCGCCCAGGACGTGCTGGGCCGGATGTCCAAGCCGGACCCGCTGCTGGACATCGCCATGCAGCTGGAGGAGATCGCGCTCGCCGACGACTTCTTCGTGTCCCGCCGGCTCTACCCGAACGTGGACTTCTACACCGGCCTGATCTACAAGGCGATGGGCTTCCCGACCAAGATGTTCACGGTGCTCTTCGCGCTGGGTCGGCTGCCCGGGTGGATCGCCCAGTGGCGCGAGATGCTGAACGACCCGGAGACCAAGATCGGCCGTCCGCGGCAGATCTACACCGGCTCCCCCGAGCGGAACTACCTGCCCGCCGCGGAGCGCTGACCCTCCACCCGCACGACCGAAGGCCGCCGCCCCCACCAGGGGCCGGCGGCCTTCCCCGTACGCCCCCGCCCCCGCGATCTTGCACTTAGTGCCCCGGCAAATCAGACAAGAAGCACAAAGCAAGGGCCACAAGTGCAAGATCGCGGGGAGGGGAGGGTGGGTCGGGGAGGGGGTGGGTCAGCGGAGGCCGGCGGCGGTGAGGAGGTTGCCCTCCGGGAGGGGGGCGGGGGTGCGGCCGAGGGTCATCTTCAGCTCTGCGCGGGCCGCGGTGAAGGCGGCGTCGCCGGCGATCGCCGCGGCGTACGCCGACGCGGTGCGGTGCGCGATGGCGGACCAGCCGTACTGGTCGCGAACCATGGCGCGGGCGCGCCGGGCGAGCACCCGGGCCCGGTCCCGGTCGGACAGCAGGGCGTCGACCGCCTCGGTGAGGCCGTCCGGGTCCTGCGGGGCGAAGGTCATCCCGGTCACGCCCGGCTCGACGATCTCGGCCAGGCCGCCGGTGCGGGCCACCGCCAGCGGGGCTCCCGCGGCGGCGCCCTCCAGCGCCACCATGCCGAACGGCTCGTAGATGCTGGGCACCGCGAAGCAGTCCGAGGCGGCCATCACCGCGGGCAGGTCGGTGCCGCCGAGGAAGCCGGGCATGCTGACCGTGCCGGCCAGGCCGAGCCGGTGCACCTCGGTCTCCAGCGCCGCCTTGTACGGCCCGTCGCCGACGATCACCGCGCGCAGGCCGGGGTGCCGCTCGCGCAGCCGGGGCAGGCCGGCGAGCAGGTGCTGCACGCCCTTCTCGTACACCAGTCGGCCGGCGAAGGTGACCAGCGGGCCGTCCCCGGCGTAGCGTTCCCGGGCCGAGGCGACGGCGGCCGCCGGCGCCTTCCAGCGGTGCGGCTCGACGCCGTTGGGCACCACGTCGACCCGGTCGGTGGGCACCCCGAACAGCGCGCCCACCTCGTCGCGCATGTAGCCGGAGCAGACGATCACCCGGCCGGACTCGCCGGCCAGCCACTGCTCGACGCCGTGGATGGTCCGGTTCATCTCCTCGGGCAGCCAGCCCTGGTGCCGGCCCGCCTCGGTGGCGTGGATGGTGCTGACCAGCGGCACGTCCAGGTGCTCGCGCAGGGTCATCGCGGTGTGCGCGACCAGCCAGTCGTGGGCGTGGATCACGTCGTACGAGCCGGACTGGGCGGCCCGCAGCGCGGCCCGGGTGAGCGTGTGGTTGAACGCCATCGTCCAGGCCAGCAGCGACTCGGTGGCGAGCGGGAAGGCGACCGGGTCCTCGGCGGCGCGGACCACCCGTACCCCGTCGGCGTACTCCTCGAGCGGGGCGCCCTCGGTGTGTCGGGTGACCACGGTGACCTCGTGCCCGGCGGCCGCGAGGGCGACCGACAGCGCGTGCACGTGCCGGCCCAGCCCACCGACCAGCACCGGCGGGTACTCCCAGGACAGCATCAGGATGCGGCGGGTCCGCGGCGGCACCCCGGCGCCGCCGTGCTGCGGCGGGATCTGGGCGCGGGAGGTGGGGGTGGGCCGGCAGGACCGGTCCGGGGCGGTAGCGAGCTGATCGCCGACCCGCAGGGTGGTCACATCGATCTCCGTCCAGGCATGGAGGCGCACGCCGGCAGCGGTGGCGGCGGAGGGAAGAGGGAAGGGGCCGAGATGGCCGTGCGGACACCCCCGCGCGGGCGCGTCCGTGTCTAGCAAAGGCCATCCCGCGTCCTGGCGCACCATTAAAAGGCCTATCGTGATGGAGGACACCCAAAGGTCCCAGCAGTCTCATCCCGGCGGATATCGGGTGCCGGCCGAACGGGTGGATTGGCCAGCCACCGCGAGGGGCATTAGCGGCCTGCGCACCGGCGGCCGCCCGCCGGTGCGCCCATGATCAGGTGCCGAAGGAGCGACATGCAGGTCTGGCCGGGCGAGCGGTATCCCCTCGGAGCCACGTACGACGGAATGGGAACCAACTTCGCCATCTTCTCCGAGGTGGCCGAGCGGATCGAGCTCTGCCTCTTCGACGAGTGGGACACCGGCGCCGAGCGGCGGGTGGAGCTGCGCGAGGTGGACGCGTACGTCTGGCACGCGTACATCCCGGGCATCGAGCCGGGCCAGCGGTACGGCTACCGGGTGCACGGCCCGTGGGACCCGGCCAACGGGCTGCGCTGCAACCCGAACAAGCTGCTCCTCGACCCGTACGCCAAGGCGGTCGACGGGGAGATCTCCTGGGACCCGTCGGTCTACGACTACGAGGTGGGCGGCGACCCGGACCGGCGCAACGACACCGACTCGGCGCCGTTCATGCCGAAGTCGGTGGTGGTCAACCCGTACTTCGACTGGGGTAACGACCGGCCGCCCCGGACGCCGTACCACCACTCGGTGATCTACGAGACGCACGTGCGCGGGCTGACCATGCGCCACCCGGACATCCCCGAGGAGCTGCGCGGCACCTACGCGGCCATCGGCACCCCGGTCATGATCGAGTACTTCAAGCAGCTCGGGATCACCGCGATCGAGCTGATGCCGGTGCACGAGTTCGTGCACGACCACCGGCTCGCCGACCTGGGGCTGCGCAACTACTGGGGCTACAACACCATCGGCTTCTTCGCCCCGCACCACGGCTACTCCGCGCTGGGCCGGCTCGGCCAGCAGGTGCAGGAGTTCCGGGGCATGGTCAAGGCGCTGCACGCGGCCGGCATCGAGGTCATCCTCGACGTGGTCTACAACCACACCGCGGAGGGCAACCACCTCGGCCCGTCGCTGAGCTTCAAGGGCGTCGACGCCCCCAGCTACTACCGGCTGAGCGAGGAGGACCGCCGCTACTTCGTCGACTACACCGGCACCGGCAACAGCCTCAACGTGCGCGCCCCGCACTCACTGCAGCTGATCATGGATTCGCTGCGCTACTGGGTGACCGAGATGCACGTCGACGGCTTCCGGTTCGACCTGGCCGCCACCCTGGCCCGGGAGTTCTACGAGGTCGACCGGCTGTCCACCTTCTTCGAGGTGGTCCAGCAGGACCCGGTGGTCAGCCGGGTCAAGCTGATCGCCGAGCCGTGGGACGTCGGCCCGGGCGGCTACCAGGTGGGCAACTTCCCGCCGCTGTGGACCGAGTGGAACGGCAAGTACCGGGACACCGTCCGCGACTTCTGGCGCGGCGAGCCGAACACCCTGGCCGAGTTCGCCTCCCGGATCTCCGGCTCGGCCGACCTCTACCAGGACGACGGCCGCCGGCCGTTCCACAGCATCAACTTCGTCACCTGCCACGACGGGTTCACCCTCAACGACCTGGTGTCGTACAACGACAAGCACAACGAGGCCAACGGCGAGGAGAACCGGGACGGCGAGAGCCACAACCGGTCCTGGAACTGCGGCGCCGAGGGGGAGACCGACGACCCGGGCGTACGCGCGTTGCGGGCCCGCCAGCGGCGCAACTTCCTGGCCACCCTGATGCTGTCGCAGGGCGTCCCGATGATCGGGCACGGCGACGAGCTGGGCCGCACCCAGCGGGGCAACAACAACGCCTACTGCCAGGACAGCGACCTGGCCTGGGTGGACTGGGAGCACGCCGATCCCGAGCTGCTTGCCTTCGTCCGACGGCTCACCGACTTCCGTACCCGGCACCAGGTGTTCCGTCGGCGGCGGTTCTTCACCGGCCTGCCGGTCGGTGGTCGCAGCGCCGAGTCCGGCCTGCCGGACCTGGCCTGGTACACCCCCGACGGCCGGGAGATGACCGGCGAGGACTGGGGCAACGACTTCGGCCGCTCGGTCGCGCTGTACGTCAACGGCGACGGCATCCCGGAGCGCGGCCAGTACGGCCAGCGGCACCAGGACAGCTCCTTCCTGCTCTGCTTCAACGCGCACGACGCGGCGCTGGACTTCACCCTGCCCGGGCCCGAGTTCGGGCAGCGCTGGGAGCTGGTGATCAGCACCGCGGAGCCGGAACCGGAGAAGACGGCGATCGTCGAGGCGGGCGGCACGATCTGCGTGCCGGACCGCTCCCTCGTGGTTCTGGAGAGGACGGCCTGACCATGCCCCCCACCCCCCACACCGACCCGACGACCCGGGTCGGTTCGACCTACCGCGTCCAGGTGCGCCCCGGCTTCGGCCTGGACGCCACCGCCGACCTGAGCGACTACCTCGCCGACGTCGGGGCCACCCACCTCTACAGCGCCCCGCTGCTCACCGCCACCCCCGGCTCCGCGCACGGCTACGACGTGGTCGACCACCGCGCGGTCAATCCCGAGCTGGGCGGCGAGGCCGGCCGGCAGCGGCTGGTCCGGGCGCTGCGCGCGGCCGGGCTGGGCCTGGTCGTCGACATCGTCCCGAACCACGCCGGGGTGGCCCAACCGGCCGCCAACCCGGCCTGGTGGGACGTGCTGCGCCGGGGCCGCGACTCGGCGTACGCGGACTGGTTCGACATCGACTGGGAGCGCGGGCGACTGCTGTTGCCGGTGCTGGCCGACACCCCCGACGCGCTGGACGACCTCAAGGTGGTCGACGGCGAGCTGCGCTACCACGAGCACCGCTTCCCGATCGCCGACGGCACCGGCGACGGCACCCCGCGCGAGGTGCACGACCGGCAGCGCTACGAGCTGATCTCCTGGCGGCGCGGTGACGCCGAGCTGACGTACCGCCGGTTCTTCGCAGTGTCGGACCTGGCCGGCCTGCGGGTGGAGGACCCGGAGGTGTTCGCCGCCACCCACGCGGAGATCCTGCGCTGGGCCACCCTCGGCGAGGTGGACGGCATCCGGGTGGACCACCCGGACGGCCTGCGCGACCCGGCCGGCTACCTGGCCCGGCTGCGCGCGGCCGCGCCGGACGTCTGGCTGGTGGTGGAGAAGATCCTGGAGTACGGCGAGGAGCTGCCGGACTGGCCGGTGCAGGGCACCACCGGCTACGACGCGCTCGCCGCGGTCAGCGGCCTGTTCGTCGACGGCCGGGCGGCGGGGGACTTCGACGCGCTCGACGCCCGGCTGACCGGCCGGCACACCTCCTGGCAGGACCTCACCCACTCCACCAAGCTGGCCGCCGCCACCCGGCTGCTCGCGGCCGAGCTGAGCCGGCTGGCCGCGCTGGTGCCGGAGCTGGACCGCGACCGGACCCGGGCGGCGCTGGCCGAGCTGGCCGCCTGCTTCCCGGTCTACCGTGGCTACCCGCCCGAGGGCGCCCGGCACCTGGCCGCCGCCCGCTCCGAGGCCGGTCGCCGCCGGCCCGACCTGGTCGAGACCCTGGACGCGGTCACCGCCCGGCTGCGCGACCCCGGTCACGAGCTGGCCGCCCGCTTCCCGCAGCTGACCGGCGCGGTGATGGCCAAGGGGGTGGAGGACACCGCCTACTACCGGTGGAGCCGGTTCATCGCGCTCAACGAGGTCGGCGGGTCGCCGGCCCACTTCGGCGTGCCGCCGGCGGAGTTCCACCGCTTCGCCGCCGCCCGGCAGGTGCGCTGGCCGGCCTCGATGACCGCGCTGTCCACCCACGACACCAAGCGCGGCGAGGACGTCCGCGCCCGGCTCGCCGTCCTGGCCGAGCTGCCCGAACGCTGGGCCGAGCGGGTGGCCGACTGGATGTCGCGGGAGCCGCTGGCCGATCCGGCCTTCGCCCACCTGCTCTGGCAGACCGCCGTCGGCGCCTGGCCGATCGAGCGGGACCGGCTGCACGCGTACGTGGAGAAGGCCGCCCGGGAGGCATCCGACTCGACCAGCTGGTCCGACCCGGACCTGACCTTCGAGCGGGACCTGCACGCCCTGGTCGACCGGATGTACGACGACCCGCGGCTGCACGACGAGATCACCGCGTTCGCCGCCGAGCTCACCCCGGCGGGCTGGTCCAACTCGCTCGGGCAGAAGCTGGTCCAGCTCGCCATGCCCGGCGTGCCGGACACCTACCAGGGCACCGAGCTGTGGGAGAACAGCCTGGTCGACCCGGACAATCGCCGCCCGGTCGACTTCGCCGTACGCCGGGACCTGCTGGCTCGGATCGACGGCGGCTGGCGGCCCGAGGTCGACGCGGACGGCGCGGCCAAGCTGCTGGTGGTCTCCCGCACCCTGCGCCTGCGCCGGGATCGGCCCGAGCTGTTCACCGGCTACCGGCCGGTGGCGGCGCACGGGCCGGCGGCGCCGCACGCGGTGGCCTTCGACCGGGGCGGGGCGATCGCGGTGGCCACCCGGCTGCCGCTGCGGCTGGCCCGCGACGGCGGCTGGCGGGGCACCGTGCTGTCACTTCCCGGCAACAGTGTTACGGATGTGTTCACCGGTCGGGTCTACAGTGGGTCTGAGCTGCTGCTCCAAGATCTGCTGAGCACCTATCCCGTCGCCCTCCTCGTTCCCGCCGACGTCGCGGAGGCTGCCGCATGACCGAGTTCACCGTCTGGGCGCCCGAGGCCGCCCGGGTCCGGTTGCGCCTGCCCGGCGCCGCCGACCACGAGATGCGCGCCGCCCCGGACGGCTGGTGGCGGGTCGAGGTGCCCGACGCCGGCCCCGGGGCGGACTACGCCTTCCTGCTCGACGACGACGACCGGGCGCTGCCCGACCCACGGTCGGCCTGGCAGCCGGCCGGCGTGCACGGGCCCAGCCGGCGCTACGACCACGACGCGTTCCGCTGGAGCGACCAGGGCTGGACCGGCCGGCAGCTGCCCGGCAGCGTGCTCTACGAGCTGCACGTCGGCACGTTCACCCCGGAGGGCACCTTCGACGCGGCGATCGACCGTCTCGACCACCTGGTCGACCTCGGCGTCGACCTGATCGAGCTGCTGCCGGTGAACGCCTTCAACGGCGAGCACAACTGGGGGTACGACGGGGTCTGCTGGTACGCCCCGCACCAGCCGTACGGCGGCCCGGACGGGCTCAAGCGCCTCATCGACGCCGCCCACGCCAAGGGCCTGGGGGTGATCCTGGACGTCGTCTACAACCATTTCGGGCCCTCCGGGGCCTACGCGCCGATGTTCGCGCCGTACCTCACCGAGCAGAGCAACACCTGGGGCCGCACGGTCAACCTGGACGGCCCGCACTCCGACGGGGTGCGCCGCTACATCATCGACAGCATCCTGATGTGGCTGCGCGACTACCACGTCGACGGGCTGCGGCTGGACGCCGTGCACGCGATGCCGGACTCCCGGGCCACCCACTTCCTGGAGCAGGTGGCGATCGAGGTGGAGGCGCTCTCCACCCACCTGGGCCGGCCGCTGTCGCTGATCGCCGAGTCGGACCTGAACGACCCGACGCTGATCACCCCGCGCGAGGCCGGCGGCTACGGCCTGCACGCCCAGTGGAACGACGACGCCCACCACGCCCTGCACACCCTGCTCACCGGGGAACGCCAGGGCTACTACGCCGACTTCGGCTCGCTGGAGTGCCTCACCGACGTACTGACCGGCGCGTTCTTCCACGCCGGCACCTGGTCCAGCTTCCGCAACCGCAGCCACGGCCGGCCGGTCGACCGGCAGCGCACCCCGGGGCACCGCTTCGTGGCGTACCTGCAGAACCACGACCAGATCGGCAACCGGGCCACCGGCGACCGGATCTCCGCGACCCTGTCGCCCGCGCTGCTGCGGGTCGGTGCCACGCTGCTGCTGACCGCGCCGTTCACTCCGATGCTGTTCATGGGGGAGGAGTGGGCCGCCAGCACGCCGTGGCAGTTCTTCACCAGCCACCCGGAGCCCGAGCTGGCGGTCGCGGTCGCCACCGGCCGGCGCCGCGAGTTCGCGGCGCACGGCTGGCCGGAGGGCGACGTGCCGGACCCGCAGGACCCGCAGACCTTCCTGCGCTCCCGGCTCGACTGGGCCGAGCTGGACAAGCCCGAACACCGCGAGATGTACGAGTTCCACAAGCGGCTGATCGCGCTGCGCCGATCGAGGGCCGACCTGTCCGACCCGCGCCTGCACCGGGTGGAGGTGCGCCACGGCGACCAGTTCGTGCTGATGCGCCGCGGCGACACCCTGGTGGCGGCGAACCTGGCCGACAAGCCGCAGCGGATCACCCTGCCCGGGGTGGCACGCCGGGTGCTGCTGGCCACCGGCGAGGGCGTCACGGTGATGCGCGACCGGGTGGAGCTGCCGGGCGAGACTGCGGCGATCGTCGCGCTCTGACCGAGCCGGTCTCGCCGCACGGCCGGTTACGGCCGGCCGGACTCGCTGCCGGTGCGCCAACGGTGTCCCCGGCCCGGACGGGCGGGATGCGCCGGTCCGGGCCGCGGGTCGTCCGAGTGGATCAGTTGGGCTTCGTCGGCACCAGCAGGTAAGCCCGGCGGGCGGCGTCACCACCGGCGTCGCAGTCGAACGGGCAGGCGAAGCCGACGATGTAGCCGGCATCGTTCACGTCCTCCGCGGATCGCAGGGTCACCGCCGGCGGCAGCCCGCGCACCCGCTTGTTCAGGTCGACCATGCGCCCGCCCTGCCACAGGAAGGCCCGCTCGGGGTAGTAGCTGTCCCCGGACGTCCGGGCGATGCCCACGACCTGCCCGGGCTTGTTCACCGCGCGCGCCTCGGAGTAGTTACCACCGAGAGTGCCGAGGTCACGGATGGCGCCGGCACGCCAGAGGGTCGCGTGCAGTTCGTCACCGCGGTTCTGCGAGATGCCCACGACGTCGCCGTTGTCGTTGAGGTCCCGGGCGTACGTCGATTCGGTGACCCCGCCGAGCGTGCCGAGGTCCCGCAGGGCGCCTCCGGTCCAGAGGAACGCGTGCAGTGCGCCGCTCGGCGTGATGGCGCCGCCGACCACGTGGCCCGCATTGTTCACGGCGTACGCGATGCTGTTCGTGCCCCAGTCGCCGGCCTGGCCACCGAACGTGCCGAGAGCACGGATCGAGCCGTTACGCCAGACGACCGCCTCCTCCGGCGCACCCTGCCGCTCGAACCGGGTCCCGACCGCCGTACCGCTGTTGTTGATGTCCATCGCGTGGCTGCCGCTGCCCGGCCCGTAGCCGGTGCCGAGATCGGCCATCCTCCCGTTGGTGTAACGGAATGCGTGCGGCGGGTCGGTGTAGTTGACGTTGGTTGAGCCGACGACCTCACCGCCGTCGTTGACCCCCGTCGCGGCACTGCCGCTGTAGGTGTTGGGATAGATCACGCCGAGGTCGTTCATCACGCCGGCGGTCCACGCGAACGCGTGATGGGCGAAGATGCCGTCGATGGTGGAGACCCCGACCACGGTGTTGGTGGCGTTGAGCGCGTATCCGTCGCTACTGGGCGCTTCTGCCGTGCTCGGCGTGCCGATCGTGCCCAGGTCGATGTAGGCGTAGGTGGGCAGGGCGGTGGCTGCCGATGCGATGCCAGGCGTGGTGGCCACGCCGGTGACCAGCACGATCAGACCAGTCAGGACTTGGTGCAACCGACTCATGGACACTCCCCGTTGGGTCGTACCGCTGTTGGATCGATGATCCGATGAGACGCTGGCGGGGGACCCTTACGATGTGCTTACCGTCAGCGGGCGGGCGAGGAGGCTTCGCCACCGCCGTGGACATCGAGGCGGAGCAGCGGATCCTCGTGTCGAGACGCTCGCGTTCGTCGTCGGTCAGGGCGGCGCTCCCGGTCGGGTTGCCCGCCCAGACGATCGTCTCGATCCGGTCCGCGCCGAACGCCCGCGCCCGCTCCAGGGCCCGCTCGTGCAGCAGGCCCCCGATGCCCTGCCGCCGGTCCGCCGGCAGCACCCGGACGATCACCGTCGCGGTTCTCGTATCGGTCGTCGGTGGCCGGATCGTGGTGCAGCCGATCAGCTGCGCGTCGCGGTAGGCGACCTCCAGGTGGTGGCGCCCCCTGCGCTCGCGGACCTCCTCGGGGCTCAACGGATCGGCGGGAATGATCTCGTTGTGGGCGTTGCGCCAGTCCTCGGCGGTCGCGTCGTCGTGCACCTCGATGATCCGGATGTCGGTCACCGGCCCTGCGAAGCGCCCACGCCGACGGTCGTCAACCGGGATGCCGGCCTGGCGGTCGTGGAGGTACCGGCGGCGGCGGTGCCGTGTGCGGTCATGGCGAAGAGCGGCCGAGGATGCCGGCCGGCGTGGTGCGGCTGGGCGCGCTGGTCCGCATGACCCGATGCCGACCGGGTGCAATCGCGCGGCCCGATCGACCAAGGGAGTGTTGTTATATCGTCCCACGTAGTACGCTGGGCGGTATAACGACGGGCGGAGTAGCGGCATGAAGCTTGAGGAACCGGGCCGTTGGGCCGAACCGGGCCTGCTGATCCTGGCCAGCCTGGCCGACGGCGCGAAGCACGGCTACGCCATCACCGCCGACGTCGCCGAGCAGGTCGGTGTCACCCTCGGCCCCGGGACGTTGTACGCCGCGCTTACCCGGCTGGAGAAGAGCGGCCTGATCGAAGGGCTCCCGGCCGAGGGGCGACGGCGGCCCTACCGGCTGACCGCGGCCGGGGCGGCCGAGCTGTCCGCCCAGGCCACCCGGATGCAACGGCTGGCCGCACTGAGCCTGAGCCGCCTGGGCGGGGCGCCGGCATGAGCGACGACGGCCGGCTCGTGCGGACGCTGGTGGCCTGCTATCCGGCCCGATGGCGTCGTCGCTACGGCGAGGAGTACGCCCAACTGCTGTGCGACCTGCGGGTGCACCGCCGTGCCGGGCTGATCCTCGACTCCCTGCTCGGCGCCGTCCGCGCTCATGGAGGGGTGCTCATGTCCGGTGATTCTCCGCTGGCCGCCGTGGTCTGGGCGGTCGGGCTCTTCACGGTGGCCGGTCTCGGCTTCGCGAAGCTGGCCGAGGACTTCGACGGCCTGGCGAGCGGCGCGTACCTGTCGCTGGTCGCCGCTGCGGTGGTGACGCTGGCGGCGACGGTGGTCGCGGCGGCGCCCAGCATGCTCGCGCTGGCCCGCCGCGATCGCCGCCTGTGGGCGTACGCCGCCGTCCCGTTCGTCGGCGCCGCGATGTGGTACGGAGTGCTGCGGCTGGCCCTGGCGATCTCGGCCGGTGAGCTGCGCTCGGCACCCAACGTGGCCGCGTTCCTGCTGGTCGCCGTGGCCGGGATCGGGGTGGTCGCCGCCACCGCCTGGGCGGCCACCGCGCTGCTGCGCCGGGCGCCCGCCGCGCCGCCGACCCGGCTGCGTACGGTCGCGCTCACCGTCGTGGCCGCCGGAATGGCGGTGTCCACGGTGACCGCCGTGACGTGGGGCCTGCAGGTGCGCTCCCACGATCCGGCGGGGTTCCATGGCGCTCACGGGTTGCTGGCCACCCCGTTCGTGCTCAACTGGCTGGCCGTCGTGGTCGCGCTCGCCGCCGCGACCGCGGTGGCCGCGACGCAGACCCGGCGACGGCCGCCCGCGTCGCGGTAGGCCGTCAGCTCTTCCCACACCCGTTCCGACCCTCGGTGACCTCGAGAGAGGGCGATGCGTCATGCCCGTACCAACAGTCATGATCCAGGCCGACGGATTGTCCAAACAGTACGGCCGCCGGCGGGCCGTCGACCGGGTGGCCTTCGCGGTGGCGGCCGGCCAGGTCTGTGCCCTGCTCGGGCCGAACGGCGCCGGCAAGACCTCGACCATGCGGATGCTGGTCGGCCTGTCCAGGGCGGACGCCGGTACGGCCCGGATCGCCGGCCAGCCCGTACGCCTGGGCGCGCCGATCCTGCGGCGGGCCGGGGTCCTGATCGACGGTCCCGCCCTGGTGCCGCACCTGAGCGGCACCGCGAACCTGAAGCTGCTCTGGGCCGTCACCCGCCGGCCCTGGCCCCCACCCCGGCTGGCGGACGCCCTGGATCTCGCCGGCTTGGGCCCGGCCATCGATCGAAAGGTCCGGGGCTGGTCGACGGGCATGAAGCAGCGGCTCATGCTGGCCCACGCGCTGATGCGCGACCCCGATGTGCTGATCCTCGACGAGCCGGCCAACGGCCTCGACCCGGCCGAGGTCCGCGCGCTGCGACAGCATCTCGCCGCGCGGGCTGCCGACGGCGCCGCCGTCCTGATCTCCAGCCATCTGCTCGCCGAGATCCAGGCGCTGGCGAGCCACGTCGTCGTGCTCAACCACGGTCGACTGGTCACCAGCAGCCCGCTCGACACGCTGCTCGGGGCACACCGGTCGCTGGAGGACGCCTACCTCGCGTTGCTCGAAGGAGCGGACCATGCTGCGCTTTGAGCTGACCACCCAACTTCTCCGGCTGCGTACGCTGGTCGCCCTGGGCGTCCTGGCCGCCGTGCCGGTCGCCGCCGGGTTGTCCTTCGCCTCGTCGGCCGGGCACCGCAACGGCGACGAGGGCGGGCTCTTCGGCGCGTCACCGTACTCGGCGCTCAACCACGCGATGGCCAGTCTGCAGTTCATCAACCCGTTGCTGCTGCCGATCGTGGTCGCGCTGCTGGCCGCGACGATCGCCTCGGCCGACCGCGACTGGGGCGTGCTGCGCTACCTCTACGTCGCGCCGGTCACCCGCACCCGGCTGCTGGGCGCCAAGCTCGCCGCCACGGCCGTCGCCACCGGCATCGCCGTCCTCAGCGTGCCGTTGGCCGGCCTGGCCGTCGGCACGGTGCTGTTCGGCTGGCATCCGTTCCACGTCATCGGGGCGGCCGACCTCACCACCGGCGGCACGGTCCTGCGGGTGCTGGCCGCCACCGGGTACACGCTGCTCTGCATGCTCGCCATGGCCGCCATCGCGTTCACGCTGGGGCTGCTGCTGCCCCGGGGTGCGGAGGCACTGGCCGTGGCGATCGGCTTCGTCGTGCTCGCCAGCGTCCTGAACGGCCAGGACCGACCGCACGCGGTCGCCGCCGTGCTGCCGGTGCACTACTGGCAGAGCTGGGTGGGCCTGTTCGAGCCGCCCGGAGCCACCGGTCTGGGGCTGGGCGTGCTCGTCCAGGCCGCCACGGTCGCCCTCTGCGTGGCCGCGAGCTGGGCCGTCCTGCGCCGCCGGGACCCGGCGGCGTGACCAGCCGGCACGGGCCGGACGATCACGGCAACACCCCTTACGACACACGGTGATGCGGGCGCCGTGGGTCGCCCGCCTGACTCCTCAGCCCTCGGCTCGGGCGACTCCAGAAGAAGGGACGACTGCACCAAGGTGGTGCTGAAGGTCTGACGGAAGGAGCACGGGCGAGGGTCGCCGGTGCGCCGGCCCGCCCCGGTGGCCGTCGCCGCGGCGCCCGCCGTCGCGCCGGCCGGCTGCACCTCGGTCGGCGCGCCGACCGCCGACCCGCCCGCCGCCCGCGCCTCGGGCGGGTCGCCGGGCGGCACCCCGGGCACGGCCCCGGCGCGCCGGACCCGGGGTTCGCCCGGCCAGAGGGCCGGCCCGGAGGTCGTTTCGGTGCTTGCGGCGCCCGTCTACACTGGACAATCCGCCACGCGCGAAGACCGGTGTCCGGTCCCGGGTGGAACCTCAGATGGGAGTCCCCTTGCGTACAGCTCGTCGCCTCGCCCCCCTCGTCCTGGCCGTGGCCGTGGCCGTCGCCGCGGTCGGCTCGTTCGACGCCACCGCCACCGCCACCGCCCAGCCCCACCGTCAGCCCGCCGAGCAGTCCCCGGTCGACCGGCAGGCCGACGCCCGCCCGCTGCGCATCATGATCACCAACGACGACGGCTGGATCGGACCGGGCGGGTCGAACACCCCGCTGATCGCGGCGCTGCGTACCGCGCTCGTCGCCGACGGTTACGAGGTGACCGTGGTCGCCCCCGCGACGAACCAGAGCGGCACCGGAACGCTGATCACCTATCCGACGGTGAACCTCGCCAACCCCGAAAACGGCGTCTGGACCGTGACGGGCACGCCCAGCGACGCGGTGATCGTCGGCCTCGACGCGGTGTTCCGCAACGACCCACCGGACCTCGTGGTGTCCGGTATCAACCCCGGCGGAAACTACAGCAACATCGTCACCCACTCCGGGACGGTGAGCGCGGCGACCATGGCCCTGGAGAACGACATTCCGGCGATCGCCGTGAGCATCGACGGCAAGACCGTCGACCAGTCTCTGGCGCTCAAGGACAAGGTCGCCGAGTACACCGGCGACGTGGTGGCGGCGCTCGCCCGCAACGCCCGTGGTGGCGCTCTGCTCCCGGAGGGCCTCGGCCTGAACATCAACTACCCCGGCGCCACCCCGGCGACGGGCACGAGCCTGACCCGGGTGGACCGCAACGGCTATCTCCGCTTCGGGTTCCGCAACACCACCGGGGCAACCGGCGAGCCCGGGACGTATGCCCTGTCGGTCGGTGGGCCGACTGGGACGCCCGCGCCGGGCAGCGACTGGAGTGCCCTGCAGGCCGGCAGGATCAGCATCAGCCCGATCGACGCCGACCTCACCGCCGGCCCGCGCGACGTGGCCCGGGTGCGCTTCCTGAACAGCCTCACGCCCTGACCCGCCCGCCGTCGCGGCCGTCCGATCAGGGGTGAACACCGTGGCCCGGGCGGGCGGCGGCGTCCCGCAAGGGGCGCTGCCGCCCGCCCGGGGCGCCGCGCCACGTCGCGTCCCGGCGACGCGGGCGCGAGGATCCCGCAGACGGACCGCTCCGGGAGGAGGGACCAGGACGCAGGGCTTCCCACGGCTTCCCCGCGCTTGCCCGTGTTCCCCCGGTCTCCGGCACCGCGACCCGCCACGCCGTCGGGTCAGCTCCGGTTCAGGGGATCGGCCACTCGTGGACCGGGCGGTTGCTGTGCATCAGGTCGACGTAGTGCCGGACCACCTCGCGCAGCGCCTCCGGCCGGTCGAGGTGGTCGGCGGACTCCAGCCGGTGCAGGGTCTCCACCTGCCAGGTCGCCCCGTTGCGCCCGGTCAGGCAGCGCTGCTCGATGATGCCCAGCAGCCGGTCCCGCTCGGCCGGGTCGAGCCCCCACCGGTCCAGCCCGTGGTGCGCCAGCGGCAGCAACCGGCGCAGCACCAGCTCGGTCACCGGCAGGTAGCCCAGCGCCGGCCAGAAGACCTGCGCGTCGATGCCGTGCCGGGAGCAGTTGGTGAAGTTCTCCTCGGCGGCGCTGAACGACATCTGCGACCACAGCGGACGGTCCGACTCGGCCAGCGCCCGGACCACACCGAAGTAGAAGGCGCCGTTGGCGATGGTGTCCACCACGGTCGGCCCGGCCGGCAGCACCCGGTTCTCCACCCGCAGGTGCGGGCGGCCCCGCAGCACGTCGTAGACCGGCCGGTTCCAGCGGTAGATGGTGCCGTTGTGCAGCCGCAGCTCGGCGAGCTTCGGCACGCCGCCGGCCGCCAGGGTGCGCGCCGGGTCCTCCGGGTCGCAGACCGGTAGCAGCGCCGGGAAGTACCGCACGTTCTCCTCGAACAGGTCGAAGACGCTGGTGATCCAGCGCTCGCCGAACCACACCCGGGGGCGTACGCCCTGGGCCTTGATCTCCTCGGAGCGGGTGTCGGTGGCCTGCTGGAACAGCGGCACCCGGGTCTCCCGCCACAGTTCCCGGCCGAAGAACAGCGGCGAGTTCGCGCCCAGCGCGACCTGGATGCCGGCGACCGCCTGGGCGGCGTTCCAGTAGTCGGCGAACTGGGCCGGGCTGACCTGCAGGTGGAACTGGGTGCTGGTGCAGGCGGCCTCCGGGGTGATGGTGTCGGCGGTGGTGGCCAGCCGCTCCACCCCGCTGATCGCGATCGGCAGGTCCTCCCCGCGGGCGGCGAAGATCTGCTCGTTGAGCAGGTTGTAGCGCGGGTTCGCCGAGAGCGTCTCGGCGGTCAGGTGCTCCGGCCGCAGGGTGGGCAGCACGCCGATCATCACCATGTGCGCGCCGACCGCCCGCGACTTCTCCTCGGCGGCGTTCAGGCTGGCCCGGACCTCGTCCTCGAACGCGGCGGTGCCGGCCCCGGTCAGCCGGCGGGGCGGGACGTTGATCTCCACGTTGAACTGGCCCAGCTCGGTCTGGAAGCTCGGGTCGGCGATCGCGGCGAGCACGTCGGCGTTGCGCATCGCCGGCTGGAAATCCTCGTCGACCAGGTTCAGCTCGATCTCCACGCCGGTCATCGGCCGTTCCACGTCAAAGCGCGACTCGCGCAGCATCTCGGCGAACACGTCGAGGCAGCGGCGGACCTTCTCCCGGTAGCGGGCCCGGTCCTCCCGGCTGAAAGTCCGTACGCCCACGTCCTCGCCCATGGTCACCACCCTGTCACCGTTGGTCCCCCCAACCTCGCACGTCGCGACGGCACGGGAAAGACCCGAAGGACTCTTTACGTACCCAGTCCGGGCCGAGTGATCCCGATCGCGTCCGGGCCGCTGTCGCCGGGGCGGCCGGGGGCGGCTGGCTAGCATGGCCCGATGCGCGACAAGACGACCCGGCTGTTCGTGGTGGCGGCGATCGCGGAGGCCTGCTCCTGGCTGGCCCTGCTGGTCGGCATGGCGGTCAAGTACGGCCCGCCGGCGAACGAGATCGGCGTCAAGATCTTCGGGCCGATCCACGGCGCGCTCTTCGTCGCGTACGGGTTGCTGACCCTGGCGGTGGCCCGCCGGCACCGGTGGAGCGTGCCGGTGACCCTGGTGGCGCTGGCCTGCTCGGTGCCGCCGTTCGCCACGCTGGTCTTCGAGCGCTGGGCGCACCGGCGGGGGATGCTGCGCACCGCGCCCGCCCCGGAGCGTCCGCTCACCCCCGTGGGCTGACGGATCGCGGACGGCCTCAGCCGGTGAGGACCGAGCAGGCGTTGAGCCCGGCGACCAGCAGCACGCCGAGCGCCGCCTGCAGCAGCAGCGGCGGCCCGAGGTGCGACCAGAGCGTCGCGGTACGCGGCCGCAGCAGCTGACCGGTGGTCACGTTGACGATCCGCTCCACCCGGGGCGGTAGGTCCGGATCCGGTTGCCGGCGCAGGGTCAGCTGCACGTGGTCGGCGGGGTGCAGGGCGCTCTGCGGCAGGTGGCCGTGCAGCTCAACCTCGTAGAGCAGGCCGGCGTCGTCGCGGATGCGCAGCGGCGTGACCAGGAACTCCGGGCCCTGCTTCAGCTCCTTCCACCTCCGCCGGGCGCCACCTCCGCCGATCGACGACACCAGCGTGCGCAGCAGCATCAGCAGCAGCCCCACCACGCTGGCGGCGGTCACCACCGCGACCAGCACCGGCTGGCCGATCCTGAGCTCCCGCGGATAGCCCTCCATCAGCCGGACCACCCGGCCGGTGAGGATGCCGTCGGTCGGTCGTACCACGCGGGTACGCAGGTCGTACTCCATGATCACACCACCGAGCGTCAGGAAACGTGCACTGATGGTATCGGTCGTCCGACTCCGGCGGCGTGAGTGAACCGAGGTGACATCTCCGGCGGCGCGGGTAAGCGGGCGGCCGAGCCGGAAAGGGGTCGAGCATGCAGCTGTCCTTCCTGCGCCCGCTCTACGATCGTCCCGGGCCGTGGTGCTCGGTCTACCTGGACGCCTCCCGGGACACCCACGACGCGCGACCGGCGGTCGACCTGCGCTGGCGGGCGCTGTCCGAACAGCTCGCCGCGGACGGCGCGGACGAGCCGACCATCGCCGCGCTGGACCGGGTGGTCCGCGGGCACGACCCGATGCCCGGCGACTACGGCCTGGCCGCCTTCGCCACCCGCGGCCGGGTGGTGCTCACCGAGTACCTCGCCGCGCCGCCGCTGCGCGACCTGGCCGCCTGGACCGCGCTGCCGCACGTCATGCCGATGCTGGCCCAGCGCGGCGAGCAGGTCGCCTGGGTGCGGGTGCTGGCGGACCGCACCGGCGCCGACGCGATCGCGGTCAGCGCCGGGGGAGTGCCGCGCAAGGCCCAGGTCACCGGCCGGGAGGACTTCCAGCTGCGCCGGGTCAACCCGGGTGGCTGGTCGCAGTCGCGCTACCAGCGGGCCGCGATGGAGGCCTGGCACCACAACGCCGGCGACGCCGCGGCCGCCACCGCGGAGCTCGCCGAGCGGGTCGGCGCCGAGGTCGTGGTGGTGGCCGGCGACATCCGGGCCACCGGCATGATCGCCGCGCAGCTGCCGGAGCGCTGGCAGAACCTGGTGGTCCGCACCGACGCGGGGGCGCGCACCGGCGGCGCCGACCCGGCCGCCATGGACGACCTCACCGTGCAGACCATCGCCGAGGTCGCCGACCAGCACGTGACGGCGGCGCTGGACCGCTTCGGCATGCAGGAGGACGTCGGGGCCGGCCTGCCCGCCGTGGTCGCCGCCCTGCAACGCAACCAGGTCGACACCATGCTGATCGTCGACGACCCGTCGGCGACCGGGCAGCTCTGGGTCGGTCCGCAGCCCACCGACATCGCCACCGACCCCGGCCAGCTGGCCGCCGTCCGGGACCCGCAACGGGTACGCGCCGACGCGGCCCTGGTGCGCGCCCTGGTCGGCACGGACGCCGAGCTGACCGTGCTCGGGCCGGACGAGGCGCCCGACCTGACCGACGGCGTCGGCGCGGTGCTGCGCTACGTGGACGCCGGCACCCCGGGGCGCGGCAATGGCTGACCGGATCGTCGCGGACCTGGTGGTGGAACGGCTCCGGGCCTGGCGGGTGCCGCGCGCCTTCGGCTACCCGGGCGAGGCGATCGCCCCGGTGGTCGCGGCGTTGGACGCCGCCGGCGGTGACCCGGAGTTCGTGCCCGCGCGGCACGAGGAGACCGCCGCGTTCATGGCCACCGGGCACGCCAAGTTCACCGGCGGGATCGGGGTCTGCCTGGCCACCCAGGGGCCCAGCGCGGTGCACCTGCTCAACGGCCTGTACGACGCGAAGCTGGACAGCAAGCCGGTGGTGGCGATCGTGGGGGAGGACATCACCGGTCCGCTGGGCGGTGCGCACGAGGAGATCGGCCTGAGCCGGCTCTTCGGCGACGTCTGCCAGTTCGTCCGTTACGGCCGGGTGCCGGCTCAGGTGCCGGCGGTGCTGGACCAGGCGTTCCGGACGGCCGCGGCGACCCGCGGCCCGACCTGCGTGGTGCTGCCCCGGGCGCTGCAGGTCGCGGCCGTGCCGGACCTCGAGTCGTACGCGGCCGGGGTGTTCACCGCCACGCCCGGCGAGCCGCTGGCCCGGGTGCTGCCGCACGACGCCGACCTGGACGCCGCCGCGTCGCTGCTCACCGTGGGGAACCGGGTGGCGATCCTGATCGGGCAGGGGGCCCGGGGCGCGGAGGAGGAGATCATCGCGCTCGCCGACCGGCTCGGCGCCGGGGTGGCCACCTCACTGCTGGGCAAGCCCGTGCTCGACGAGCGGCTGCCGTTCCACACCGGTGTGCTCGGCGAGGTGGGCACCACCGCCGCCGCCCAACTGATGGGTGGCGCCGACACCCTGCTGCTGGTCGGCACCAACGACCCGTGGACGGACTACTTCCCGATGCCCGGCCAGACCCGCACCGTCCAGGTCGACATCGACGGCCGGCGGATCGGCACCCGGTACCCGGTCGACGTGCCGCTGGTCGGCGACGCCACCGAGACGCTGCGGGCCCTGCTGACCCGGGTGGCCGACCACCCCAACCGGGACTGGCGCTCCACCGTGGAGCGATCGGTCGACCGGTGGCGCGAGGACGCGGTGGCCCGGGCCGCCGAGCCGGCCGAGCCGGTCAACCCACAGCAGGTGCTCCAGGAGCTGTCCCCCCGGTTGTTCCACACCGGCGCCGTCGCCGTGGACGTCGGTTCGGTGCTCTACTGGTACGCCCGGCACCTGGAACTGCCGCCAGGGGTCAACGCCCAGCTCTGCGGCACGCTCGGCTCGATGGGCTGCGGCCTGCCGTACGCGGTGGCGGCGAAGCTGGCCCGGCCGCACGAGCCGGTGGTGGCGCTGCTCGGTGACGGGGCGATGCAGCTCAACGGCCTGGCCGAGCTGATCACGGTGGCGCACCGCTGGCAGGACTGGCCGGATCCGCGGCTGGTGGTGCTGGTGCTCAACAACCGCGACCAGTCCGGCATGGGTGGCGGCCGACCGGTCACCGGCACCGGGGGCCGCCGGCCCGACGTGCCGTACGCCGGCTGGGCCCGGCTGCTGGGGCTGCACGGCGTCCGGGTGGACCGGCCGGAGCTGGTCGGGGCGGCCTGGGACGAGGCGCTCGCCGCCGACCGACCCTGCGTGCTGGAGGCGGTGGTGGACCCGGCGGTGTCGCTGCGTCCGCCGGAGCCGGCCCTGGCCGACCTGCGCGGCGTCTTCGCCGACGGCGAGGCCGCCCGCCGGATCCGGGACACCGCGCTGGCCGCCCGCACCGTGGTGGAGGCGGAGGACCTGGTTTAGCGTCCCAGGTCGGCCGGAACCGGTTCTCCCCGGTTGGGCGGGGACACCCTCGGCCGCCGCTCGATCGGCGTACCGACGTCCGGCAGAGGGTTGGTGCCATAGGCGGCGGATGCCCCGTTTAGACCCCATAGGGACGGGAAGCCGCCCCGCGTGGTGAGCGAACGAGGCAGGGTGGGCCCGGTGCCCAAGGCGCCCCAGGGGCCGACGGCCGACGGCGCCGGACTGGCCGGCGACCGGGTGGTGGCCGTGCAGAGCACCGGCCGGGTGCTGGTGGCCGCGGCCGCCCGCGCGCTGCGCGGCGTGGACTGCGCCGACCTCGGCCAGCCCACCCCGCTGTCCCGCTTCACCCCCGCGCCCGAGCCGGTCCGCCGCGCAGCGGCGGCCCGCGCCGCCGGACGGGTGGCGCTCACCGTCGCCCAGACCGCCGAGGTGGACGCCGAGCGGGTGGCCCGGTGGATCGTGGACCAGTACCCGCACCGCCGCTACGCCGGCGTGGTGCTCGGCTCGCCGCACGCCGCGGCGGTGCACCTCGCCGTCGCGCTCGGCGTGCCGTGGCTGCCCGCCGCGTTCGAGATGAGCGTGCACTGGGCCGGCGGCGCGGTGGACCGGCCGCGGGCCGCGCTCGACCACGGGGCGGCGCTCGCCGCCCGACTGCTGGCCGGCAACCCGGACCTGCACGTACGGCAGGTGCACTGTCCGGCCAGCCGGGGCGCGTCGGCCGGCGCGACGGTGGCGCTGACCGCCCGCTGGCGGGGGCTCCCGGCGGCGTACGCGCGCTTCCTGGCCGACCGGCTGGCCCCGGGCGCCCCGCTGGTGCTGGTCCGCGACGCCCGGACCTGGCCGGTACGTGACGAGGGTCAGGGGCACAGCTTCCAGGTCGGCTCCCCGGCCAGCGGGTTGGAGCCGGTGGACTTCCACCCGGACTCGCACGCCCTGCGGCAGGTGCTGCGCTCGGCCGGCGGCGACGGGGACCGGTGGGAGCCGCCGGAGGTGTCCGCGGCCGGCGGGGCCGCCGAGCACGACGTGGAGGCGGGCTTCGAGGCCGACGCCCGGCAGTTCGCCCAGCGGCGGGGCCACGCCCTGCGCCAGGTGCTGGTGCCGCAGCCGGCCGCGCTCAGCGCGGCCACCGCCGACCTGTACCGGAGGTGGCTGCGCGGCGCGGGCAAGACCGGTGACCGGCTGGTGGTCGAGTGCGGCCGGCTGCTCGACCCGTGGCAGGTGGTCCGGGCCGGCATGGTGCCGTACTGGTGCGAGAACGCGACCCGACGCAGCGTGGAGGGGGTGGAGTGGTGGCTGGCCGGCAGTGAGCCGTTCAGCTCGGTGGACGTGCTGCCCGAATCGCCCGGGATGCGGTCGCCGGCCCTGGCCGGGCTGCCGCAGTGGCTGGCGGTGGCCGCGTTCGGCCGGCGCCGGCGCGCGCTGGACCGGACGGCCGCGCGGGGCTACCCGGTCGCCGCGGTGCCCACGAAGCGGGCCACCGAGGTGCTCCGCGGCCAGCCGTACGACCTGCCCGTACCGCCCCCGCTGGGGGTCGACGAGGCGCTGGCCACGCTGCGCGACACCGGTGCCCCGCTGGGCCTCGCGGTCTCCTGAGAACCCCCCGGATCGGGACGTCCGGCGCGTCGCCGCACGGCCCCGCCGGGCCAGCCGGCCGAAACATCCTCGCGAACCCCGGGTCCCGTGGTTGAGTACCTGGGGAGCGGGAACACCGCTCGCTGCGACGGCCCAGTCCACGCTGCGCAGCAGCAGTTCGTCGCTCCCGCGCGCCGGTGACGCCGGCGCGCCAGGTGACCCAACCTCTGACCCGGTGCCGTGGCTCGACCACGCGCACGACCGGCTCCGATTCCGGGCGGGGACCTTCGGAGAGGGAGGCGCGGATGTTCGGACAGACCAGCACGACCACACCGCCACCACCACCCACCGATCGCGGACTGGAGGACCTGGACGCGGCCGCCCTGGCGTACGCCGCGCGGATCGCCGGCCTGCCACCCGAGCGCCGGGGGGAGGCGCGCGACGACCTGGTCCGGTTCGCGCTGCCCTTCGCCGGTCGGCTGGCCCGCCGGTACCGCGGCCGCGGCGAGCCGCTGGAAGACCTCGAGCAGGTCGCCCGGCTCGGCCTGGTCAACGCCGTCGACCGGTACGACCCCGAGCGGGGCTCGTTCACCGCGTACGCCGCGATCACCATCGTCGGCGAGATCAAGCGGCACTTCCGGGACCGCACCTGGGGGGTGCACGTGCCGCGCCGGCTGCGCGACCTGATCCTGGAGGTCGGGCAGGCCACCGCGGCGCTGACCAGCGAGCTGTCCCGGGCGCCCACGGTCGCCGAGTTGTCGGCGCGGCTGGAGACCCCGCAGGAGGAGATCCTGGCGGCGCTGGAGTCGGCCGCCGGATACAGCCCGGCCTCGCTGAACGCGCCGGTGGGCGGGGAGAGCTCCGCCGAGTTCGGCGACCTGGTCGGCGAGTCGGACAACGCGTTGGAGTCGGTGGACGACCGGGTAACCGTCAGCGGGCTGCTGCACCGGTTGCCCTGGCGGGAGCGGCGGATCCTCGCCATGCGCTTCTACGGCAACCAGACCCAGGCCGAGATCGCCGCCCGGTTCGGCATCTCCCAGATGCACGTGTCCCGGCTGCTGTCCCGGGCGCTGACCTGGCTGCGCCAGGCGATGCTGGCCGACGCGCCGCCGCCGTGGCAGAACGGCGCCGCCGAGACGGAGACCGGGCGCAACCGGATCGCGGTCAAACGCACCGGCGACCGGGTGCTGGTCGAGGTCGGCGGGGAGATCGACCGGGACGGCGCCGACCAGCTGCGCCGGGTGGTGCTGGAGGCGGTCACCGGGCAGCCCCGCGAGGTCGTGGTGGACCTGGACGGCGCCGGTGGGGTGGACGCGGGCGGGATCGCCGCGCTGCTGGCCGGCCGGGACGCCGCCGAACGGACCGGGGTGCCGCTGCGGCTGACCCGGGTGCAGCCGGCCGTCCGCCGGTCGCTCACCGCCGCCGGGCTGCCGGCCACCGTGGAGGCCTGACGCCGGTACGACGAGGGCCGGCCCCCGGTGGGGGCCGGCCCTCGCGACGTGCGGCGGGCGCGGTCAGTGCTCCTCGGTGTCGCCCTTGCTGTGCGGGTGCCGCCAGCGCTCGTTGCCCCGCGGGTCGCGATCGGCGCCGAGGTTGCCGATCTCGGGCTCGTCGGTCTGCTCGAAGCTGGGCCGGCGTACCTCCTCGGGCTCCGGCACGTCCACCGGCCGGGCGCCGGACTGCGGGGCCGGCTGGTACGCCACCGCCTCCCGGGCGCCGTGCGCGCCCTCGGCCGCCGGCGACTCCGGCATGTGGTGCTCGTGCTTCAGCTCCTCGCGGAAGTGCTGCGGCGGCTTGGTGGTGCGCTGCGGCAGGTCCCGACCCAGGTCGGAGACGAGCGGACCGTACTTCGCGTCGAAGGCGGGCCGCTCGGAACGGATCCGCGGCATCCGGTCGAAGTTGCGCAGCGGCGGCGGGCAGGTGGTGGCCCACTCCAGCGAGTTGCCGAAGCCCCACGGGTCGTCCACGGTCACCATCGCGCCGTACCGCCAGGACTTCCAGACGTTGTAGATGAAGAACAGGGTGGACGCCCCGAGCACGAACGACCCGACGCTGGAGATCGTGTTGAGCGTGGTGAAGCCGTCGCTGGGCAGGTAGTCGGCGTACCGCCGGGGCATGCCCTCGTTGCCCAGCCAGTGCTGCACCAGGAAGGTGGCGTGGAAACCGACGAACATCGTCCAGAAGTGCAGCTTGCCCAGCCGCTCGTCGAGCAGCCGCCCGGTCATCTTCGGGAACCAGAAGTACACCCCGCCGAAGGCGGCGAAGACGATGGTGCCGAAGAGCACGTAGTGGAAGTGCGCCACCACGAAGTACGTGTCGGAGACGTGGAAGTCCACCGGTGGGCTGGCCAGCAGCACCCCGGTGAGCCCGCCGAGCAGGAAGGTGACCAGGAACCCGATGGCGAACAGCATCGGCGTCTCGAAGGTGAGCTGCCCCTTCCACATGGTGCCGATCCAGTTGAAGAACTTCACCCCGGTGGGCACCGCGATCAGGTAGCTCAGGAAGCTGAAGAACGGCAGCAGCACCTGGCCGGTGGCGAACATGTGGTGTGCCCACACGCTCATCGACAGCACGGTGATCGCGATGGTGGCCAGCACCAGGCCGGTGTAGCCGAAGATCGGCTTGCGGGAGAAGACCGGGATGATCTCGGTGATGATGCCGAAGAACGGCAGCGCCACGATGTAGACCTCGGGATGGCCGAAGAACCAGAACAGGTGTTGCCAGAGCATCGGCCCGCCGGTGGACGCGTCGTAGACGTGGGCGTTGAGTAGTCGGTCGGCGCCCAGCGCCAGCAGCGCCGCCGCCAGCAGCGGGAACACCAGGATCACCAGCACGCTGGTCAGCAGCAGGTTCCAGGTGAAGATCGGCATCCGGAACATGGTCATGCCGGGGGCGCGCAGGGTCAGCACCGTGGTGATCATGTTGACTGCGCCGAGGATGGTGCCCAGGCCGGAGACGACCAGCCCGACCACCCACATGTTGGCGCCGACGCCGGGGGAGTTCTCCACGTCGCTGAGCGGGTTGTACGCGAACCAGCCGAAGTCCGCCGCGCCGCCGGGGGTGAGGTAGCCGCCGAGCACCATCGTCCCGCCGAACAGGTACAGCCAGTAGGCGAACGCGTTGAGCCGCGGGAACGCGACGTCCGGCGCGCCGATCTGCAGCGGGACGATGTAGTTGCCGAACGCGAACACCAGCGGCGTGGCGAACAGCAGCAGCATGATCGTGCCGTGCATGGTGAACGCCTGGTTGTACTGCTCGGGGGAGAGGAACTGCAGCCCCGGCCGGGCCAGCTCGGCCCGGATCAGCAGCGCCAGCACCCCGCCGATCAGGAAGAACACGAACGAGGTGATCAGGTAGAGCAGGCCGATCTGCTTCGCGTCGGTGGTGCCGACCAGCTTGATCAGCTTGTTGCCGGCCAGCGCCGGGCGGACCGGGCCGGGGAAGCCGCCGAACCGCGCCGGGGCGAGGATCGCCGGGCCGCGGTCTCGTGCCGGCTCCGTGGTAACCCGTCTGGCCATGGCTCTTCACCCCGTCGTGACGACAGAAAGGACGGGCGCGACTACCCGCCCCTCCGCCCATGTAACCAGGCGAGAGTGGGAATTTCGGTCAATTCGCCTGGACCAGGGCCCAGACCACCTTGCCGTCCACCAGCGGGGAACTGCCCCACCGCCGCGCGGTCTCCCGCACCAGCAGCAGCCCGCGCCCGCCCTCGGCTCGGGCGCCGGGGGCGGCCGTGGCCACCGTCGAGCGGTTGCCGTCGGTCACCGCGACGTGCAGGTACGGCCGGCGCAGCGTCAGCGTCACCTGCATCGGGGTGTGCGCGTGCCGGACCACGTTGCCGACCAGCTCGCTGAGCACCAGCGAGGCGGGCCCGACCAGCTCCGGCACGTTCCACCGGCCGCAGGCCTCGCCGACCAGCTCGCGGGCCTTGCGGCAGGCCGTCGCCACCGGCTCGAACCGGGCGCGCAGTCGCGGCGCGGACGCCCCGGCGTCGCGGGTGGCCTCCGCGCAGTCGTGGTGCACCGGCACCACCCGGCAGGTGGTGGACTCGGCCAGCCAGGCGGCGGCGTCCGGCGGCGGGGAGCAGAGCACCAGCGGCACGGACGGCCAGCCGGCGGCCTGGCGGGCGGCGGCGACGAAGACCGACAGCGCCAGCCGGTCGGCGACCGTGACCTCGCGCAGGTCGACCACCAGGGCGTCCGGCTGGTCGGTCAGGCAGCGGTCCAGCACGCCGTGGACCGACCGCATGGTGCCGAGGTCGAGGTCGCCGATGAGGCGTACGACGGCCACTCCGGCCTCGTCGCGCACCTGGCAGCTGATCCGGCTCGCCATCGGCCCCTCGATTCCGCTCGCGTGCTGGCTGACCCCCGAACTACCCGGGGCCGCCGCGGGCGAAACCGGACCGACCGGATACCCGCCCTGCTCAGCGGCGATGTCCGTCACGTCGGGTGAGCAGGCCGAGACCGATCATGCCGAGCCCCAGCCCGAGGTGCAGCCAGCCGTCCGGGTCGTCCACGGGCAGGAAGTTGGCCCCGGTGGGCTTGTCGACGACCAGTCCGTACAGCGCCAGCACCAGATAGACCGCGCCGCCGCCGAGCAGGTACGCCCGGGCCTCCCGCGCCCGGCGGGACAGCACCAGGCCGGCCACCCCGAACGCCAGGTGCAGCGCGTTGTGCAGCACCGAGACCCGGAACACCCCGAACAGCTCGGCGCCGGACCCGGGGCCGGCCAGCCGCAGGTCGGCGTAGTCCGTGGTGATCCCGGGCAGGAAGCCCAGCCCCCCGACCAGCAGGAACAGCACCCCGACCGTGGCCGCCGCGCGGCGTACCGGGGCCCGGCCGTCCGCCGGGTTGCGGCGGGCCCGGGAGTGCGCCATCGGTCCGGCCATCCGCGCCCCTCTCGTCGGGGCGCGGGAATTCCCCTGACCCGACCGGGCAAACCCGGGCCCGGACCGTGCGGTCCGGGCCCGGGCAAGGGGGTACGCGACGGCTCAGGCGACCTGCAACTGCCGTTCGGCCACGCCCTGGCGGACCCGCTCGTAGAGCGCGACGTAGCGCTCGGCCATCACCGCGGGGGTGAACCGCGTGGCGGCCTCGCGCCGGCACTCGTCCGGGTCCAGCTGGTCGGCCGCGAGCAGCAGGTCGCCCAGCTCCTCCTCGTCGGTGGTGAGCAGGCCGGTGCGGCCGTGCTCGATCAGCTCCGGCAGGCAGCCGCGGGAGGTGGCCACCACCGGGGTGCCCAGCGCGAGCGACTCGACCACCGCGGTGCCGCCCGGCTCCTCCCAGCGCAGCGGGAAGAGCGAGGCCTTCGCGCCGGCCAGCAGGTCGTCGCGGTCCTGGCCGGCCACGGTGCCGACCCAGCGCACCAGGTCGCCGTCGACGTGCGGGGCCACCTCGTCGTAGAAGAACCGCACGTCCGGGTTCTGCCGGGCCTCGTCGCCCGCCGCGGCCAGATCCTCCGGCCGGTGGTACGGCCCTACCGGGCCGGCCAGCACCAGCGGCACCCCGACCCGGTGGGCCAGCCGGGCGCCGACGTCCTGACCCTTGCCCGGGTTGATCCGACCCAGGATGAGCGCGTAGTCGCCCTTCTCCGCCCGGGGGGCGCGGTCGGCGTCGACCGCGAGCGGGGTGGACAGGTGCACGTGCCCGACCGAATGGTCCCGCAGCGCCTGGGGGGCGCGGGCCAGCTGCGAGGCGGACACGCCGTTGACCCGGACCCGGGCGCCGGCGTCCAGGTTGCCGTAGAACTCGGGGTGCTTGCACAGGTCCCAGTGCAGGGTGTGCAGGGCGGGCGGGGCGTCCGGGCCCATCGCCGCCATGGTGGCCAGCCCGACCGCCTCCACGTGGTCGTGGACCAGGTCGATGTCGTTCCGGTCGCGCAGCAGCCGCACCACGCCGTTGAGGTGCGCCTGGGAGACCCCGCAGACCTGGTTGTACGGCCGCTGCAGGGCGTGGAACTGACCGTCGGGAAAGACGGAGAACTTCTCGTCCACCGGCAGGGTGCTGCTGTCCACCGAGGCCAGCACCACCTTGACGCCGAGGCGGCGCAGCTCGGGCACCAGGGTCGCGATGACGTTCTCGATCCCGCCGTAACCGGGGGGCGGCACGGACAGCCAGGGTCCGGCGTTCATCAGCACGGTGAGAGTCATCGGGTCGTGGTCCTTCCCTCGGCGGGGCCGCCGTCGGCCGTCCGCCCCAACACGTCAGAGACCGGCCCGCAGGGCCGGTCGTACCGCCACGGTCGCTCGGACCGCCTCACGCCGCTGCCACCCGGCGCCGCGGCACCCGGTGGCGCAGCTGCGCCAGTGGCGGCCGCTCCTCCACCGAGACGTCGCTGACCACGATCTCCCGATCCAGGTTGGGCAGCGCGTCCGAGCCGCCCCGACGGAACTGGGTGAGCAGGGTGGCCGGCATCGTGCCGGGGCTGGCCCAGCCGCGCCGCTGCAGCCGCGACCAGGCGGTGTGCATGATCTGCGCGGACATCCGGCCCAGCGCCGCCGTGTCCTGGTGGCGGTGCTTGCGCTCGCCGAGGTCGACCTGGGCGAGCGCGTCCAGGCCGACCAGCTCCAGCAGGTCGATCAGCATCGCCGTCTCGACCCCGTAGCCAGAGACGAACGGCACCCGCGAGAGCACCTCGCGACGGCCGGCGTACTCACCCGCGAGGGGCTGCACGAAGCCGGCCAGCTCCGGCCAGAACAGGTTCAGCAGCGGCCGGGCCATCAGCTCGGTCACCCGCCCGCCGCCGTCGGCCTCGGTGCTGGTCGCCCCGACCAGCGGCCGGTGGTAGAAGCCCTTGACGAAGTCGACCGACGGGTCGGTCAGCAGCGGGCCGATCAGGCCGGTCACGAAGTGTGGCCGGAACTCCCGCAGGTCGGCGTCGACGAACGCGACGACGTCGCCCTCGGCGGCGGCGAGGCCGGCCCAGAGCGCGTCGCCCTTGCCGGTCAGCCGCGGCAGGCCCCGGGTCATCGCGTCCTGGCTGACCACCTCGGCGCCGGCGGCCCTGGCCACCCGCGCGGTCTGGTCGGTCGACCGCGAGTCCACCACGATCAGCTCGTCGACCAGGGCCACCCGGTCCATCAGGTGTTCGCGGATGGTGGCCACGATCGCACCGACCGTGGCCTCCTCGTTGCGGGCCGGCAGCACCACGCTGACCCGGCTGTCACCCTTGGCCCGCAGCAGCCGGTCCACCGGCCAGTCCTGCGCCGACGTGGTCCGGTACGTCGCCCATGCCTCCACGACGGGTGAGACGATCGATTCTGAATCCCGCACTGGCACACCCCCAGATCGTGGCGGAAAGAGCGGATTGGGTTTTCCCATCCACGCCCCCACGCTAACCGGATCATGACTAACAGCTTGATCACGAAGGTCACACTCTCCGGTTCCGGGCAGGTGAACGGCTGATTGCCGGCACGCCCGGGTTTCGCGTTCCACCAGCGCGGGGAGTTCTGAAGCCGCAAATCGTGAAAAGCGTCGAGAGGGTCTGTGGAATGCGCACGTGCCGGGTGGGACTGGTAGGAGCCGGTGGGGTGGCGCAACGCCACGCCAGGGTGTTGAGCGGCTTCGAGGACGTGGAACTGCTCGGGGTGACCGACGTGGCCCGGGACGCGGCGCAGGAGCTGGCCGCCGCGCACGGTGGGCGGGCGTTCGCCGACATCGACGAGCTGCTGGCCGCCGGGCCGGACGCGGTGTACGTCTGCGTGCCGCCGTTCGCGCACGGTCCGGTGGAGGAGGCGGTGATCGCCGCCGGCGTGCCGATGTTCGTGGAGAAGCCGGTCGCGGTCGACCTGGACACCGCCGAGCGGATCGCCGCGCTGGTGCAGGAGAAGCAGCTGCTGACCGCGGTGGGCCACCACTGGCGCTACCTGCACGTGGTCGAGCAGGCCCGCGAGCTGCTCGCCGGCCGGCCGGTCCGGATGGTCAACGGCGCCTGGCTGGACAAGGTCCCCCCGGTGGCCTGGTGGGCCGTGCGGGACCGCTCCGGCGGCCCGGTGGTGGAGCAGGCCGCGCACGTGCTGGACCTGATCCGCGCGCTGGTCGGCGAGGCGACCGAGGTGACCGCGTACGGCGACGGCACCCCGCCGCCGGTCGACGGCGCCGACATCGACTCGGTGACCGCCGCGACCATCCGGTTCGCCGGCGGCGCGGTCGGCACCCTGGCCGCCGCCTGCGTGCTCAACTGGAAGCACCGGGCCGGGCTGGAGATCCTCGCCGACGGGCTGGCGCTGTCGCTGGCCGAGGACGGGCTGACCGTCCGGGACGCCGACGGGGAGCGCCGGATCGGGTCCGACCCGGACGGCGCCCGGGTGGCCGTCGACCGGGCCTTCATCGACGCGGTCACCGGGGTCGGCGACGACGTCCGGGTGCCGTACGCCGAGGCGCTGCGCACCCAGCGCCTCGCCCTCGCGGTCGCCGAGTCGGCGCGTACCGGGCGCAGCGTGACGCTGCCCACCGGCCCGGCCGCCGTTCCCGCGCCGGCGGGGGTGGGCGCCGATGCGTGACACCGTCGTGGCGGTCACCGCCCCGGGCACCGTCGAGCTGATCGAGCAGGACTCCGGCGAGCTGCCCGAGGGCAGCTTCCGGGTGGAGACGCTCTACAGCGGGGTCTCCGCCGGCACCGAGCTGAGCTTCGTCAAGGGCACCAACCCGTACCTCAACGTGACCTGGAACGCCGGCCTGGGCCTGTTCCAGCCCGGCGAGGCGAGCACCCCGTACCCGGTCACCCGGCTGGGGTACATGCAGGTCGGTCGGGTGGTGCAGAGCCGTACCCCGGCGATCGCCGTCGGCACGGTCGGCGCGATGACGTACGGCCACCGCACCGGCTACGTGGCCGACCCGCTGGCCGAGCGGTTCGTGCCGCTGCCCGACGACCTGGACCCGCTGCTCGGCGTCTACGTCGCGCACATGGGCCCGATCTGCGCCAACGGCGTGCTGCACGCCGCCGCCGACCTGTGCGGCACCGACGTGCGCTCGCTGGGCGACGGGGTGCGCGGCCGGCGGGTCGCGGTGGTCGGCAGCGGGGTGGTGGCCCTGCTCACCGCCCTGTTCGCCAAGCGGCACGGCGCTGCCTCGGTGGTGGTGCTCGACCCCACCCCGGCGCGCCGGCAGGTCGCCGAGGCGCTCGGCCTGGAGACCCTCGACCCCGAGGCCGACGACCCGGCCGTGGTGCTGAAGACCCGGTGGAACCACGCGGCCGGCGACCGGGGTGCCGACGTGGTGTTCCAGTGCCGGGGCCAGGCCTGGGCGATGCAGCTGGCGCTGCGCCTGCTGCGTCCCCAGGGCACCGTGATCGACCTGGCGTTCTACCAGGGCGGCGCGGAGGCGGTGCGGTTCGGCGAGGAGTTCCACCACAACGGGCTGTCGCTGCGCTGCGCCCAGATCGGCCGGGTCCCGCGCGGGCTCGCCCCGACCTGGGACCGGGAGCGGCTCTCCGCCGAGACCATCGACCTGCTGCGGCAGTACGGAGACCTGATCCGCAAGCACCTGGTCTCCGCGGTCGTCCCGTTCTCCGAGGCCCCGCAGCTGCTCACCGACCTGGCCGAGCGGCGCCGCTCGGAACTGCAGGTGGTGTTCACCGCCTGATCCACCGCCGGGTGGCGACCGGCGGGCGACCGGCGGCTACCGTCGGCGCATGAGCACCGCAGTCGCCCGGCCGGGCGGTCTCGCCGCCCTGCTGCCGTACCTGCGCGCCCACCGCGGCACCCTCGCCGTGGTGGGCGCGCTCTCGCTGGCCGGGGCCGGCGCCTCGCTGGCCCAGCCGCTGCTGACCCGGGAGGTGCTCGACGCGCTGACCGCCGCCCGGCCGGTCACCGGCCTGGTCGTGGTGCTGGTCGGGCTGGTGGTGGCGGGCGCGGCGCTCGGCGGCCTGCGCGACTACCTGCTGCAGCGCACCGCCGAGGGGCTGGTGCTGGGCACCCGTCGCCGGCTGGCCGGGCACCTGCTGCGGCTGCCGATCGCCGAGTACGACCGTCGCCGCACCGGCGACCTGCTGTCCCGGGTCGGCTCGGACACCACCCTGCTGCGTGCCGTGGTCACCTCCGGCCTGTTCGAGACGGTCACCGGGGCGGTGCTGGTGGTCGGCGCGGCCGCCGCGATGGCCCTGCTCGACCCGGTGCTGTTCGGGGTGACCATGGTCGGGGTGGCCGGCGGCATCGGCTTCGCGGTGACGTTCGCCCGCCGGGTGCGCGGGCTGTCCCGCGCCGCCCAGGAGCGGATCGGCGAGATGACCTCCGCGGTGGAGCGGGCGGTCTCCGGGGCGCGGACCATCCGCGCCGCCCGGGCGGAGACCCGCGAGACCGAGGCGGTCGCCGCCGGCGCCGAGGCCGCGTACCAGGCCGGGCTACGGGTGGCCCGGGTGCAGGCCTTCGTCGGCCCGCTCAGCACGGTCACCATCCAGGGCGCGTTCCTGCTGGTCCTCGGCGTGGGCGGGGCCCGGGTGGCGGCCGGGGCGATCAGCGTCGGCGACCTGGTGGCCTTCGTGATGTTCCTGTTCTTCCTGGTGCTGCCGCTGGGGCAGGCGGTGCACGCGTACACCCAGCTGCAGACCGGGCTCGGCGCGTTGCAGCGGATCGAGGAGATGTTCGACGTACCGGTGGAGGGGGCCGGGGACGACCCGGACCCGGCGCCGGCAGCACCCGCCGGCGGGCCGGCGGTGATCGAGTTCGACCGGGTCGGCTTCGGCTACCCGGGTGGGCCGGCGGTGCTGCGCGAGGTCAGCTTCACCGTGCCGGCGGGCACCCGCACCGCCCTGGTCGGGCCCTCCGGCGCCGGCAAGTCGACGCTGCTGGCCCTGGTGGAGCGCTTCTACGAGGTGACCGAGGGGGCGTTGCGGCTGGACGGGGTGGACGTGCGCCGGCTGCCCCGCGACGCGCTGCGGGCCCGGCTGGGCTACGTCGAGCAGGAGGCGCCGCTGCTGGCCGGCACCCTGCGGCAGAACCTGCTGCTCGGCGTCGGCGCCGCCACCGACGAACGGCTGCGGGCCGCGCTGGACGACGTGAACCTGGGCCACCTGGTCGAGCGGACCGCCGCCGGGCTGGACGTCCAGGTCGGCGAGGGTGGGGTGCTGCTGTCCGGCGGGGAGCGCCAGCGGCTGGCCATCGCCCGGGCGCTGCTCGCCGGGCCGCCGGTGCTGCTGCTGGACGAGCCGACCAGCAACCTGGACGCCCGCAACGAGGCGGCGCTGCGCCGGGCCATCGACGCGGTGGCCGTGCGGCGGACCCTGCTGATCGTGGCGCACCGGCTCGCCACGGTCGTCGACGCCGACCAGATCGTGGTGCTCGACGGCGGTCGGGTGGTCGCCGTGGGCACCCACCACGAGCTGACCGGGACCAGCCCGCTCTACCGCGAGCTGGCCGCCCACCAACTGCTGCTGAGCTGACTGCCGGGCCCCCGCGAGCTGCTCGGACGCCGATCGGACGGGACACACCGGCGCGGGCCGCCCGACCGGGCAGCGATCGGGCCGCCGGTTCGCGTACCGTTGCCGCTCATGGGTGTGTCGCAACGCTTGAAGAGCAGGGTCCGGCGGTTCCTCCAGCGCCCGGGGACGACGGTCGACCTGGCGCCGCTGGAGAAGTTGCTGCCGGGCATCGAGGCGCGCGAGGAGGAGCTGCGGGCGCTCGACGACGCCGCGCTCACCGAGGCCGCCGGCGCCGCCACCGGCTACCAGGAGATCTGCGCGGTCGGCCGCGAGGCCGCCCGCCGCGGGCTCGACCAGCGGCCGTACGACGTGCAGCTGCTCGGCGCCATGTCGCTGCTGTCCGGCAAGGTCGCCGAGATGGCCACCGGGGAGGGCAAGACGCTCACCGCCACCGTCGCCGCGTACGGGCACGTGCGGATGGGCAACGGGCCGGTGCACGTGCTCACCGTCAACGACTACCTGGCCCGCCGGGACGCCGAGTGGATGGAGCCGGTCTACCGGCTGCTCGGGCTGACCGTGGGCTGGGTCAACGAGGCCTCCACCCCCGCCCAACGGCGGTCGGCGTACGGCTGCGACGTCACCTACGTCTCGGTCAGCGAGGCCGGCTTCGACTTCCTCCGCGACCAGCTGGTCACCGACCTCGCCGACCGGGTGCAGCCGCCGCTGGCCACCGCCATCGTCGACGAGGTCGACTCGATCCTGATCGACGAGGCGCGGGTGCCGATGGTGCTGGCCGGCGCGGTCGCCGGCGACCAGGACCCGGTGCAGTCCGCCGCGGCGCTGGTGCGCGGGCTGCGCAAGGGCGCGCACTACACCATCCCCGAGGACGGCCGCAGCGTCGCGTTCACCAGCGAGGGCCTGGCCGCCGTCGAGGCCCGCCTGGACGGCATCGACCTGTACGACACCGAGCACGTCGGGCAGCTCTCCGCGGTGAACGTGGCGCTGCACGCGCACGCCCTCCTGCACCGCGACGTGGACTACATCGTCCGGGACGGCTCGGTGGAGCTGATCGACGAGATGCGCGGCCGGGTGGCCCAGCGCCGCCGCTGGCCGGACGGGCTGCAGGCCGCCGTCGAGGCCAAGGAGGGGCTGGCCGCCACCGCCGAGGGTGAGGTGCTCGGCACCATCGCGGTGCAGGGCTTCATCACCCTGTACCCGAAGCTCTGCGGGATGACCGCGACCGCGGTGCTGGTCGGCGACCAGCTGCGCGAGTTCTTCGGCCTCGAGGTGGCGGTGATCCCGCCGAACACCCCGTGCGTCCGCGAGGACGAGCCGGACCGGATCTACGCCACCCGGGCCGAGAAGGAGGAGGCGCTCGTCGACGAGATCCGGCGCCAGCACGAGCGGGGCCGTCCGGTGCTGGTCGGCACCCTGGACGTCAAGGAGTCCGAGGGGCTGGCCGCCGCCCTGCACGCGGCCGGGGTGCCGTCGGTGGTGCTCAACGCCAAGAACGACGACGAGGAGGCCGCGATCATCGCCGAGGCCGGCGCGTACGGCGCGGTCACCGTCTCCACCCAGATGGCCGGCCGGGGCGTCGACATCCGGCTGGGCGGCAGCGACCAGGCCGACCGGGACCGGGTCGCCGAGCTGGACGGGCTGTACGTGATCGGCAGCGGCCGGCACGACAGCCGGCGGGTGGACGATCAGCTGCGCGGCCGGGCCGGCCGGCAGGGTGACCCGGGTGGCTCGGTCTTCTTCGTCAGCCTGGAGGACGAGCTGGTGGTCCGGCACGCCGGCGACGCCGTGCCCGCGTCGCCGCGGATGAACGCCGACGGCCTGGTCACCGACGAGCAGGTGGACTACGCGGTGGAGCACGCCCAGCGGGTCGCCGAGGGCGTCGCCCACGAGATCCACCGCAACACCTGGCGCTACAGCGTGGTGATCGAGCAGCAGCGCAAGGCCCTGGCGGAGCGCCGGGAGCGGCTGCTGACCACCGACGTCGCGGCGCTGATGCTGCTCGACCGGGTGCCGGAGAAGGCCGGCGAGCTGGACGAGGAGCTGTTGGCCCGGGTGGCCCGGTCGATCGCGCTGTTCCACCTCGACCGGCTCTGGGCCGAGCACCTGGCCGAGCTGTCCGAGGTGCGGGAGGGCGTGCACCTGCGGGCGCTGGGCCGCCTCGACCCGCTGGACGAGTTCCACCGGGCGGCGGTGCCGGCGTTCAACAACCTCGTCCCGGAGATCGAGCGGCGGACCATCGACACGTTCACCGAGACCGAGTTCGACGGGGACTGGCAGCCGGACTCTTCGAAGCTGGTGCGGCCCACCGCCACCTGGACGTATCTGGTGCACGACAACCCGTTCGGCTCCGAGCTGGACCGGTTGATCGCGTCGATCGGCCGGCGGCTCTCCGCCGCCCGCTGAGCATCGCGTAGGGGCCTCCGCCCGGGTCGTTCCGGCCGGGCGGAGGCCCCTTTGCGCGGTTTCGATCCCGGTTTGCGAGGGTAGTAGGCCGGGGCTCACGAATCGGGGGAGAGATCGTAACGATGACACAGGCAATGGCGCCGGTGCCGGGCATCGGACGGTGCGTGGGGGCCGTGGGCCGGTGAACCTGGATACGCGGGAGCCGACGATCGATACCCTCGGTGTGCTGGAGACCGCCGCCCTGCTGCGTGAACTGACCGCCGGGCTGATCGCGGTGGACGACTTCGACGAGGCGCTGGACCGGCTGGTCCGGGTCGCCCGGGACGCCGTACCCGAGGTCACCTGGTGCGGGTTCACCGCGCTGCGGGCCGGTGAGCCAGCCGGCGTGGCCGCCTCCGACCCGCGGCTGGCCGAGCTGGACGACCTGCGGCACGGACCGGAGTCGCCGGCGATGAGCGCGATCACCCGGCGCGAGATGATCATTGCGGGTGACCTCGACGCGGACGGCCGCTGGCCGGCCTGGGCGGTGCGGGCGCGTGGCCTCGGCGTACGGGGGGTGATCTCCGCCCCGGTCGACGTGGACGACCACGTGATCGGCGCGATCAACCTGTACGCCGGCTCCGCCGCACCGTTCACCACCCGGCACCAGCTCACCGCGATGCTGCTGGCCGAGCACGCCGGCTTGCTGCTGGCCGCCGTCCGGGACCGGGCGAAGCAGGCGGCGCGGGCCGGGGAGCTGGACGGGTCGCTGCTCGGCGAGGGCGTGGTGGGGCAGGCGATCGGCGTGATCATGACCCAGCGCGGCTGCCCGGCGCCGGAGGCGCTGGACGTGCTGCGCAGCGCCGCCACCTCGCTGGACATCCCGCTGCGCGAGGTGGCCGAGCGGCTGGTCGCCACGGTCTCCCGCCCGAGGGAGACCTGAGCCACCCGCGCTGAGCTGCTCGTTTCGTCCCGTTGGCGGTCGGGTAGCACCCTGGAGGAGGGCGCTGTCCGATCCTGGGGAGGAATCATGGAGAGCCGGCTGCGGGTGCAGGGGCACCCGATCCAACCGATGCTGGTGACGTTCCCGTTCGGGCTGTTCGTCTGCGCGACCGTGTTCGACCTGGCCGACCTGGCGGGCGGTCCGGCGTTCTTCGGCGAGGTGGGCTACTGGACGGCGGTGGCCGGCCTGGTCGCCGCCGCGCTGACCGCGACGGCCGGCATGGTGGACCTGTGGGACATGCGGCCGGGCCCGGGCCGCCGCAGCGTGGTCACCGTCAACATGGTCAACGCCGGGATGGCCGCCCTGTTCGTGCTGGCCTGCCTGATCCGCGCCGACGCGCCGCGGCACGGCGCCAGCGGCGTGCTGCTGGTCACCGAGCTGGTGGCGCTGGCGGTCGGCGCGGTCGGCGTCGCGCTGGGCGCCCGGCTGATGCGCCGGTTCGACGCCGTCGGGCGGCGCGAGCCGAGCGGGTTCGACCCGCTGAGCGGCGCCACCGTCGAGATCGTCCGCCCCGGCGCCTGATCTGGCGGCCACGCGCCTGATCTGCCGGCCGCCGGCGCGGTGCGGGGCGGATTCGAGCCGGCGGGAATCGCCCACTCCCGCCGGTTCCTCGTCGAGGCCGTCCGGGCGGACTGAGCCACCGCCCCACCCGTCCGGCCGGTCACCCGACCGTGGGGGTGTCGCCCGGCGCGCCGCCGTCCGGCCATCCGGAGGTGGGCGTGGCGCGCGGATGTGCCGGCGGCGTCAGGGGCGATGGTGGGCCTCGGCGTGGTGGTCGGCCAGCACGTCCTGGCCGAAGTCGCCGGCCGGGCGGCGCAGCACGGTGTGCGCGTGGTTGCCGTCGTCCGTGGTGTTGTCGTACTCGATCAACAGGTCGTCGCCCTGGACCCGGTAGTAGTGCCGGGCCCCGGGTCGGGTCGCGCCGGCCCAGGCGAAGTGCCGTTCACCGCCGGCGAGCCGGGCCGCCTCGCGGGCGGCCAGCTCGGCGGGCAGCCGGTCCAGGTAGAGCGCGACCAGCTGGTCCAGCAGCGCCCGGCCGGTCGGGCCGAGCCGCCCGGCCGGTACGCCCAGCGGCTCCAGCGGCGCGGTCACCGTCGGCCGGGTGGCGCTGATGATGTCGGCCGGCGCCTCGTCGGCGATGATCGCCGCGGCCCGGCCGGCCGAGCCGATCGCCTCCAGCAGCTCCCTGGCCAGGTCCTCCTCCACCCCGAGCGGGCGGGAGACCGGGCGGCCGGCGTGCCGGACGGTGGCCGGGTTGGCGCCGAGGAAGATCGGGGCGGGGGAGACCTGGTCGTCGACGACGGTCATGGTCACCGACAGGTGGTGTCCCTCGAACCGTCACGCCCACCGGTCGTCCCGGCCGGGGTCGCCGAAGGTCGCCACCCAGTAGTCGCCGCTGTGCCGGCCCCGCCGCCAGCCCTCCGCGCGGTCCAGCACCTCCTCCAGCGACATCACCGCCATCGCCTGCGCGTACGCGGCGGGGCTCAGCGCGGTGGCGAGCAGCCGGTGGGCCGCCTTGCGGCCGGCCACGTCGAGGTCGGCCAGGCAGCCGCCCGGTCGGGGACGGGGACGGTACTCCAACCATCGGCGCCGGTCGTCGGCGAACGGGCGGGCGACCGCGGCGCGGGCGGGCCCGTCCAGCCCGGCCAGCAGCGCGGTGGTCGCCCGCCGCATCCGTTCGGGTACGGGTTCCTCCACCGCCCCTGTATACCGGCCCGCCGCCGGGTCCGCTGCCCGCGGTCGCCGGCTCAGCGCGCGGTCAGCAGCGCGAGCATCTCCGGCAGGTCGAAGAAGCGGGCGGTCTCCACCGCCGACGGGCCGCCGTGCTCGGGGTCCGCGCCGGCGGCGAGCAGCGCCCGGACCGCGGCCTCGTTCTGCCGGAACACCGCGGCGGCGAGGGCGGTCTGTCCCCGGTCGTTCACCCGGGCGTGGTCGGCGCCGTGCGCCAGCAGGGCGGCGACCGTGTCCGGGCGGGCGTGGTACGCGGCCAGGATGAGCAGCGTGTCGCCCTTGTCGTTGGTCATGTTCGCCGGCAGTCCGGCGTCGAGGTAGCCGGCGAGTTCCTCGGTGGACCCGCAGCGCGCCAGGTCGAACATGCGGTGGGCGAAGGCCAGGGTCTCGGCGTCGAGTTCGTCGGTCACCCCCGCAGGCTAGTGCCGCGGTGGACCGCCCGCGGCCGACACCACGTCCCAACATCCGGTATTGCCTACTAAACCTATAGGGTTTACCGCCTAGACTGGTCCCCAGCACGCACCACCTCGGGAGACGCCATGACCAGCATCCACCCCACCGACCTGCGCACCGTCGCCGAGCGGTACACCGACCCGACGCGATGGCCGGTCCCGCTGAGCTTCGACCCGGCCACCCGGTGGTACGCCCGCCTCGCCGTCGCCGAAGACCACGAGGTGTGGGCGCTGAGCTGGCTGCCCGGTCAGGGCACCGACCTGCACGACCATGGTGGGTCATCGGGCGCGTTCCTGGTGGTCGCCGGCGAGCTCACCGAGGAGACCGTGGTCGGTGGCGAGCTGCGACCGCACCGGCTCGCCGCCGGCGCCGGTCGGCGGTTCGGCCCCCGCCACGTGCACGTGGTGACCAACCGCGGCGACGTGCCGGCGGTCAGCGTGCACGTCTACCGCCCCGCGCTGCGCCGGATGAACCGCTACCTGCTGGCCGACGGCCGGCTGCGGCTCGCCGAGGTGGCCGAGGCCGGCGCCGCCTGGTGACCGCCCCGCCGACCCGCTCCCCGGAAAGGACCACGACCATGCCGCACACCCTCACCCCGGGCCGTTCGACGCCCCCGCCGGGCTCCCGGGGCATCGACGAGATCCTCGCCGCGGCCCGCGCCCGGCTGCGCCGGCTCGACCCCGAGTCCGCCCACCTGGCGTACCGGGGCGGCGCCCTGCTGGTCGACATCCGGCCGGCCGCCCAGCGGGCCGCGCACGGCACCGTGCCGGGCGCCCTGGTGATCGAGCGCAACGTGCTCGAGTGGCGGCTCGACCCGCGATGTCCCGCCCGGTTGCCCGAGGCGGTCGGCTACGACCTGCCGGTGCTGGTGCTGTGCCAGGAGGGCTACACCTCCTCGCTGGCCGCCGCCGCGCTGCAGGATCTCGGCCTGCACCGGGCCACCGACGTCGCCGGGGGATTCGTGGCCTGGCGGATCGCCGGTCTGCCCGTCCTCGGCCCCACCCCACCCCGCCCGTCCCCGCCCGTCGCGCCGCCGGTGACCGCCGGCCGGGCGGCGTACTGACCGCCGCGCTCGACCGGGCGCCGCGGACGGCACCACCGACCCAGGAGGCCCTGCCCATGTCCGTCGTCGCCATCACCTCGCGCCCGCACCCGGCCGGCCGACCGCCGGCCGGCCGGCCCCGGCCCGTGCCGACGCTCACCATCACCGTCGACCTCTCCGCCGACCCGCTCCCGCCCCGGCTGGCCCGCCTGGTCGACCTGCTCGGCGAGCTGGCCGAGGCGGGCGAGGTCGCCGGCCGTCCGCCCGCGCCGCGGATCGTGGCCGCCCTGCCCGCGCCGCGCCCGGCGCCGGTGGCCGAGGACCCCCGGCTCGTTCGGGTGTTCGCCGGCTCCCGGACCGTCCGCCGGGAGGAGCGGGAGATCGCGCTCACCCGGATCGAGTTCGACCTGCTGCTCTTCCTGGCCGAGCACCCGCGCCGGGTGTTCACCCGCCCCCAACTGCTCGACCACGTGTGGGGGCACCCGCACGCGGTGGCCCGCACGGTCGACGTGCACGTGCGCCGGCTGCGGGCCAAGCTGGGCGGCGACGAACCGCTGATCACCACCGTGTACGGCGTGGGCTACCGGCTCGCCGACGACGCCCCGATCCGGGTCGACCGGCTCCGCTGACCGGGCCGACCCCGCCGCCGGCCCGGCCGATCGGGCGCGGCGCCCGCCGTGGGTACCCCCGAAAACCGGACGTTCGGACGACTCTGCTGTAATCATCTGGCTCGTACGCAGAGCGAGGGCTTGGCTGCGATGTGTTCGCTATATGTCACATTCATGCAACGCGGCCGCCCCTTGACCCTCGCTGAGGTGCCGGGAAGCATCGATGCAGCGGCGTCCCGGGCCGTGGGATCCGGACCAGCCTAGGAGGACCATGTCGGTCAGCCCCGCCTCGCCGCGCGCCGGATGGCACACGTCCCAACCCGCGGTCCCCGGCCGGCCGCCGGGCGGCCAACGCCGCCCCTCCAACACGTCCGCGCCGATGCTGACGGTGACCCTGTCCATCCCGCTGGCCGGCGAGGAGTCGCTCACCCCGCCGGCCCGACGACTGCTCGAGGCGGCCCGGGAGCTGCTGGAACGGGGCGAGGCCACGATCGCCACCAGCGGCGTGCCCGGTGAGCGCCGGCCCGAGCAGCTGCCCGCCGGCCGGCAGGCCGGCCGACCGCTCGCCCCGACCATCCCGGCCCTGCACATCCTCGCCTCGTCCCGCTCGGTGCTGCGCGACGGCGAGCCGCTGCCGCTGACCCGGCTGGAGTTCGACCTGCTGCTGCACCTGGTGGCCCACCCACGGCGGGTGTTCACCCGGCTCCAGCTGCTCAACGCCGTATGGGGCTACGAGCACGCCGGCGTCCGCACCGTCGACGTGCACGTGCGCCGGCTACGCGGCAAGGTCGGCGTGGACGTCCCCCTGGTCACCACCGTGTACGGCGTGGGCTACCGCCTCGCCGACGACGCCCGGGTCACCATCGACCGCACCGGCTGACCCGCCCGGCACCGTCCGGGGCACCATGGGCGGATGCGCGTCCGTCCGATCTCACCCGACCGGCTCGTCGAGGAGCTGACCGAACGGCTGCACGCGGCCGCCGGCGAGCTGGCGCCGGCCGTACCCCCGCCGTCCGGCGCCGGGTCGACGGCCGGGTCGACCGACGGCGGCCGGCTGCGGGTCGGCCTGGACGGCCCGCCGGCCGCCGCCCCGCAGCGACTCGCCGCGGCCCTGGTCGACCCGCTGCGCGCGCTCGGCCGGCCGGTGCTGCACGTACGCGCGGAGGACTTCCTGCGGCCCGCCTCGATCCGCTACGAACACGGCCGGACCAACCCGGACGCCTACTACGAGGGCTGGACCGACGAGGCCGGGTTGCGCCGGGAGGTGCTCGACCCGGCCGGTCCGGGCGGCTCGGGCCGGGTGCTGCCCTCGCTCTGGGACGCCGCCGCCGACCGGGCCAGTCGGGCCGGCTACGTCGACCTGCCACCCGGCGGCGTGCTGCTGGTCAGCGGCGCCCTGCTGCTCGGCGGGGGCCTGCCGTTCGACGTCACCGTGCACCTGCGGCTCACCCCGGCCGCGCTGGCCCGCCGCACCGACCCCGAGCACCGCTGGGCGCTGCCGGCCTACCAGCGGTACGCCGACGAGGTCGCGCCGGAGTCCTTCGCCGACGTGGTGGTGCGCGCGGACGACCCCCGCCACCCCGCCCTGGTCGAACCGGACCAGCCGGCCGACTGAGGCGGAAAAATCGCCGGTTTGCTGCCGTGGGGAGCGGGGTAATCGCCCGGCTCACAGGGCACGGGTGATCTCACCCGTGCGCACCGTATCCGGGGGACCGGGCCGACCACGGCACCGACCCCACGAAAGGCAGGCAGCGATGCTCGTCCACGACACGGTCGGTACGGGCCGTTCCCAGGCGGAGACCGACCAGATTCGACTCTCCCTGCGGGCCCGGTACGACGAGTTGTCCGCGGAGTACGAGCAGGCGGTCACCCAGAGCCAGGGGCTGCGGCTGGTGGAGGTCGGCGACACCGCCGGCGACGACCAGGCCGACAGCGGCACCAAGACGGCCGAGCGGGACACCGCCCAGTCGCTGCTGCGCACCATCCTGGACCGGCGGGCCCAGTTCGAGCACGCGCTGACCCGGCTCGACGAGGGCACCTACGGCTTCTGCGAGGGCTGCGCGGCGCCGATCCCGGTGGAGCGGCTGGAGATCTTCCCCTCGGCCACCTCCTGCGTGGCCTGCAAGCAGCACCGGGAGCGGCGGGCGGCCTGACCGCGGTTGCCGGTCGGATCCGGACGCGGTCGACTTCCGCTCATGGGTGAGATCAGGGTGGGCACCGCGTCCTGGACCGACCCGACGCTGCTCGACTCCGGGTGGTACCCGCAGACCGCGGACACCCCGGAGAAGCGGCTGGCGTACTACGCCCGGGCATTCTCGCTGGTCGAGGTGGACGCCACCTACTACGCGCCGCCGGCCGAGCGGACCGCCCGGCTGTGGGCCGAGCGCACCCCGGCCGGGTTCACCTTCAACGTCAAGGCGTTCAGCCTGCTCACCGGGCACCCGACCCGGGTCTCCGCGCTCTACCAGGACCTGCGGCCGGAGACGGACAAGAAGAACGTCTACCCCGACGACCTGCCGGCGCAGGCGTACGAGGAGGTCTGGACCCGGTTCCTGTCCGCGCTGGACCCGCTGGTGGCGGCGGGCAAGCTCGGCGCGCTGCTGTTCCAGTTCCCGCCCTGGTTCACCATCAAGCGGGACAACAAGGACTACCTGCTGGAGGTGGAGCGGCGCTGCCGCCCGCTGCGGCCGGTCTTCGAACTCCGGCACGCGTCCTGGTTCGACGGCGCGAACGCCGACGAGACGCTGGCGTTCCTGCGCAGGCACCGGCTGCCCTTCGTCTGCGTGGACATGCCCCAGGGCCACCGCAGCTCGGTGCCGCCGGTGCTGGCCGCCACCGCCGACCTGGCGGTGGTGCGCTTTCACGGGCACAGCGACAAGTGGACCAGCAAGGACATCCACGAGAAGTTCGGCTACCGCTACTCCGACCGGGAGCTGCGCGACTGGGCGCCGAAGCTGCGCGAGCTGGCCGACTCCGCCGAGCAGACCCACGTGCTGATGAACAACTGCTACCGCGACTACGCGCAGACCAACGCCCGCACCCTGGTCGACCTGCTGGCCGACTGACCGTTCTCCCCGGCGCCGACGCCGCCGGCCTCACCCGCGCCGGGTGAGGCCCGCTCACCCGGCGCCGCGCAGCATGGAGGGTGCCGGCCGCCGCCGCGGCCGGGAACGACGACGGTACGGAGGTGACCGGTATGGCGGCTCGGGTGGTGGCGGATCCACGACGCGGTTCGGTGCTGCACGTCGTCGGCTCGGGCGGTGACCCCCGGCGGCCGGCCCGGACCAACCGGACCAGCAGCCCCGTGCGGCACCGGCGCGGCGCGTCCGGCCCGCCGGGGCGCGACGACGACCGCCGGTGGGGTGGCGACGACGACCCCCGGTGGGACGCCGAGGGCCGGGGGTGGCGCGATGGCTGACGAACCGATCTCCGTCTTCGAGAGCTCGCGGGACAAGACCAACCAGATCCTCAAGGACATCGAGCGGGCGTACGGCTGGCCCCGGGAGCGGCGCAACCAGTCGTACGCGGCGTTGCGCACCGTGCTGCACCTGCTGCGCGACCGGATGCCGGTGCAGGAGAGCGTGGAGTTCGCCCAGCAGTTGCCGGTGCTGGTGCGCGGGGTCTACTTCGACGGTTGGCAGCCCGCGAACGTGCCGATCAAGCTCGACCGGGACGACTTCCGCTACGAGGTCCGGCAGGGCTTCCCGTACGACGCCGAGGGCGGCCCGGAGCGGGTGGCGCAGGTGGTGCTGGACACCCTGCGCCGGCACGTCAGCCAGGGCGAGTGGGAGGACGTCAGGTCCACCATGCCCGCCGACCTGGCCCGGATGATTCCCTAGCGGGGCCCGCCCGCCGGGTGTCACGCCGTACGGTTCACCCGGCGGGCCGGCCCGGCGATCGCCGCCGCGTCGACCAGGATCACCACCGGACCGCTTACTGCGGACCGAGCGGGAACACCTCGAACGCCGCCCCGTACCGGGTGCCGAGCCGGCTCCCGACCGGGCGGCTGACCCCCTCCAGGAACTCCTCCGCGTCGAAGCCTCCGTCCCCCAGCCCGCGCCGAACGCGCGGGACGGGTCGCCGCGCCGAGCCCCGCCGAACGGCCCGTACGTGCGGGTCCGGACGTCTACGGTGTGGTTAGAGAAGATCGCACGTGGGGTACCACCCGCAGCACGACGAACCCCGACCGATGCCGGGGCGGCACACCCGAGGGAGACCCATGGCACTCAACGACGACGACATGCAGACGACCAGCGGCGGCGGCCTCGAGGGCCCGGCCGACGGTGGGGCTACCCCGGGTCACCAGGACGGTGGCGCCGACGGTGGCGCGGAGGGTCCGGCCGACGGTGGCGCGACCCCGGGTCACCAGGACGGTGGCGCCGACGGTGGGGCCGAGGGTCCGGCCGACGGTGGCGCGACCCCCGGCCACTCCGACGGTGGCGCCGACGGCAGCGCCCGCTGACCGACCGACGTGACGATCACCGACCCGCCGGGCGGCCACGGCCGCCCGGCGGTTCCGTCTGCCGCGGCCGCGGCGCTGGCCCGCTGCGTCAGCGTCGAGCCGGCCAAGTTCGCCGCCGCCTACTGGGGTAGGGCGCCGCTGCTGTCCCGCGCCGCCGAGCTGCCCAATCCCACCGGCTTCACCGATCTGCTCAGCCCGGACGACGCCGACGAGCTGCTCAGCCGGCGCGGCCTGCGTACCCCGTTCCTGCGGGTCGCCCGGGACGGCCAGCTGGTCCCCGCGGCCCGCTGGACCGGCGGCGGCGGGGCCGGCGCCGAGATCGGCGACCAGGTCCTCGACGAGCGCGTGCTGGAGCAGTACGCCGCCGGCGCCACCCTGGTGCTGCAGGGCCTGCACCGGATCTGGCCGGCGCTGGTCGACTTCACCCGCGACCTGGGCACGGCGCTCGCGCAGCCGTTGCAGGTGAACGCCTACCTGACCCCGCCGGCCAGCCAGGGCTTCGCCACCCACTACGACACCCACGACGTGTTCGTGCTGCAGGTCGACGGGCGCAAGCACTGGCGGATCCACCCGCCGGTGCTGCCGGACCCGCTGGAGCGGCAGCCCTGGGGCGGGCGGGCCGACGAGGTCTCCGCCACCGCCGAGGGCACCGCCGCGCTGGACGTGGTGCTCGAGCCGGGGGACGCGCTCTACCTGCCCCGCGGCTGGCTGCACAGCGCCCAGGCGCAGGAGTCGAGCTCGCTGCACCTGACCGTGGGCATCCGCGCGCTGACCCGGTACGCCATGGTGGAGGAGCTGCTCGCCCTCGCCGCCGAGGACGCCCGGCTGCGCGCCGGCCTGCCGTTCGGCACCGACGTGGCCGACCCGGACGCGATCGAGCCGGAGCTGACCGAGACCGTCGAGGCGCTGCGCGACTGGCTGCTGCGCGCCGACCCGGGCGCCGTCGCCGCCCGGCTGCGGGCGCGCGCCTGGCCGGCCGCCCGGCCCGCGCCGATCCGCCCGCTCGCCCAGGCCGCCGCGCTGGCCGCCCTGGACGCCGACAGCCGGATCGCCCCCCGCGCCGGCCTGCGCTGGCAGCTCGTTCCCGCCGGGGCTGAGCGGGTGGCGCTGCGGCTGTTCGACCGGACGATCACCCTGCCGGCGGTGTGTGAGCCGGCCCTGCGGGCGCTGCTGGACGGCACGGTCGTCCGGGTCGGCGACCTGCCCGGCCTCGACGACGACGCCGACCGGCTGGTGCTGGCCCGTCGACTGCTCCGCGAGGCCGTCGCCGTCCCGGCCTGACCCGGCGCCGGGCCCGGCCGAGCGGCCGGCCGGGCCGGTGCTGTGCCGCCAGCGGCGCGACCAGCGGCCATCCCACCGCGTGGGCCGCGGACAGGCCGCACGGCGGCCGCCTGCCGCGCCTGCCGTCAGCGCGTCGCGACCAGCAGGCCCACGGTGGTCACCAGGCCGGCGATCAGCACGACGACGACCGGTCGGGGGCCCAGCACGGCGTGCCGCCGGTCCGCCAGCCGCTTGGCCGGCCCGAGCCCCGCCACCGGGCCGAGCAGCGTCACCACCAGCGCCAGCACCGGCATGCCCACCGCCAGGTCCCCGCCGTACCGGTGACCGGCGGCCCGGGCGGCGGCGCCCAGCGCGAACGCGACCAGCGCGCCGGCCACCCCGCAGAGCACCAGCAGCGGATTCACCGCCGCCGGCAGCTCGCCGCGCTGGCCGGTACGGTCCAGCAGCTCCCGCACCCCGCGCAGCAGCGGCACCGGATCCCCGGTGACGTCCGGGGCCGGGGCCGGTGGTTGGCCGAGCCGGCGGGCGCCCAGCCGGGTGCGCAGCTCGCCCCAGAGATGGCCCACCTCGGCGTCCACCCGCTCCAGCAGCGTCCGGGCCGCCGCCGCCTCCCCCTCGGCCTGGCGCAGCTGCTCGTCCGCCTCCGCCGCCGCCCGGGCGGCGGCGGCGCACTGCTGGTCGTGCCAGGCCTGCGCCTCGGCCCGCTGGGCGTGCACCCGGCCGGTCAGCTCGGCGAGCCGGCGGACGTGGGCGGCGTAGGTGTCACTGGCGACCGGTTCGTTCATCGGGACGGACCATAGGGGATGATCACCTGTCCGGTGCGGTGCACCGCCCGGTCGAAGAACAGTCCCCGCCACGGCCGGGGGTACCAGTCCGGGCCGCCGCTGCCGGGGTAGAGCGCCGAGCCCAGCTCACCGCCCTGCACGTCGAGCGCCACCCAGGCCCCGATCTGGTCGGTCCGGGACGCCGGCCCGCCCAGGTCCACCCGCATCCGGGCCACCCCCCGCCACCAGGCCAGGACGTGGGTACGCCGCTCCGGCCCGTCGTGCAGGATCCGCCGCAGCCGGTCCAGCCCGGTGCGGCCGGTGCCGCCGGTGGAGAGCGCGCCGGCGGCCGCGTCGACGGCGAACAGCAACAGGTAGTGCGGAACCGTCGGGGTGCCGGGGCGGCCCAGCCCCTCGGCCGTCTCGGCCATCAGCTCCGGCACGGTCTCCTCGTCGTACCAGGCGGCGTCGTCGGCCAGGTCGGCGTATAGGGCCCGGGCGGCCGGGTCGGCGTCCGGGTCCAGGCAGGCGATGGAGAAGCGGGCGGTGCCGGGGCGGTGCTGGCGGGCCAGCGAGCGGGCGGCCGCGTCGAGCACCGCGCAGGCCTCGTCCACCCGGGTGCCCAGCACCGCGAGGTTGCGTCCGGGCGCCCGGGGCAGCCGCAGCGCCGCCGAACGGGCCTGCACGTCGATGATCTCACCGAGCAGCGCCACCGGCCCCCGCGGCGGCGCGTCACCGGCCGGTGCCTCCAGGGCCCGGAAGTCCGGCGCGTCGGCCAGCCGGGGGATCGCGTCGCCGTCGAACAGCCGGGCCGGCGCGGCGTCCGGCGACCGCATCCGCCACAGCCGGTGCTGCAACTCGTTCCAGTCGTCCCAGTCGCTCGCCGACGGGATCCGGGCCACCTGGTTGCCCTCGGCCATCCCCGACTCGGCGTTGACCACCGCGTGGTACTTCGGCAGCGCCTGCGCCGCGTCGTTGCGTTCGGCCAGGATGCGCAGCGCCTTGGGCAGCGCGATCCGCAGGGTGAACTGGGCGACCAGCGCGGGCCGCCCCCACAGCGCCTCGATGCCGCGCACGTCCTGCGAGGCGAGCACCAGGTGGATGCCCTGCGAGCGGCCCCGCCGGGCCAGGTCCTCCAGCAGGTCGGCGGCCTCCCGGGCGACCACGTCCCGGCCGGCCAGCAGCGCCTGGAACTCGTCGACCACCGCCACGATCCGGGGCCAGTGCCCGGTCGGGTCGACCGCCCGCAGCTCGGCCAGCTTGGTCACCTCGAACGCCTTCGCCGCGTCCGCGCGCCGGCGCAGCTCGTCGGCGAGGAACCGCAGCAGCGCCAGGCCGAACTCCCGGTCGGTGTTGACGTTGATGCCGACCAGCCGGACGTGCGGCAGGAAGCTCGGGTCGCGCCGGCCCTGGGCGAACCGGGCGAAGGACACCCCCTCCTTGAAGTCGAGCAGGTAGAACTCCAGCTCGGTGGGGGAGTAGCGGGCGGCCAGCGCCCCGATCCAGGCGAAGATCAGGTTGGTCTTGCCGGTGCCGGACGGGCCGCCGATCAGCGCGTGCGGCGGATAGTCGCCGAGGGTCAGCCGCACCGGCCGGCCGTGCGGGCCCTCGCCGATCGGCGCGGTCAGCCCCGCCGCCGAGTGTTCCTTCCACATCTGCTCGGGCGGGGGCAGCAGGTCCGCGAAGGGGGCGGGCGGCGGGCCGGCGTTGACCCGGGCGGCGACGTCCCGGCAGGTCTCGGTGACCAGGGTGGCCGGCGGCGGGGGGTCGAGGCGTACCGGCAGGCCGGGCGGGGCGCCCACCCGGGCGTCGTCCGGCGCGGCGACCACCCGGGTCACCGTCGGGTCGTCCGGCAGCGGGATGCCGCGCACCACCAGGTGCACCCCGCAGGCGGCGCCGGTGCGGACCACCCGGTCCAGCTGGCCGCGCTCGTGCCGGGACAGCTCCTCCCCGCCGAGCAGCACCGCCACCCGCCACGGCTCCGGCCGCCGGCCGGTCACCGCGGCCAGCTCACGCAGCGAGCCGTACTCGCCGGCGAGCACCGTCTCGTTGATCCGGCGGATCTGCTCCACCAGGTCGTCCAGCAACCGGCCCAGCCCGCCCGGGCCGACGAACGTGAGCAGCCCGGCGGTGCCGAGCGGGGCGAAACCGGCCAGCCCGCCACCGAGGTGCTCCGGGTCGTACCCGGACAGCCGTACCGTGCCCGGGTCGGCCCGGCCGACGCTGCGCAGCAGCAGCGCGGCGACCACCGCGTCCGCGCCCGCCCGGTCCTCGCCGGACAGGTGCACGTGCCCGGCGTCCAGCAGCGGCACCAGCGCGGGCACCGGTTCCGCGCCGGCGATCCGCAGCGTGCCGACCCGGACCGGGCCGGCCGGCTCGCCGCGCCCGACCGGCGCCGCCCGCCAGCCGGCCCAGTCCGCGGACGCCGCGCCGGGCGCCTCGCGCAGGGCGGCCGCGGCGGCCCGCCGGGCCAGCTCGGCGAGCCGCGCGGCGTGTCGTTCGTCGATCTCCGTCAGCCGCCGGTCGCGCGCCGCGGCGACCTTGCCGGGTACGGCCGCGGCGGCCCGCCGGATCCGGGTACGCCGTTCCTGTGCGGCGGTCACCTCCGCCTCGGCGGCGGCCAATCGGGCCCGGGTCGCGCCGAGCGCCTCGGCGAGCAGGCCCCGGGCCCGCGCGACGACCTGGTTACGCAGGTCAGCCACGGTCGTCACCGGCCACCGTGGAGGCCGCGCGCTCGTCCGAGCGGGGCAGGTCCCGGCCGAGTCGGGCGAGCAGCACGCCGGCGACCACCCCGGCGGTCACCGCGGGGTCGGCGGCGTGCGGTTGGCCGGTTCCGGCGCCGCCGGCCGGCGGCATCCGGCAGATCCGGGTGAGCAGGGTGTCGAGCACCGGCGCCGGCAGCCCCGGCAGCAGGTCGCGGACCCGGCCGCCCAGCTCGCCCCGCAACCGCCCGAGGTCGCCCGCGCGCGGCGGGTGGCCGAGCAGCTCACCGGCGAGGTCGCGCAGCAGCGGCGGGGCGATCGCGGCCAGCCCGAGGCCGACGTCGGCGTGCGCCCGGCGCAGCTCCCGCCGCAGCCCGTCCCGGTCACCGGAGCGGACCCCGCTCACCACCCGGCGCAGCAGCTCGCGGGAGTCACCCACCCGCTCGTCCGGTTCGTCCGGCGGACCCTCGCCGCCGCCGGTCAGCTCCGCCACCCGGACCGCCCACCAGCGCCGGACGGTCGGGTCGGCCCGCTGCTCGCCGGGCGCGCCGGGCGGGGCCACGGCGTCGCCGCGCGGGGCGTCGTGGGTCGGCTCGCGGCCGGCGGCCCGGGGTGCCGGCGCGCCGTCGGGGGCGAGCCCGATCGCGGCCAGGTACGCCGAGAGCTGCTCCTGGGCCACCCGCAGCGCGTGCCCGGCCGACTCGGCGTGCTCGGTGGCCGCGGAGAGCTCGGGCACCCCCATCGGGTCGGCCGACTCCTGCCGAACCCAGCGCAGCCGCTCGCTGGCCTGGCCGAACTTCTCCAGCGCCAGGGCGAGCGGGGCCAGCGGAAGCTCCTCTGCGGCGGCGCGCACCTGCGCCCCGAGGTCCTCGATGATGGACACGGCGACTACAGCGACGAGACGTACAGCTGCGCCTGCTCCACCGCGACGAGTGTCGCGGCGAGGCACTCCTCCAGCTCCTGCCCGGCCTGGGTGAGCGACGCCTGGGCGGCCTCGACGGTTTGGTGCCCGCTGCCCTCCAGCGCGCCGGCGAGGGTCTGCTGCGCCTCGGACAGCTTCTCGCCGGCCGCCTGCACGGCTGTCTGCCCGTCACCGATCTGTTGCAGCGCGACATCGATCGCAGCCTTCAGTTCGGCGACGCTCGCCACGGTGACCTCCAGGGGGCGGGGAGAGCTCCATTACAACGCATCCGGTTCGGGGAGAGAACAGCCGCCCTGGCGGTGTTCCTGCCCCGCTGTCCGGATGCCGGCCCTGACGTGCGACGCGAGCCGGTGCGGGCCCTGCGTCGGCGGCGCAGGGTCCCGTCAACGGGACCGTGGTCGGTCGCCCGGCCCGCCGAGGTGGACCGGGTCGGGCCGGTCAGCGCTCCTCGCCGCGCAGCCAGCGTGGGCCGCGTACCTCGGCGCCGAGCGCGCCCACCCGCTCCCGCAGCTCGCGGTCGGCGGTGACCACCAGCCGGCGCCGGTCCGGCGCGGCCCGGACCAGGTCCACGATCGTGTCGTCGCCCGAGCCGGGCGCGCCGACGGTGTCGACGCCGGGCACCCCCGGCACGTCCCGGGCCGCGCCCTCCACCACCAGCACCACCTCCACCGGCGGCGACAGGTCCGGCGGTACGCCCCCGGCGGCCACCGGCACCAGCCGGTCGCGCAGCCGCGCCGCGGCCCCGGCGCGGTCCCGCCACCAGCCGTCCGGCCGGGAGCCGACCACGTTGGCGCCGTCGACGATCAGCAGCGGTGCGGTGTCCATGCCCCCAGCCTGCCACCCCGCGGCGTTTGTCGGTGCCTGCGACGCGGCGGCGTTCGTCGCCGCCCGCGAGCCGGCGGCGTTTGTCGGGCCGACCGCCGGGTAGCCACCGCCGACCGTGCCGCGCCATGTCGCGCCCCGGCGGCCGTGCCGACCGACTGCGGAGGACAGAATGATGGGACCCGGTGACTTCGGCAACGACCCGTGGGACGAGTTCCTGGCCCGGTACTTCGGCCGGGGCGAGGGTGGTCGCCGACCGGCGCACCGGGTCGACATCACCCGGCTGATGACCGCGGACGCCCGGGAGATGCTGGCGGACGCGGCGCGGCGGGCCGCCCAGAAGCACAGCAACGACCTGGACACCGACCACCTGCTCTGGGCGGCGCTGCAGCGCGAGCCGCTGCGCGACCTGGTACGCCGGGCCGGCGCCGACCCGGACGCCCTGGTCAACGCCCTGGGCGGGCGCGGTGACGGGGCGCCCAGGGGCGAGGTGCCGCCGAACCTCTCGCTCACCCCGGCGGCGAAACGCGCGCTGCTCGACGCCCACCAGCTGTCCCGCGCGATGGGGGCGAACTACATCGGGCCCGAGCACATCCTGATGGCGCTGCCGCTGAACCCGGAGTCCCCGGCCGGCCGGATGCTCGCCGCCGGGCGGATCCAGCCGGAGTCGCTGCAGGCGGCCAGCGCCGAGCGCGGCCCGACGAGCGGCCCGAAACCGGACCGCGGCACCCCCACCCTCGACCAGTACGGCCAGGACCTCACCGACCTGGCCCGGGCGGACCAGATCGACCCGGTGATCGGCCGAGCCGACGAGATCGAGCAGGCGGTGGAGATCCTCTCCCGCCGGACCAAGAACAACCCGGTGCTGATCGGCGAGGCCGGCGTCGGCAAGACCGCCATCGTGGAGGGGCTGGCCGAGCGGATCTGCGACGGGGACGTGCCGCAGACCCTGCTCGGCAAGCGGGTGGTCCAGCTCGACCTGTCCGGGTTGGTCGCCGGCACCCGCTACCGGGGCGACTTCGAGGAGCGCCTGAAGAAGGTGATCGACGAGATCCGGGCCCACCGGGACGAGCTGATCATCTTCCTGGACGAGATCCACACCCTGGTCGGCGCGGGCGGCGCCGGCAGCGAGGGCGGCATGGACGCGTCCAACATGCTCAAGCCCGCGCTGGCCCGCGGCGAGCTGCGGGTGATCGGCGCGACCACGCTGGACGAGTACCGCAAGAGCATCGAGAAGGATGCCGCGCTGGCCCGCCGGTTCCAGCCGGTGCTGGTGCCCGAGCCCAGCGTCGAGGACACCGTCGCCATCCTGCGCGGCCTGCGCGACCGGTACGAGGCCCACCACCAGGTGCGGTTCACCGACGAGGCGGTGGTCGCCGCCGCGGAGCTGTCCGACCGGTACGTCACCGACCGGTTCCTGCCGGACAAGGCGATCGACCTGATCGACCAGGCCGGCGCCCGGGTCCGGCTGCGCACCCGGACCCCCGCCTCCGACGTGCGCGAGCTGGAGCAGCAGCTCGACGACGTCCGCCGGGACAAGGAGCAGGCGGTCGCCGACGAGCAGTACGAGAAGGCGTCCGCGCTGCGCGACCGGCTGGCCGAGCTGGAGGAGCGGATCCGGGGTGCCCACGGCAACGGCGACAACGACTCCTCGCACGTGCCGGCGGTCGGGCCGCAGGAGATCGCCGAGGTGGTCTCCCGGGCCACCGGCATCCCGGTCAGCCAGCTCACCGAGGAGGAGCGGGACCGGCTGCTGCGGCTGGAGGGTCAGCTGCACGAGAAGGTGGTCGGCCAGGACGACGCGGTCAGCGCGGTGGCCGAGGCGGTCCGCCGCTCGCGTACCGGGCTGGCCGACCCGGACCGCCCGATGGGCAGCTTCCTGTTCCTCGGCCCCACCGGCGTCGGCAAGACCGAGCTGGCCCGGGCGCTGGCCGAGGCGCTCTTCGGCGAGGCCGACCGGATGATCCGGGTGGACATGAGCGAGTTCCAGGAGCGGCACACCGTGGCCCGCCTGGTCGGCGCGCCCCCCGGCTACGTGGGGTACGAGGAGGCCGGCCAGCTCACCGAGGCGGTGCGCCGCCGCCCGTACGCGGTGGTGCTGCTGGACGAGATCGAGAAGGCCCACCCGGACGTGTTCAACATCCTGCTCCAGGTGCTCGACGACGGCCGGCTCACCGACAGCCAGGGCCGCACGGTGAACTTCAAGAACACCGTGCTGATCATGACGAGCAACCTCGGCTCGGAGCTGATCACCGGCAGCCAGCGCTCGGTCGGGTTCGACCTGGGCGAACCGGGCGGCTCGCAGGAGAGCGACGAGCTGCGGCAGCGGCTGATGCGTCGGCTGCAGGAGAACTTCCGCCCGGAGTTCCTCAACCGGATCGACGAGACGATCATCTTCCGCCGGCTGGAGGGCGAGCAGCTGCGGCAGATCACCGAGCTGCTGCTGGAGGAGACCCGCCGGCGGCTGCACGCCCAGGACATCCAGGTCGCGTTCACCCCCGCCGGGGTGGACTGGCTGGCCGAGCACGGCTACCAGCCGGAGTTCGGGGCCCGGCCGCTGCGCCGGGTGATCCAGCGCGAGGTGGACAACCGGTTGTCCCGGATGCTGCTGGAGAACGGGATCTCCCCGGGCCAGAAGGTCACCGTGGACGCCCGCGACGGTCAGCTCGCCTTCGACGTGGCGGCCGGGGACCGCGACCACACCCCGTCGAGCACCACCCATCCGCGGTGAGCCGGAGGTCGGGGATGACCGGACCGGAGCAGAACGCGCGGAACGCGCGGAACAGGGAGAACGACGAGAACGAGGACGACGCGGAGCGCAGCGAACCGATCCTCGCGCCGCCGACGGCGAACCCGTCCCGGGTGAAGGTGCCGCCGGAGGGCCTCAGGCACCAGGACGACGACGGTGAGCCGGCCCCGCCCGGGCCGCCGGAAGAGGAGGCGTGATGGTACGCGAGCAGCGACTCGACCCCGAGGTCGAGGTCATCTGGGAGGACTTCCACGCCGAGGTGAACGTCCCCTCCGAGCAGCTGCGCCAGTGGCTGCTGACCCGCGGCTCGGGGGAGGAGTCGTTCGGCCCGAACCCGGATCTCGACCTGCCCGAGCCGGGCCGGCAGATCCTCGCCGTGCTGCGCAAGCGCAAGGTCGATCTCACCCCGGAGGACATCGAGGTGATGCGGAACGCGATCGACCGGATCCGCGAGCTGTCGGCCGAGAAGCCGCGCGGCGGCAACGCCGACGACAAATGGCGCCACTCGCTGCTCGACCTGGGCCACGACGTCCTCGTCGAACGCTGACCGGCACGACCGCGGCACCCGGGAGGTCGGTCCCGGGCGCCGCGGTCGTGGTAGATGGGAGCGGCCAGCGCGTGGCGGGCCCGCGGGCCGCCGGCGCGGCGGCCGGTCAGTGCTCCGTGCCGAGGCTGGGCAGTTGCAGGCCGGCGGCGTCGGCGGCCGCCTGCCGTTCGCCCCGGGCGGCCTCCTCCCGGCTGAGCAGGGTGGCGTACTCGGTGATGTCGGCCGGGTCGGGCACCTCGGGCAGCCGGCGCAGGAACGCCTCGACGTCCCGGGACGCGGCGGTGTGCGCGGCGGCCGCCCGGCGCAGCAGCTCGCTCTGGTCGGCGGCGGGGTAGAGATCGGTCATGCGGGTCGGATACCCGCCGCCGGGCCGTTCGCACCCACCGGTCAGTCGCGGGCGTTCCGCCGCAGGCTGGCCAGGTACGTCCGGCGGCCGGTCACCACGTCGCGCACCTTGTCCACCACGCCCACCGCCGGCTCGACGATCCGGTTCCACGGCGGGGCGGACGGGGTGCCGGGGTGCGGCCGGGTGGGCGCCGCCTCCTGGGCGATCTCCCACCGGTTGCCCAGCCGGATCAGCTCGGCGTCGGTGGCCACCTCGCGCAGCGGGGTGATCAGCGCGGAGACCGCCTCGGCGTGCCGGCGTACCCGGTCCACCACGTCGGCCAGCGCCGGGTCGTCCGGGCCGGTGAGCGCCTTCAGCGCGGTGAGCAGCGCGGCGTCCGCCTCCAGCTCCCGGTCCACCCGGTCGCCGGCCTCGGGCAGCGCGGCCCGGGCGGCCGGCAGCAGGTACTGCTCCTCGGCGGACAGGTGCCGGGACACCGCGGCGGTCAGCACCTCGACCACCTCGCGGCGCCGCTGCGGGGTGAGGCCGGGCTCGAGCACCTCGTCGACCAGGCCGAGCAGCTGCCGGTGCTCGGTGTCGGCGAGGTCGGCCATGCTGCGGCCGCCGGGTCGCCACGCGTCGTCCGCCGCGGGCGGCAGCGGGGGCAGGGGGACGGTCATGGTGCCCTCCTCGACGAGGCGGTGCGCGACGGGGGCCGGTACGACAGGCGTGCCGGGTCGGCGCCGAGGTACCCGTACCGGATGATCGGGAAACCCGGCGCGGATCCGCCGCCTCCCCGCGGCCCCGGCCGGCTGGTAGAAAGGTGCGGTGACTGCCGACGCCGCCCGCCCACCGGATCCCACCGACGAGGTCGTCGACCTCTGCCGCGAGCTGCTGCGGATCGACACCACCAACACCGGCGACAACGCGACCAGCGTCGGCGAACGCGCCGCCGCCGAGTACGTCGCGCAGCGGCTGGCCGAGGTCGGCGTCGAGGCCGAGCTGCACGAGTCCGCGCCCGGCCGGGCCAACCTGGTCGCCCGGATCCCGGGCGCCGACCCGGGGCGGGACGCGCTGCTGGTGCACGGCCACCTGGACGTGGTGCCCGCCGACGCCGACGAGTGGTCGGTGCACCCGTTCTCCGGCGAGATCCGCGACGGTTACCTGTGGGGCCGGGGCGCGATCGACATGAAGGACTTCGACGCGATGGTGCTCGCCGTGGTGCGGCACTGGCGGCGCACCGGGGTCCGGCCGCCGCGGGACATCGTGCTGGCGTTCACCGCCGACGAGGAGGCGGGCAGCGACTACGGGGCGCGGTTCCTGGTGGAGCGGCACCCGGAGCTCTTCGAGGGTTGCACCGAGGCGGTCGGCGAGGTGGGTGGCTTCTCGTACTCGATCAACGACGCCACCCGGCTCTACCTGATCGAGACCGCCGAGAAGGGGATCGACTGGCTGCGGCTGCACGCCAGGGGCCGGCCCGGGCACGGCTCGTTCATCCACGACGACAACGCGGTCACCGCGCTGGCCGAGGCGGTCGCCCGGATCGGCCGGCACCGCTTCCCGGTCACCGTCACCGACACCGTACGGGCCTTCCTGACCGAGGTCTCCGAGGTGCTCGGCGTGGAGCTGGACCCGGACGACCCGGAGACCGCGATCGCCAAGCTCGGCCCGATCGCGAACATCATCGGCGCGACCATCCGCAGCACCGCCAACCCGACCCGGCTGGCCGCCGGCTACAAGGACAACGTCATCCCCGGCCGGGCCACCGCCACCATCGACTGCCGCAGCCTGCCCGGCCAGTCGCAGATGCTGGAGCAGCAGCTGCGCGACCTGGTCGGCCCGGACATCGACATCGAGTACGTCCAGCGCCAGCCGGCCCTGGAGACCACCTTCGACGGTGACCTGGTGGCGGCGATGGGCGCGGCGCTGCGGGCCGAGGACCCGGGGGCCCGGCCGGTGCCGTACATGCTCTCCGGCGGCACCGACGCCAAGGCGTTCTCGCAGCTGGGCATCCGCTGCTTCGGGTTCGCCCCGCTGCGGCTGCCGGCCGACCTGAACTTCTCCGCCCTGTTCCACGGCATCGACGAGCGGGTGCCGGTGGACGGACTACAGTTCGGCGTGCGGGTCCTCGACCGGTTCCTCCGTAGCTGCTGACCGCGGTTCCGCAACCCTCCCCCCACTGTCGAAGGGAACCAACCGATGACCGACCAGCACGGCGAGCTGGACGCCGCCCTGGAGCGCGTGATCGACGCCGCCCGCGCCCACCTCACGGCGGTCCGCGCCGCCCAGGGCCGGATCGACGACGACGACGTCTGGCAGGCGTACGTGGCTTTGAACAACGCCTCCTTCGCCTACGACGAGCAGCTGCTGGACGCGTTCGGCGAGGTCACGCCGTGGGACGTGGAGTCGATCGACCCGGACGAGGCGGACGAGCGCTTCGGCGGCGGGGCCGACGGCGCCGAGGCGACCGATCCGCACCCGCGGGTCATCTCGGTGCGGCAGCGCCGCGACTACCGGGTGCCGAGCGTGTCGGCGCTGATCCGGGTGGCCGACGCCGCCCGCCGCGAGGGCACCCCGGAGGAGGACGAGGCGGCCCCGGTCGAGGGCGTCGGCGAGGCGGTGCTGGAGCTGCTGCAGAGCGGCGACGGCTCGCTGAGCGCGCTGGACGTGCCGGAGCTGGAGCCGCTGGACGGCGTGGTGATGGTCAGTGAGGTCGGCACCCCGGTCGACCTGGAGGCCTTCGACGACGACGACCCGGTGGGCCCGTTCACCCCGGCCGTCGACGACCGGCTGGTCGGCCGGCTCGACGAGCACCCGTTCCTGGACGAGGACGACCACGACCACGCCGGCCACCAGCACTGAGCCCGCGTCAGCACTGAGCCCGCGTCGCCCCGGCCCCGGACCGCACGGTCCGGGGCCGGGGCGCGGGCGGGCCGGTCCGCCCGCCCGAGGTCAGTACGACAGGCCCGGCTGCGGCTGGTTGACCCGACGGCGGCGCAGCACCACCTTGCGCGTGCCGTCCCGGAACAGCTGCACCCGGGCCAGTTCCCAGCCGGAGAATTCCGCCTGGATCGCCAGCTGCGCCGCGGCGGTCAACCGGTCGACGTTCGGCGGCAACCTCAGCGGCGCGTATTCGTAGTCCATGGCACCTATGCTGCCCAGCCCGGCCGGGCCGCGCCACCCTTGTCCGGGTGACCCGTGCCGCGTGTCGCCCCGGCGATCCGGTCGGACGGGACGAACCGCTCAGCCGTCCCGCTCCGGGTAGCCGACCGGCACGGCCGAGACGTCGTCCAGCGCCGTGGTGATCTCCTCCGGCAGGGTCATCCGCTCCACCTGCAGCGCGCCCAGCAGCTGGCCGACCGTGCGGGCGCCCAGGATCGGCGCGGTGACCCCGGGCCGGTCCCGGATCCAGGCCAGCGCCACCTCCACCGGCGACACGCCCAGCCCGCCCGCGGCGATGGTCACCGCCTCGACGATGCTGGAGCAGCGCGGCTCCAGGTAGGTGGCGACGAACCGCTCGAAGTGCGCGGACGCGGCCCGCGAGTCCGCCGGCCGACCGTTGCGGTACTTCCCGGTCAGCACCCCCCGCCCCAGCGGCGACCAGGGCAGCACTCCCAGCCCCAGCGCCGCGCAGGCCGGCAGCACCTCCCGCTCCACCCCGCGCTCCAGCAGCGAGTACTCCACCTGGGCGGCGACCACCGGGGCGCGCCCCGGCCAGGCGGCCTGCCAGGCGGCGGCCCGGGCGGTCTGCCAGCCGGCGAAGTTGGACACCCCGACGTACCGGACCCGCCCGCTGGTCACCGCGTGGTCCAATGCGGACAGCGTCTCCTCCAGCGGGGTGTCCTCGTCGTACCCGTGCACCTGCCACAGGTCGACGTGGTCGGTGCCGAGCCGGCGCAGCGAGGCGTCCAGGGTACGCAGCAGGTGCCCCCGGGAGCCGTCCCGGCGCCGGCCGGTGCCCGGCCGCAGGCCCGCCTTGGTGGCGATCAGCAGCTCGTCCCGGGGGACCAGGGCGCCCAGCAGCGAGCCGAGCACCGACTCGGCGTCGCCGTCGCCGAACACGTCCGCGGTGTCGACCAGGTTGCCGCCGGCGTCGAGGAAGCTCTTCAGCTGGGCGGCCGCGTCGTCGGAGTCGGTGTCCCGGCCCCACGTCATGGTGCCGAGCGCGAGCCGGGAAACCGCCAGCCCGCTTCGGCCGAGCGGTCGCTGTTGCATGGGTGAACCTTATTTCGATCCCGGCGTCACCGATATCCTCGCTCCCGCCATCTTCCCCCGTCGCGTCGCCGACAGACCGCCCGGTGCCCGCCGGCGGCGGTGGTGAGCCGGTGATCGGCACCGGGCACGGCATTGCGTAACCTGATGCGACCTGTGGTGCGGGATGGGGGAGGATCAGTGCGACTCGGGCTCAGCCTCGGTTACCAGACGGCGTGGAGCACACCGGCCGACCACCTGGCGCTTGCCCAGGAGGCGGACCGGCTCGGCTACTCGGTGGTGTGGGCGGCGGAGGCCTACGGCTCCGACTCGCCCAGCATGCTGGCCTGGATGGCCGGCCAGACGGCTCGGATCGACGTGGGCAGCGCGGTGATGCAGATCCCCGCCCGGACCCCGGCGACGACCGCGATGACCGCGGCCACCATCGACGCGCTCTCCGGCGGCCGGTTCCGGCTGGGCCTGGGCGTCTCCGGGCCGCAGGTGTCGGAGGGCTGGCACGGCGTACGGTTCGCCAAGCCGCTCGCCCGCACCCGCGAGTTCGTGGACATCGTCAAGCTGGCGGTCGCCCGCAAGGAGGTCGCGTACGACGGCGAGCACTACACCCTGCCGCTGCCCGACGGCCCCGGCAAGGCGCTGCGGCTGGGCTTCCACCCGCCTCGCGAGCACATCCCGATCTACCTCGCCGCGGTCGGCCCGAAGAACCTGGAGCTGGCCGGCGAGATCGCCGACGGCTGGCTGGCCGTCTTCTACGCCCCCGAGTTCGCCGACGAGCAGCTCGCCTCCGTACGCGCCGGCCGGGCGAAGGTTGGCAAGGAGCTGGCCGGCTTCGACGTGGTCCCCGCGGTGCCGGTGGTGGTCGGCGACGACGTCGCCAGCTGCGCCGAGCTGGTCCGCTGGTACGCGGCCCTCTACGTCGGCGGAATGGGCAGCCGGCAGCAGAACTTCTACAACCAGCTCGCCACCCGGATGGGCTACGGCGACGCCGCCCGCGAGGTGCAGGACCTCTACCTGGCCAAGCGGCAGCGCGACGCCGCCGCCGCGGTGCCGATGGAGTTCATCGACCGCACCTCGCTGCTCGGCCCCAAGGAGCGCATCGCCGAGCGGATGCGGGAGTACGCGGCGGCCGGGGTGACCACCCTGTCGGTCACCCTCTTCGTCGCCGACCGGGACAGCGGCGTGGCCACCCTGCGCACCGTCGCCGAGGCGCTGGAGCTGTCCGGAGTCGGCGAGTGACCTGGGTAGAGGCCATCGTCCTGGGCATCGTCCAAGGGCTGACGGAGTTCCTGCCGGTCAGCTCGTCCGGCCACCTGCGGATCACCTCGGCGATCTTCTTCGGCCGGGACGCGGGCGCCTCCTTCACCGCGGTCACCCAGCTGGGCACCGAGACGGCGGTGCTGATCTACTTCGCCAAGGACATCTGGCGGATCACCCGCACCTGGCTGCTGGGCATCCGGGACCACTCGGTGCGCGCCAGCCTCGACTACCGGATGGGCTGGTACGTCATCGTCGGCACCATCCCGATCGGTGCGTTCGGCTACCTGTTCAAGGACCAGATCAAGACCGCCGGCCGGAACCTGTGGGTGGTCGCCACCACCCTGATCGTGTTCGCCTTCGTGCTGGCCTTCGCCGAGTACTGGGGCCGGCAGACCCGCACCCTGGAGAACTTCCGGATGCGCGACGGCGTGGTGATGGGCTTCGCCCAGGCGATGGCGCTGGTGCCGGGCGTCTCCCGCTCCGGCGGCACGCTGACCGCCGGCCTGCTGCTCAACCTGACCCGGGAGACCGCCGCCCGCTACTCGTTCCTGCTGGCCATCCCCGCCGTGGTGCTGTCCGGGGTGTTCAGCCTCGGGGACGTCTTCGAGCCGTCCGCGCCCGGCACGGCCGCCCCGTCCGGGCCGCAGCTGGTGGTGGCGACGCTGATCGCGTTCGCCATCGGCTACGCGGCCATCGCCTGGCTGCTGCGCTACGTCGCGCACCACAGCCTGTACGTCTTCGTGCTCTACCGGGTGGCGGTCGGCACCCTGGTGCTGGCGCTGCTGCTCACCGGCACGATCAGCGCCACCTGAGCGGCGTTCCCACGGCGGCCCCCGACACCATCGGTGCCGGGGGCCGCCGCGTGAGCGGGCGCGCCTAGGGTGGTGTCGTGGCGACCCTTCTGCTTCTGCGACACGGCCGGACGACCGCGAACGCCGCCGGCGGCCTGGCCGGCCGCCAGCCGGTCGAGCTGGACGACACCGGCCGGGCCCAGGCGGCCGCCGTCGGCGAGCGGCTGCGCGGCCTACCGCTCGCGGCGGTGGTGAGCAGCCCGCTGATCCGCTGCCGGCAGACCCTGGAGCTGGCCCTGCCCGGTACCGAGCCGGTGCTGGAGGACGGCCTGATCGAGTGCGGGTACGGCGGCTGGGAGGGCCAGCCGCTGAAGAAGCTGGCCAAGGAGCCGCTCTGGCCGGTGGTGCAGCAGCACCCGAGCGCCGCGGTCTTCCCCGAGGGGGAGTCGATGGCCGGGATGGCGGCCCGGGCGGTCGCCGCGGTGCGCGCCTGGGACGCCCGGGTGACCGCCGAGCACGGGCCGGAGGCGGTCTGGCTGGCCTGCAGCCACGGCGATGTGATCAAGGCCATCGTGGCGGACGCGCTCGGCGTACACCTGGATCTGTTCCAGCGGATCGTCGCGGACCCGGCCTCGGTGACCGCGATCCGTTACACGCCGTTGCGGCCGTTCCTGGTCCGGCTCAACGACACCGGCGGTGACCTGGGCGGTCTGGTCCCGCCGCGGCCGAAGCGACGCCGGCGGGCCAGCCGGCCGGCCGAGTCGGACGCCGCCGTGGGCGGTGGTGCCGGGGCGGCCGGATGACCGGCGTCGGTGCGGGGGCCGCCGGAAGCGCCGCGTTCGCCCTCGGCGGAACCACCCTCGGTGCGGTGCGCGACCCCTCCACGGGCCGGATAGGGTCGTGGGTATGACCCACCAGGTGCACGCCTTCGAGCCGCCGGAGCGGTTCGTCGCCGGGACCGTCGGGCCGCCGGGGGAGCGCACGTTCTTCCTGCAGGCCCGCGGCGGCGGCCGGCTGGTCAGCGTCGCGCTGGAGAAGGTGCAGGTGTCCCTGCTCGCCGAGAAGCTCGAGGAGCTGCTCACCGAGGCGGCCCGCCGGTTCGGCGTCGACCTGCCGGAGGCTCCGGCCGCCGTCGGCGACAACGAGCCGCTGGACACCCCGGTCGACGAGGAGTTCCGGGTCGGGACGCTCGGGCTGGCCTTCGACGTCGACAGCGCGACCGTGGTGATCGAGGCGATCGCCGCCGGCGAGGCCGAGGTTGAGGTCGACCTCGACGACGAACCGGACGACGAGGACGACGACGAGCCGGACGAGGACCTCGACCGGCTCCGGGTGCGGCTCACCCCGGAGGCGACCCGCGAGTTCATCGAGCGGGCCAAGCGGGTGGTCAACGCGGGCCGCCCGCCGTGCCCGCTCTGCGGCCAGCCCCTCGACCCGGCCGGTCACCTCTGCCCCCGGCACAACGGTTACCACCGGTGACCTCGTCGGAGCTGCGGCGCCAGGACGGCAGCGCGGCGCTCCGGCTGCTGCGCGACGGTGAGCTGACCCTGGAGGGTCGGCTGGTGGACGCCTCCAACACCACCCTGCGCGGCATCCTCACCCTCGACGACCAGACCGCCCGGTGCGTCTACAAGCCGGTCCGGGGCGAGCGGCCGCTGTGGGACTTCCCGGACGGCACCCTGGCCGGCCGGGAGGTCTCCGCCTACCTGGTCTCCCGGGCCACCGGCTGGGATCTGGTCCCGCCGACGGTGCTGCGGGACGGCCCGCTCGGCCCCGGCTCCTGCCAGCTCTGGATCGACGAGCCGGAGGACGCCGAGCCGCTGGTGGGTTTCGTGCCGGCCGAGTCGGTGCCGCCCCGCTGGTTCCCGGTCGCCGCGGCCCGCGACGAGGACGGCGCCGCGTACGCCCTGGCGCACGCGGACGACCCCCGGCTGGCCCGGTTGGCCGTCCTGGACGCGGTGATCAACAACGCCGACCGCAAGGGCGGCCACGTCCTGGTCGGCCCGGACGACCGGCTCTACGGGGTGGACCACGGGGTCTGCTTCCACGTGGAGGAGAAGCTGCGCACCGTGCTGTGGGGCTGGGCCGGCCGCCAGCTGCCGCCGGACGCGCTGGAGATGCTCGACGCGCTGGCCGGCCGGGTCGCCGGCGAGCTGGGCGAGGAGCTGGCCGAGCACCTGACGATCGGCGAGGTGGCCGAGCTGGCCGCCCGGGTCGACCGCCTGCGCGAGAGCGGCCGGTTCCCGCTGCCCCCGGAGGACTGGCCGGCGATGCCCTGGCCGCCCATGTGAGCCGTTGTCGCGTTGATCACCCGAGGGGCGCCGCCCGGGCGTCCGAACGCTGGTTAGGCTGGCGGTCATGGAGTCTTGGGCGGGACACGATGTGCCACGGCTGCCGGGTGACGGTCAGCCCCTGAGGTTGTACGACTCGGCGCGGCGCTCGGCCCACCCGAGCCGCCCGGACGGCGCCGGCACCATGTACGTCTGCGGCATCACCCCGTACGACGCCACCCACCTCGGCCACGCCGCCACCATGATCACGTTCGACCTGGTGCAGCGGATGTGGCGGGACGCGGGCGTGCCGGTGCGCTACGTGCAGAACGTCACCGACATCGACGACCCGCTGCTGGAGCGCGCCGCCCGCGACGGGGAGGACTGGAAGGTCCTCGCCATGCGGGAGACCGCGCTGTTCCGGGAGGACATGGAGGCGCTGCGGATCATTCCGCCGGCGCACTACGTCGGCGCGGTGGAGTCGATCCCGGACATCGCCGAGAAGGTCCTGCTGCTGCTCAAGGACGGCGCCGCGTACCGGCTGGACGACGGCACCGGCGACGTCTACTTCGACGTGAGCGCCGCGCCGGAGTTCGGGTACGAGTCGAACCTGACCCGGGAGCAGATGCTGGAGATCTTCCCGGAGCGCGGCGGCGACCCGGACCGCGCCGGCAAGCGCGACCCGCTCGACCCGCTGCTGTGGCGGGGCGCCCGCGAGGGTGAGCCGTCCTGGCCGGGCGGCGACCTGGGCCCCGGCCGCCCGGGCTGGCACATCGAGTGCGCGGTGATCGCGCTGAACCTGCTCGGCGACACGATCGACGTGCAGGGCGGCGGCAACGACCTGCTCTTCCCGCACCACGAGTGCTCCGCGGCGCACGCCGAGCGGCTCACCGGCCGGGCGCCGTTCGCCGGCCACTATGTGCACGCCGGCATGATCGGCCTGGACGGCGAGAAGATGTCGAAGTCCCGGGGCAACCTGGTCTTCGTCTCCCGGCTGCGGGCCGACCGGGTCGACCCGATGGCCGTCCGGCTGGCGCTGATCTCCGGCCACTACCGCGCCGACCGCACCTGGACCGACGACCTGCTCGCGGTCGCCGGCGAGCGGCTGGACCGCTGGCGCCGGGCCGCCGCCGCGCCCGCCGGGCCGTCCGGCGCCGACCTGCTGGCCGGCGTACGCGCCGCACTCGCCGACGACCTGGACACCCCGGGTGCCATCGCGGTGGCCGACGCGTGGGCGGACGCCACCCTCGCCGGAGCCACCGACGACCCCACCGCCCCGCCCCTGTTCGCCGACACCGTCGACGCCCTCCTCGGCATCCGCCTCTGACGGCGCGGCAGCGGCCTGAACGGGCCCCTGCCCGACCCGTCACCGCTCCGCGTCACGTCGGGCTGCCCCGCGTCGCGCAAGATCGTGCTCGATCCAGGAAACAGTGGCCTCCCTGTTCGAGGGAGACCACTGTTTCCTGGTTGTAGTGGCCTCCGCCGCCAACCTCGCGGCGCGGGTGGCAGGTGCGGGCGACGTCAGCCGAGGACCAGGCCGGGGTCGGGGTCGGGGGTGTGGGCGGGGGCGGGGATGCGGTACTCCTCGGTGAGCGTGGTCATCGGGCCGGGCCAGGTGGCCTGGGCGACCTCGATCGGCTTGCGCTGGGCGTCGTACGCGACGTGCAGCAGGTGCAGCACCGGGGTGTCCGGCCGGATCTGCAGCGTCTCGGCCTCCTCCCGGCTGGGCTGGCGGGCGCTGATCGTGTCGGTGGCCGAGACGTACCGCCGGCCGGTGGCCTCCTCGGCCTCCTGGTAGAGCGGCCGGCCGAACGCCTCGGCCCGCTCCAGCGAGGTGCCGGCGGTGTCGGCGGGCAGGAACCAGGAGGCGCCCACCTCGACCGGTGAGTCGTCGGTGCGTACCAGGTGCCGGCGGCAGAGCAGGTCGGTGCCGTCGGCCACGCCGAACGCGTCGGCCACCTCGGGCGGGGCGGGGGAGCGGCCGACGGAGACCAGCTGCTGCCGGTACCGCGCGGCCAGGTCGGTGTGGTATCCGCGGAAGCCGCCGTACCGCCCCCGGGAGAGCCGGTTGAGCCGCCGCCGGGTGCCCCGGACGTACGTACCGGAGCCGGGTTTGGTGATCAGGATGCCCTCGACCCGCAGCTGGTCGACGGCGCGCTGCACGGTCTGCTTGGCGACGCCGAACATCTCGGCGATGGCCGGGATGGACGGCAGCCGCTCGCCGGGCCCCCAGTCGCCGCGGCGCACCTGCGCCTTGAGCTGCGCGGCGATCTGCCGGTGCGGGAACTCGGCGGCCCCCGGGTTGATCTGCACACCCGCCTCCTCAGAACAGCTAGGTTCCTAGGATGCCCTAGCGGGTGTGACGGCGCCACCCCGGACACGCGAAAAGGGCCCCCGAGCGTCGGAACGCTCGGGGGCCCTGAGGTCTCGGTCTACCAGGAGCCGGCGGTCGGGCCGGCCGAGCCGCCGCGCCGGCGCAGGTACTTCTCGAACTCCTGAGCGATCTCGTCACCGGTCAACGGGGTGATCCCCGCGTCGCCGACCCGTTCCTCCAGCTCGCGCACGTACTCGCCGAGCTCGGCGTCCTGCTCGGCGGCGCTGCGCACCCGCTGCTCCCACTCGGCGGCCTCCTCGGCCAGGTCGGCCATCGGCACCGGCAGGTCGAGCACCTCCTCGACCCGGTGCAGCAGGGCCAGGGTGGCCTTCGGGCAGGGCGGGTTGTTCGCGTAGTGCGGCACGTGCACCCAGAATGAGACGGCGTCCACCTCGGCCCGGCTGCAGGCGTCATGCAGCACCCCGACGATGCCGGTCGGCCCGTCGTAGCGGGTCGGGGTGAGCTGGTAACGCTGGGCGGCCTCGGCGTCCGAGGCGCTGCCGCTGATCGGCAACGGCCGGGTGTACGGCACGTCGGCCAGCAGCGCGCCGAGCAGCACCACCCGTTCCACCTCGAGGCTGTGGCAGATCTCCAGCACCTGCTCGCAGAAGGTGCGCCAGCGCATGCTCGGCTCGATGCCGCGGATCAGCACCACGTCCCGTTCGGTGCCCTCGGGGCTGGCCACCATGAACTTCGTGGTGGGCCACTCCACCCGGCGGGTCTCGCCGTCGGCCATGGTGATCGTCGGCCGGCTCACCTGGAAGTCATAGAACTCCTCCGGGTCCAGCTCGGTGATCGGCCGCGCCTCCCAGACCTGCTCCAGGTGCTCCACGGCGGCGGTGGAGGCGTCCGCGGCGTCGTTCCAGCCCTCGAAGGCGGCGATCGCCACCGGGGACCGCAGCACCGGCAGCCCGTCGAACTCGGTCACGCCGTCACCTCGCCCTGCTCGTCCGGGACGGCGCCGGGCCCCCGCCCGATCGTCCGCCCGCCGGGCACGGTGGCGTCCCTGTTGTCCTTCACGTCCGCCAGCCTACGGGTCGGGGCGGGGCGCGGCCCGTCGGCCGCGCCGGTCCGCCCCACCCCGGGCCCGGCAAAAACCATCAAATCGGGTACGCGGTGGCGGCAGACAGAATGTGGAACCCGCGGCAGGTCGTTACCGTCGCGGGGATCTCGGCACTAACCTGGGTCTCGTGTCGAATTCGTTGCTGAACGCGCTGGCTGACCGGATCCTCATCGCCGACGGGGCGATGGGCACCATGTTGCACGCGGCGGACCTGACCCTCGACGACTTCGAGGGGCTGGAGGGCTGCAACGAGATCCTGAACGTGACCCGCCCGGACGTGGTGCGCGGCGTGCACGAGGCGTACCTCGCCGCGGGAGCGGACTGCGTCGAGACCAACACCTTCGGCGCCAACCTGCCCAACCTCGCCGAGTACGGCATCCAGGGGCGGATCCGGGAGCTGTCCGAGGCGGGCGCCCGGCTGGCCCGGGAGGCCGCCGACGCGGCGAGCACCCCGCAGCGCCCCCGCTTCGTGCTCGGTTCGATGGGGCCGGGCACCAAGCTGCCCACCCTGGGCCACGCCCCGTACGCGTCGCTGCGGGACGCGTACCAGGAGAACGCGGCCGGCCTGATCGCCGGCGGCGCGGACGGCCTGATCATCGAGACGTCCCAGGACCTGCTCCAGGTCAAGGCCGCTGTGGTCGGCTCGAAGCGGGCGATGGCCGAGCTGGGCCAGCGGGTGGCGATCATCTGTCAGGTCGCCATGGAGACCACCGGCACCATGCTGGTGGGCAGCGAGATCGGCGCGGCGCTGGCCGCGATCGAACCGCTCGGGGTCGACCTGGTCGGGCTGAACTGCTCGACCGGCCCGGCCGAGATGGGCGAGCACCTGCGCTACCTGTCCCGGCACGCCCGGGTGCCGCTGTCGGTGATGCCGAACGCCGGGCTGCCGGTGCTCACCGCCGACGGCGCGTACTTCCCGCTGGGGCCGGAGGAGATGGCCGACGCCCTGGAGCGGTTCGTCGCCGACTACGGCGTCTCCCTGGTCGGCGGCTGCTGCGGCACCACGCCGGAGCACATCCGGGTGCTGGTCGAGCGGCTGCACGGGGCGACCCCGGTGGCCCGCGACCCGCGGCCCGAGCCGGGCGTGTCGTCGATCTACCACCCGGTGCCGTTCGCCCAGGACGCCAGCGTGCTGATGGTGGGGGAGCGGACCAACGCGAACGGCTCCAAGGCGTTCCGCGACGCGATGCTCGCCGCGGACTTCCAGGCCTGTGTGGACATCGCCCGCGGCCAGGCCCGGGACGGCTCGCACCTGCTGGACCTCTGCGTCGACTACGTCGGCCGGGACGGCACCCGGGACATGCGCGAGCTGGCCGGCCGGTTCGCCACCGCCTCCACGCTGCCGATCATGCTGGACTCCACCGAGCCGGCGGTGGTCGAGGCGGGCCTGGAGATGCTCGGCGGCCGGTGCGTGGTCAACTCGGTGAACTTCGAGGACGGCGACGGCCCGGAGTCCCGCTACGCCCGGGTGATGCCGGTGGTGAAGGAGCACGGCGCCGCGGTGGTGGCGCTGCTGATCGACGAGGAGGGCCAGGCCCGGACCCAGGAGTGGAAGGTCCGGGTGGCCGGCCGGCTGATCGAGGACCTGACCACCCGGTGGGGGCTGCGCCGCGGCGACATCCTGATCGACGCGCTGACCTTCCCGATCGCCACCGGCCAGGAGGAGACCCGGCGGGACGGCATCGAGACCATCGAGGCGATCCGGGAGATCGCCGCCCGCTGGCCGGGGGTGAACTTCACCCTGGGCATCTCGAACGTCTCGTTCGGCCTCAACCCGGCCGCCCGGCAGGTGCTCAACTCGGTGTTCCTGCACGAGTGCGTGCGGGCCGGGCTCACCTCGGCCATCGTGCACGCCAGCAAGATCCTGCCGATGTCGAAGATCCCCGACGAGCAGCGGGAGATCGCGCTCGACCTGATCTACGACCGCCGGCGCGAGGGGTACGACCCGGTGCAGCGGTTCATCGAGGTCTTCGAGGGCGTCGACGCCGCCTCGGCGCGGGCCACCCGGGCGGAGGAGCTGGCCGGGCTGCCGCTGGACGAGCGGCTCAAGCGGCGGATCATCGACGGCGAGCGCAACGGCCTGGAGGCCGACCTGGACGCCGCGATGGCCGCCGGCACCGCCCCGCTGCTGATCATCAACGACATCCTGCTGGACGGGATGAAGGTGGTCGGCGAGCTGTTCGGCTCCGGCCAGATGCAGCTGCCGTTCGTGCTCCAGTCCGCCGAGGTGATGAAGACCGCGGTGGCGTACCTGGAGCCGCACATGGAGAAGGCCGACGACGGCGGCAAGGGCCGGATCGTGCTGGCCACCGTCAAGGGCGACGTGCACGACATCGGCAAGAACCTGGTCGACATCATCCTGTCCAACAACGGCTACGAGGTCGTCAACATCGGCATCAAGCAGCCGATCAACGCGATCCTGGAGGCCGCCGAGCAGCACCGCGCCGACGCGATCGGGATGTCCGGCCTGCTGGTCAAGAGCACCGTCATCATGAAGGAGAACCTGGCCGAGATGGCCACCCGCGGGGTCGCCGAGCGCTGGCCGGTGCTGCTCGGCGGGGCGGCGCTGACCCGCGCGTACGTCGAGGACGACCTGCGCTCGACCTTCCCCGGCCAGGTGCACTACGCCCGGGACGCGTTCGAGGGACTCTCCCTGATGGACCGGGTGATGGCCGCCAAGCGCGGCGGCGCCCCGGTCGTCGACCCGGAGCGCGAGGCCGCGCTGGCCGCCCGGCGCGCGCGGCGGGAGAAGCAACGCACCACCGTACGGGAGGCGCTGCCCGAGCTGGACGACGCGTCGGTCCGCTCGGACGTGGCGCTCGACGTGGCGGTGCCGACGCCGCCGTTCTTCGGCACCCGGGTGGTCAAGGGGGTGCCGCTGGCCGACTACTCGGCGCTGCTGGACGAGCGGGCCACCTTCCTCGGTCAGTGGGGGCTGCGCGGCTCCCGCGGCGGCCAGGGCCCGTCGTACGAGGAGCTGGTGGAGACCGAGGGCCGGCCGCGGCTGCGCTACTGGCTGGACCGGCTCACCGCCGACCAGGTGCTCGAGGCCGCCGTGGTCTACGGCTACTTCCCGGCGTACGCCGAGGGCAACGACCTGGTGGTGCTGGACGAGAACGCCAACGCCGAGCGGGCCCGGTTCTCCTTCCCCCGGCAGCGGCAGGAGCGCCGGCTCTGCCTGGCCGACTTCTTCCGCCCGAAGGGCGACCAGCTGGACGTGGTGGCGCTGCAGCTGGTCACCGTGGGCCAGCCGATCAGCGACTACACGGCGAAGATGTTCGCCGCCAACGAGTACCGCGACTACCTGGAGGTACACGGCCTGTCCGTGCAGCTCACCGAGGCGCTGGCCGAGTACTGGCACCGGCGGATCCGCTCCGAGCTGGTGCTGCCCGGCGGCGGCACCGTCGCCGGGAACGACCCGGCGGACCTGGCGGGCCTGCTGCGCAACGACTACCGCGGCTGCCGGTACGCGTTCGGCTACCCGGCCTGCCCCGACCTGGAGGACCGGGCGAAGATCGTGAGCCTGCTGGGCGCGGAGCGGATCGGGGTGCAGCTGTCGGAGGAGTTCCAGCTGGTGCCGGAGCAGGCGACGGACGCGATCGTGGTCCACCACCCGGAGGCCAACTACTTCAACGCCAAGTGACCGTGGCAGGCGGTTCGACCTGCGGTGGAGCGCCTGCAACAGCCCCGATTTCTATGATCACGCCGTCTCCATGGAATTCGTACTCGAGCCGGTCCCGTGTGAGTTCGTCGCTGGCGGCGGCGAGCGAGCCGTCGGCGTACCGCTTGAAGGTGATGCGGCGGGCGTACGGGTCGACGTATGTGCCCTTGAGGATGTCGGCTTGGGCGCTGGCGAGGAACGCTTGCACTTGCCGCTTCTTCTTGCCCCCCATGGAACTTACCTCGCGTCGGCAAGTCAGGCACTGAAGGTGTAGCACCGATGATCTTCAGACGCCGCAATGTTATCCGTTACGCTGATTTACAGTCCACAAAAGAGGGATAGCATCGGCGGAATGCAAGCACTTGATTCGACGGGCGAGTTTTGGCTCCCCGGGCCTCACGGCGTCAGGCAGTATGGCCGCCTCGTCTTTGACCCGGTTGACGGTACAACCTTAACCCTCGCGGACCCTTTGGTGGAACGCATGCCTAACGGGGAGGAGCAGGAAAAGGAAGGCGGCATGCGCCGCCGCATACTTGGCTACATCGACTACGGAAATCACCGCCAGCAAGTCACACTGATCGACAGCGTTCACACGAGCCGTAAATTGTATAGGCCTAATGTCATCCTCATAGGCGGCCACTTTGAGAGAGAGGAAGAAACCTTCTTTGAGTCCGTCATCGTTCGTCTGAGAGATGCGGCGCCATGGGTTAACAGAGAAGCAATTACGGTTGATCACGACTCTCCGGTAGACGGCGTTGATCGGGGTGACCTCGCATGGCGTCTAGATGTCCCTGAAGGAAGTAGTGCCAGATTCTCGCGGGGTAGAATTGTCTTGGATTTTCGCTGGTCCCGAGAAGACACAGAGCTTGAGGGAATCGCTGTCAAGTATTGGCCGGATTTTGCGATCGAGTACGAGCGGCAGGCTTCTTTAAGCGAGATTATCGAAGACGCGGGAAACCTGCAAAGCCTTTCGTCACTGTGCGTCGATCGCTCGGACGCGTTCATAAGCCTACGTGCCTACCACTCGGACCATCCCGAGACAAACATTAACGGGCTGCCCTTTGACGGTACGCGCCGTCCAATCGAGCTCAAGGCGCGTATGTACGAGCCAGGGCGACAGCTCAAGGCTAAGCGGCTAGAAGCCCACAGGGTTATCGTCCCCCTGGACGTCTTCGGTGGGGTTGAAGCGATTGCGACCTGGCTCGATCGCGTGCCTGGCATTGCGCCAATCGTTGGCTCGCTGCTGACTATGCGGGCGCAAAGTATTTACTCGGAGAATAGATTTCTCAACGTAGCTTCGGCAGCAGAAGGGCTGCATAGGGCTCTCGTTGGTCGAGGTAGATACATGCCGCAAGCCACTTTCGACAAGCTCAGGCGTGCAATGCGCGCACAGATGGTGCCGCCGGAGCATCACGAGTGGTTCACGAACGTAATGGCGCACGCGAACGACCTCGATCTTGACCGCCGACTGAACGACCTCATGGCTGAGCTGGGCGATCTTTCTCCCTTCCTTGTTGGCGAGGACACCATGCTGTGGACTAAGGCCGTTAAGAAAGCGAGGAACAACCTCACTCACCTTGACGAAAGTCGTCAGAGTTTCGACGGGTCAGACTTGTACTGGCTAGCGGAAAGCTTGTTCCAAGTAACCAGGCTTTGTCTGCTCACCCGTACCGGCCTAAGTGCGAACCGGCTCCCCGAGGTTGTGCGACACATATACGCCTGGAGCGATATCGAGCGGCTGGAAGGGGCGGTCCAACGCATTACAGGGCAGCCGGCGAGGACCTGACGACGATCAGCAAGCTGGTCGGTGTGCGTTGGTGGTGGGTGGGCCTGCACCTGTGGGAGGCCCTCAGCTGCTATCTGCGTGCCGGTCACTCAAGGTGTTCCCTGAACCCCGCACACATGGCCGCGATCGGCGTGCTGTCTTGCCGATCAGTTGGGGTCGCATGTCGCACATCAGCTGACGGAGGATAGTCTCCGAGGGTGGTGTGTCGGATCTCAGAACTGTTGTCCGCAGACGGTGAGGTTGCCCGAGGTGGGAACGATCCGGGTGGCCTCCACGGCCAAGCCGACGTCGTCACCGATTGTCACTGGTACGGCTGCGACGGTGGTCGAGCGCGCGGGCGGCGGAGGCGCTGGGACTGGCTTTCTGGGCGCCGGAATGGTGGTCGCTATCGCCGGGGGAGCCGCAGCGCGTCGGTTACAACCCGCTGACAGCGTCGGACACGAGGAAGCCCCGGTCCACCAATCGCGGCAGATTCCGGGGCTTCAAGAGTCTGGAGGACCATGCGTTAGCATGCTCCTTTGGCGTCCTGCGCACACCTCGTTGGTCCTCTGGACCCATGCGTAGAACACTCGTCAGCTGGCGTCGGCAGCGGCGGTCCCGGAAGGAAGCCATTCCAAGACGCGTGGGTCTGGTCCAGTAAACACGGACTTCTCTAGCGGTAGCGTCTCAAAGGCTTCCGATTCAACTAGGATAACGGTCATCGGCGGCGGATTTTCACTCAGGTCGCTGAAGCCGTGTATTCCCTTGCGGATCTCAGAACGAACAACATCATAGAGTTTGGGAGGGCTGTTTGTCGGAATGACGAAGAACACGACAGGGCGGAACCGCCCTCTAAAGCTTTGCCGAGCTGCGTAGCGTGCCTCTTGCGCCCACTCTAGCGACTGTCGAACTTTAGGACGCGCGACCGAAGTACCGTTTATCTGACTGACGTCGACGGCGAGGTTCGGCATATCGTCGGTGTCCGAGGTAACCATGAAGTCGGCTCGATCTACCCCTAGCCGCACATTGCGGACGACGTCGAGTTTCCCACCATAGACCCGTTCAAGATAGAGCACCGCTTCTTCTTGGGCACGGATGTAGTTGAGCATTCCCCGGATCTCGAGCGAACCAACGTTCCCGGCGACAATCTTGAGCGCAGAGATGTTCGTACGCGTGGTTGATGCGCGAGTTTCGGCATCCGGGCGCTCTTCATCCTCCGTCGATCGCCTGGGTGGGGGTACTTCCGTCCGGTCGTGCTCGTCGGAAGAGGGGGGATCGGCTGCCGACTCTTTGATGGCCGCCTCTGCGGCTTCTTCCTCGCCTTCCTTGTTGTCTCGAATTAACGCTCGGATCTCGTGGCGGGTTTTCTCATGCTCAAGCTTGATCTTCTCTAGTTCGGCCGACTCCCGGTCATTGAGCAGATCTTGGCGCCTCTTCCACATGGCAGCGCCGACAACAATAAGGACGATTCCAATCGCGAACAGGGCAATAGACACCGGGGGCCAGTAATTAATTATCCAGAGGGCTTGCTTCTGCTGGGCCTCTACCGCATCTCGGGCGTTCGGGCTGAGGTCTGCCAGCTGCTTCTCTGTAACCATCACGGTCTTCTGTGAGCGCAAAAGCAGAACCGGGAGAGCCACGGCCGCCGCCAGTGATAGGCCACCAACGCTCACAAGGAACTTGTGAAAGTCACTGAACTGCAGGCTGGGAAGCACGACTCACCGTACCGCAACCTCCTAATTGGCGAGGTGTCGGCTCGTGGCACAGCAAGAGATTGGGAGGTATCAGGACACCCGCTTGAGCCGGCCTGCCCTGCAGCCCGGCTAGAGGCGCCACGGGACATCGCCAACTACACCTCGCAGTACAAACCTTGGAGTAACGCCGATCGCCAGCAAACTGCCTCCGGCGAGGCACTCGGGCACTCCGGGATGCTGGTGCCGTCCCGACAGCCTCCGTCCGGGCGGAGCCGAGCAGACAGGGGATGCCCGGTCAAGGTCGTTCAGCCGCTGGGTGCTCCACCTGACCCGGCAGGCCCACCCCTCCGCGTTGTGCTGACGAAGGCCGACGGGATGGGTGTAGCCAGGCTATGGGCGATGGACGTCGAGCCAGTCGCCGCGAGATGGTCGCCCGGTACAGATCCAACGTCCGGCCCGACAACTGAGCCACTCCGTTCTGGACGCCCGGTGTGTGGGGGCTGTCAGGGCGGCCGTTGGGTCGGTAGCGTTGGCGTGACGGCGCACCGGTGGCCGACGGTGCAGCCCGCGCCGCGAGGAGGTCCGGGATGGATTACCTGCCGGAGTTGACGTTCGGGCAGCGGTTGAAGGTCTACCGCGAGCGGTCGGGCAAGACCCGGGCCGTGCTCGGTGGGCTGGTGGGCCGCAGCGCCGAGTGGGTCAAGGCGGTGGAGACCGACCGGATCCTGCCGCCGCGCATCCACATGCTGGACCGCATAGCCCGGGCGTTGAAGGTCGACGTGTCCGTGCTGGCCGGAGATCTGGGCGACCGCTCGGCGATGGTCAACGGGCCGGAGCATCCCGCGTTGGGATCCGTGCGCGAGGCGGTGAACCGCGTTGCGCTCCCCGGCGACGCTCCGGCCGAGCCGTTGGCGAGTCTGCGGGGGCGGCTGGCAGCGGCGTGGCGGGCCCGCCATCAGGCGTCGGATCACCGCACGGTGCTGGGCGGCCTGCTGCCGGGGCTGGTGCGGGACGTGCGGCACGCCGCCCTGGCGTACGAGGGTGACGAGCGTCGGCAGGCCCAGGCGCTGCTGGCGGAGACGCTCGGCCTGGCCCAGATGTTCCTCGCCTACCAACCTGCCGCCGAGTTGCTGTGGCGGGTCGCGGACCGGGCGATGGTGGCGGCGCAGGAGTCCGGTGATGCGGAGGCGCTGGCCGGTGCGGGGTGGTTCCTCTGCCAGGTGCACCGGGACGCCGGTGACTGGGACACTGCGATGGCGGTGACACTCGACGTCCTGTCGGCGGTGGAACCGCGAACCGCCGACGGGAGCACGAACCTGCTGGCGCTGTGGGGCGCGCTGAACTTCGAGGCCGCCTACACCGCCGCCCGCGCCGGTGAGGAGGGCCGGGCCTGGCGGTACTGGGACCGCGCGGACCGCGTGGCGCAACGCCTACCCGAGGGCTTCTACCAGCCGCAGACGTCGTTCTCCCGGGTCATCATGGGCGCCCACGCGGTGACGGTGGCGGTGGAGTTGCAGAAGTCCGGCGAGGCCGTGCGCCAGGCCCGCCGGCACGACGCGGCCGTGATCCCGTCGCGGCCGCGCCGGGCACGCCACCTGATCGAGGTGGCACGCGCGCATCACGGCAAGGGTGACAACGAGGCCGCCGTGGTCACCCTCCGGCAGGCGTACGAGTCGGCCCCGGAGACGATCCGCTTCAACGGGTACGCCCGCCGGATCACCCTGGAGCTGCTCGACGGTCCGCGGTCCATCCGGGACGACGCCCGTGATCTCGCCCTGAAGGTCGGGCTCGTCTCCTGAGTAACGGGTAGGAACCGTACCCGTACCGCCGCACGACCGACCGTAGCTTCGTGCTCACGGGATGCGGCGGGCGGTGCGGGTTTCGCCTGGTCGCCGCGTCCCCCTCAGCTTCGGGGGCAGAGTGCTGCCCTCGTGCCCGACGGGGGAGGGTACGTGCGGCGCGTCAGCTACGACGAATACCTGTCTGCCACCGCGCTGACGCTCGCCCGCCGGCATCGGCCGGTCTGGTGCTGGCGGCGGTGGCGGTGGGTCTGCCGGTGCGGCGTCGACCTGCCGTGCCGGGCCCGCCACCGGATCCCGATCAACCGGGGCCACTGGCCGCGGAGCGACGCCGAGTGAACGACGACCAGGAACAGGCGATCCTCGCGGTGCACGTGCCCGGGCTCGACGGGATGTGCGTCGGCTGTCGTGCCTGGTGGGCGCGGCTCACGCCGTACCCGTGCTGGCAGGTGGAGTGGGCGACCAGCCGGCATGCGCGGTCGCTGACGGCGGCGCTGCTGGGCGGCCGCGGATGACCACCCACGGCCCGGTCCCGCCGGTCTGGAGCTGCGGAGGCTGCGACCTGCCGTGGCCCTGCCCGACCCGGCGGCGCGAGCTGTCGGCGGAGTACGCGGGCGCCCCGGTGTCGCTGGCCCTGTACCTCGGCGCGCACCTCGTCCAGGCCACGCAGGACATGCCGTGGACACCGGCCGGTCTGTTGCACCGCCGCTTCCTCGGCTGGACCAGAGGCGTCGTCCGCCCACGCTGACGACCCTCCGCCTGGCCGGCCCGGAGGAGGGGCGGCGGCGCCACGAGGCTGCTCCGATCAGCGGCCGACCACCGGCAACGCCCTTGGCGAAGATGCGCGATGTGTTTTACATGCAGCCTCCCGGCTGCGTATCGTCAGAGGCAGCCAAACGGCTGCATATCCGAGCGGCGACGACCCCGGGGGTACGAGGGCAGGCATGGACGAGGTGTTCAAGGCGCTGGCCGATCCGAGCCGGCGCGCGCTGCTCGACTCGCTCAACGCCCGCAACGGGCAGACGCTGCGCGAGCTGTGCGCCGGGCTCGACATGGCCCGGCAGTCCGTCAGCAAGCACCTCGCCGTGTTGGAGGAGGCCGGGCTCGTCGCCACCGTGCGACGGGGCCGGGAGAAGCTGCACTACCTCAACGCCGCGCCCGTGCACGAGATCGCCCACCGGTGGATCAGCCGTTACGACCGGGCCAGGGTCGCAGCCCTGGCGGACCTGAAGATCGCTCTGGAGGAGACCTCGATGGACGCGCCGACCTTCGTCTACACCACCTACATCAAGACGACGCCGCAGAAGCTCTGGCAGGCGTTGACCGAGCCCGAGTTCACCCGCCGCTACTGGGCCACGACGTTCACCACGGACTGGGCCGTCGGCTCCCCGATGACCTGGGACAACCACGGCGTGGTCATCGAGGACAAGGAGCAGGTGGTGCTGGCGGCCGAGCCGTACAGCCGGCTCTCCTACGCCTGGCACGCCATCACCCCGGAGCTGGCCAAGCGCTTCGGCTGGGACGACGACATGCTCGCCCGGCTCTCCGGTGAGGCCCGGTCGAAGGTCACCTTCACGATCGAGGAGACCGGTGCGCAGGTCGTCAAGCTCACCGTCGTGCACGACGACTTCGAGCCGGGGTCGAGCCTGGCCGACATGGTCCAGCATGGCTGGCCGAACGTGGTGGCGAGCCTGAAGTCCCTGCTGGAGACCGGGGAGCCGCTGCCCGAGGACGGATGATTTCGGCAGCAGCTCCCGGCCCGGGTGGTGGCGCACGGCGCACGCACCCGGGCCGGCCGGCGTGCTCACCGCCGCTTCCTCGGCCGGCCGTAGGGGTCGACGGAGCCGCGCCGGTGGTCCACTTCGCGGAAACTTCCCAGGAGTGTCGATTCGCGCCGCGCTGGCCACCTACGGCTACCTCAGCGCCGCCCGCGCCGACTTCCTGCGCCGGCTGCGGCGGTGGACGGCGGCGGCGGAGGCGTACCGGGAGGCGCTGGCGCTGACCGACAACGACGTCGAGCGGACCTTCCTCGCCGAACGCCTCGCGGACGTGGAGCTGGCCCAGGAGGCGTACCCGTGACCGGGGGTGGCCGCGCGCCGATGAGGTGACCGGCGTCACACAGGCGTGGTGTCGGAATGGGCACGGAGGGCTCCGATCACCCGGTGAGCGGCGCCGTCGGGGCGCCGCCGGGCCGGAAGGAACCAGCACGATGACGAAGGTGACCGCGCAGCTGTCCGTGTCGCTCGACGGCTGCTACGCAGGGCCGCGGCACCACGGCGACGGGGACTGGATGGCGTCCGACGAGGCGGCCAAGTTCTTCCGGGTCACCCGCTGGGTCACCGAGGCGGCCGCCTGGCGGGAGCGGCAGGGCTTCGCCGGTGGGGTCAGCGACACGAACTCCGACATCCTCGCCGAGACCTTCGCCGCCCCCGGCGCGTACGTGATGGGGCGCCGGATGGCCGACGGCGGCGAGGTGCCGTGGGGCGACGAGCCGCCGTTCCGCGCGCCGGTCTTCGTGGTCACCAACCGTCCCCGGGAGACGCTCCGCCGCGGCGGCGGCACCAGCTTCACGTACGTCACCGACGGGATCGCCGCCGCCGTCGACCGGGCCCGGGAGGCCGCCGGCGGGAAGGACGTGGCGGTGGCCGGCGGCGGCAGCCTGGTCCGGCAGGTGCTGGAGGCCGGCCTGCTCGACGAGCTGGAGCTGCACGTCGTACCCGTGGTGCTGGGTGCCGGGATGCGGCTGCTCGACGGGGACCTGGGCCTGGGCGGGCGGACGGGGATCGAGCTGACCCCGATCCGGGTGGTGCCCACGCCCGACGTGACCCACATCCGCTACCGGGTGGAGGGCCCGGCGCCGCTGCGCCTCGACGACCGCGGCGCCGGCGGCGGCCCGACCGCCCTACGGTGACTCCCGCTCCGGCCGCTGCCGGTGGTCGGCGTCCGCGCCGGAGTCGCGGGGCCGGCGCAGGTGCTCGACGTACGCCCCGAGCACGGTGACCGCCACCGGCACGGCGAGCGCCCACCAGGCGCCGTAGACGAAGCCCAGCACGACGGCCACCGGCAGGCCCAGCCCCAGCGCCAGGCACCCGGCGACCGCCACCGGCGGGAAGTCGGCGTCGTCGGCGTCCCCGCCGTCGTCGGTGGACGGTGGCATCCGCGGGTGCGGGGCGGGCAGGTCGGCGAAGACCTGGAGGAGCTCCGCCTGGGTCGTCGCCCGCTGGCAGGCCGCGACCCGGCGGTCGAACTCGTCGGAGTCCAGCCGCTGCTCGGCCAGGTGGGTCTCCAGCACGTCCTCGGCCTGCTGGCGCTCCGGGTTGCCGATGCGCAGCGGTGGCCGCGGCCCGCCGAAGGGGTCGTCGCCGCTCGTCATGGCGCGATCCTAGTGAGGATGATCGACAGCGGCTCGGTCGGAGCGGTCCCGGCGGGCGGCGCCCAGCGCGTTCAGCCCCACGCCCCAGATCAGCAGGGTGCCGAGCCACTGCGCCCAGCGCACCGCGCTCATCTCACCGGAGAGCAGGTTGCCCACCCCGTCGAACGGGGTGAAGGCCTGTGCGGGCCGCAGCACGTCGACCGCGCCGAACAGCGCCCAGCACCCCAGCGGCAGCACGATGGTGCCGAGGAACGCGACGGCGCGCGACCGGACGAGCAGGCCGAAGCCGGTGCCGACCAGTTGGGCGAGCACCTGGACCAGCACGCTGCCCACCGCCACGGTGCCGGCGTGCCGCCACGGGTCCGCGTCGCCGTCCGACGGCGCGACCAGCGTCACCGCCGCCACGCTGCACAGCAGGCCCACCAGGCCGATGCCCGCGGCGAGCAGCACCGCGCCCAGCAGGGTCGGCGCGAGCCGGGCCCGGCCGGATCCCCGGGGCAGATCGTGGGCCAGCAGCACGCCGAACAGCGGCACCAGCACGGACATCACGCTCTGCGCCGGGAGGGAGACCCCCGACAGGGTACGGTCCTCGGGTGCCCCGCTCGCGGCCACGGCCACGGCGACGAGCAGCCCCAGCAGCAGGGTCACCGCGAGCAGGATCGTGCGGGCCCTGGTCCCGACGGAACGCCGTAGCGCCTCCCGGGTCTGCGTGCCGAAGCCGACCGGTTGCCCGTCCCGCGTTGCGGTGGGATGTGTCATGACGCTGTCCCCCTTCCCCGTACGGTCAGTCTCTCCTGTCTGGACGGGGGCTGTCGACGACGTTACGGGTCAGCGGCGGACTGCCGCTCCGCCGCCGACCAGTGCGTCCCGCCAGGCCCGGGTTTTGAAGGCGGCCGCCCCGTTGAACACCTGGTCGAGGAAGCCTGGGCCGTCACCGTGGGTCGGACGGTGGGCCCAGAACTCCCCGCACTCGCGTCGCTGCTCGGGGCTCGGGTCGGGGGAGATGTCGGAGCCCCGACCGACCAGGGCGTAGCGGCGATCCGCGACGGTGAGCACCAGGGTGCCCAGGCGGGTCAGTCTGCCGGAGACCTGGTCCACGCGGGCGGCGAACAGCTCCGCACCGGCGGCGTCCCGGGCACGCAGCCAACCCTGGTCGAGGATCATCAGCACCGGCACGCAGCGCCGGCCGTTCCAGAGACTCCGTCGCCAGTAGACGATGCTCGCGTGAGCTGCCCGGGTGGTCACACGGCGACAGTACTGGTGCCGGCTACTGTGCGGCGGCTCAGCGCCCCGGCGACGTGCCGCTGGCGCGCATCGCGGGGCAGCCCCCGCTAGCGCTGACCGCTCAGGCGACGTCGGGCAGCCCGAGCAGGGTGAACTGCTCCGGGCCGAGGAACGACGTGATGCCGGCGATCCGTCCGTCCCGCACCGTCAGCACGTTGACCGACCACGGCAGGTACGGCCCGGTCGCGCCCGGCGCGCGCAGGTAGGACGCCACCGCCGGCTGCCCGTTGGCGCTGGTGGACCGGTGCCGCCAGGCGCCGCAGCGGCGCATCGGCACCTCCCGCGCGAAGTCCGCCACCGCACCCACGCCCCGGTACCACCGCGGCAGGGGCGGCATCGACCAGGTGACGTCCTCGGTCAGCAACGCGACCAGGGCGTCGGCGTCCCCGTCCTGCAGCGCGGTGGCGTACCCGTCCACCAGCGCCCGCAGCCGGGCGTCGCCGAGCGTCCGCAGAGTCTGCTGCTGGCTGACCGGGGGCACCCGGTCGGCCACGAGCCGGCGGGCCCGGGCCAGCGCGGAGTTGACCGAGGTGGCGGAGGTGCCCAGCATGCCGGCGATCTCCGCGGCGGAGAAGCCCAGCACGTCGAAGAGCAGCAGCGCGGCCCGCTGGTTGCCGGGCAGGTGTTGCAGCGCGGCGACGAAGGCCAGCTCGACCGCCTCGCGCCGCTCGTACCGGGCCTCGGGAGCGGCCCGACCGGCGGGGGAGCCGGCGTCCGGGTACGGCCCCAGCCACGCGACCTCACCGGCCGGCGCGTCGTCCGGCACGGCGCTCTCGCTGGCCGGGCCGAGGTCCATCGGCAGCGCGCGGCGCGCCCGGCCGGCGGCGACGTCCAGGCAGGCCCGGGTCGCCACGCTGTAGAGCCAGGTACGCAGCGAGCTGCGGCCCTGGAAGCCCGGCAGGCCCCGCCAGGCGCGCAGCAGGGCGTCCTGCACCGCGTCGTCGGCGTCGTGACTGGACCCGAGCATCCGGTAGCAGTGCGCGTGCAGCTCCCGGCGCAACGGGGCCACCAGGTCGGTGAATGCGGCCGGGTCGCCGGCCCGGGCCCGGGCCAGCTCAGCAGGTTCCGCGGACGTCACCCTCACGAGCGACGATTCTGCCGCACGATGCCGGTCTGCATGGTGAACGCGACACCGCCACGACCCTGGAGCAGCCGATGAGCAGCACGCCCACCGACCACGTCACCGTCGCCACGCTGGAGGTCCCCGACGGCACACTGCACTACGAGGTACGCGGCCGGGGCCCGCTGGTCGCCCTGGTCGCCGCCCCGATGACCGCGGACGCCTTCGCGCCGCTGGCCGACCTGCTCGCCACCGACCACACCGTGCTCACCACCGACCCGCGGGGCGTCGGTCGCAGCCCGCTGCGGGACCCGGACAGCGACTCCACCCCGCGGTTGCGCGCCGACGACCTGGCCCGCCTGATCGCCCACCTGGACGCCGGGCCGGCGGCGGTCCTCGGCTCCAGCGGCGGCGCGGTCACCGTCCTCGCGCTCGCCCAGGCGCACCCCGACCGGGTGCACACCGTGATCGCCCACGAGCCGCCGCTGATCGACCTGGTGGACGACCGGGCGGACCTGCGCGCCCGGGAGGACGACATGATCGCCACCTACCGGGCGGGGGACCGGCTCGGCGCCTGGCGGAAGTTCCTCGCCTCGGCGAACATCCAGCTGCCCGAGGAGGCCGTTCAGGCGATGTTCGCGGCCGAGCCCGACCCGCAGTCGGCCGCCGACGAGCGCTACCAGTACCTGCACATGCTCAGCGGCACCACCCGGTTCGCGCCGGACGTCGCCGCGTTGCGCGACGGCCCGACCCGGGTGGTGGTCGGCATCGGCGAGGAGTCGGCCGGCGAGCTGTGCGACCGCACCTCGCGGGCGCTCGCCGGGCTGCTCGGCGTCGCGCCGGCCATGTTCCCCGGCGGGCACACCGGCTTCGCGGAGAACCCGCCGCGCTTCGCCGCCCGCCTGCGGGAGGTGCTCGCCGAGCGGTGAGGAGTCGCGCCGGGGTGTCAGGACTCGGCCGGCACCCCGGCGTCCAGCTGCCCGATCATCGGCGCCAGCAGCGCGTCCAGCTCGCGCGCCAGGACGGCGACGGCCCGCCGGGCGGCCCGGTCGACCTGGTCGTCGGGGCCGTCCGGGGCCGGCGGCAGGTCGTCCAGCGGCACCGGCGCCTCGACCAGCAGCGTCGCCCGCAGGTGCGGGGCGCGGGTGAGGTCCTGCTCGGTCGGTGTGGCGTACTGGCCGAACAACCGCGGCCAGTTCCGCCAGCCGGCGTCGCGCGTCCACTGCCGGCTCCAGGTCAGCTCGGCCGGCCAGGGGGCGGCCACGGTCACCGTGGCGATCAGGCCGCCGTCCCATGGGCTGCGCCGGCACTGAGCGGCGATGATCCGCCGGTGCCACCGGACGAAACCCGGATCCAGGCCGGCGGCCAGCCGCCACGCGGTGACTGCGAAGGTGACGGGGGCGATGTCGCCCCACGCGTCGGCGAACTCGTCGAGCCGTCGGCGCACCTCGGCGTCGTACCGGCTGCGCCCGTCCGGGGCGTGCTCGCGGTCGAACTCCTCGTCCAGCCAGAAGACGCGTGCCGCGCTCATGGTCACCCCCGGTCGCTCGTCCGGCCATCATCGCACCGGCACGGGCCGTCCCGGCAGCGCACCGGCCGGCGCGGGTGGGCAGAGCTCAGCCCACCATGCCCCAGGCGAGCAGCGCGGCGGTGGGCAGCGCGAGCCGGCCCCGCTCGTCCAGGTGGTCGGCGACGAGGTGGTCGTACCGGCGGCGCAGCCGGCCGCGCTCCTCGGGGGACTGCCGGTGCAGCACCAGCCCCGGCGTGCCGAGGCCCGCCGCCGGGCCGGCCCACCAGTCGTCCGGGTCGACCCGGTGGGTCCAGGTCAGCGTCTCGCCGCGCACGTCGGCCAGTCCGGCCCGGGCGAGCAGGCCGGCCAACCCCGCCCCGGTCCGCGCGAAGTCCCGGTCCGCCGGCACCCGGGGCAGCTCGCCGGTGGCCACCCCGGCGAACACCTCGCCCCACAGCGCCAGCAGCGGGGACTGCGGGTACGGCCAGATCGTCACCGCGACGCGCCCGCCGGGGCGTACCGTCCGGCGCAGCTCGGCTACCGCGGCGGCCGGGTCGCCGACGTGGTTGACCACGAAATTGGCCACCGCCGCGTCCATCGCCGCGGTCGCCACCGGCAGGCGCGGCAACGCGCCCCGCACCGGGGTGGCCGCGGCCACCTCCCGGCGGACGACCGCCAGCATGCTCGCCTCGGCGTCCACGCCGACCACGGTCGCGCCCCGCTCGACGGCCCGGGCGGCCACCGTGCCGGTGCCGCAGCCCACGTCGAGCACCCGGTGGCCCGGCCGCACCCCGGCCGCGTCCAGCAGCGCCTCCACCGGGTATGCGCACAGCGCGGCGAACCCGCGCCGGTACGCCTCGGCCCGCCCCGTCCAGCGGTCCCGTTCATGATCGTCGAAGCTCGCCATGGGCGGTGATCGTAGCGGTGGGGTCCTACCCTGACGCCATGACGACGTGGGTGGTGCTCGGGGTCGGTGTGCTGGTGGTCGGCGGCGCGTTCGGCTGGGTCGCCTGGCGCGACCGGCTCAGGAGTCAGTCGGGTGAGGACACGGCCGCGGGTCGGGCCGCCCGGGCCGAGCAGCACCGGTACGAGGCCGCCCGGCACGCCGCCCAGGGCGAGGTGATCCGGCGCGGCGAGGAGCACCACTGACCGCCCCCACTGGCGATGGTCAACTCGGCCCCCACCCGGCATGATCGAGACGCGGCGGGGGTATCGGATCGCATCGGCTCGGACGCCTGGAGGGCACTGTGACGGCACGCTCGGGACGGCGCTCGCGCGGCGGGGTCGCCGCCGCGCTGGTGGCGCTGGTGGTGGCCGCCGGGTGCGCGGCCGGCGGGGTGGGCGGGGCCGGCCCGCAGGAGCCGCAGGACCCGGCGCCGCCCCAGTCCCGGCCGGCCGGCTCGCCCGGCCCGTCCACCACCACCCGGGCGGACGGCACCACCAGCGTCGCGGAGTTCAAGGACGACATCGGCACCGCGGTGGACATCGCCGAGCGGTACTGGGGCGCCCAGTTCAAGGCGTCCGGCAAGCGGTTCCGCCCGATCAGCCGGATCGTGCCGTACCAGCGGGAGGGCGAGGTGTCCTGCGGCGGGCAGGCGCTGCCGCGCAACAACGCCGTGTACTGCTCGCAGGGCGACTTCATCGCCTACGACGTCAACTGGTCGGTGTCGGCGTTCCGCCAGGTCGGCGACGCGTTCGTGTTCTACCTGCTCGGCCACGAGTACGCGCACGGCATCCAGGTCCGCCTCGGCATCCGGTACAACTACACCATCCAGCAGGAGCTGCAGGCCGACTGCATGGCCGGGGCGTACCTGGGCGACTCGGTGCGGGCCAAGGTGCTCACCCTCGACGAGGGTGACCTGGACGAGTTCCGCGAGGGGCTGCTCGCGGTGGGGGACGACCCCGACCAGCCCTGGTTCGCGGAGGGCTCGCACGGCACCGCCGAGCAGCGCACCGACTCGTTCTTCCGCGGCTACGAGAAGTCGCTGGACGCCTGCGACCTGAACTGAGCGGGGCCACCGGGCGAGGCGTAACTGATCGGCGGTGAGCACCGGCGACGGCGTTGATCTGCGTCACCGCGGCGCACCCGGGAACCGGCGCGCCCGCACCTGGCTGGCAGGATCGCCGGCAGCCGCCATACCCCGGGAGGATCCGCTGAGCAGCCCACACCCCGCCGCCGTGCTCTTCGACATGGACGGCACCCTGGTCGACAGCGAGAAGCTCTGGGACGTCGCGCTCCAGGAGCTGGCCGCCGAGTACGGCGGCACCCTGTCCGGCGCCGCCCGCCAGGCGATCGTCGGCACCAGCATGGCCGACTCGATGCGAATCCTGCACGACGACCTGGGCCAGCCGGAACGCGACCCGGAGGCGAGCGCCGCCTGGATCAACGCCCGCATCCTGACCCTGTTCCGCACCGGCCTGAGCTGGCGGCCGGGCGCGTCCGCCCTGCTCAAGGCGGTACGCGCGGCCGGCATCCCGACCGCGCTGGTCACCTCCAGCGGCCGGCCGCTGGTGGAGATCGCCCTGGACACCCTGGGCCGGGACAGCTTCGACGCGGTGGTCTGCGGCGACGAGGTGGACGCCACCAAACCGCACCCCGAGCCGTACCTGACCGCCGCCCGGCTGCTGGGCGTGCCGATCGAGCGGTGCGTGGCGATCGAGGACTCGCCGACCGGGGTGGCCAGCGCGCTCGCCGCGGGCGCGGCGGTGCTCGCCGTACCGCTGGAGGCGCCGATTCCGACGGCCGACGGCGTACACCAGGTGGCGAGCCTGACCGCCGCGGACCTGGAGCTGCTGGCCGCGCTGCTCGGCGAGCCGCCGGCCTGACGCGCGACGGCCCCCGCACCGGTCGGTGGCGGGGGCCGTCGCGGCGCGGCTCACTCGTGGGCGATGGCGCCCAGCACGTTGATTCGGGCCGCCCGCACCGCGGGCAGCACCGCCGCGATCACCCCGATGACCGCGGAGAGCACCAGGAACAGCGCCATCTGCCCCCAGGGCAGCCGCAGGTCGGTGATGCCGTCGTCCTTGAGGGCGCGGACCACCGCGGCGCCGAGCCCGGTGCCGACCGCCACGCCGAGCAGCGCCCCGAAGACCGAGATCACCACCGCCTCGACGGTGATCATCCGCATGGTCTGCGCCCGGCGCAGCCCGATCGCCCGCAGCAGGCCCAGCTCCCGGGTGCGCTCCAGCACCGACAGGGCCAGCGTGTTGATGATGCCCAGCACCGCGATCACGATGGCCAGCGCCAGCAGGATCTGGATCATCCGCAGCGGGGTGTCCAGCTGGCTGGTCTGCTGCTTGATGAACGCGCCCCGGTCGGCCACCGACACCTCAGGCGAGTCGGCCAGCAGCGTCTCCACCCGGGGCTGCACGTCGGCGACCTTGGCGCCCGGGGCCAGCTGGATGAACCCCTGGGTCGGCTGCGGAATCGCGAAGTCCTTCACCGCCGAGCCGGGCAGCAGCACCGGGTTGGTGAACTCGGAACTTTGGTAGATGCCGGTGATGGTGTAGCGCTGCGCCTCACCCCGGGCCAGCTGCACCGACACCTGGGAGCCGACCGACCAGTTGCGGTCCTTGGCGGTGTCCGAGCTGGCCAGCATCTGGCCGGGCCCGAGCCGGCCGATGTCGCCGGCGGAGCGCTGCGCGCCGAAGATCCGCTGCAACGCGGCCACGTTGCTGCTCGCCCCGGCGAAGGTGGTGGTCCCGTCGATCTTGGCCAGGTCGCCGTACTCGCCGTCGACCAGCTGGACCCCGGGAATGGCGGCGGCCCTGTCCAGCACCGCCGGGTCGAAGCTCGGCGGCCGGGGGCCGCTCTGCGCCCCGGCGATCACCAGCTCCGCCTTGATGGTGTCCTCGGCCAGCGCACCGATGCTGCCCTTCGCCGAGTCCAGGATCACCGTCACCCCGGTGACCAGGGCGATGCCGACCATCAGGGCGGCGGCGGTGATCGCCGTGCGGCGCGGGTTGCGGCCGGAGTTCAGCCGGCCCAGCTTGCCCGGCACCGACCAGGCGAACACCGCGCCGAGCAGCGCCACCACCGGCTTGCTGATCAGCGGGGTCAGCAGCGCCACCCCGATGAAGGCGAACAGCACGCCGCCCAGGATGGTGGCGAGCGTGTTGCCGCCGGCGTTGCCGCTGAGCCCGAGGAACAACAACCCGCCGCCGATCGCGGTGACGATGCCCCCGGCCACCGTGATCTTGGTCAGCGGTCGGTCCGGCGTGGCCACGTCCTGCATCGCCGCGATCGGCGGAATCCGGGACGCCCGCAGCGCTGGCAGCAACGCCGCCACCACCGTGATCACCAGGCCGACCGCGAAGGCGCCGATCACCGCCGCCGGCGGCACCCCGACGCCGGCCAGGGCGAGCCCGCCGGCCAGCTTCCCGAACAGGTACGCCAGCAGCGCGCCCACGCCGATCCCGGCGGCCAGCCCCAGCACCGAGGCGATCAGGCCCACCAGCACGGCCTCCAGCACCACCGAGCCGATGATCTGCCGGCCGCTGGCGCCGATCGCCCGCATCAGCGCCAGCTCCCGGGTCCGCTGGGCCACGATGATCGAGAAGGTGTTCAGGATCAGGAACGTGCCGACCAGCAGCGCCACCGCGGCGAAGCCGAGCAGGATCTTGTTGAAGAAGGACAGCCCCTCCTTCAGGCCGGCCGCCGCGTCGTCGGCCGACTGCTCGCCGGTCTTGACCTGGTAGTCGCCGCCGAGCGCGCCAGCGACGTCGTCCCGCAGCGCCGCCGGGGTCACCCCGTCGGCGGCCCGGACGATGACGCTGGTGAAGGTGTCGGCCTTGCCGAGCATCAGCCGCTGGGCGACCGGGGTGGTGAAGGCCACCTCGTTCGCCCCGCCGATCGACGTCCGGTCGCCGCTGTAGCCGAAGATCCCGACCAGGGTGAACTGCTTCTTCGGCTCCAGGGTGAGCACGCCCACCCGGTCGCCCACCTTGACCTTGGCGGCGTCGGCGAGCGCCTGGTTGACCACGATCTCGTCGTCGGCCTTCGGCTCCCGACCCGAGCGCAGCTGCACCAGGTCGCTCTGGCCGACCCAGTTCTCACCCAGCTGCGGCGGCCCGAAGGAGCTCACCACCTTGCCGTTGCTGCCGATCAGCCGGGCGCCGTCGGCGTTGACCCGGCCGGTCACCTCCGCCACCCCGTCCACCTGGCGGATCCGCTCCACCAGGCCGGCCGGCACCGGCGTCGGCACCTGCCCGCCCTGGGACTCGTCGAGCTTGGGCTTGGCCTGCACGTTGACGTCGATGTCGGAGAACCCGTCGGCGAAGACCGCGTCGAACGACCGGCCGAGGGTGTCGGTGAGCACGAACGCGCCGGAGACGAACATGACCCCGAGCACCACCGCCAGACCGGACAGCAGCAGCCGTACCTTGCGCGCCAGCAGGCTCTTGAGCGTGGCCCGGAACATCAGCGGGTCACCTCGGCCGGCGCGTCCAGCTTCTTCATGGTGTCCAGCACGGTGTCGGCGGTCGGCTCGACCAGCTCCGAGACGATCTGCCCGTCGGCCAGGAAGACCACCCGGTCGGCGTACGCGGCGGCGGTCGGGTCGTGGGTGACCATCACGATGGTCTGGCCGTGCTCGCGGACGGAGCTGCGCAGGAAGTTCAGCACCTCCGCGCCGGAGCGGGAGTCCAGGTTGCCGGTCGGCTCGTCGGCGAAGATCACCTCGGGGCGGGAGACCAGCGCCCGGGCGCAGGCGACCCGCTGCTGCTGGCCACCGGACAGCTGCGCCGGCCGGTGCCCCAGCCGGTCCTTCAGACCGACCGTGTCGATCACCGTGTCGTACCAGGCCGGGTCGGGCTTGCGGCCGGCGATGGACAGCGGCAGCACGATGTTCTCGTGGGCGGTCAGCGTGGGCAGCAGGTTGAACTGCTGGAAGATGAAGCCGACCTTGTCCCGGCGCAGCTTCGTCAGGCCCGAGTCGCCCAGCCCGGTCACCGTGGTCTCGCCGATCGACACGGTGCCCCGGGTGACCGAGTCCAGCCCGGCGAGGCAGTGCATCAGCGTCGACTTGCCGGAGCCGGACGGGCCCATGATCGCCGTGAACCGGCCGCGCTCGAACTCGGCGCTGACCCCTCGCAGCGCGACGACCTGCGCCTCGCCGCTGCCGTACACCTTCCACACGTCGTTCGCCCGGGCCGCGGCCTGCGCCTGCCGGCCTACCGTCGCGGTCACGTCATCTACCTCTTCCGTCGCGTGCCGATAGCCCTCACCGCCCCCGCTGGCCGGTGAGTTCTGTTCCATCCTCCGTGCCGTCCGCCCCGGATCCGTCCGCCTCCCGGCTGATCCGTTGCGGACTTTCCGCTGCGGGTCGCCCGGAGCCCGGCTCAGGGTTGTCCCTGAGTCGGCGGACGGTCCAGCGTGATTCCCGCCGTCCGGGACGACCTGATCACCTGACGCCACGTCATGGTCAACCCCGCCGCGCCGCCTTACGTCACGGTAGGTGAGAAGGGCAACGCCGCCGTCGGCCAGCCGGCGAACATTCGGGTACGCCTCACGGCGCAGCCGCGGTGGTGCGGGCTACGCCCCGGGACGGACGGGTGGACGACCGGTTCGGGTGGCGGGCCGGCGCCGCGGGTGGGCACCGGGCCGATGTGCGCCGGGTCGCGACGGAAGGAGGGCTACGCCGGCGCCGCCGATCAGGTTCGCGACCCGGGGCCGGTCACTCGTCGGCGCCCGGCACGGCCGGGGCGGAGCGGGAGTCGCGCAGCGGATCCGGCGCGGCCGACCGGTCGGGGAACGGCGGTGGGGTGCCGCCGAAGGTGGGGCAGAGCGCCTGGTGGCTGCACCAGTCGCAGAGCCGGCTCGGCTTCGGCCGGAAGTCCTGCCGCTCGGTGGCCTGCTCGATCGCCCGCCACAGCGCCACCACGGTGCGCTCGAAGCGCACCAGCTCGTCGGCGTCGGGGGAGTAGTCGCAGACCTCGGCGTCCTTGAGGTAGAGCAGCCGCAGCACCCGCGGCACCACCCCCCGGGTGCGCCACAGCACCAGCGCGTAGAACTTCAGCTGGAACAGCGCCCGCGCCTCGAAGGCCTCCCGCGGCGCCCCTCCGGTCTTGTAGTCGACCACCCGCAGCGCCCCGTCGGGTGCCACGTCGAGCCGGTCGAGGTAGCCGCGGATCAGCAGCTCGTCGTCGACGACCGCGGCGATCAGGCTCTCCCTCTCGGCCGGCTCCAGCCGGCGCGGGTCCTCCACCGCGAAGTAACCCTGCAACAAGGCGGCGGCCGAGCGGAGGAACTCGGCGGTGCCGGCCGCGTCGCCCGGGTCGAACAGGCCGGCCAGCTCCGGCTGCTCGGTGACGAGCCGGTCCCACTGCGGGGCGACCAGGTCGCCGGCCGCGTCCGGGGTGCGGCCGGCCGCCGGCAGGTCGAACAGCCGCTCCAGCACCGCGTGCACCAGCGTGCCCCGGGCCTGCTCCGGGGTGGGCCGCTCGGGCAGCCGATCGATGCTGCGGAACCGGTAGAGCAGGGGGCACGTCTTGAAATCCGCCGCCCGGGACGGCGACAGCGACGCCCGGATCGTGGCGGGTGGCGCCGCCGGAGGATTCTGCTGGTCGATCACCGGTTCCGCCGTCATGTCCGGAAGGTTAGGTCACCGGTGTGACAGCGCCGCCGTCGCCGCTCCGGAGCGTGATCTCCCACCGCGTAGCATCGTCCCGATGGAACCCCGCAGCCGCGCGCCGCGCCGGCCCGCCCGGCCCGGCCGGCGTACCGGCCTGACCGTCGGCCGGGTGTTCGGGGTGCCGCTGCACCTCAACGTGTCGATGCTGCTGCTGACCCTGCTGGTCACCGTGGTGTACGCCGAGTTCGCCCGGCACCGGCTCGGCCTGCCGCCGCTGGGCGGCTACCTGATCGGCCTGGGGTTCATGGTCTCGCTGCTGGGCTCGGTGCTGCTGCACGAGCTCGGCCACGCGCTGACCGCCCGCCGGTACGGCATCGGTGTGCGCGGGATCACCCTGGAGCTGCTCGGCGGGTACACCGAGATGGACCGGGACGCCCCGACCCCGCGGATCGACCTGCTCGTCTCGCTGGCCGGCCCGGCCGTCTCCGCGGTGCTCGGCGGGCTGGCCGTCGCCGCGACCCTGGCGCTGCCCCCGCACACCCTGGCCCACCAGCTCGCCCTCCAGCTGGCGCTGAGCAACGTGATCGTGGCGCTGTTCAACGTCCTGCCCGGGCTGCCGCTGGACGGCGGCCGGGCGCTGCGCGCGGTGGTGTGGGCGCTCACCCGGGACCGGCACCGGGCGACCGAGGTGGCCGGCTGGGTGGGGCGCGCCGTCGCGGTGGGCACCGCCGCCCTCGCCGGCTGGCTCACCCTGCAGCGCCTGCTGGTGCCGTTGATGCTGCCGCTGATGCTGCTGGTCGCGGTGACCCTGTGGCGGGGCGCCGGGCAGTCCGTCCGGTACGCCCGGATCGGCCGCCGGGTGCCGCTGATCGACCTGGCCCGGCTGGCCCGCCCGGTCCTTGGCGTGCCCACCGGCACCCCGCTGGCCGAGGCGCAGCGGCGGCAGGCGGCCGCCGGGCCGCCCGGGGCCGCGGTGACCGTGCTCGACGGCGCCGGTCGCCCGGTCGCCCTGGTCGACCCGGCTCGGGCCGGGGCCGTACCGGCCGAGCGCCGGCCCTGGACGGCGGTGGACGCGGTGGCCCGGCCGCTCGCCGGGCTGCCCACCCTGGTGGCCGGGTCGGACGGCGAGCGGGTGATGGCGGCCGTCCAGGACCACCCGGGCGCGCAGTACGTGGTGACGTCAGGCGAAGATGTCGTGGGCGTTCTGCACATCGCGGATCTCGCTCAGCTCCTCGAACCCACACGGAAGATGAACAGGTGACCGCAGCACATCCCACCCTCCCGGCCGACCCCGACGCGCCGGCGCCCGCCGCCGTCCCGGAGCTTCCCCCGGTGCACCGGGGGCCGTTCCGGCCCGGCGACCGGGTGCAGCTGACCGACCCCAAGGGCCGGATGCACACGGTGGTGCTGGAGCCCGGCAAGGAGTTCCACACCCACCGCGGCATCCTCAAGCACGAGGCGCTGATCGGGCAGCCGGACGGCAGCGTGGTCACCACCACCGGTGGCGGAACGGCGTTCCTGGCGCTGCGGCCGCTGCTGTCGGACTACGTGCTGTCCATGCCGCGCGGCGCGCAGGTCATCTACCCGAAGGACGCGGCGCAGATCGTCGCGATGGGCGACATCTTCCCCGGTGCCAAGGTGCTTGAGGCCGGCGCGGGCTCCGGCGCGCTGAGCTGCTCGCTGCTGCGCGCCGTCGGCACCGCCGGCGAGCTGCACTCGTACGAGCTGCGCGACGACTTCGCCCAGATCGCCCGGCGCAACGTGGAGGCGTTCTTCGGCGCCCCGCACCCGGCCTGGCAGCTGCACGTCGGCGACGTGGCCGACTGCCGGGAGACCGGCTTCGACCGGATCATCCTGGACATGCTCACCCCCTGGGAGACCCTCGACATGGTCGAGCGGGCGCTGGTGCCGGGCGGCGTGTTCATCGGTTACGTGGCGACCACCCCGCAGCTGTCCGAGCTGGTCGAGGCGCTGCGCGAGCGGGGCGGCTGGACCGAGCCGCGGGCCTGGGAGTCGCTGGTGCGCGACTGGCACGCCGAGGGGCTGGCGGTCCGGCCGGACCACCGGATGATCGCGCACACCGCGTTCCTGGTCTCCGCGCGTAAGCTCGCTCCCGGGGTCACCGCCCCGCCCCGGCGTCGCAAGCCCAGCAAGGGCGCCGAGGCGTACGCGGAGCGCAAGCAGGCGCTGCGCGAGGCGGCCGCGGCCCGCGAGGCGGCGGCCGCCCAGGCCGCCGCGACGCCGCCGGCCGCGGACGGGGTGGACCTGCCGTGACCACGGCACGCCGGCGGCGGGACGTGAGCGGACGGATCCCGCCGGCCCGCGGGGGGCGGCGCGACCTGGTGGAGGTGGCATGAGTCGGCCAGGGTTCGGGGGCGGCGACCTGCCGGCCGTGTTCCCGGACTGGTCCCCCTACCAGGACCTGGAGTCGGCCGCGCGGGCCTACCTGCGCGATCCGGACATCGCCCTGGAGGCGCTCGGCGGGGTGCTGCGCGGCGCGTCGGTGCTCGGCTTCACCCTGGAACGCTTCGTCAACGAGGTCAATGGGGTGTGGCAGGAGGTCGTCGTCTGCGACGGCAGCCGGCTGGTGCTGTGGCACGGCGAGGACGTCCCGCCGGGGGAGGGGCCGCCCGGCTCGATGACCTCGTCGCTGCGGGTGGTGCCGGTCTCCACGGTCACCGAGGTCGGCTGCCGGCGGCGGCTGACCCGGGCCGACAGCGGCGAGGTGCGGGTCGACAGCATCGACGTCTACCTGCTGCTCACCTCGCTGGACGAGGCGCCGCCCGGCGACGAGATCGTCGGCGCCCCGCGGCACGACGCGCTGCGCTTCGGCAAGACGCTGGACGACGGCGGGGCCGGCCAGATCGCCCGGCTGGAGGAGTTCGCCCGGCTGGTCGCCTCGGTGGTCGGCCGGCCGCTGCTCTGAGGCCGGCGCCGGGGTCAGTCGTCGGCCTCGGGGCCGGCGACCTCGACGCCGTCGCTGCCCCGCACCACGTGGATGCAGTCGCCCGGGCACTCCTTGGCCGAGTCGATCACCTCGAGCCGCAGGTGCTCCGGCACGTCCACCCGGCTGCCCGGGGCGAGCCGCAGCTCGCCGTCGACGCCCTTGACGTACGCCAGGCCGTCGACATCGAACTCGAATACCTCGGGCGCGTACTGCACGCACAGCCCGTCGCCCGTGCAGAGATCCTGGTCCACCCAGACCTGCAACTGGTCGGTCGCGACCTCGGCCACCGGTGCACCCCCCATGTTCTCCCGTCCCACGCCTCGACGGTACCCGAACGCCCGGACCAGCCCCCGGGGCCACCCTTGGCGATCAAGGTTCGGTGACGAGGGTGTTGCACGGGACCGAATCGGCCTCATAGCGGCTAGTGTTAGGGCAGAACGTTCAAGCCCCCCGGGGAGGTGGGACGTGGCACGCAGCGACGACGCGGACTCGCGCGCCGCACGGTGGGAGAAGGAGGCCCACGATCTCTCCACGCAGGTCGCGTTCCTTCAAGAGGAACTCGCTCTGGTGCGGCGCAAGTTGACCGAGAGCCCCCGACACGTCCGGCAGCTCGAAGAGCGGCTGGCGGCCACCCAGGCACAGTTGGCGCGGCTCACGGAGAACAACGATCGGCTGGTGAGCACCCTCAAGGAGGCTCGCGCGCAGATCGTGACGCTCAAGGAGGAGATCGACCGGCTCGCCCAGCCGCCCAGCGGCTACGGCGTCTTTCTCGCTCGGCACGACGACGGCACGGTGGACATCTTCACCGGTGGGCGCAAGCTCCGGGTCGCCGTGTCGCCCTCACTGGACGCCGAGGAGCTTCGGCGCGGCCAGGAGGTCCTGCTCAACGACGCGCTCAACATCGTGGACGCGTTCGGTTACGAGCGGGTCGGCGAGGTGGTGATGCTCAAGGAGATCCTGGTCGGGACCGACGGCGCCCCGGGTGACCGGGCGCTGGTGGTCTCCCACTCCGACGAGGAACGGATCGTGCACCTGGCCGACACCCTGATCGGCGCGCCGATCAGGGCCGGCGACTCGCTCATGATCGAGCCCCGCTCGGCGTACGCGTACGAGCGGATCCCGAAGAGCGAGGTCGAGGAGCTCGTCCTGGAGGAGGTGCCCGACGTCGACTACACCGACATCGGCGGCCTCCACTCGCAGATCGAGCAGATCCGCGACGCGGTCGAGCTGCCCTTCCTGCACGCAGACCTGTTCCGCGAGCACCAGCTCCGGCCGCCGAAGGGCATCCTGCTTTACGGTCCGCCCGGCTGCGGAAAGACGCTCATCGCCAAGGCGGTGGCGAACTCGCTGGCCAAGAAGATCGCCGAGCGCGAGGGCAAGGAGCGGCACACCAGCTTCTTCCTCAACATCAAGGGCCCGGAGCTGCTCAACAAGTACGTCGGCGAGACCGAGCGGCACATCCGGCTGATCTTCCAGCGGGCGCGGGAGAAGGCCGGCGAGGGCACCCCGGTGATCGTGTTCTTCGACGAGATGGACTCGATCTTCCGGACCCGTGGCTCCGGCGTCTCCTCCGACGTGGAGAACACCATCGTTCCGCAGCTGCTCAGCGAGATCGACGGTGTCGAGGGCCTGGAGAACGTGATCGTGATCGGCGCCTCCAACCGGGAGGACATGATCGACCCGGCCATCCTGCGCCCCGGCCGGCTCGACGTGAAGATCAAGATCGAGCGGCCGGACGCCGAGGCGGCCAAGGACATCTTCTCCAAGTACATCCTCTCCGGGCTGCCCCTGCACCCGGACGACTTGACCGAGCACGGCGGCGACGCCCAGGCCACCGTAGCCGCGATGATCGACGCGACCGTGCTGCGGATGTACTCGGAGACCGAGGAGAACCGCTTCCTCGAGGTGACCTACGCCAACGGCGACAAGGAGGTCCTCTACTTCAAGGACTTCAACTCCGGCGCCATGATCCAGAACATCGTCGACCGGGCCAAGAAGATGGCCATCAAGGAGTTCCTCACCTCCGGGCGCAAGGGACTGCGACTGCAGCACCTGCTCGACTCGTGCGTCGACGAGTTCCGCGAGAACGAGGACCTGCCCAACACCACCAACCCCGACGACTGGGCCCGGATCTCCGGCAAGAAGGGCGAGCGGATCGTCTACATCCGTACGCTCGTCTCCGGCGGCAAGGGTGCCGAGGCCGGCCGCTCCATCGAGACGGCCAGCAACACCGGTCAGTACCTCTGACGCACCGACGACCCGGGCCCGCGGCGCGACGCGCCGCGGGCCCGCTCGTACCCGCCGTCCGGTGACGAGCGCGGCACCGCGCGTCCGGCGGGTTCCCAACCGCACCCTTCGGTATAATTCGGGCATTGCACTGGTCAACCGCCAAGGATCCGCGTGCCCTCCGAGCTCACCGTCGCCGTCCCGCCGAGCCTCCCGGCGGACGCCGCGGCGCCGCCCGCGCCGCGCCGCCCCCGCCGGGTACCGCTGCTGGCCGCCGCCCTGGTCGCGGCCTGGTTAGGGCCGCTCGCCGCGCACGCGGCGCACGCCGACCGGCTGCTGCCACCCATCGTTCTGCTGGTCACCGCCAGCCTGCTGCGCGGCGGGCGCACCCTGCTCGACCGGCTGGTGCTCGCCCTCGCGCTACTGCTCGGCGCCGCCACCGCCGCCGGCCTGCTCTTCACCACCTGGCCGTGGGGGATCCGGCCGGTGCCGGTCACCGGCCTCGCCCTCACCCTGCTGGCGCTGGCCGCCGCGGCCACCCGCCGCCGCCCACGGCTGCCCCGTCCCGGCTGGCCCGACCTGTTCCCCGTCGCCGGCACCGCGGCCGCGGTGACCTACCTCGGCCAGCCGTGGCTGCGCGCCGCTGACCTCGCCGACCAGCTCACCATCATGGGGCGCGGTGAGGACAACTGGCGGCACCTCGCGCTCTTCGACGCCATCGGGCGGCTCGGCGGCTACGCCTTCGTCGACCCCGCCGGCGCCCGCGACCAGGTCATCACCCAACTGGTCTACTACCCGCAGGGCTGGCACCTGGTCACCGCCCTGCTCGACGGCTTCCTCGGCCCCACCGGCGCCGGGCCGCGCGGCGCCGCCGGCATCGGCCACTACGCCGGCTGGTGCCTCGCCAGCTTCGGGCTGCTCGTGCTCGCCCTGCTCTGGGCCGCGCACCGGGTCGCCGGGCCGCTGCACCCGCTGCACCGCACCGTCCTCACCGTGATCGTCGGCTCCCTCGTCCTGGGCACCCAGCTGCCCCGGCTGATCATCGCCGGATACCCCACCGAGGTGTTCGGCCTCGCCCTCACCGTGCTGCTCGCCGCCCTGGTGGCGCGGCCGCTGGCGGGCACCCGGGAACAGGCCCTGCTGCTCGGCGCCCTGCTCGCCGCGATCGGGTTCAGCTACTACCTGTTCCTCCCGTGCGCCGCCGTGCTGGCGCTCTGCTGGCTTGTCGGGCACTGGCGGGAGGCGCTGCGCCGCTGGATCAGCGTCACCGTCACCGGTCTCGCCGCCGCGACCCTCGCCCTGGTCGCGCCGCTGCTGGGGGTGCTGCGCGCCGGGCAGGCCGAGGCACTGACCATCGGCGCCGGCCAGGTCACCGAGGCCTGGCGGGCACTCGTCTGGCTGGGCGGCATCGTCGCCGTCGCCCTGCTGGTCCAGATCCGGCGCGCCGATCGCACCTGGCGGCGGCTGCTGCTGGTCTGCGTCGTGGGCGCCGCGCTGCCGCTGGCCATCGCTCAGGTCGACACCTCCGCCGACGTGCCGCCCGGCTACTACTTCAACAAGGCCGCCCACCTCGCCACCGCGCTGCTGATCGTCGGCGCCGCCGGGGTGGTCCGGCTGCTGCCCGTACCCCCGGGCGGTCGCCGTGCCCGCGGCGTCGCCGGCACCGTCGCCGCGGTGCTCGCCGGCGCGGTCACCGCCACCACCGCCGTGGCCCTGTGCGGGGTGACCGGGTGGCACCCCAGCCTGCTGCTGGTCGACCGGAAGACCTGGGCCCAGCAGTGGATCCACCAGGACCTCACCCTGCCGTCCAGAGTGGCCTGGGTCTGCGCCGAAGCCCGGCGGCGCTACCCCGACCTGCCCGGCACCACCACCATCGTGCTCGACCGCGGCCCCTACCGCGGCTACGTCGAATCCCTCTGCCTCAGCACCCTGCAGGGCACCACCGCCCGCACCGAGGCCGGCATCTACGGGCTGCCGTTCGCGGCACCGGACCGGACCGAACTGGTGGCGCGCCGGGTACCCGGCCCGATCCGCTTCGTCGCCGCCGACCCGAGCGCCGAGCGGCGGCTCGCCCGGCTGCTCAAGGCCGATCCACTGCTACGGCACCGGGTCAGCGTCGTCACCGTCGCCGTGCCGGAGTGCGACGTACTGCCGTCCGACCCGCCGCCGGCCACCCCGCGACCCGCCGGACCACCCGCGACACCCGCCCCCGCTGTGCCGGCGTGCCCCCTTCCCCGGTGACGGCGACTACGCTCGACGTGACGGCGGACCGGGTGAGGCGAGCGAAGCAGGTAGGTCGATGAGCGTCAGAAGGATCATGGGCACCGAGGTCGAGTACGGGATCTCCGTGCCCGGCCAGGCCGGAGCCAACCCGATGGTCACCTCGTCCCAGGTGGTCAACGCGTACGGAGCGCGCCCCGAGCTCAACCGCGGCGGCCGGGCCAGATGGGACTACGAGGAGGAGTCGCCGCTGCGCGACGCCCGCGGCTTCACCTACTCCGGCGCCGCGTACGACCCGGCCGAGGCGCTCGCCGACGAGGACCTCGGCCTGGCCAACGTGATACTCACCAACGGCGCCCGGCTCTACGTCGACCACGCGCACCCGGAATATTCCACGCCCGAGGTGACCAACCCCCTCGACATCGTGCGCTGGGACAAGGCGGGGGAGCGGGTGATGGCCGAGGCCTCCCGGCGGGCCGCCACCATCCCCGGCACCCACCCGATCCACCTCTACAAGAACAACACCGACAACAAGGGGGCCAGCTACGGCTCCCACGAGAACTACCTGATGCGGCGGCAGACCCCGTTCGCCGACATCGTGGCGTACCTGACGCCGTTCTTCGTCACCCGGCAGATCGTCTGCGGCGCCGGCCGGGTCGGCATCGGCCAGGACGGCGGGCAGAGCGGCTTCCAGATCTCCCAGCGCGCCGACTTCTTCGAGGTCGAGGTCGGCCTGGAGACCACCCTCAAGCGGCCGATCATCAACACCCGGGACGAGCCGCACGCCGACGCCGACAAGTACCGCCGGCTGCACGTCATCATCGGCGACGCCAACCTCTCCGAGATCTCCACCTACCTCAAGGTGGGCACCACCGCGCTGATCCTCACCATGATCGAGGAGAAGGCGCTCGGCCCCGACCTGGGCATCGCCGACCCGGTCAGCGAGCTGCGCGCGGTCAGCCACGACCCGTCCCTGAAGCACCTGATGCGGATGCGTGACGGCCGGAAGCTCACCGCCCTGGACGTGCAGTGGGCATACCTGGAGCGGGTCCGGTCCTTCGTGGACCAGCGGTACGGCGGCGACGCCGACGCGCAGACGCTCGACGTGCTCGACCGCTGGGAGAGCGTGCTGGACCGGCTCGGCCGGGACGCCTTCGAGTGCGCCGACGAACTGGACTGGGTGGCCAAGCTGCGGCTGCTGGAGGGCTACCGGGAGCGCGAGAAGCTGGGCTGGGGCTCGCACAAGCTGCAGCTGGTCGACCTGCAGTACTCCGACGTACGGCCGGAGAAGGGCCTCTACCACCGGCTGGTCTCCCGCGGCTCGATGAAGACGCTGCTCGACGACGAGCAGACCCGGCGGGCGATGACCGAGCCGCCGGAGGACACCCGGGCCTACTTCCGGGGCCGCTGCCTGGCCCAGTACGCCTCCGAGGTGGTGGCGGCGAGCTGGGACTCGGTCATCTTCGACATCGGCCGGGAGTCGCTGGTGCGGGTGCCGATGATGGAGCCGGAGCGCGGCACCCGGGCGCACGTCGGCGCGCTCTTCGACCGCTGCGACACGGCCAAGGACCTGCTGGAGACGCTGACCGGCGGCTGAGCGTCGCCGATCGAAGCCCGTCGTACGCCGGAACCCGGCGTGCGGCGGGCTTTTCGTCGCTCCGGCGAGGTAAGTTCGTCGCAGGCGATCGTGATCGTGGAGGAGGCACCAGATGGCGACGCAAGAGGGTGGTCAGACCCAGTCCAACAAGTCGACCCAGGGCGAAGAGGTCGAGGACGTCACCGCGCAGGCCAACCCCGAGGTTGCCGAGCGGCACGCCGAGATCACCGAGGACGTCGACGACCTGCTCGACGAGATCGACTCCGTCCTGGAGGAGAACGCCGAGGAATTTGTGAGAGGCTACGTTCAAAAAGGGGGCCAATAGGGCATAGTTGGGCAAATCGGACATGCCTAAACCGCTCGATGATCGAGACGGACGCCGTCGTTGCCGGGACTGCGACGAGTGGAAGCCGCTCGATGAGTTCTGCATGAACAGTCGCCGGCCGGACGGTCGCGGCAGCTACTGCAAGACATGCTTCAACCTGCGTTCCAAGGCGAGCTACGCCAAGCGGCTGAGGACGAAGCACGGTCGGGAGGTCCGCGAGCTGCCGGCGGTCCCGAACGGTCACCGCCGCTGCCCGGCGTGCGGTGAGACGAAAGCGCTCGACGACTTTCCCCGTAATCGGTCGGGGCGGGGCGGCTACGGCCGATACTGCAAGCCCTGCCACAACGAGAAGGGCAAGGAGAGCAAACTCCGGTTGCACGGCGGGAGTCGCGAGTACCACCTGCGCCGGCGCTACGGCGTCGGCGAGAAGGAGTTCCAGGAGCTGCTCGCCGAGCAGGGCGGGGTCTGCGCCATCTGCGGCGCGGAAGATCCGCAACATCTGGACCACGATCATCGCACCGGGTGGGTGCGCGGGATACTCTGCTTCAACTGCAACGGCGGCCTCGGTCAGTTCCGTGACAGTCCCACGAGGCTGGCCGAGGCGATCACGTACCTGAGAGGAACCACGTGGCAGCGGGCTTTGATCCATCCGGGCGTCTACCAGATGTTTTCACCAACGCGGGGACGTCCTCCTTCACGACGTTCCTGAGCCGGGTGGCTCCCGAGATGCTGCCCGGCCGCCGGCCGTTGCCGCCGGGCATGGCCGCCGACCTGGCGCCGCACGCCACCACCATCGTGGCCATCTCCGCCACCGGCGGCGTGGTGCTGGCCGGCGACCGGCGAGCCACCATGGGCAACCTGATCGCCCAGCGTGACATCGAGAAGGTGCACCCGGCGGACGCGTACTCGCTGGTCGGCATCGCCGGCACCGCCGGCATCGGCATCGAGCTGATGCGACTGTTCCAGGTGGAGCTGGAGCACTACGAGAAGATCGAGGGCGCGATGCTCTCGCTCGACGGCAAGGCCAACCGGCTGGCCTCGATGATCCGCGGCAACCTGGGCGCGGCGATGCAGGGCCTCGCGGTCGTGCCGCTGTTCGCCGGGTTCGACCTGGCCGCGAGCGACCCGGCCCGGGCCGGCCGGATCTTCAGCTTCGACGTCACCGGCGGCCCCTACGAGGAGACCGGCTACGACGCGATCGGCTCCGGCTCGCTGTTCGCCAAGTCCGCGCTGAAGAAGCGCTACCGGGCCGGCGTCTCGATCGAGGACGCGACCCGGCTGGCCGTCGAGGCGCTCTACGACGCCGCCGACGACGACACCGCCACCGGCGGCCCGGACCTGACCCGCCGGATCTACCCGGTGGTGATGACCGCGACCGCCGAGGGCACGCGCCGGCTCACCGACGCCGAGACGGCGGCGATCGCCGAGTCGGTCGTGGCCGGCCGGATGGAGAACCCGGGCGGCTGACCGCCGTCCTTCCGCCCCCTGACACCAGCTCCCGCACCGCGAACCAAGGAGAACCGCCGCCGTGGCCATGCAGTTCTACGCCTCGCCCGAGCAGATCATGCGCGACCGCTCCGAGCTGGCCCGCAAGGGCGTGGCCCGGGGGCGCAGCGCGGTGGTCCTCAGCTATGCCGGTGGGGTGCTCTTCGTCGCGGAGAACCTCTCCAGCGCCCTGCACAAGGTCAGCGAGATCTACGACCGGATCGGCTTCGCCGCGGTCGGCCGCTACAACGAGTTCGAGAACCTGCGTCGGGCCGGGGTGCGGATGGCCGACCTGAACGGCCTGAGCTACGACCGGCGCGACGTCACCGGCCGGGCGTTGGCGAACGCGTTCGCGCAGACCCTGGGGTCGATCTTCACCGAGCAGTCGAAGCCGTTCGAGGTGGAGATCTGCGTGGCGCAGGTCGGGGCCTCGGCGGATGACGACGAGCTGTACCGGATCACCTACGACGGCTCGGTCAACGACGAGCCGGGCCGGATGGCGATGGGTGGCCAGGCCGAGGCGATCACCGCCGTGCTCAAGGAGCGGCACCGGCCGGAGATGTCGCTCAGCGAGGCGGTCAAGGTCGCCATGTCGGCGCTGAGCAGCGTCGGCGGCGAGGGCGGCGCGGCCAGGACCATCGCCGCGAACCAGCTCGAGGTGGCGGTGCTGGACCGCCAGCGGGTGGGGCGGACGTTCCGGCGGGTGACCGGGGCGGCGCTGACCGCGCTGCTGGACGGTGACTCGTCGGCCGACACCGCACCGGCCGGTGGTCGGGCGAAGACCCCGACCGTGCCGACCGAGGAGGCGCACAAGCCCACCACCTCCGCCGGCTCGGCCGACCTTGAGGGCGGCCAGCGGGACGGGACGCCACCGGCGTAGCGGGACCCGATCCGGGATGCGGCGGCCACGCCACCGCGTCCCGGATCGAGCGCGATCCGGCCCCGCGCCGGGCATCCGCTCGCCCCGCCGAGCAGCGCCGAGCGCCCGGCGTGCCGGACGGCTTCGCAGCGGCGCCGATCAAGCGGAGCGGCCTCGATCAGGCTCAGCGCCGGCGCAGCAGCGGCCGGGCCAGGGCCCAGTAGCCGGCGGCGATGACGTTGTAGGCGCTCATGCCGGGCGGCGACTCGACGTTGGAGGCGTCGACCTTCGCGGTCATCAGCTCGGCGATGACGCCGTCCGGGACGGTCCGCTCCGCCTGCAGCCGCCGGCGGCGGGCGCGCAGCCAGGCCCGGTTGTCCCAGAGCCAGCGCCAGCCGCGGGCCTTCTCCCGCCCCCAGCCGCCGAGCAGCGCGGCGACCAGCAGGGCCGCCTCGGTGAGCAGCAGCATCGGGGCGAGCACCACCAGCGTCCGGGTCTCGTACGCGGTGAACAGCGAGATCAGCCGGTTCCGCTCGACCAGGTAGAGCTTGAGCGAGTTGCGGGAGAACTCGTAGTGGTGGGCGACCACGGCGTCCGGGACGTACTCGGCGCGCAGGCCGCGCTGCCAGAGCCGCAGGCTCAGCTCGGTGTCCTCGTGGTAGGCGAAGTACTCGGCGGCGAAGCCGTCCAGCTCGCGCCACAGCTCCCGGTTGATCACGAAGCAGCAGCCGCTGAGCGACGGCACGCTGGTGCGGACGGCGTGCGCGCTGGCCGGCTCGCCGTTGCCGCCGGCCCAGGACAGGCCCATGAAGTGCAGCGGGTTGCCGGAGGTGTTGATCAGTTCGGGGTTCTCGGCGAGCCGGATGGAGGCCATCGCGGCGCCGACGCCCGGAACGCCTGCCACCGCGACCACCTTGGCGAGCGCGTCGGGGGCGACGATGGCGTCGGAGTTGACGAAGGCGAGCCACTCGCCGGTCGCCTCGGCGGCGCCGACCCGGCAGCCGCCGGAGTAGCCGGTGTTCTCCTCGGGCCGGATCACCCGGACGCCGGGGAAGCCCTTGACCACGTCGATGCCGTCGCCGGTGCAGCCGTTGTCCACCACGATCAGCTCGATCTCCACGTCGGTGGAGGCGAGCACGGCCCGGGCCCCCTCCACCAGGTACGGCTCGGCGCCGTACGCCAGCATCACCGCGGAAACCAGCGGGCGGGTCATCGGATGCCTCCGGTCGCTCCGGTCGCCACGGCCTCGTCGACCGGCCGGGCGGGGGTGGTGGGGGTGGTGCGGGGGCCGGAGCGCAGCAGCACGGCCATCACGGCGGCCACCACCACCGAACCGACGGCGTAGCCGAGCTCGACGCGCAGCGCCAGCGGCGCCGGGTACGCGGTCACCGCGGCCAGCGCGGCGACCCCGACGACCCAGGCCAGGGCCTGGGACCGGTGCCGGTCGAGGGCGAGCAGCCCCTGGCCGAGCACCATCGCCCAGAGGTAGGCGAGGGTGGCGACGGCCAGCCAGGCGAAGTCGCCGTGGTCGAGCACGTCGGCGGTGTCGAACAGGGTGCGGACCAGCCAGGGCCCGAGCAGCACCGCGCCCAGGGCGCCGAGGACGCCCAGCGCGGTTACGATCCCCAGCGCGCGGCGCAGCTGGGCGCGGAACCCGGTCAGGTCGTCGCTGCTGGCCGCGGTGGCCAGGCCGGGCAGCAGGGACGCCTGCAGCGAGGCGAAGACGAACAGCGGGATGCGCACCAGCACCAGCGCGGACAGCAGCGCCCCGGCGGTGGTCTCGTCGGACGGGTCGAGCAGCCGGACGTTGATCACACCGATGTTCACCACGACCTGGGAGAGCAGGCTGGAGACGGTGAGTAGGCCGAGCCCGCGCAGCAGCGCCGGCCAGGCCACCGGCACGCCGCCGCCGATGGCGCGCAGCACCGGCGGCAGGGTGGCCAGCACGCCGAGCAGCGGGGCGATGACCAGCACGACGCCGTACCAGATCGGGTCGGTGACGCCGGTCAGGCCGAGCAGGGCGACCATGGCGATCCGCAGGCCGCCGTCGACCCCGAGCTGGGTGCCGTACCAGGGAAAGAGCTGGAGGCCGGAGAGCACGCCGCGGGTGGTGTAGGCGACCGCCATGGCGGCGAGCGCGCCGATCAGCACGGTGACCATGGTGTCGTCGCCGGCGAAGAACCGGTCGGTGAGCTGCCGGTGCAGGGCGAGGACGACCCCCACCATGACCACGAGGACCGCGCCGGCCAGGATCGCGCCCCGGGTGAGCACCGGGCCGGCCGCCTGGCCCCGGGTGCGCCGGCCGGCGACCACCCGGGCCACCTCCTGCTCGACGGGGAGGAACACGCCGATGCCGAGGGTGAAGACGATCGCCCAGAGCACCGACAGGGAGGAGTAGTCGGCCTTGGCCAAATTGTGCCCGGCGACCGCGAGGTGGACGTACGAGGCCAGCCCGAGCAGGGCCAGCCCGGCGCCGACCGCGAGGGTGCCGGGTGGGACGAGATTGAGCAGCCGGCGGATCACCGGCGGATGAGCGCCAGCGTGAGCACCGCGAAGGCGCGACCGAGGTAGATCATGGCCTTGGCGGGGGAGTGGCTGGGGGTGCCGGCCATCCGCTTGCGCATGGCCACCGGCACCTGGCGGATCCGGTAGCCGCGCCGGGCGGTGTGCACCAGCGTCTCCACGGTGTCGCCGAGGTACTCGGCCGGGTACCAGCCAGCGAACATCTCGATCACCCGTCGGTTGGCGGCGCGGAACCCGGAGGTGGTGTCGGTGAGCTTGGTCCGGGCGACCTTGGACAGCACCGCGGAGAGCATCACCATCGCCCAGCGGCGGGGGCCGCGGACGCTGTAGTCGCCCTCGCCGGCGAACCGGGCGCCGATCACCAGGTCGTTGTCGTCGAGCAGGTCGATCAGCTTCGGCACGTACCGGGGGTCGTGCTGCCCGTCGGCGTCGATCTGCACGGCGACGTCGTAGTCGTTGTCCCGGGCGTACCGGTAGCCCAGCCGCATGGCGCCGCCCACGCCGAGGTTGTACGGCAGCTTGGCGACCCGGGCGCCGGCCGCGGCGGCCACGGCGGCGGTCCGGTCGGTGGAGCCGTCGTCGACCACCAGCACGTCGACGCCGGGCAGCTCGCCGCGGACCTCGCCGACCACGTCGGCGATCGAGCCGGACTCGTTGAGCGCGGGGATGATGATCAGGGTGCGCTTGCCGTTAACCATCGTGGGACACCAGTTCGTCTCGGGCGGGGGCGATCCGGGCGGCCCGTTCCGCGTCCACCTGGGCGCGGAGCAGGGCGAAGTCCTCGGCGAGGGTGCGGGTCTCCTCCTCCAGCGCGCTGACCTCCCAGCTCAGGTGCACGCACACCAGCAGCAGGAAGACGATGCCGAGGAACAGCACCAGGCTGACGCCGGAGACCACCCCGAAGAAGCCGGCGACGTTGTCCAGCAGCCGGGGGAACAGCGACAGCGGAATGATGATGACCAGCACGCCGAGCCAGAGCATGCCGTACTTTTCGCGCAGCTGTCGTCGGCGCAACAGCTCGACGATGGTGGCCAGCAGGACCAGGCCGGTCAGTGCGGTGACCAGGGTGAGCTTCATGCGACCTTCCACGGGGCGGGTGGAGCGGCTGAGTCGAAGGCGTCGGACAGCGTGTCACGCCAGTCCGGCAGCGGGGGCAGCCCCGCGGCGGCCCAGCGGTCGTGCCCTAGCACACTGTACGCCGGGCGCGCGGCCGGACGGGGAAACCGGTCGCTGGTGGTGGGCCGGACCCGGTCCGGGTCGAGGCCGGCCAGGGTGAAGGTGGCGCGGGCCAGGCCGTACCAGGTGGTGTGGCCGGAGCAGGTGCCGTGGTAGATCCCGGCCGGGGCCCGGCCGGCCAGCGCCGCGTCGGCGAGCCCGACCAGCTGGGTGGCCAGGGCGTACGACCAGGTGGGCTGGCCCTGCTGGTCGTCGACGACGTCGAGGTGTTCGCGCTGGTCGGCCAGCCGCAGCATGGTGGCCACGAAGTTGGGCCCGTGCGCGCCGTAGAGCCAGGCGGTGCGCACCACGTAGCCGGTGTCGGGCAGGAACTCGGCGACCGCCCGCTCGCCGGCGAGCTTGCTGCGGCCGTACGCGTTGATCGGGTCGGTCGGCGCGTCCTCGGGGTACGGGCTGGTGGCGTCGCCGGCGAACACGTAGTCGGTGGAGAGGTGGATCAGTCGGGCGCCGGCCTCGGCGCAGGCGCGGGCGAGGTGCGCCACGGCGTCCCCGTTGACCGCGGTGGCCGCTGCCTCGGCCCGCTCGGCGCCGTCGACGTCGGTCCAGGCGGTGGCGTTGAAGACCACGTCGTGGCCGGCCACGGTGGCCCGGACGGCGTCGGCGTCGGTGACGTCGAGCTCGGCCCGGGTGGTGGCGGTGACGGTCAGGTCGGGTCGGGTGGCGAGCACGGCCAGCAGGTCCCGGCCGAGCATGCCACCGGCGCCGGTGACGAGGACGCGGGTCATGCCGCTCGGGCCGCCTTCAGCGGCTCCCACCAGGCCCGGTTGTCCCGGTACCACTGCACCGTCTCGGCCAGGCCGCGCTCCAGGTCGATGCTGGGGGCGTACCCCAGCTCGCTGTTGATCTTGGTGATGTCCAGCGAGTAGCGGCGGTCGTGGCCCTTGCGGTCGGCGACCGGGACCACCCGGTCCCAGTCGGCGCCGCACGCCTCCAGCAACCGGCCGGTGAGCTCCTTGTTGCTCAGCTCGGTGCCGCCGCCGATGTTGTAGACCTCGCCGGCGCGCCCCTTGAGCTGCGCCAGCGCGATGCCCCGGCAGTGGTCGTGCACGTGCAGCCAGTCCCGGACGTTGCCGCCGTCGCCGTAGAGCGGCACGGTGCCGCCGTCGAGCAGGTTGGTCACGAACAGCGGGATGACCTTCTCCGGGAACTGGTACGGCCCGTAGTTGTTCGAGCAGCGGGTGACCACCACGTCCATGCCGTGGGTGCGGTGGTACGCCAGGGCGAGCAGGTCCGAGCCGGCCTTCGAGGCGGAGTAGGGGGAGTTCGGCGCGAGCGGCCAGGTCTCCGTCCACGATCCTTCGTCGATCGAGCCGTACACCTCGTCGGTGGAGACGTGCACGAAGCGGCCGGTGCCGTGCCGCAGCGCGGCGTCCAGCAGGGTCTGGGTGCCCAGCACGTTGGTGGTGACGAACGGCGCGGCGCCGGCGATCGAGCGGTCGACGTGCGATTCCGCCGCGAAGTGCACGACCACGTCGTGACCGGCGACCACCTCGTCGACCAGCGTCGGGTCGCAGATGTCGCCCTGGACGAAGCGCAGCCGGGGGTTGTCGCGCACCGGCGCGAGGTTCGCCAGGTTGCCCGAGTAGGTCAGCTTGTCGAGCACGGTCACCGCGGCCGGTTCGAGCGCGGGAACGCCCGTGGCGTCGCCGAGGGGCGCCCCCAGCAGCATGCGAACGTACTCCGACCCGATGAATCCGGCTCCGCCGGTGACGAGGATCCTCACGGGACCGGAAGTGTACGCGACCCGTCCGGGCCGGCGGGGGACCTGCACCCCGACGTCCGGTTCGGGGCGCTGCCGGTAGGCTCCCGGCGTGCGCGGAATCCTTCTTGCCGGTGGCACCGGTTCCCGACTGTGGCCGATCACCCGGGCCGTGTCCAAGCAGCTGATGCCGGTCTTCGACAAGCCGATGGTCTACTACCCGCTGTCCACGCTGGTGATGTCCGGGGTGCGGGAGATCCTGGTGATCACCACCCCGGAGGACCAGGCCCAGTTCGAGCGGCTGCTCGGCGACGGCAGCCAGTGGGGGCTGCGCCTGGAGTACGTCACCCAGGCCCGCCCGGAGGGCATCGCGCAGGCCTTCGTGCTCGGCGCCGACTTCATCGGGGACGACTCGGTGGCGTTGATCCTCGGCGACAACATCTTCCACGGCGCCGGCCTGGGCACGCAGCTGGCCGCGAACACCGAGCTGGTGGGCGGCCGGGTGTTCGCGTACCCGGTGGCCAACCCGGAGGCGTACGGCGTGGTCGACTTCGACGCCGACGGCCGGGTGCTGTCGATCGAGGAGAAGCCGGAGAAGCCGAAGTCCCGGTACGCGGTGCCGGGGCTGTACTTCTACGACAACCGGGTGGTCGAGATCGCCCGCGGGCTCACCCCGAGCGCCCGCGGCGAGCTGGAGATCACCGCGGTGAACGAGGCGTACCGGGCGGCCGGCGAGCTGTCGGTGACCGTGCTGGACCGGGGCACCGCCTGGCTGGACACCGGCACCTTCACCTCGATGATGCAGGCCGCCGAGTTCGTCCGGGTGATCGAGGAGCGGCAGGGCATGAAGATCGGCTGCGTCGAGGAGGTGGCCTGGCGGGCCGGCCTGATCGACGACGCGCGGCTGCGCGAGCTGGCCGAGCCGCTGACCAAGAGCGGCTACGGCGACTACCTGCTCGGCCTGCTGGAGTCGGAGGCCCCGCGGTGAAGATCCGGCCGCTGAGCATCGAGGGCGCCTGGGAGGTCTCCCCCCGGCAGCACGGCGACCCGCGCGGGATGTTCATGGAGTGGTACCGCTTCGACCGGCTGGCCGAGGCGGTCGGCCACCCGCTGTGGCTGGCCCAGGGCAACCTGTCGGTCTCGGCGAAGGACGTGGTGCGCGGCATCCACTTCGCCGACGTCCCGCCCGGCCAGGCCAAGTACGTCAGCTGCGTGCGGGGCGCGGTGCTCGACGTGATCGTCGACCTGCGGGTCGGCTCGCCGACCTTCGGCCGCTGGGAGGGCGTCCGGCTGGACGACGTCGACCGCCGCGCGGTCTACCTCGCCGAGGGGCTGGGGCACGGCTTCTGCGCGCTGACCGACGACGCGACGCTGAGCTACCTCTGCTCGGCCACCTACAACCCGACCGGCGAGCACGCGGTGCACCCGCTGGATGAGGACCTGGCGATCGACTGGCCGGCCGGGACCCCGCAGCTGTCCGCCCGGGACGAGGCCGCGCCCACCCTCGCCGAGGCGATCGGGACCGGCCTGCTGCCCCGGTACGACGAGTGCCGGGCGTTCGTGGCCGGGATCGGGCCGGACGGAATGTCGCACTCGGACGGGATTTGATCGACCGGAGCGCACGATGAGTGCGGTGACAGTGACGAACGGGGCCTCCGGGCGGCTAATGTCACACCATGGACCGGCGAATCTTCGGGCTTGAGACCGAGTACGGCGTCACCTGCACCTACCGGGGGCAGCGGCGGTTGTCCCCCGACGAGGTCGCCCGGTACCTCTTCCGCCGGGTGGTGTCGTGGGGGCGATCCAGCAACGTCTTCCTGCGCAACGGCGCCCGGCTCTACCTCGACGTGGGCTCCCACCCGGAGTACGCCACCCCGGAGTGCGACTCGGTGGTGGACCTGGTCGCCCACGACCGGGCCGGCGAGCGGATCCTCGAGGGGCTGCTCATCGACGCCGAGAAGCGGCTGCACGACGAGGGCATCGCCGGCGAGATCTACCTGTTCAAGAACAACACCGACTCGGCCGGCAACTCGTACGGCTGCCACGAGAACTACCTGGTGTCCCGGCACGGCGAGTTCGGCCGGCTGGCCGACGTGCTGATCCCGTTCCTGGTCACCCGGCAGCTGATCTGCGGCGCCGGCAAGGTGCTGCAGACCCCGCGCGGCGCGGTCTACTGCCTGTCCCAGCGGGCCGAGCACATCTGGGAGGGCGTCTCCTCGGCGACCACCCGCAGCCGCCCGATCATCAACACCCGGGACGAGCCGCACGCCGACGCCGAGCGCTACCGCCGGCTGCACGTGATCGTCGGCGACTCCAACATGAACGAGGTCACCACGCTGCTCAAGGTCGGCTCCGCCGACATCGTGCTGCGGATGATCGAGGCCGGGGTGGTGATGCGCGACCTGTCGCTGGAGAACCCGATCCGGGCGATCCGCGAGGTGTCGCACGACATCACCGGCCGGCGCAAGGTGCGGCTGGCCTCCGGCAAGGAGGTCAGCGCGCTGGAGATTCAGCAGGAATACCTGGCCAAGGCCACCGAGTTCGTCGAGCGCCGGGGCGGCGACCAGACCGCCAAGCGGGTGGTGGAGCTGTGGGGCCGGGTGCTGCGGGCGGTGGAGACCGGCGACCTCGACCCGGTGGCCCGGGAGATCGACTGGGTGAGCAAGCTGAAGCTGATCGAGCGGTACCAGCGCAAGCACGACCTGCCGCTGTCGCACCCCCGGGTGGCGCAGATGGACCTCGCCTACCACGACGTGCGCCGCGGTCGGGGCCTCTACGGCCTGCTGGAGCGCCGGGGCCAGGTCGACCGGATCGCCACCGACCCGGAGATCTTCGAGGCCAAGGAGACCCCGCCGCAGACCACCCGGGCCCGGCTGCGCGGCGAGTTCATCCGGCACGCCCAGGAGAAGCGCCGCGACTTCACCGTCGACTGGGTGCACCTGAAGCTGAACGACCAGGCCCAGCGCACCGTGCTGTGCAAGGACCCGTTCCGGGCGTACGACGAGCGGGTGGAGCGCCTGATCGCCAGCATGTGACGCCGGCCGGCGGCCGGTGCCCCGCGCGCCGGCCGCCGGCCGGCCGGTACGCTTTCGTGGCGATGAACACCTCCGAACCCTCCGGCCGCGAGCGCGGCGGCACCGAGAAGCTGAACTGGGTCGAGCGCCGCCGGGAGAAGATCCGCGGCGAGATCGAGCGCAACCGCCGCGGTGAGTACACCGTGCCGACCTGGGTGCTGACGGTGGCCCTGGTCGCCATCGTCGCGGGTTGGCTCGCCCTCATCTTCCTGGCCGGCTGACGCCCGGCGCCCCGCCTGCCGGGGCGTCCCCGGGCCGGCCGCACCGACGCCCGCCCGGACGCGCGCAGGCCCGGACGAGGTCGGCTCGGGTCAGCGGGTGGCGAGATCCGCGGCGTGCCGGCCGGCGGCCGCCGCGGCCAGGAAGTAGGCGTGATCGGCGTCCAGGCCGCGACCCATCGTGGACAATCCCACCGGGCTGGCCCGCAGCGCCGCGTCGAGACCGTCGACGGGCACGGTGACGACCCGGTGCCGCGCGGCCAGCGGCGCCAGCGCCGCGTCCACCTCGGCGGCCAGCCCCGGCGCCAGGCCCGCCGGCACCACCAGCTCCGCGCCGGCCAGGGCGACCCGGCCGTACGCGGTCAGGCTGTGGTGCGACACCCCACGGTGCCGGGGACGGGGATCGGCGGCGGAGATCCGCAGCGAGCCGACCGGCCGCCCGCCGAGCACCGCCACCGCGTTGACCGCCTCCCCGACCGCCACCCCGGAAAAGCCCCAGCGGGTGCCGGTGCCCAGGTTGCCGGGGCCCTGCGCGACCACCGCCAGGTCGGCGCGCAGCACGTGCCGGGCGGCCAACAGCCCGCTGTGCAGGGTGCTCGCCTCCAGGTCGCCGCCGAACGCCTGCCCGACGCTGACCGTGCCGACCAGCTCGCCGCGCAGCCCGGCCAGGGTGCGCGAGAACCAGGCCGGCAGCGCGCCGCCGTCGGTGAGCAGGTACGCGACCCGGGCGTCCGGCGCGTCGGCGCGTACCCCGGCCAGGATCGCCGGCAGCGCCGAGTGCAGGTCGGCGGTGACCACCGGCATGCCGTCGACGCCCTGGGCGCCGGCCAGCAGCTCGTGGTGCGGTGAGGCCTGCTCGTCCACCCCCAGCACGATCGGCTGCAGCGGGGTGTAGCGGGCCTTGACCAGGTGCCCGGCGTCGCGGCCGTGGCCGACCTCGGGCGGGTCCGGCGGCAGCCGGTCGGGCAGGGCGACGACCAGGGCGTACCCGCCGGTGCCCAGGCCCATCAGCAGCGCCCCGGCGTTCAGCAGCACCCGGTCGCCGACCCGCGGGTCACCGACCAGCTCGGGGTACGCCAGGGCGCGCATGCCGGCGCCGTCGGGCAGGGCGACGTCGAGCTCCACCGCGCCGGCCCAGCGCCGTCGTACCGCCGTGACCGTTCCGGACCGCCATCGCACCATGGCCGGCACGCTATCCGTCGGCCGCGACGGGGCACGGATCGGGTCAGGGTTGGGCGGCCTGCTGGTCGGCCGGCCGGTTCGCCTCGTCCTGGGTCCGCCGGGCCCGCCCCTCCCGGCCGGGCATCGACCGGGTCGGGTCCAGGAAGACGTACCCGATCTCCGGGTAGCGCTCGGTGAGCCGGCGCTCGGCCTCGTCGGCGGCCGCCTCGATGTCCGCGCCGGTGGCGTCGTCGTGGAAGTCGACCTTGGCGGCGACCAGGATGTCCTCCGGGCCGAGCTGCATGGTCATCAGGGTGTCGATCCGGTCCACCGTCGGCAGCCCGACGAGCGCCTGCTCGATCTCCCGGTGCAGCCGCTCCGGCACGGCCCGACCGACCAGCAGCGAGACGTTGCTCTTGGCCAGGATCGCGGCGACCACCAGCAGCAGCACGCCGATCAGGATCGAGGCGATGCCGTCGTAGAGCTCGTCGCCGGTCAGCTGGGACAGGCCCACCCCGGCGGCGGCCAGCACCAGGCCGGTGAGCGCGGCGCTGTCCTCCAGGAAGACGGCCTTGACGGTGGTGTCGGCGGTCAGCCGCAGGAACCGGCGCGGGGTGGTGCGCCAGCGGCGGGACTCGTTGCGCACCTGCCGGACCGCCCGGGCCAGGGAGATCGACTCGATGACGAAGGACACCGCCAGCACGACGTACGACACAAGGTAGTTGCCGGTGTGCTCGTGCACCAGGATGGTGGTCACGCCGTGGGTGATCGCGAAGCCGGCCCCGGCGACGAAGGTGAACAGCGCGGCGAGGAACGCCCAGACGTAGCTCTCCTTGCCGTACCCGAAGGGGTGTCGGGTGTCGGCGGGCTTGGCGCCCCGGCGCAGCGCGAGGTAGAGCAGCACCTCGGTGGTGGTGTCGGCGACCGAGTGGGCGGCCTCGGAGAGCATCGCCGCGGAGCCGGAGAGCAGCCCGGCGACCAGCTTGGCGATGGCGATGGCGAGGTTCGCCGCGCCGGCCACCACCACGGTGCCGACGCTCTCGGTCTTGACGTCACCTTCGGACATGGGGCTCACCCTAGGTCCGGCCGGCGGCCGCCGCTCGGCGAGGTCCGACACCCGGCACGCCCGCGCGGGGTGCACGCCGCCGGCGCGAGGGCTGCTAGCGTTCAACCGTGTCGCGCAGCCGTACCGAACGCCTGGTCAACCTGGTGATCTGCCTGCTGTCCACGCGACGGTTCCTGACCGCCGCGCAGATCGCCGCGACCGTGCCCGGTTACGAGCACGATCCGGACGACCCGAAGGAGCACGAGGCCTTCCAGCGCAAGTTCGAGCGGGACAAGGCCGAGCTGCGGGAGCTGGGCGTCCCGCTGGAGACCGGCACGGCGAGCGTCTTCGACGCCGAGCCCGGCTACCGGATCGCCCACCGGGAGTACGCGCTGCCGGACATCCCGCTGGCGCCGGACGAGGCCGCGGCGGTGGGCATCGCCGCCCGGCTCTGGCAGCACGCCGGGCTGGCCGCGGCCGCCTCCTCCGGGCTGGCCAAGCTGCGCGCCGCCGGCGTCGACGTCGACCCGCAGGCCACCCTCGGCCTGGAGCCGATGGTCACGGTCGACCCGGCGTTCGCGCCGCTGACCGCCGCCGCCCGGGACCGCCGCCAGGTCACGTTCGACTACCGGGTGCCCGACCGGGACGCCCCCGCCCGGCGCCGGCTGCAGCCGTGGGGGGTGGTCTGCTGGCGCGGCCGGTGGTACGTGGTCGGCCACGACCTGGACCGGGACGCCACCCGCTGCTTCCGGCTCTCCCGGGTGGTCGGCGCGGTCCGGGTGACCGGCGCGCCGGGCGGCTACCAGCCACCGGTCGGCGTCGACCTGATCAGCCACGTGGCCCGCTGGTCCGGCCCGGTCGAGCGGCCCGGCCGGGCCACCGTGCTGGCCGCCCCCGGGCGGGCCGCCGGGCTGCGCCGCTGGGCCGTGCGGAGCGTGCCGGGCCCGGACGGCGACCGGCTGGTCCTGCCGTACGCCGACCCGGACCACCTGGCCGGCCAGCTCGTCGGGTACGGCCCGGACGTGCGGGTGCTCGACCCGCCGGAGGTGCGCGAGGCGGTCATCCAGCGGCTCAAGGAGATCGCCGCCCGGCACGACGAGCTGGCCGTCGCCGGTGGTGGTGCCCGGTGACCCGACCCGCCTCCCGCACCTCGGCCGACCGGCTGGCCCGGCTGCTGAACCTGGTGCCCTACCTGCTGGCCCGGCCGGGCATCGAGATCGCCGAGGCCGCCGGCGACCTGGGCGTCACCGAGCGCCAGCTGCGCGAGGACCTGGAGCTGCTCTGGGTCTGCGGGCTGCCCGGTTACGGCCCGGGCGACCTGATCGACATGGCGTTCGACGGCGACCGGGTGACGATCACCTACGACGCGGGCATCGACCGGCCGTTGCGGCTCACCCCGGACGAGGCGATGGCCCTGGTGGTGGCGCTGCGGATGCTCGCCGAGACGCCCGGGGTGGCCAACCGGGAGGCCGTCGAGCGGGCCCTCGCCAAGATCGAGAACGCGGCCGGCGACCTGGTCGGCGCGCCGGTCGAGGTGCGGCTGCCGGGGGAGACCCGCCGGGTCCGGGAGCTGCGCGCCGCGGTGGAGACCCGCCGGGCGCTGCGGATCACCTACTACACCGCCGCCCGGGACGAGAGCACCGAGCGGACCATCGACCCGCTGCGGATGCTGATGGTCGACGGCCGGGCGTACGTGGAGGCGTGGTGTCGCCGGGCCGAGGCGGTCCGGCTGTTCCGCGCCGACCGGATCGACGCGGTCACCGAGCTGGACGAGCCGGCCGTGGTGCCGCCGCAGGCCCGCCCGCACGACCTGCGCGACGGGGTGTTCCGCCCGACGCCCGACCTGCCGCTGATCACCGTGCGGATCGGTCGCGGCGAGCGGTGGATCACCGAGTACTACCCCTGCGAGCGGATCGAGGCCGACGGCGACCAGTGGCTGGTCTCGCTGCGGGTGACCGACCTGAGCTGGGCCCGCCGGTTCGTTCTCGGGCTGGGCCCGGACGTCACCGTGGTCGCCCCGCCCGAGCTGGCCGAGCAGGTACGCGCCCAGGCCACCGCCGCCTTGGAGGCGTACGCCACCCCGGCGCCGGCGGCCGACCCGGCGCTGCCGACTGTCACCCAGTAGGCTGACCGCCGTGGTGACGTGGATCGTGGTCGCGGTGGTGCTGTTCGCCCTCCTGGTGCTGGCCCTGGCGGTCCGCCCGGTGCTGGCGCGGCTGCCCCGGCTACGCCGGGCCGCGCTGGCGTTGCGCCGCCGCCAGGCCGAGGCGGACACGCTGCGGGTGACCGCCGAGGCGCTCCGCGAGCGGGCCGAGGAGCTCCAGCAGCGTTCCGTCGTCACCCAGCGGCGGGTCGAGCTGATCCGGGCCAAGCGGGGCAGCTGATCGATCCCGGTCGGTGCGCCGCGCGCCGGCCGCCCGGACGGTGCCCGATTCGGGCCCAGATGGACGGGTCCAGACGGTTGACGGGACGCTCCGGGGTGGTCAAGACTTCACCGGCCGGGCACCGTTGGCAGTGGCCCGGCGGGTGGCAATGCCCCTCGACGCACGTACGATGGGCTACGACACACCCTCGACTCAGAGCGACTGGAGCTTCCCATGGGTGCCCTCAAGCCGTGGCACATCGCCGTACTCGTGGTCGTGCTGATCCTGCTGTTCGGCGCGAAGCGGCTCCCCGACGCGGCCCGCTCGCTGGGCCGCTCGCTGCGGATCATCAAGGCGGAGACCAAGAGCCTGCACGACGACGACGACCGCGACCTGGCCGAGAAGGCCGACGCGCAGGCCGGCTACCAGCCGCTGCCGCCCAACGGTCAGCAGCCCTACGCCCCGCAGCCGCAGCAGCCGTACGGCCAGCAGCCGCAGTACGCCCCGCAGCCGCAGCAGCAGCCGTACGCTCAGCAGCCGCAGTACGCGCCGCAGCCGCAGCAGCAGCCGGTCAACCCGGTGCAGCACGTCCGCGACAACTGATCGAGGGGCTCCACCACCGTGGCCTTCGCGCTTCGCAAGCGCGGCCCGAGCGAGTTCCAACGGGCCGCCGACGGTTCGATGACGCTCGTCGAGCACATTCGTGAGCTGCGCAACCGTCTCTTCCGTGCGTCCCTGGCGATCCTGGTCGGCTTCGGCTTCGGCATCTGGCTGGCCGAGCCGGTGCGGCACCTGCTCTCCCAGCCGTACTGCAACCTGCCGCAGGCGATCGACAAGGCCACCGGGCAGTGTCGGTTCGTGCAGCTCGGCGTGGCCGACCTGTTCCTGCTCAACCTGAAGATCGGCCTCTGGGTCGGGTTGATCGTCGCGGCGCCGGTCTGGCTCTACCAGCTCTGGGCGTTCATCGCGCCCGGCCTGCACCGGCACGAGCGGCGGTACGCGTACATCTTCACCGCCCTCGCCGCGCCGCTGTTCGCCGCGGGCGCGGTGCTGGCCTTCTTCGTCACCACCAAGGGCCTGGAGTTCCTGCTGGAAATCTCTGGGCCGGACATCGCCACCACCCTCGAGGTGACCCGCTACATCGGGTTCGTCACCAACCTGATCCTGCTGTTCGGGGTGGCGTTCGAGTTCCCGCTGGTCGCGCTGATGCTCAACTTCGTCGGCCTGGTCAGCGCGCGCAAGCTGCTCGGCTGGTGGCGGGTGGCGATCTTCGTGTTCTTCGCCTTCTCGGCGGTGGTCACCCCGACGCCCGACCCGTTCGGCATGACGGCGCTGGCGGTCTGCCTCTCCGCGCTCTACTTCGGCGCGGTCGGCATCGCCTTCCTCAACGACCGGCGCAAGGGTCGCCGCACAGACACCTACGCCGGCCTGGACGACGACGAGGTGTCGCCGCTGGAGCTGGACGACGAGCCCGTCCCGGTGGCCTCCCGGGTCGACTTCGCCGACCCGATCGAGGCGCCCGCCCCGGTCCCCGCGCCCCGGCCGATCGAGCCCCGCTACGACGACATGACCTGACCCGCCCGGGTCACCGACGACGCCGTTCCCGCATCCCCGGGGGCGGCGTCGTTCGCGTCCGGGCCGCCTGCGATTCGTCCCCGCCCGGGGTGGACCGCTGGCTAGGCTGAGGACCGCGTCCGGAACTTGCGGGCCGCGTCGCGACGGCGGCCGGTCGACTCTGCGGAAGTGGTGCGATGGCGGACACGGTCACCCGGTTCTTCGACGACCTGGCCCGCCACGGTCACGAGCGGCTGCTGCCCAAGACGAGCGGCACCATCCGGTTCGACCTGCGGCACGGGCACACGGTCGACCACTGGTTCGTCGAGTTCGGTGGCGGCGCCGTCCGGGTGACCCGGGACGAGCGGGACGCCGACACGGTGATCGGCGCCGACGAGGATTTCTTCCGCCGGATGGCGCTCGGCGAGGCCAAGCCGTTGACCGCGTGGTTGCGCAACGACATCACCGCCGAGGGGCAGTTCCGCTTCGTGGTGATCCTGGAACGGCTCTTCCCGGCGCCACCGGGGGCGCGCCATCCGCGGTCGCTGGTGCGCAACAGGCGGGTCCGGCGATGAGGAGCGAGCTGGTCCGGATCCTGGACGGCAACATGTTCGTGCTGAGCGAGGGCAGCGGCGACATCGAGGCCAGCACGCACAATCCGGGCGGTTTCTTCGACTTCGACACCCGCTTCCTGTCTCACTGGCGGTTGAGCGTGAACGGGGAGCGGCTGAACCCCCTGGCGGTCGACCAGCCGCACTACTTCGAGGTGCGGTTCTTCCTGGTGCCGGGGGTGCCGACGCACTACGTGGACGCCAAGGCGTCGGTGATCCGGGAGCGGTCGCTCAGTGACGGCGCGGTCGAGGAGCGGCTGACGGTGATCAACCACGACGCGGAACCGGTCGACTACACGGTGCGGGTCGACGCCGACACCGACTTCGCGCCGGTGACCGCCGTGCAGCAGCGGCGGCAGCCGGTGGGCCGGCTGGACCGGCGGGTCGAGCCGGGTCGCCTGGTGCTGGCCTACCGGCGGGAGCGGTTCCGGCGGGAGACGGTGGTGTCGGTGGCCGAGCCGGCGGAGATCGACGAGCAGGGGGTGACCTTCCGGTTCCGGCTGGCGCCGGGCGAGCGGTGGACGACCGTGGTCCGGGTGGTCGGTGCGGTGTTGCGCCCGGACGGGCAGGACGTCCGGACCAGCCTGTACCACCATCGGCCGCGGTCGCGGTCCCAGCTGCGGCACGACCTCGACCGATGGTTGGCGCGGGCGCCCCGGATCAGCTGCGACTGGGAGGTGTTCACCGAGACCTACCGGCGCAGCCTGGTCGACCTGGCCGGCCTGCGGTTCTCCCCGCTGACCCTGCCGGACGAGGTGCTGCCGGCCGCCGGGCTGCCCTGGGTGGCCACCCTGACCGGCCGGGACAGCATCCTCACCAGCCTGCAGGTGCTGCCGGTCGCGCCGGAGATGGCGGTGGCGACGCTGCGGATGCTCGGCATCGACCAGGGCGCCGTGCTGGACGACTTCCGGGACGAGGAGCCGGGCAAGATCCTCCGGGAGTTCCGCTACGGCGAGCCGGCCGCGTTCGAGGAGGCACCGGACTCGCCGTACTACGGCAGCGCCGACGTCACCCCGCTCTACGTCGTCCTGCTCGACGAGTACGAGCGGTGGAGCGGGGACGTCGCGGTCGCCCGGGAGTTCGAGGCGGAGGCCCGGGCCGCGCTGCACTGGATCGACGAGTACGGCGACATCATGGGCGACGGGTACGTCTGGTACCAGAGCCGCAACGAGCGCACCGGCCTGGAGAACCAGTGCTGGAAGGAGTCCGCCGAGGCGATCTCCTACCGGGACGGCCGGCTGCCCGGCCTGCCGCGCGCCACCTGCGAGCTGCAGGGGTACGCGTACGACGCGAAGCGCCGCGGCGCCCGGCTGGCCCGGGAGTGCTGGGGCGACCCGGAGTACGCCGACCGGCTGGAACGGGAGGCGGCCGAGCTGAAGCGACGGTTCAACCGGGACTTCTGGGTGGCCGACGGCGAGTACTACGCCCTGGCCCTGGACGCCGACGGCGCACAGGTGGACGCCCTGTCGTCGAACATCGGCCACCTGCTGTGGAGCGGCATCGTGGACGAGGACCGGGCCGGCGCGGTCGCCCGGCACCTGGTCGGTCCGCGGCTGTTCTCCGGGTGGGGGGTGCGCACGCTGGCGGCCGGCGAGGCCCGGTTCAACCCGCTCGGCTACCACGTCGGTGCGGTGTGGCCGTTCGACAACGCGCTGATCGCCGCCGGGCTGCACCGGTACGGGTTCCGCCGGGAGGCCGGCGTGATCGCCGAGGGCATCATCGACGCGGCCGGCTACTTCGCGGGCCGGCTGCCGGAGGCGTTCGCCGGGTTCGGTCGCGAGCAGACCGGCTATCCGGTGTCGTACCCGACGGCCAACAGCCCGCAGGCGATGGCCACGGCGGCCCCGATCCAGCTGCTGCGTACCCTGCTGGGCCTGGAACCGTACGGCGAACACCTGGTGGTGGCGCCGGCCCTGCCGGCGCGGTTCGGCCGGCTCGAGATGCTCGACATCCCCGGCCGGTGGGGCCGGATCGACGCCATCGCCACCACCCGCGACTGACTCCGCGCCCTGCCGGCCCGGCCCGCGCCGGCCGACCGCCACAGCTGAGTCGGCGCGGACCGCCCGGTCAGAGCACCTGGGACAGGAAGCGGCGCAGCCGCGGGTGCTCCGGCGCCTCGAAGATCGCCGCCGGCTCGCCGGCCTCCAGCACCACCCCGTTGTCCATGAAGGCGACGGTGTCGGCGACCTGCCGGGCGAAGCCCATCTCGTGGGTCACCACCACCATGGTCATGCCCGCCGCGGCGAGATCCGCCATCACCGCGAGGACGCCCTTGACCAGCTCCGGGTCGAGCGCGGAGGTGGCCTCGTCGAAGAGCATCACCTGCGGTCGCAGCGCCAGCGCCCGGGCGATCGCCACCCGCTGCTGCTGCCCACCGGACAGCTGCGCCGGGCGGGAGTCGGCCTTGGCGGCCAGCCCGACCAGCTCCAGCTGGGCCCGGGCCAGCTGGGCCGCCTCGTCCTCGGGCAGCTTCTTGAGCTTGCGCAGCGCGAGGGTGACGTTGCGCAGCACGCTCAGGTGCGGGAACAGGTTGAACTGCTGGAACACCATGCCGACCCGCTGGCGCAGGGCGTCCGGGTCGTCGCCGAGCACGCTGCGCCCGTCCAGCAGCACGTCGCCGGAGTCCGGCTCGATCAGCCGGTTGATCGTGCGCAGCAGAGTCGACTTGCCGGAGCCGGACGGCCCGATCACGCAGGCGGTGCCGCCGCGCGCGACGTCCAGGTCGGCGCCGCGCAGCACCCGGTTGGCGCCGAACGCCAGGTGCACGTCGCGCACCGCCAGGCTGACCGGGGTGGTGGTGCCGGTGTCGATGCTCATCACTGTTCCTCTCGTCCGCCGTCGGAAAGCGCGCCGCCGGCCGGCACACCGCCGGGCAGCGGGTGCTCGCCGGCCAGGGCCAGCTCGTCGTCCGGCGCGGCGGGCGGCCGGCCCTGCCGCAGCCGCCGGTCGATGGCGTTCACCGCGTGCGTCAGCGGCACGGTGAGCAGCAGGTAGCACAGCCCGGCCAGCAGCAGCGCGGACTGGTTGCCGGTGTTGGCCGCGTAGTCCTGCCCGATCCGGAACAGCTCCCGCTGGCTGGCCAGCAGGCCGAGGAAGTAGACCAGGCTGGAGTCCTTGATCAGAGCGATCAGCTGGTTGACCCAGGCCGGCAGCACCCGGCGCACGCCCTGCGGGACGATCACCAGCCGCATCGCCTCGCCCCAGGAGAAGCCGAGCGCCCGCGCGCCCTCCAGCTGGGCGGCCTCCACGCTCTGGATGCCGGAGCGGAAGATCTCCCCGAGGTACGCGGCGGCGATCAGCGACAGCGCCAGGATGCCCAGCGGGTACGGGTTGGGCCCCCACAGTCGCAGGCCGAGCGGGGCCAGGCCGACGCCGATGAGCAGGATGGTGGCCGCCGCCGGCAGGCCCCGGAAGACGTCCGTGTAGACCCGGGCCGGCCAGCGCAGCCATCGGGTACGGGAGATGCCGCCGATGGCCAGCAGCATCCCGAACACCGAGCCGAGTCCGGCGGCGGTGACCGCCAGGATCAGCGTGTTGGGCAACCCCACGGTCAGCATCTCGGGCAACGCCTCGCGCATCGACCGCCAGTCGAAGAAGGTGTCCCAGAGGGTGCTCAACGGTTCCATGTCACCTACCGCCCCGCTCGCTCGTCGTCTCGTACCGTCAGGAGGTGGCCGACGCGGACGGCGCCGCCGCCGTGCCGCTGCCCGGGGTGAAGTCGGCCGGGATGGGCCGGCCCGGGTAGTACTGCTCCTGCAGCTTCTTCCAGGTGCCGTCGGCGATGACCTCGTCGAGGCCCTTGTTCAGCGCCTCGCGCAGCGTGTCGTTGCCCTTGGCCACCGCGTACGCGGTCGGCGCCGGGCTGAGCTCCTTGGCCGCGACGGTGATCTTGCCGCCGCTGTCCGCGGCGGACTTCTCGCCGATCTCGGCCGGGGCGATCCACGCGTCGGCGGTGCGGGACCGCAGCTGGTTGAGCGCCGCGTTGTAGTCCGGCACCCGGACCGGGTTCAGGCCCTTGCCGGTGGCGTAGTCGTCCTGCACGGTGCCCTGCACGACCACCACCCGCTTGCCGCCGAGCTGGTCGAAGCCGGTGATCGGCGAGCCGGCCGGCACGTCCAGCCCGAAGTAGCCGAAGTCGTAGCCGTTGCCGAAGTCGACGGTCTTCTTCCGCGCCTCGGTGATGGTGATCGAGGAGCTGCCCACGTCGAACTTGCGGTTGTTGACCTGGGACAGCAGCGCGGAGAAGTCGGTGCCGACGAACTCCACCCTCAGCCCGATCTTTCCGGCCACCGCGGTGAGCAGGTCGTTGTCGAAGCCGGTGAACTTGCCGTCCTTGAGGTAGACGTTCGGCGGCGCGTCGGTGAGCGTGCCGGCGCGCAGCACGCCCGGCTGCTGTAGCCGGTACGGGTTGTCCGCGGCGGCGGACGAGTCGCCGCCGCAGGCGGTCAGCGTGGTGGCGGCCAGCACGGCGGCGGCGCCGAGGACGGCCACCTTGGACAGGGCGGGAAGGAAACGCACGGGTCACTCCAGAGAGGTCGGTCGGCGGGCGTGCGGGCACGCCGGGGAGCGGCGGGCCCGTCGGGCGCGCCGTTGCCGGTGGTACGAGGAGAAAGGCGAGTCGTCTACTGCGCGGCGGGACGGCGACAGCCGTCGCTGCACACCCGCATCAGGTCGACGTGCCGTCGCCGGGTCAGCGGAACGCCGGGCGGCGGGGTGCGGTGGTGCGCAGACATGGTTCTCCAGAGTCGGTGCTGACCTGGGAACCAGGCCACGCTTGCACCGGTGCCACACCGGTGCCTGGTCCTCACCCGGAGCACCCCACCGTGGCGGAGGGTTGCCGGCCAGCGAGCCGGGGCTTGACGCTGGCGCTCATGACCTGCCGGAAACGGTAGCAGCAACCCGACGGTGATCGTCCAGCCGTTATGACGGCCCTCACGTCCGCCCCTTACCCGTGGTGGCCGTGGACGGCCGGGCGGGCCGGGGGCACCGGATTCGTCGAAGCTGTTCGCGACGGGGTGCATCCGCAGAGCGGGGGTGCGGCGAAGCAATGGTCGTGACGACAGTCACCACCAGCTCGCACCGACGAAGGGTTCGCCGATGAACATCGCACGACTCGCCGCCAGGGTCGCCGTGGGCGTCATGGCCACCGCGCTGGTCACCACGGCCGTCGCGCCGGCCGCGCAGGCCAGCGGCAAGACGTTGGGCACGAAGAGCCTGGCCGCCGTCCTGACCAAGGACACCAGCGGCTTCGACCGCAACTCGCGGGACTTCGACGTCCTCACCGCCGCCGTGCTGGCGGTGCTGGACGCCAAGCCGAACTCCCCGGTCAAGGTGCTGACCGACGGCAAGACGGCGCTCACCGCGTTCCTGCCGACCGACGCCGCGTTCGAGGAGCTGGTCCGGGACATCACCGGCGCGCACCGGCTCCCCACCGAGCAGGCGGCCTTCACGGCGGTGGCCGGGCTCGGCATCGACACCGTGGAGAACGTCCTGCTCTACCACGTCGTCCCGGGCGCCACGATCGACCGCAAGGCGGCGCTCAAGGCCGACGGCGCCACGCTCACCACAGCGCTCGGCGCGGGCCTCGGCGTCGACGTGCGCCGCCACTGGTGCTTCACCCAGGTGCGCCTGGTCGACGCCGACACCAGCGACCGGGACGCGCGGGTGATCCGGTTCGACATCAACAAGGGCAACCGGCAGATCGCGCACGCCGTCGACCGGGTGCTGCGCCCGATCGACCTGCCCTGATCGACCGGCCCTCGACCGTCGGCGCCCGGGAGCCCTCCCGGGCGCCGACGCTCGTCCGGGCTCGCGGCGGCCGGGTCGGCCCGTGACATGATGGCGGCCATGGCGAAGCAGCAGGACGTCGGCGGGTCCGACCGGCACAGCGGGTCGGACGGCGCCCCACCCGGCGCGACGGTGGACGGCGTCGACGCGCGCCTCGCCCTCGCGCAGGATCCCGCGACGCCTCAGCTGACCCTCATCGACCTGGCCGCCGACCCGTCGCCGGTGGTCCGCGCCGCGGTCGCGATCCGTTCCGACGCGCCCGCGCAGGCGCTGCGGCCGCTGACTCGCGATCATGACCGACACGTCCGGGAGGCGGTGGCGAGGAACCCTTCGACGTCGCCCGCGAACCTGCTGCGACTGGTCAGGGACGCCGACCGGTGGGTCCGGTGGGCGGTGGCCGGGAATCCGGCCTGCGACGAGGCGATCCGCCGGGTGATGGCGGACGCCCGCGACAAGGAACTGCGCGGGCTCCTCGCGGAGCGGAGCGACCTGGAGCCCGAGATCGCCGCCCGACTGGCCGGCGACGTCTCGCCGGAGGTGCGGGAGCGACTCGCCACCCACACCCCGCACGCCGACGTGATCGCCACCCTGCTGGCCGACCGGACGGCCCGCGTCCGCAAGGGCCTGGCCCGTAACCCGCGGACGACCGTCGCCCAGCGCAGCGTGCTCGCCCGGGACCCGGTGGTCGACGTCCGGGTCGCGCTGGTGCTCTCGGTCGAGCTGACCGAGGCGGACCTGCGCGACCTCGTGGACGACCGCGCCGTGCAGGTGCGGATGGCGATGGCGACCTCCGAGCTGGTCCCGGCGCACATCCGGGAGGCGCTCGGTCGCGATCCCGAAGGCATGGTCGCCGACGCCGCCCGTGACTTCCGGCCGGGGGCGGGCGCCGCCTCGGCGGTGCGGGCTCCGCGCGTCGGTCAGCGGCCCACCGGGACCGCCCGCGGCCGGGCCGGCGACTCGCGGGGCTGACGGCGGTCGGGGCGTCACCCGCGGATCCTCCTACTCCTGCGCCCGGATCAGTCGCAGCGGCGCGGCACGGAGTTCGGGATGTCATCCGACGCGCGGGACGGTAAAACCGGGTCGAGCGCCGGCGCCGGCTTGGTCCACAATGGCGGTGTGGAGCACCGGGCACTGGTACGGCTGAGCAAGCGGATGTCCCTGGCGTTGCGCCACGAGCCGGCCCGGTTCGGCCTGCGACCCGACCCGGGCGGCTGGGTGCCGGTGGCCGACCTGCTCGCGGCGCTACGGATCGGGCGACCGGCCCTCGACCAGGTGGTGGCGGGCAACGACAAGCAGCGCTTCGCGGTGCGGCGGGACGCCGACGGGGTCGAGCGGATCCGGGCCAACCAGGGCCACTCCTACCCGGTGGACCTCGGCCTCGCCCCGGAACCGCCGCCCACCCGGCTTTACCACGGCACCGGCCCCGGGGCGCTCGACTCGATCCGGGCCGGTGGGCTGCACCGGGGCGGGCGACACCACGTACACCTGTCGCCGGACGTGGAGACGGCCCGGCGGGTCGGCGCGCGCCGCGGCGCCGAGCCGGTGGTCCTCGCCGTGGACGCGGCGGGGATGGCCCGGGACGGGCACGTCTTCTACCGCAGCGCGAACGGGGTGTGGCTGACCGACGCGGTGCCGGCGGCCTACCTGGTCTGGGAGATGGCCGGACCGGCCTGATCGCGGGCCGCCGCCGGTCGGTCGGTGTCGAGCCGCAGCTGGTCGGCGCCGGTCAGCCCGGAGCAGGTGCGCGACCTGCCGGGACGGTCGCCGCAGGTCAGCTCGCCGCCGGCCCCGCGGATCAGCCCGTTCGTGTCCAGCAGCGCGCAGGCCGTGCAGGTCGAGCGCACCAACGGCCCGGACCACCACGACCGGGCGCTCGTGCGGGACGTCCAGCGGCAGGGCCGGCGTGACGGTGGGCGCGTCCGGCGCCGGCCGGTCAGTCGCCGTCGAGCCCCGGCCGGCCGGCCGGCACGTGCGGCCGGCTGATCTGCCGGACCAGCGACTCGGCGACGTCCCGCACCTTGCGGTTGGAGTTCTGCGACACCTTGGCGAGGATGGCGAACGCCGCGTCGGGGCCGCACCGGCGCTGCCCCATGATGATCCCCTTGGCCTGTTCGATCACCGCGCGGCTGCGCAGGGCCACACGCATCTGCTCGGCGAGGCTGGCGGTGCTGTCGTAGAGGTGTGCGTTCGCCAGCGCCACCGCGGCGTGGTCGGCGAAGGTCTGCGCGTCCGCGCTCACGTCGTCGAAGACGTACGGCGCCCGACCGTAGACGTTCAACGCGCCCACCACCGCCTCCTGGATGGGCAGGCCGAGCGACATGCTGCTGCCGGCGCCCGCGGCGTGCGCCCGGGCCGCCCACTCCGGCCACCGGCTCTCCGTCGCCATGTTCCGCACCATCATCACCGCGCCGGTGGTGGCCGCGTCCAGGCACGGCCCGCGGCCCTGCTCGTACTGCCAGCCGTCCAGGCGCAGTGCGAGATCGCCGGTGGACGCCGCGGTGTGCGCGTCCGTGCCGTGCACCAGGGTGACCGAGACCTCCGCGGCGCCCGGGATGCTGGCCCGGGCGACTTCGGCGATCCGGTTGAGGACGGTGTCGAGGGTCGTCTCGTCGTGGCGGATCGATCCCAGTTGGAGGAAGGCCTCGGTGAGGTCGAGCGGTGACTGCGGCATGGCGTCTGACGTCCTTGCGAACCGGCGCGCTCGATCCGGCGGAGCCGGCAGCGCATGGCGGGAGCGGTCCGTCCCGTCCACCGCTGATGCGGCTGCGCGGGGTGGACCGGGGGGACCAGCGCCGCTGCTTGACGCTCGCGTCCGGCGCCCCTGTGGACGCCGAATGCGGAGCACCACATTACCGGCCCGTCGGCCGCCGCGGCCACGGACACCACCCGCCGCCCGGCGGGACCGCCGATCGTCGGCCCCGCCGGGGAAACGGTCGGTCAGCGACCCTGCAGCGCCCGGACGTTGTCGCCGAACGTCCAGCCCTTCGCGCCGTCCCAGTTCACCGACCAGGTCATCAGCCCCTTCAGGGCGCCGTGGTAGGTGTTCCAGGCCTGGGCCACCGCCGCCGGGGCCAGGTAACCGCCGCCCGCGCCGGGCTGGGCGGGCAGGCCGGGAACCTGCTTGTCGTACGGCACCCGGACGGTGACGCCCTGCACCACGAGGCCGGCGTTCAGGCAGTCGGTCTGCGCGACGAAGCCCGGCACCGTGCCGGCGGGGTACGACTCGCCGGCGCAGCCGTACATGCTGCCGTTGTAGTACTGCACGTTGAGCCACCAGAGCCGGCCGTTGTCCGCGTACCGCTTCACGATCGGCAGGTAGGCGCCCCAGATCGAGCCGTAGGTGACGCTGCCCCCGGTGACGTACGCGGTCTCCGGCGCCATGGTCAGCCCGAAGTTCGCCGGCATCTGGGCGAGCACCCCGTCGATGATCCGGATCAGGTTGGCCTGCGAGGGGGAGAGCCGGTTGATGTCGCCGCTCCCGCTGAGCCCGGTCTCGATGTCGATGTCGATCCCGTCGAAGTGGTACGCCTTTAGGATCGGCACCACGGTGGCGACGAACCGGTCGGCGACGGCGGCGGAGCTGAGGTCGATGCCGGCGGTGGCGCCGCCGATGGACAGCAGCACGGTCAGCCCGGCGGCCTTCGCCTGGCACATCTGCGCCGGGCTGGGCACCCGTACGGTGGCGTCCATGCCGTCCTCCCAGAGCGCGGTGCCGTCGGCGCGGATCACCGGAAAGGCCGCGGTGACGACGTTGTAGCCGTGCGCGCCGATCCGCGGGTCGGTGATCGGGATCCAGCCCAGCGGCGGGTGCACGCCGTTCGCGGCGCCGTCCCAGTTCTCCCAGTACCCCTGCAGGACCCGGCCGGCGGGCCGGGACTTCACCGCGCAGGCCCCGCCGTCCGGCGGCGCGGTGCCGGACGGGGTGGCCGTGGCGGTGGGCGACGGCGAGGTGGTGGGCGAGGGCGAGGTGGTGGGTGACGGCGGCGCGGTGCTGGTGGGGGAGGGTGTCGGGGTTCCGCCCGGGTCGCAGGCGCCGAGGTCGCGCCAGAGCGCCGGCGTGGCGGCCGGGTTCCAGCCGGCGCCGGGTGGCGGGGTGTGGGTGACCAGCGCCTCGTAGCGTCGGCCGGCGTAGCTCACCCGGGTGCCGGCGGGATAGCTGGTGCCCTCGGTCCAGGCCGGCGCGTCGCAGGCCGCGAGGGTGGTCGTGCCGGTCGCGGCGAGCCCGGTGGCCGCCGGGCCGACGGCCGCGCCGGTGGCGAGCGCCGCCAGCGCCAGCACGGCGGTGGTTCCGCGTCGAAGTCGCATGACATGCCTCCTCATCGATGGGCTGGAGGCTATCAGTTAACTTTGTTAAACGTAAACCGGCGCCGGGCACGCGGAAGGGGGCCACCCGACGCCGGGCGGCCCCCTCCGTGGTGGGTCAGGCGACCGAGGCGGGGAACCGTTCCCAGACCCGGTGCGCGGCCATCAGCTCCTGGACGCCGGACAGCGCCGCGGCGGCGCCGTCGGCCGCCAGCACGCCGGGCGTGCCGGTCACCCCGGCCTGGTCGAGCACGGTCGCCCCGGCGCCCCAGGCGCCGATCGCCTTGGCGTGTCGCCAGCACTCCTGCACCAGCAGCAGCACCCGGGGGTCGACCGCGGCCGGCGTACCCGCCTTCGCGTCCGGCGTCGGCAGCGCGTCCGGCGCCGGCGCCGGCGCGCCGGCCAGCAGCAGGGCGTCGAACTCGACCGACCGGCCGGTGGCGAAGGTCCGCTGCACGGCCAGGTCACCCACCGTCCCGCCGTGCGCGGCGATCAGCAGCGGCACCAGGCCGGCGGCGAGCACCGCCCGGCGTACCTCGCCGACGCCGTCGAGGTCGGACTCCGCGTCCACCACGATCCCGACCGTCCGGCCGTCGGCCGGCCACTCGCGGCCGACCTGGGACAGCGCCGGGCTGGGCGCGACCTCGGCCAGCGGGACGGTGGGCTGCGGCGCGGGCAGGCCCAGCCCGGCGGCGACCTGGGCGCACAGCTCCGGGTCCACGTTGGCCAACGCCCGCAGCTGCCGCTCCTTGATCGCCTGATGGTAGCACTTGCCCAGCTCGAAGGTGTACGACCGGATGATGTGCTCCCTCTCGACCGGCGACATGCTCAGCCAGAACAGGCGCGCCTGGCTGTAGTGGTCGTCGAACGAGGCGGGGTTCGCCCGGACCTTCGGGGCCTCGGCCACGGTGACCGGCACGTCGAGGAACGCGTGCTCCGCGTCGCCGGCCGGGAACGGGTTGCCGCCGTCGAGCGAGTTCGGCCGGTACGGCGCCACCCCGCCGTGCACCGCCTGCTGGTGGAAGCCGTCGCGCAGCATGTCGTTGACGTCGGCGTGCGGGCGGTTGATCGGGAGCTGCGCGAAGTTCGGCCCGCCCAGCCGGGTGAGCTGGGTGTCCAGGTAGGAGAAGAGCCTGCCCTGCAGCAGCGGGTCGTTCGTCACGTCGATGCCGGGCGGCAGATGCCCCAGGTGGAAGGCGACCTGCTCGGTCTCGGCGAAGAAGTTCGTCGGCGTGCGGTTGAGCACCATCCGGCCGATCGGCTGCACCGGCGCCAGCTCCTCCGGGACGAACTTCGTCGGGTCGAGCAGGTCGATCCCGTCGAAGGTCTCGTCCGGGGTGTCCGGGAAGACCTGGATGCCGAGCTCCCACTCCGGGTACGCGCCGGCCTCGATCGCGTCGTACAGGTCGCGCCGGTGGAAGTCCGGGTCCATGCCGCTGAGCAACTGCGCCTCCTCCCACACCAGCGAGTGCACGCCCAGCTTCGGCTTCCAGTGGAACTTCACCAGCACCGTCTCGCCGGCCTCGTTGATCATGCGGAAGGTGTGGACGCCGAAGCCCTCCATCGTCCGGTACGAGCGCGGGATGCCCCGGTCGGACATGTTCCAGATGGTGTGGTGCTGCGCCTCGGTGTGCAGCGAGACGAAGTCCCAGAAGGTGTCGTGGGCGCTCTGCGCCTGCGGGATCTCCCGGTCGGGGTGCGGCTTGCCGGCGTGGATGATGTCCGGAAACTTGATGGCGTCCTGGATGAAGAACACCGGCATGTTGTTGCCGACCAGGTCGAAGGTGCCCTCGTCGGTGTAGAACTTGGTCGCGAAGCCGCGGGTGTCGCGCACGGTGTCGGCGGAGCCCCGCGAACCGAGGACGGTGGAGAACCGGACGAAGACCGGGGTCTCCCGACCCTTCTGGAGGAAGCCGGCCCGGCTGACCGCCGCGCCGCTGCCGTACGCGGTGAACACGCCGTGCGCGCCGGCGCCCCGGGCGTGCACCACCCGCTCCGGGATCCGCTCGTGGTCGAAGTGGGTGATCTTCTCCCGGAAGTGGTGGTCCTGCAGCAGGATCGGGCCGCGCGGCCCGGCCTTGAGGGAGTGGTCGGTGTCGCGCAGCCTGGCCCCCTGCGCGGTGGTCAGGTAGGCGCCCTGCTGGCCGTTCGCGGTCGTCGGCGCGCCGGTGGTGGCACCCGTCGGGGTACGGGTCTGCGGGGCGCCCTGTTCCGGCTTGGGCGGCGGCGGGCCGTGCGGCGTGGTCGGCTCGTCGAGGGGCGGTGGGGCGCTGCCCGGCGCGCCGGGAATCTCCGGCTTCACCACGTCGGCGATCTTCTCTGCGGCGGCCTCCACGGCGTTCTTGACGGCCTTGGCGGGGTTGGAATCCACTGGACGAGTCCCTCCAGGAGCTGAAGAAGCATGCCCCAACCGCCCTACCCTCGCCCGAACGGGCAAAACACGGGCAAGGTCGGCATCGGGCCCGGCCGGTCCCACCACCGCCGCGCGCCCCCGGTCAGTCCTCGGTGTCCGGACCGAGCAGCCGGATCTCCTCCAGATCCAACGCCGCCTGCACCTCACGCAGCACGGTGTCGTCGATCTCGTTGGCGTTGCGCAGCCGGGTCAGCTCGCGCCGCTTGCGCTCCAGCACGCCGAGCCGCAGTCGGCGGTCCAGCTCGCGTTCCCGCTCCGCCTCCTCGCCGGACTCGGCGGCCGTCGACTCCGCCAGGTGCCGCTGGTAGTCGCGCCGCAGCCGCTGCGCCGCGTCCGCCGACGCGCCGAGCTCCGCCGCCACCTCGGGCAGCGCGGTCAGCGCCGCCTCGCTGGCCCGCACCCGTGCCTGCCGCACCTCGACCTCCCGCTGGGCGTCGCCGCGCAGGCCGGCCCAGGCGACCACCGCCGGCAGCGTGGTGCCCTGGATCAGGATGGTCGACACGATCACCACCGCGGTGCAAAAGATGATCAGGTCACGGTCCGGCACCGGCGTACCGGCCAGCGTGGTGACCGGCACGGCGAGCGCGGCGGCCAGCGACACCGCGCCGCGGAAACCGGCCCAGCCGGCCGCCAAACGTACCCGGCGGTCCACGTCCGGCCCGCGCACCACCGGCAGGCCGTACGAGAACAGCTGCACCCAGACCAGCCGGATCACCACCACCAGCGCGGTCACCGTGGCCGCCAGCAGCCACGCCTGCGCCATCGACCGGCTGGTGATGCTCTCGAAGGCCCGGGGGATCTGCATGCCGAGCAGGACGAACAGCGACCCGTTGACGAGGAACGTGGACAGGTCCCAGAAGGCGAAGGCGAGCACCCGCGAGCGGGCCCGGATGACCCGCGGCCCGGCGTACGACAGGATCAGCCCGCTGACCACCACGGCGAGCACGCCGCTGCCGTGCACCACCTCGGCGAGCAGGTAGGCGGTGAACGGGGTGAGCACGCTCAGCGCCCCCTCCCGCAGCGGGTCGTCCAGGCGCTTTCTGATCAGCACCACCAGCAGGCCGACCACCAGCCCGGAGCCCACCCCGCCGCCGGCCGACAGGACGAACCGACCGAGCAGCCCGAGGGTGCCCGGCGCGGCGTGGCCGACGACCAGCCCGACGGCGACCGAGAAGAGCACCAGCGCGGTGCCGTCGTTGATCAGGCTCTCCGCGCGCAGCGTGGTGAGGATCCGGCGGGGCATCCGCTTGGCCAGGCCGGCGACGGCCGCGGCGTCGGTCGGCGCGAGCACCGCCCCCAGCACCCAGGCGGCCTGCTGGCTCATCCCGAGCCGCCCGGCGACCAGCGCCACCCCGACCATGGTCACCCCCACCAGCACGACCGCCAGCGACGTGATCACCAGCAGGTTCGCCCGGATCTCCCGCAGGCTGATCACCAGGCTCTCCCGGTAGAGCACCGCGGGCAGGAACAGCAGCAGCACGACGTCCGGTTCGAGCACCACGTGCGAGAACGGCGGCAGCAGCGCCAGCAGGCAGCCCATGCTGATCAGCAGGACCGGCGGCGCGACGCTGTACCGCCCGCCGATCGTGGTGCCGACCAGCACCGTGGCGCCGAGCACCACGATCAGGACCAGGACCTCCACGGCGTACTCCCGTCTCCGCCGGTGGCGGGTCGTCGCCGCCGGTCCCGGGCCGTCGCGCTCCGGCTGCGCCATCCGACATGCTGGTACGGATTCCGGGGGCCGCGCAGTGGAATCCACGATCCAGCCCGGCCGTCCCGGCACGCGCGACGGCGCCCCGCCCGGGGTGGGCGGGGCGCCGTCGGGGGTGGTCTCAGCTGGTCGGGAAGGCGTCCGGGGTGCGGATCCGGCTGCGCATGAACGCGCCGGACTCGGTGAGCACGCCGGTGCCGGCGTACGTGCTGCCGGCGCAGGTGCCGGGCCGGAACGCGGCGCTGCCCTCGTCGGCGTCGGAGTAGGTCCAGTTGGCGTAGCTGATCTTCAGACGGTCGAGCAGGTCCAGCCAGGCGGTGCTGCTGGCCGCGTCCACCGCGCCGCCGCCGGTGTAGGTGACGGTGCCGAACTCGGTGACGAACATCGGCAGCCGGGCGGCGGCCCGCTCCAGCTCGGCCCGGTAGTTGTCCCTGTGGGACGCGGCGTAGAAGTGGAAGGTGTACATGATGTTGCTGGCGTTCACCGGGTTGTTGATCACCTCGGCGGAGTTGCTCCCGTCGGAGACGCCGAGCGAGGACCAGCCGCGGGTGCCGACGATCACCACCGCGTCCGGGTCGGCGGCGCGGATCACCGGGATGACCTGCTCGGCGTAGTTCTTGATGGTCTGCCAGCTGACGCCGTTCGGCTCGTTGGCGATCTCGTAGATCACGTTGTTCTTGTTCGCGTTGCGGGCGGCCACCGAGGCGAAGAAGGTCTTGGCCCGGTCCAGGTTGTACGTCGGGTCGCCCGGGGTCAGGGTGTGGAAGTCGATCAGGGCGTACATGCCGCGCTCACCGGCCTCGTCGACCAGCGTGTTGACCTGGTTGGTGAACGCGGTCGGGTTCGTCTCGTAGCCCTGCTCCTGCACGTACATGGCGATCCGCAGCAGGTCGGCGTTCCAGTCGGTGGCGAGCGCGTCCAGCGCGGCGTCGTTGTAGCAGCGGGCGAACCACTGCAGGCCGTGCGTGCTCATGCCGCGCAGCTGGATCGGCCGGCCGTACTGGTTGCAGAGGTTGACCCCGCAGACCCGCAGCTGCCCGTTGATCGCCACCGGCGTCGTACCGGTCGGCGGCGGGGTGGTGGGCGGCGGCGTGGTCGGAGGCGGCGTGGTGGGTGGCGGGGTGGTCGGGGGTGGGGTCGAGGTGCCGCCGGTGCAGGCCGTGCCGTTCAGGGTGAACGAAGTGGGCGCGGGGTTGCTGCCCGACCAGGTGCCGTTGAAGCCGATGGTGGTGGCGCCCCCGCTGGCCAGCGACCCGTTGTAGCTCACGTTCCGTGCGGTCACGTCCTGACCGCTCTGCTGGTAGGTCGCGGACCAGCCCTGGTCCACCCGCTGGCCGGCGTCCGGGAAGCGGAAGCCCAGCGTCCAGCCGTTGACCGGGTCACCGAGGTTGGTGACGGTGAGGTTGGCGGTGAAGCCACCGGACCAGGAGTTGGTCGTCCAGCTGACCGCGCAGCCGGTCGCGGCGAGCGCCGGGGTGCTCGGCAGCAGCGCCGCCGCGCCGAGGGTCAGCGCGGCGGCCGCCACGGCGACCAATGATCGGCGGGTGGGGCGGGGGAGTGTCGTCATGGGACCGTCTCATTCTCCGAGGGGGCGGTGACGCGGCGCTCGGGAGCGCTCCCACGGCAGCCTAGAGCGATCGGTAACATCCCCGCAATATGTGCGTCCATCGAAGTCTTGCCGGTGGGCACGGGGCGGGCCGGATCGCGGCGGGGACGACACCGGGGGACCGGCCGCACCGGTTGCCCGGGCCGGACCACGGCCCGGCGTAGGCTGGCCGGCGTGGATCAGGAAGATCGCATTGCCATGTTCCTCGACTACGAGAACCTGGCGCTGGGCGCCCGCGAACACCTCGGCGGCATGGTCTTCGACCTGCGGCCGATCGCCGACGCCCTGGCCGAGCGGGGCCGGGTGGTGGTGCGCCGGGCGTACGCGGACTGGTCATACTTCGACGAGGACCGCCGGATGCTCACCCGCTCGCACGTCGAGCTGATCGAGATGCCGCAGCGGATGGGCGCCTCCCGCAAGAACGCCGCCGACATCAAGATGGCGGTGGACGCCGTCGAGCTGGCGTTCGAGCGGGCGTACGTCTCGACGTTCGTGATCTGCACCGGGGACAGCGACTTCACCCCGCTGGTGCACAAGCTGCGCGAGCTCAACAAGCGGGTGATCGGCGTCGGGGTGGAGAAGTCCACCTCCGCGCTGCTGCCGCCGGCCTGCGACGAGTTCCTCTACTACGACCGGCTGGAGGGGGTGGAGATCCCGCCCGCCCGGGCCCGCCGGGGCCGCCCCGCCGCCCGGGCCACTGAGCCGGCCGCGCCCCCGCCGCCCGAGCTGGAGCCCGAGCCGGAGCAGCCGGTCACCGTCGAGGAGCCGGTCCGCGACGTGGACACCCTCGCCGTGCTGGTCGCCCAGACCGTGGCGGGCCTGCAGGGCAGCTCCAGCGGGGAGGTGACCGCCTCCACGCTCAAGCGCACCCTGCTGCGCAAGGACCCGACGTTCAGCGAGTCGGACTACGGCTTCCGCGCCTTCGGCGAACTACTGCGCCACCTGGCCGAGCGCACCGTCATCGAGCTGACCGAAGGGCCGGCCAAGGGCGACCCGGAGGTGTCGCTGCCCGAGCACGGCGACCGCGAGGTGGCGTTCGGCCTGCTCCGGACCGTGGTGCAGGACCTGGCCGGCGCGGACGGCGCGGTGGCGCTCTCCGGCCTGAAGAACCAGCTGCGCCGGGCCCGGCCCGACTTCAGCGAGAAGAAGCTGGGCTACCGCAGCTTCCTGCAGTTCTGCAAGGCGGCCGCCACCAGCGGCACCGTCGAGCTGCGGTGGAGCCCCGAGGTCGACGACTACCTGCTGTCCCCGCCGGCCTGAGACCGGAGCGCTTCCGCCCGCCCGGCCGGCCGGCGGGAGCGCCGCCGGGCGCGGTCAGGGCTTGCGGGCCACCGCGGCGTACATCGAGGCCTGCGCGACCGGGGTGCGGCGCTGCGGCGGGTCGTCCGCGCGCCACTCGGTGACCGGGGTGATGCCCGGCGGGACGAGCTCCAGGCCGTCGAAGAAGGCGGCGAACTCGTCCCGGGTGCGGAACGCCATGTCGATCTGGCTGGTGGCGGTGCTGGGCGCGGCGGTCGCCGCGACGTGCCCGGGCACCAGGTCCGTGGTGGCGTGCGAGACGGTCAGGTAGCTGCCCGGGGGCAGCGCCTCGACCAGCCGGCGGACGATCCCGTACGGGTCGTCGGCGTCGGTGAGGAAGTGCAGGATCGCCACCAGCATCAGGCCGACCGGTCGGTCGAGATCCAGGGTGGCGAGCAGGTCCGGGTGCTTCAGGATCCGCTCGGGGTCGCGCAGGTCGGCGTCGATGTACGCGGTCGCGCCGCCCGGCGCGCTGGTCAGCAGGGCCCGGGCGTGGGCCAGCACGATCGGGTCGTTGTCCACGTAGACCACCCGCGCCCCCGGCGCCGCGTCCTGCGCGATCTCGTGCATGTTCGGGCTGGTCGGGATGCCGGTGCCGATGTCGAGGAACTGCCGGATGCCGGCCTCGGCGGCGAGGTGCCGGGTGGCCCGCCGCATGAACCGCCGATTCTCGATCACGGTGGTCCGGATGGCCGGATATGCGGCGGCGACGGCGTCCCCCGACGCTCGGTCGGCGGCGAAGTTGTCCTTGCCGCCCAGCCAGTAGTCGTAGCGGCGGGCTGCGTGCGGCACGGTGGGATCGATCCGGGCCGAGGGCGGCGCGTCGTCCGCCGGGGTGGGCACGGGTCGCGACGCCGGCTCGACCATCGGGACCTCCGGGGCGCTCGGGGACGGCCACGGCGATCGTACCGGCCGGGCCACGCGGGCACCGTCCTGCGTGGAGCACGGCTCAGCCGCCCAGCCGACGCGGGGCAGCGGCTCAGTCGCCCAGCCGCTGCCGGGCGAGGAACTTCGGCACCACCATCCGCCAGGCCTCGGTGACCAGCTCGGTCATCTGCTCGTGGTCGAGCCGGTCGAGGTGGCAGCACACCCAGTGGAACCGCAGGTCCGCCGGGCCGGGCAGGAAGAACAGCCCCGGCTCGGCGGCGACCAGGGCGTCCCGCTGCTCCCTGGGGTAGCCGAAGCCCATGGTGCGCTCGTCGCGGGAGAACGCGACGTAGACGATCGCGCCGACCCGGAACTTCACCCGGTCGCGGATCAGGTGCTCGCTGCTGCGCGGCAGCGTACCCGCCAGCGCGCGCACGTCGGCGACGGTGACCATGCCCGGGACCGTACCCCGACCGGCCGCCAACGTCCGGTGCGGCTGGTCAGGCGACCCCGAGCCAGACCAGGCTGACCAGGCCGGCCAGCAGGCAGTAGACCGCGAACGGGGTGAGCGTCCGGGTCTCGAACCAGCGGGTCAGGAACCGCACCGCCGCGTACGCCGACAGCCCGGCGGCCAGGCTGCCGGCCAGCACCTGGCCGCGGATGCCGGCGCCCAGGTCGCCGAAGAGGTCGGGCAGTTTCAACACGCCGGCGGCCAGGATCACCGGGGTGGCCAGCAGGAACGAGAACCGCGCGGCGTCCTCGTGACCGAAACCGCGCAGCAGGCCGGCGGCCATGGTGGCGCCGGAGCGGCTGATCCCGGGCAGCAGGGCGAGGATCTGCGCGGCGCCGATCAGCACCGCCCCGCCCATGCTGCCGGCCGCCAGCCGGTGGTCGCTGGCCAGGTCGACGTCGGCCTGCCGGGCGCCCGGCCCGGCGGTCGCGGCGGAGGCGAAGGCGGTGCCCTCCCGGTCGGAGCCGACCAGCACCGGGACCGGGTCGCCGGCGCGCGCGCCGACCGGCTCGGCGGTGGCGGCCCGCCGGCGCAGCCGCTCCGCGCCGAGCAGCAGCAGGCCGTTGAGCATCAGGAAGACCGCGGCCGGCACGGGTCGACCGAGCACGGTGCGGAAGGTGTGTTCCAGCAGCAGTCCGGCCAACCCGACCGGGATGGTGGCCAGGATGATCATCCAGGCCAGCCGCTCGTCCGGCCCGGCGACCCGCCGGTGCCGCACCGAGGTCAGGAAGCCGCGGACCACCCGGACCCAGTCCCGCCAGAAGAACACCAGCAGGGCCAGTGCGGTGGCCACGTGCAGCCCGACCACGAAGGCCAGGTAGGGCGACTCCGGCGCGGACACGTCCAGGTCGCGGGCCCACCGGCCGCCGATCAGCGCCGGCAGGATCACGCTGTGGCCGAGGCTGGACACCGGAAACAGCTCGGTCACCCCCTGCAGGACGCCGATGACCACCGCTTCCGGATAGGTCAGACCGCCACTCATCCGTGCTCCTCCGTCGGACGTGACCTCCCCGCCGGGCAGCCTACTCCGACATTCGTGCTGGATCCCCGCAAAGGCGCGGGGCGCCGTCGGGGCCGTGGCGCCGGCAGTGGCGTGCGCCACCGGCCCGCGGGCGTGGCGACGAACGTGAAGATGCGTACAGTTCCCGGGGCGGTCGGTCGGCCGACCCGGCGGACGAGGGGCGAGACGGTAGCGGGCATGACGGTGGACGAGACGGCAGGGCCGGGGCGGGACGCGAGCGCCGTGGGCATCGACCCGGAGCAGCTGCGGGCCTGCCTGAGCGTGTTCGAGGCGCTCGAGGAGCTGCCCCCCGAGCACCCCGACGTGGTGCGGGTGCAGCGGGCCACCGCGCGGCTCTACAAGGTGATCAAGCAGCGGCGTCGCGAGCAGCGGCGGGACGCCGTGCTGGCCCACGACCAGGCGGTCACCGCGGCCACCGCGACCGGCGCCCCCGGCCGGATCGACGACGAGACGCAGGGCATTCCGCTGGTGTCACCGACCCCGGGCGCCACCGCCGGCACGTTGATCAACCCGCGTGGCTGCTACATCTGCAAGGTGCGCTACCGCGAGGTGGACGCGTTCTACCACCAGCTCTGTCCGGACTGCGCGACGCTCAACCGGGAGCGCCGGGACGCCCGTACCGACCTGACCGGCCGGCGGGCCCTGCTCACCGGCGGCCGGGCCAAGATCGGCATGTACATCGCGCTGCGGCTGCTGCGCGACGGCGCGCACACCACCGTCACCACCCGGTTCCCGCACGACGCGGTGCGCCGGTTCACCGCCATGCCGGACAGCGACCAGTGGCTGCACCGGCTGCGGGTGGTCGGCATCGACCTGCGGGACCCTGCGCAGGTGGTGGCCCTGGCCGACTCGGTCGCCGCGCAGGGCCCGCTGGACATCCTGATCAACAACGCCGCGCAGACCGTCCGGCGCAGCCCCGGCGCGTACGCCCACCTGGTCGCCGCCGAGTCCGCGGCCCTGCCTGACGGGCCGCTGCCGGAGCTGCTCACCTTCACCGGCGGGCGCGGCGACACCGCGGCGCTGCCCGGCGGCCCGACCACGATGGCCCCGCACGCCCTCACCGCGCTGGCGCTGACCAGCGGTTCCACCTCGCCGGAGCGGATCGCCGCGGCCACCGCCGTCGACGCGGGCGGCCTCGCCCCGGACCTGGCCCCGGTCAACAGCTGGGTGCAGCGGGTGCACGAGGTCGACCCGGTCGAGCTGCTCGAGGTCCAGCTGTGCAACGTGACCGCCCCGTTCGTGCTGGTCAGTCGGCTGCGCCCGGCGCTGGCGGCGGCGCCGACCGGCCGGTCGTACGTGGTGAACGTGTCCGCGATGGAGGGGCAGTTCGGCCGGGGCTACAAGGGGGCCGGGCACCCGCACACCAACATGGCCAAGGCGGCGCTGAACATGCTCACCCGCACCAGCGCCGAGGACATGCGCGCCGACGGCATCCTGATGACCAGCGTCGACACCGGCTGGATCACCGACGAGCGGCCGCACCCGACCAAGATGCGGCTCGCCGACGAGGGCTTCCACGCGCCGCTGGACCTGGTCGACGGCGCCGCCCGGGTGTACGACCCGATCGTCCGCGGCGAACGCGGTGAGGAGCTGTACGGCTGCTTCCTCAAGGACTACGCCCCCTGCGCCTGGTGAGCGCCCCCGGCCCTCAGGGCTTGCGGGCCACCGCCCCGAGGATCGACGCCTCGGCCAGCGGCGGCCGCTCCGCCTCGGGGACGTCCGGACGCCACCGGGTGACCGGCACGATCCCGGGCTCGACCGGCTCCAGCCCGTCCAGCAGGGCGGTGAACTGCGCCCGCGAGCGGGGGATGGTGTCCTGCTTCATCCGGCCGGCGGCGAACTCCGCGTACATCCGCTCGGTGATCTCCGGGGGGATGAAGTCGGTGGTGAAGTGGGTCAGCGCCAGGTAGCTGCCCGAGGGCAGCGCGTCGACCAGCTCGGCGATCACCTCGCGCGGCCGGTCGGAGTCGGTCAGGAAGTGCACCACCGCGACCAGCATCAACGCCACCGGTCGGGACAGGTCCAGCGTCCCGCGCAGCTGCGGGTCGGCGAGGATCGCCCCGGGCCGCCGCAGGTCCGCGTCGAGGTACGCGGTGGCGCCCCGCGTCGAGCCGGTCAACAGCGCCCGGGCGTGCGCCAGCACCATCGGGTCGTTGTCCACGTACACCACGCGCGCCTCGGGGGCCAGCGCCTGGGCGACCTGGTGGGTGTTGTCGGCCGCCGGGATGCCGGTGCCGATGTCCAGGAACTGCCGGATGCCGGCCTCGGCGGTGAGGAACCGCACCGCGCGCCGCAGGAACGCGCGGTTCTCCCGGGCCAGGGTCCGGATGGCCGGGTAGACCGCGGCGATCTGGTCACCGGAGAGCCGGTCGGCGGCGAAGTTGTCCTTGCCGCCGAGCCAGTAGTCGTACCGGCGGGCCGGATGCGCCACCGAGGTGTCGATCAGGTCGGCGAGCCCGCCGGTGGCCGGGTCGGTCGATGCGTCCATGGCGACCTCTCGTCGACGGCGTCGGTGTCCCGCCACCCCGTCGCCGGGCCCGGGGCGGACGTCCGTCGATCCTAGGTGCCCCGCCGGCCCGCCGCTGCCCCGCGCCGCCGCTGCCCCGGTCCGCCGCTGCCCCGCCCGGTCGGTGCCGGGCGGACGGCGTCCGGCCGGCGGCCCCGGTCACCGCCCGCCGCCACCGACCGCCCCGATCCGCTCAGGTGACCCGGGACGCCTCGCCGGGGAACCGCTCCCAGGAGCGTCGCTCGGCGATGTCGCGCAGCCGGTCCAGCGCGTCCCAGACGTCCACGAACCGGGTGTACAGCGGCGCCGGGCCGAGCCGCAGCCGGTCCGGCACCCGGTAGTCGCCGACCACCCGGCCCTCCTCGGCCAGCGCGCGGGAGATCCGCAGCGCCTCCGGGTGGTGCAGCGAGACGTGGCTGCCGCGCCGGTCCGCGTCCCGCGGCGAGGCGACGGTGAAGCCGTACGGGGTGAGCCAGGCGTCGGCCAGCGTCACGATCGCCTCGCCGAGGCGGCGGCCCTTGTCCCGTACCCGGTCGATGCCGGCCTCGGCGAGCACGTCCAGCGCCGGGTCCAGCGCGGCCATCCCGAGCACCGGCGGGGTGCCCACCTGGAACCGGTCGATGCTCGGCGCCGGGTCGTACGTCGGCCCCATGGCGAATTGGCCCCGCTGGCCGAACCAGCCCTGGATCGGCTGGCGCAGCCGGGACTGCAGCTCCTGCCGCACATAGAGGAAGGCCGGCGCGCCCGGGCCGCCGTTGAGGTACTTGTAGGTGCAGCCCACCGCGAGCTGCGCGCCGGTGGCGGTCAGCGCGACCGGCACCGAGCCGACCGCGTGCGACAGGTCCCACAGCACGTACGCCCCGACCCGCTCGGCGGCGGCGTTCACCGCGGTCATGTCCAGCATCGCCCCGCACCGGTACGACACCGCCGAGACCACCACCAGCGCCACGTCCTCGTCCAGCGCGGCGGTCAGCGTGTCCAGCGCCAGCCCCTGGTCGAGGTCGGAGGGGAGCGCCCGCAGGGTCAGCCCGCGCGCCTCGGCGAGCCCCTGCAGCACGTACCGGTCGGTGGGGAACTCCTCGGCGTCGACCAGGATCGTCCGCCGGTCGCCGGCGGCGTCCAGCGCGGCCGCGGCCAGCTTGTAGAGGTTGACCGAGGTGGAGTCGGAGACGGTCACCTCACCCCGGCGGGCGCCGAGCGCGTGCGCCGCGAGCCGGTCGCCGATCCGCCCGGCCCACTCGATCCAGGTCGGCCAGCCGCGCACCAGGTCACCGCCCCAGCCGTCGCGGACCAGCCGGGCGAGGTGGTCACCGGTGGCCGCGGGCAGCCGGCCCAGCGAGTTGCCGTCGAGATAGATCAGGTCCTCGTCGCCGATCACGAACCGCTTCCGCAACCCGGCCAGCGGGTCGGCGTCGTCCAGCTCCTGGTAGCGGGACCGGGGGAACTCCTCGCGCACACGCACTCCTTCGCCTGCCGGCCGCCGCCGGAACCGGCCGAGGGGGACCGGCCGACCGGCTCCAGGGTAGGCGGCCCGGCCGCCACCGGGTGAGCCCGGCCACCACCGGCGGGCGGGGGGTGGGCGACCGGGGACCGGGCCGTCTACCGTCACCGGGGCGGCCACCATGGTGGCCGCCCCCTGTCGCCCCTGCCGAGGACGGTCACATGCGCGCCACCGTGATCCACGGACCGAACGACATCCGCGTCGAGGAGGTCCCGGACGCCGCCGTACGCCGGCCCACCGACGCCGTCGTCCGGGTCGTCACCGCCTGCATCTGCGGCAGCGACCTGTGGGCGTACCGCGGGGTGGCCGCCCGGCAGCCCGGCCAGCGGATCGGGCACGAGTTCCTCGGCGTGGTCGAGGCGGTCGGCGCGGACGTCACCTCGGTGCGCGCGGGTGACCTGGTGGTGGCGCCGTTCGTCTGGTCCGACGGGGTCTGCGACTTCTGCCGGGAGGGCCTGCACACCTCCTGCCCGGAAGGCGGCTTCTGGGGCTCGGCCGGCTCGGACGGCGGCCAGGGCGAGGCGGTCCGCGTCCCGTACGCCGACGGCACCCTGGTCCGGCTGCCCGCCGAGGTGGCCGGCGACGAGCGGCTGCTGACCGCCGTGCTGGCGCTGTCCGACGTGATGTCCACCGGCCACCACGCCGCGCTGGCCGCCCGGGTCCGCCCCGGCGCGACGGTCGCCGTCGTGGGCGACGGCGCGGTGGGCCTGTGCGGCGTGCTGGCCGCCCGCCGGCTGGGCGCCGAGCAGATCATCGCGCTCGGCCGGCACACCGCCCGCACCGACATCGCCCGCTCCTTCGGCGCCACCGACGTGGTGGCCGAGCGCGGGGAGGCCGCCGTCGCCGCGGTCCGGGAGCTGACCAAGGGGCAGGGCGCGGACGCCGTGCTGGAGGCGGTCGGCACCGAGGAGTCGATGCGTACCGCGATCTCGATCGCCCGCGACGGCGGCGCGGTCGGTTACGTCGGCGTGCCGCACGGCGGCAGCGCCGGGGTGGACATCGGCCAGATGTTCGGCCGGAACGTGGCGGTCGGCGGCGGGGTCGCGCCGGCCCGCAACTACATTCCCGAGCTGCTGACGGACGTGCTCGCTGGTGACCTCGACCCGTCGCCGGTGTTCGACCGGACGGTCACCCTGGACGGGGTGCCGGACGGCTACCGGGCGATGGACGAGCGCACCGCGCTGAAGGTGCGCATCACCTTCTGATCACGACCATGACCAGCGGGGGTCGCGCCGGTTAACGGTTGTCGGTCGGGCCGGTACGGTGCTCGCCGTGACCGCGGACGACCACCTCCCGCCCGGCCCCGTCGCCGTGCTGGCCAACCCGGACGCCGGCCGGGGCCGGTACCGGGGACTGCTGCCCCGACTGCTCGACGGGCTGGCCGCCGCCGGCCGCCCGGTCCGGCTGCTGACCGCCGGCACCCCGGCCGATGCCGAGGCGGCCTGCCACGCCGCGGTCGCCGCCGGCGCCGGCGCGCTGGTCACCGTCGGCGGCGACGGGACGGTGCACCGGGCGCTGCAGGCGGTCGCCGGCACGCCGGTGCCGTTCGGTCCGGTCCCGGCCGGCACCGGCAACGACTTCGCGGCCGACACCGGCTTCCCGGCGGATCCGCTCGCCGCGGTGGGGGTGATCGCCGAGGCGCTGCGGGCCGGCCGGAGCCGGCCGGTGGACCTGGCCCGGATGACCGGCGCCGACGGCGCCGACCGGTGGTACGGCGCGGTGCTCGCCGCCGGCTTCGACGCGATCGTCAACGAGCGGGCCAACCGGATGCGCCGGCCGCGCGGCCCCCGCCGGTACGACCTGGCGATCCTGGTCGAGCTGGCCCGGCTGCGCCCGCGCAACTACACGCTCACCCTCGACGGCGTCCCGCACCGGCTGGACGCGGTGCTGGTGGCGGTGGGCAACTGCGCCAGCTACGGCGGCGGCATGCGGATCTGCCCGGACGCCGACCCGACCGACGGGCTGCTGGACGTGGTGGTCGGCGGGCGCTTCGACCGGCGCACCCTGATCCGGGTCAAGCCCCGGCTGTACCAGGGCACCCACGTGACGCATCCGCTGGTGCGCAGCTACCGGGCCCGGACGGTGGAGCTGGCCGCCGAGGGCATCACCACGTACGCCGACGGCGAGCGGGCGCTGGACCTGCCGGTACGGATCACCGCCGTGCCGGGGGCGGTCCGGCTGCTGCGCTGACGACCGGCACGGGCGGCTCGGCCGGCGCCGCCGGCTGCCGGGCGGCGCCGGCCCGGACCGCACCGATGCTGGCCGCGATCACCAGGCCGATCGCCAGCACCTCCACCGGGTGCAACGCCTGGTCCAGGATCAGCCAGCCGGTGAGCGCGGCCAGCGCCGGGCCCAGGCTCATCAGCACCGCGAAGGTCGACGTGGCCAGCCGCCGCAGCGCCAGCAGCTCCAGCGTGTACGGCAGCACCGAGGCCAGCAGCGCCAGTCCCGCCCCGAGCGCCAGCACCCGCGGCTGGGCCAGCCGGCTCCCGCCGTCGACCAGGCCGAACGGCAGGCTGACCAGCGCGGCCAGGGTCAGCGCCAGGGCCAGCCCGTCGGCCCGGGGGAAACGCCCGCCCACCCGCGCCGAGCAGACGATGTACGCCGCCCAGAGCGCCCCCGCGCCGAGCGCCAGGCCGGCGCCGGCCGGGTCGAGCCGGTCGAAGCCGCCCTGACCCAGCAGGGCCACCCCGGCCAGCGCCAGCCCCGCCCAGCACCAGGCGGTCCACCGGCGGGCGGTCAGCACCGACAGGGTGAGCGGCCCGAGCACCTCCAGGGTCACCGCCGGGCCCAGCGGGATCCGCTCGATGGCCTGGTAGAAGACCGAGTTCATGCCGGCCAGCGCCAGCCCGAACGCCACCACCGACCCCCAGGCGGCCCGGTCGTGCCCGCGCAACCGGGGTCGGCAGACCGCGAGCATCAGCAGCGCGCCGATGCTCAGCCGCAGGGTGACCGTGCCGGCCACCCCGGCCCGGCCGAACAGCAGGGCGGCCAGCGCCGACCCGGTGTGCACCGACAGCGCCCCGCCGAGGACCAGCGCGACCGCCCCCAGGTGGCGCCGCTGCGCGGCGGGCGGGTGCGGCTCGGCACGGGTCGTCATGACCGCGACGCTAGCCGGCCGGCGGACCGGCACGCCGGCGGGTCGTCGGCGTGGTGGTGGGCGCCGCACCGGCGCGGTGCCGCCGCGTATGTGCCGTTCAGCCGCGCAGGGCCAGGTCCAGCACCGCGCCGAGCCCGTTGGGCCGTCCGGCGTCGGCGCAGGGCAGCACCAGCACCGCGCAGCCGGCCCGCACCGCCCCCGCGTCGGCCGGGGTGTCGCCCACCATCAGGGCGCGTTCCGGGTCCACCCCGAGCATCCCGCAGGCGCGCAGGAAGATCCCCGGGTCGGGCTTGCAGCGCCCCACCTCGTACGACAGCGCGTACGCGTCGACCAGCCCGTCCAGCCCCCAGGCGGCGAAGTGCGGCCGGATGTCGAAGCCGATGTTGCTGACCACCGCCACCTTCACGCCGGCCTCGCGCAGGGCGGTGAGGGTCGCCACCGTGTCCGGGTACGGCACCCAGCCGTCGGGGATCAGCACCCGCTCGTAGAGCGCGTCGGCGAACCCGTCGATGCCCGCGTCGACCGTCTCGGCCAGCCCGGTGTACGCCCCGCGGTGCGCGTGCTCGTACAGGTCGCGGTCGGCCCAGAGCTCGGCCAGCCGGGGCGGCACCCGGGCCGGCAGCGGCCCACCCGCGCGGCCGGCGGTGAGCAGCCGGTCGGCCAGGGCGGTGACCCGGACCCGCTCCAGCGACACCCCGCAGGTCATCGCGGCGGCCGTCACCCAATCGTGTGGCTCCTCCACCTGGGCCAGCGTGCCGTGGAAGTCGAAGAGCACCGCCTCGACGGGTCGGCGGGACGCGCTCGGGCGGGCGGCGTCGTCGGCGCCGCGCGAGGCGTGGGTCGGTTCGGCATGATCCGGCACGCCGTGCACCCTACCTACCCGCTCCGACTGTCCTGCCGGACGGCCTTGGCCGGTGGCGGTGTGCGACACCAACTAATCTTGGATCCATGTCGAGCCCCGCCGAGCGGTACGCCGCGGCGCGCCGCCGGGCCGCGCAGGCCTCTCAGTTCCCGGCGCTGGACGAGTTCGCCTCCGAGTTGGGGTTCGATCTCGACGACTTCCAGCGGGAGGCGTGCCAGTCGCTGGAGCGGGGCAGCGGGGTGCTGGTGTGCGCCCCGACCGGCGCCGGCAAGACCGTGGTCGGCGAGTTCGCCGTACACCTGGCGCTGCGCGGCACCCCCGACCGGCCGGCGGCCGCCGACGGCGACCAGCCAGCGGCGCCCCGGCGCAAGTGCTTCTACACCACCCCGATCAAGGCGCTGTCCAATCAGAAGTACCACGACCTGGTCGACCGGTACGGCGCCGCGCAGGTCGGCCTGCTCACCGGCGACAACGCGATCAACGGCGACGCGCCCGTGGTGGTGATGACCACCGAGGTGCTGCGCAACATGCTCTACGCCGGCTCCAGCACCCTGGAGGGCCTGGCGTACGTGGTGATGGACGAGGTGCACTACCTCGCCGACCGGTTCCGCGGCGGGGTCTGGGAAGAGGTGATCATCCACCTGCCGGAGTCGGTCACCCTGGTCTCGCTGTCGGCCACCGTCTCCAACGCCGAGGAGTTCGCCGACTGGCTGGTCACCGTGCGCGGCGAGACCGCGGTGGTGGTCAGCGAGCACCGGCCGGTGCCGCTGTGGCAGCACATGCTGGTCGGCAAGCGGATGTTCGACCTGTTCCACGACGCGGACGCGGCGCGCAAGCACGACGTGCACCCGGAGCTGCTGCGCTACACCCGGGACACGATGCGCCGGCTGGAGCTGGGCGAGGGCCGCAGCGCCGGCCCCGGCGGCGGCCGGCGCGGCCCCCGCTGGCGCGGGCCGATGCGCCCGGACATCGTCGAGCGACTGGACCGGGAGGGCTTGCTCCCGGCGATCCTGTTCATCTTCAGCCGGGCCGGCTGCGCCGCCGCCGTGCAGCAGTGCCTCGCGGCCGGCCTGCGGCTCACCTCCGCCGAGGAGCGCGCGGAGATCCGCGAGGTGGTGGAGCGCAAGGTCACCGCGATCCCCGGCGAGGACCTGACCGTGCTGGGCTACTGGGAGTGGCTCGACGGGCTGGAGCGCGGCCTGGCCGCCCACCACGCCGGGATGCTGCCGGTGTTCAAGGAGGTCGTCGAGGAGCTGTTCGTCCGCGGCCTGGTCAAGGCGGTCTTCGCCACCGAGACCCTGGCGCTGGGCATCAACATGCCGGCCCGCTGCGTGGTGCTGGAACGGCTGGTCAAGTACAACGGCGAGGCGCACGTCGACCTGACCCCGGGGGAGTACACCCAGCTCACCGGGCGGGCCGGGCGACGCGGCATCGACGTCGAGGGGCACGCGGTGGTGGTCTGGTCACCCGAGACCGACCCGCGGCACGTGGCGGGGCTCGCCTCCACCCGCACCTACCCGCTGCGGTCGAGCTTCCGCCCGTCGTACAACATGGCGGTCAACCTGGTCGGCACGGTCGGCGCTCAGCCGGCCCGGGAGCTGCTGGAGTCCTCGTTCGCGCAGTTCCAGGCGGACCGCTCGGTGGTCGGCCTGGCCCGCCAGGTGCAGCGCAACACCGAGACCATCGAGGCGTACGCCGCCGAGTCGGCCTGCCACCACGGTGACTTCGACGAGTACTTCGGGCTGCGGGTGGCGATCGCCGACCGGGAGCGGTCCATCGCCCGGCAGGGGCAGACCCAGCGCAAGGCGGCGGCGGTGGCGTCGCTGGAGCGGCTGCGGGTGGGTGACGTGATCCGGGTGCCGTCCGGGCGGCGGGCCGGCCTGGCCGTGGTGCTCGACCCGGCAACCGGCGGCTTCGGCGAGCCCCGCCCGCTGGTGCTCACCCAGGACCGCTGGGCCGGTCGGGTCAGCCCGGGCGACTTCACCACCCCGGCCGAGGTGCTGGCCCGCATCCGGGTGCCGAAGCACTTCAACCACCGCTCGCCCGCCGCCCGGCGGGACCTGGCCGCCGAGGTCAGCGGCACCGGCCTGGATCGGCACGGCGGGCGGCGCGGCGGCCGCAGCCGGCAGGCCGCCGGCGAGGACCACCGGCTCAGCCAGCTGCGCACCGAGCTGCGTAACCACCCGTGCCACGCCTGCCCGGAGCGGGAGGAGCACGCCCGCTGGGCGGAGCGCCGCCGCCGGCTGGAGATCGACACCGAGGAGCTGCGGCAGCGGGTCTCCGGGCGGACCGGCTCGCTGGCCCGCACCTTCGACCGGATCGTCGCGCTGCTCACCGCGCGCGGCTACCTGTCCACCGACGGCGGGGTGACCGACGCCGGGCGGATGCTCGGCCGGATCTGGACCGAGGCGGACCTGCTGGTCGCCGAGTGCCTGCGCCGCGGGGTCTGGGACGGGCTGTCCCCGGCCGAGCTGGCCTCGGCGGTGTCGGTGGTGGTCTTCGAGGCCCGCCGGGACGTCGACGAGCGGGCGTCGCTGCCGCGCGGCGCGGTCGCCGACGCGGTCGAGGAGACGCTCAAGCTGTGGGGTGAGATCGAGGCCGACGAGGCGAACCGCGGCCTCACCGCCACTCGGGAGCCGGATCTCGGCTTCGCCTGGCCGATCTACCGGTGGGCCCGCGGCGAGGCACTGGCCAAGGTGCTGGCCAGCGGGCACGAGATCGACGGCGAGATGCCCGCCGGCGACTTCGTGCGGTGGGCCCGGCAGGTGGTCGACCTGCTCGGTCAGCTCGCCGACTCCGGCGGCGCGTCGGCCGAGCTGCGGGCCACCGCCCGCCAGGCGATCGCCACCGTCAACCGGGGTGTGCTGGCCTACCACGCCTCCGCCTGATCGTCACTTTCGGTCACCCGCCGGCCGGGAATCGACGCATCGCTGCGTCACCCCCGCGGCACCCCACGAAACCTCGGGGGGTGGTGTCCTGCCTGCTCCGGGCCTACCCGATCATTGCCCGGGCGCGGTTTCTACGCGCCGGTAATCAGGGGGAGGAAGTGCCGCCGTGGCGGAGATCAATCACTTTGAGTACGGGTGGATCACGCCCGCGCTGAGCTACGCGTTGTCCGTGCTCGGCTCGTCCCTCGGCCTGGTCTGCGCCGGCCGGATCCGGACCGCGCCGACCTCCGGCCAGAAAATGTGGTGGGGGACGCTCGCCGCCTGGGCGATCGGCGGCACCGCCATCTGGGCCATGCACTTCATGGCGATGCTCGGCTTCGCCGTGCAGGGCACCCGGATCCGGTACGACGTGCCGCTGACCGTGGCCAGCACGGTGATCGCCGTGGTCGGGGTCGCCATCGGGCTGGCCATCGTCGGCACCGGCCGGCTGCGCCCGGTGCGGCTGCTGGTCGGCGGCCTGTTCACCGGCGCGGGCGTGGCCGCCATGCACTACACCGGCATGGCCGCCATGCGGCTCGACGGCGATCTGCGCTACGACCGCACCCGGGTCGCGCTGTCCGTGGTGATCGCCCTGGTCGCGGCCACCGCGGCGCTCTGGCTGGCGATGACCGTCCGGCGGGCGCCGGCGATCGCCGCGTCCGCCCTGGTGATGGGCGTCGCGGTGAACGGCATGCACTTCACCGGCATGACCGCCCTCTCGGTGCACCTGCACCCCCGCGAGGGCGAGCTCACCGGCGCCGGGGTGAGCACCCTGCTGGTGCCGATCATCCTCGCGGTCATCTTCGTGGTGGTCGGGCTGGTCTACGCCCTGCTGGCCGCGCCCACCGACGACGACCGGGCCGGCGCGGCGTACCTGGACGCCCGGTGGGCCGGCGCCGAGCACACCGCGGCCACCCCGGAGCCCGCCCCGGACCCGGTGGGCCTGCGCGCTCGGTCCACCCTGGGACAGCCGGGCACCCCGTTCCCGTCGCGCCGCGGCTCCGACCCCGGGGGCCGCTGACCGACGCGCGCGGCGGCCTTCCGGCCGCCGCGCGGCCGCCCCGGCGGTGATCAGGAACGGGCGGCCAGCGCGTCCACCAGCCGCCGGCAGGAGCCGGCCAGGTTCCACCGCTGCGCCAGCTCCAGCAGCCGGTCCGGGTCCGCCGGCGCGATCGGCAGCGCGGTGGGCAGCTCCGGCAGCGGTACGTCCAGCGCCACCCGCACCACGGTCGGCGCGACGGCCAGGTAGTCCCGGGCGGCGTCCAGCTTGCCGCGCAGGCCGGGCGCGAAACCGGAGCCCGGGTCGTCCAGCGCGGCGAGGATGCCGGGCAGGCCGCCGTACCGGTCGATCAGCCGGGCGGCGGTCTTCTCACCGACCCCCGGCACCCCGGGCAGCCCGTCGCTCGGGTCCCCGCGCAGCGCGGCGAAGTCGGCGTACAGGTCGGCCGGCACGCCGTACCGGGTGCGCACCGCGGCGTCGTCGCAGTCGTCCAGCTTGGCCACCCCGCGACCGATGTAGAGCAGCCGCACCGGCCGGGCGTCGTCGACCAGCTGGAACAGGTCCCGGTCGCCGGAGACCACCTCGACCGGCCCGGGCTGGGTCACCGACAGGGTGCCGAGCACGTCGTCGGCCTCGTAACCGTCGGCCCCGGTCGCGGTGATGCCGACCGCCGCCAGCACCTCGAGGATCATCGGCACCTGCGGGGAGAGGGTGTCCGGCACCACCTCGCCGCCCTGCGGCGCCACCCGGTGCGCCTTGTACGACGGCAGCAGCTCCACCCGCCAGGCGGGCCGCCAGTCGTAGTCCAGCGCGCAGACCATCCGGTCCGGCTGGCGGGTGCGGATGAGCTGGGCGAGCATGTCGAGGAAGCCGCGCACGGCGTTGACCGGCTGGCCGTCGTCGGTCTTCGCGGCCGACTCGGGGATGCCGAAGTAGGCCCGGAAGTAGAGGCTGGGCGCGTCGATCAGCAGGATCGGGGGTTGGTCTGCCACGGGGGACAGCCTGGCACAACCCTCCGACGAGCGGGTGACGCCGCGACGCGGCCCGCTGCGCCCGGTGCGACAAACCGCTGGGCGGCCACCCGGGCGGCCGGCAGACTGCCCGGATGAGCTTCCTACCCGGGCTGGCGCTCGCCCGCCGCTTCCACGCCGAGGTCGTCGGCCCGCTGCTGGCTCGTCGGTTGCCGGGGCTGCGGTACGCCGCGGGTCTGCTCGACGGCGGCTCCGAGCTGCTCGGGCTGGACACCGACCGGTCCACCGACCACGACTGGGGGCCACGGCTGAACGTCTTCGTCGCCGACCCGGCCGACGTGCCGCCGGTGCGGGCGGTGCTGGACGCGGGCCTGCCGGCCGAGTTCCTGGGCTGGCCGACCCGGTTCGCCGGGGACGCCGCCCGCCTCGGGGTGGCCGACCCGACCGGCGACCGGCACGGCGTCAGCGTCGACGAGCGGGGCGACTGGCTGCGCGAACGGCTCGGCTTCGACCCGGCCGACGGGGTGACGACCGCCGACTGGCTGTCCGCGCCCACCCAGCGGCTGGCCGAGCTGACCGGCGGGGTGGTCTGCCACGACGGGCTCGACGGCGCGCTCACCGCCGCCCGGGCCCGGCTGGCCTGGTACCCGGACGACGTCTGGCGGCACGTGCTGGCCGCCTGCTGGACCCGGGTCGGGCACGCCGAGCACCTGCCCGGCCGGTGCGCGGAGGTGGGCGACGACCTGGGCAGCCGGGTGGTGACCGCCGGGCTGGCCCGGGACCTGATGCGGCTGGGTCTGCTGCTGCACCGCCGCTTTCCCCCGTACGACAAGTGGCTGGGGACGGTCTTCGGCCGGCTGCCGGCGGCGGCGCCGGTGGTCGCGGCGCTGTCCGACGCCCTCGCGGCGGCCGACTGGCCGGCTCGGGAGGCCGGCCTGGGCCGGGCGCTGGCGGCGGTGGCCGGCTGGACCAACGACGCCGGCCTGGCCCCGCCGCTCGACCCGGGGGTGCGCCCGTTCCACGGCCGGCCGTTCCAGGTGCTCGACGCGGGCCGGTTCGCCACCGCGCTGCGCGACGCCATCACCGACCCGGCGCTGCGGGCCCGGCCGCCGCTCGGCGCGGTGGACCAGTACGTGGACGCGGTGGAGGTGCTCACCCGCGCCGACCGGTTCGGGCCGGTCGCGGCGGCGCTCAGCCGCAGTTGGTGACCAGCGGCTGGTTCTCGTCGACCAGGTACGTGGAGAGCATCCTGGTCTCCACGTCGCCGACGTTGCGGGCGTTGTGCACCACGCCCGGCGGGATGAGGAACGGTTCGCCGGCCGCGATGCGCAGCGTCGGGCGGTCGTCGAACTCCATGTCCACCCGGCCCTGGATGAGGTAGCCGACCTCCTCACCCGGGTGGTGGTGCCGGCCGGACGCCTGGCCCACCGGGATCTGGAACAGCGTCTGGACGATCAACCGGCCGGGCGCGGACGCCGCCGCCCGCTGCAGCTCGGTCCGCGTGATGGTGGCGGCCTGCCCGCCCGGTCCCTGGTTCATCGCCGTCCCCCCGACCGTCCCGGCCGCCCCGGAGCGGGCGCCCGACTCTCCGCACGGTAGCCCGCGGGCGACCGGTCCGACCGGCCAACGCCTAGCCCCGTCGGGACCGCGGATCGGCGTCGGGGCCGGACCGGCGCCGCTGGGCGGGACGCGGCGGACCGCGTCCCGCCCGAGCGGTCGGTCAGGCCGGCAGGTCCCGGCCGCGCTGGCGTACGCCCGGCCCGCCGTACGGGTAGTCGGCGGCCGGTGGCGTGCTGGCCTCGTCGAGCAGTCGGGTCTGCTCCGGGTCGAGCACCAGGTCCGCGGCGGTGAGGTTGTCGTCGAGCTGCTCGGTGGTGCGGGCGCCGAGGATCACCGAGGTGACCGCGGGCCGCTCGGCCAGCCAGGCGAGGGCCACCGCCGACATGGACACCCCGCGCTGCCCGGCCACCTCGCGGACGGCGTCGAGCACCCGCCAGGTGCGCTCCTGCGCGTTGCGCCCGGCGTACGCCTCGACGCCGCGCTCCGGGTCCTCGCCGAGCCGGGTGGCCCCGGTCGGGGCGGTGTCCCGCTGGTACTTGCCGGTGAGCCAGCCGCCGCCCAGCGGCGACCAGGGCAGGATGCCGATGCCCTCGTTCTCGCACACCGGCACCAGCTCGAACTCGATCTCCCGGACGAGCAGGCTGTACTGCGGTTGCAGGGTGACGATCGGGGCCAGGTGCAGGTGCTGGGTGAGCAGCGCCGCCTTCTGCAGCTGCCAGCCGGTGAAGTTGCTGACCCCGGCGTAGCGGATCTTGCCGGCGCGGACCGCGTCGTCGAAGAAGCGCAGCGTCTCCTCGATCGGCGTCAGCGGGTCCCAGGCGTGCGCCTGGTAGAGGTCCACGGCGTCCACGCCGAGCCGGGTCAGGCTGGCGTCCAGCGCCCGGGTGAGGTGCACCCGGGACAGGCCGGCGTCGTTCGGGCCGGGACCCATCGGGAAGCGGCCCTTGGTGGCGATCACCACCCGGTCGCGCATGCCCGGCCGGTCCCGCAGCCAACGCCCGACGATCTCCTCGGAGACGCCGGCGGAGTAGACGTCGGCGGTGTCGACGAAGGTGCCGCCGGCCTCGACGAACCGGTCCAGCTGGGCGAAGCTGCCCTTCTCGTCGGTCTCCGCGCCGAAGGTCATCGTGCCGAGGCAGAGGTTCGACACCACCGTTCCGGTGGCGCCCAGGGTGCGGTAACGCATGATGTCCTCTCGGGTTCGACTTCCCGCCGATCCTTCCACCGACCCGGGCCCGCCGCAGCGCGCCGCCCTGCGGGCGGTGGAGCGGGCCCGCCCTGCGGGCGGGCGGCGGGTGCGGCAGAGTGGTCAGCCGCGGCGGGGAGTGCCGCGGGCGGCGAGGAGGGTGGTCACCGTGGCGGGTCCGAGCGGAGTGGTGTTCCCGCGTACCGGCGAGGGCCGCAGCACGAGTGCGCTCGGCCGCGCCGTGGTCGCCGACGCGCTGCGCGCCGTCGACCCGGTGGGCGCCCGGGCGGCCGAGCACGAGACGGACTGGCGGCACCACTACCTCGGTCACTTCCGCCGGCTGGTGGAGGCGGGGCTGCTGTCCCGGGACGCCGCGCTCACCGTGGCCCGGGACGGGCTGGCCTCGCTGCACTCCCGGATGACGGTGATCGGCGACGACGGCCGGGAGACCGCCCTGGCCGAGGCCTTCGCCACCGGCGGCGGCGATCCGCTGGAGACGGCCACGGTCACCGGCGCGGGGCCGGTCGAGCGGGAGCTGTCCCTGCCGTACCGGGGGCAGCGGTTGCGCGGCGACGACCTGCGCCGGCGGCTGGACGCCTGGGTGGCCGCCGGGGTGGTGGAGCCGTCCTGCGCGGAGGCGGTGAGCGCGGTGCAGGCCAACCCGGACTGGCTCGACCTGCGCGACCAGCGGGTGGTGGTGCTGGGCGCGGGCGCCGAGATGGGCCCGCTGCCGTCGGTGCTGCGCTGGGGCGGCGAGGTGGTGGCGGTGGACCTGCCCCGGCCGGAGCTGTGGCGTCGGGTGCTGCGGATCGCCCACCGGTACGGCGGCCGCCTGCACCTCCCGGTCCGCCCCGGCGCCGCCGGTTCCGCCGGCCCGAACGGCACCTCGGGGGACGCGGCGCTGGCCGCCGGCGCGGGCGCGGACCTGCTGCACCGGCTGCCGCAGGTGGCGGACTGGCTGGGCGGCCTCGACGGCCGGCTGGTGCTCGGCAACTACGTGTACGCCGACGGCGCCACCAACGTCCGGGTGGCCGCCGCGGTCGACGCGCTCACCGTCGAGCTGCGCCGCCGCCGGGACGACGTGGCGCTGGCCTTCCTGGCCACCCCCACCGACGTCTTCGCCGTCCCGGCCGAGGCCGTCGCGCACGCGGAGCGCGGGTACGCCGAGCGCGGCTGGCTGCGCCGGTCGCTGCGGGTCGCCTCGGGCGGGCGGCTGCTGCACCGCAACTACCCGCCCGGCGCCGACCCGGGGATCAACGACAGCCTGGTGCCGCAGCAGGGGCCGAACTACGCGCTGGCCAAGCGGTTGCAGCGGTGGCGGGCCACGGTGGAGAGGGACGCAGGCGCCACCGTGTCGTTCACCGTCGCCCCGCCGACCCGGACCCGGTCGGTGCTGCGCAACCGCGCGCTGGCTGCCGCCTACGCGGGGGCGCACCGGTTCGGCATCGAGGTGTTCGAGCCGGCCACCAGCAACACGCTGATGGCCGCGCTGCTGGTGCACGACCTGCGTACCGGGGGTGGGCCGGCGCAGCCGCAGCCGTGGCGGGACGAGGCGTACGCGGCGGCGCACGGCGGCCTCTGGCGGGTGCCGTACGCCCCGCGCAGCGCCCTCGGCCTGGCCGTCCTGCTCGGCCTGGGCGGCGCCCGAGGCTGACCGGCGGCCGGGCTGGGTCCCGACCCGAACGACCGTTAAGCTGACCGGGTGGACCTCGCCGCGCTCTACCCGCCGGACCGGCTCGCCGCCGCCCGCGCGGCCACCGCCGCCGCCGGGCTGGACGCGCTGCTGCTCACCCCGGGCTCCGACCTGCGCTACCTGACCGGTTACCCCGCGCACGCGGGGGAGCGGCTGACCTGCCTGGTGCTGCCGGCCGAGGGCGAGCCGACGCTGATCGTGCCCACCCTGGAGCGCCCGGCGGCCGAGGCGTCCCCGGCGCCGGCCACCGGGGTGCGGATCGTCGACCACGCCGACGGCACCGACCCGTACCCGCTGGTCGTCGCCGCCCTCGGTGGGCCGGTGGCATCGGTCGGCCTGGCCGACCGGATGTGGGCCGAGCAGGTGCTCGCCCTGCGCGCGGCGCTGCCCGGCGCGACCCAGCGGCTCGCCGGCGAGGTGCTGGGCGCGCTGCGGATCCGCAAGTCCCCGGCCGAGGTCGCGGCGCTCGCCGCGGCCGGCGCCGCGATCGACGCGGTGCACGCCCGGATGGGCGAATGGCTGCGCCCGGGGCGCACCGAGGCGGAGGTGGCCGCCGACATCGCCGCCGCGATCCGGGCGGCCGGCCACGAGACCGTCGACTTCGTCATCGTGGCCGCCGGCCCGAACGGCGCCAGCCCGCACCACGGCACCTCCGACCGGCCGATCGGCGCCGGCGAGCCGGTGGTGGTGGACATCGGCGGCACCATGCCGTCGGGCTACCGCTCCGACTCCACCCGGACCTACGTCGTGGGCGGCGCCGCCCCGGGCGAGTTCGTCGAGTACTACGCCGTGCTGGCGGCCGCCCAGCGGGCCGCCGTCGCCGCGGTCGCCCCCGGGGTCACCGCCGAGGCGGTCGACGCGGCCGCCCGGGCGCCGATCACCGCCGCCGGGTACGGCCCGGCGTTCCTGCACCGCACCGGGCACGGCATCGGCCTCGACACCCACGAGGAGCCCTACGTCGTGGCCGGCGCCGTCCGGCCGCTGGAGCCCGGCATGGCGTTCTCCGTCGAACCGGGCATCTACCTGGCCGGGCGGCACGGCGCCCGGATCGAGGACATCGTCGTCTGCACCCCGGACGGCGGGCAACGGCTCAACACCACCCCCACGGAGCTCATCGCGCTATGACCGTCGACCGGATCCTCCCCACCGACGAGGCCCACGACCTGCTGGACCTCGCCACCGAGCTGGCCGACCGGGAGCTCGCGTCCCGGGCCGCCGACTTCGAGCAGCGCGCCGAGTTCCCCCGCGAGGTGCTGCGCACGCTGGGCCGGGCCGGCCTGCTGGGCCTGCCGTACGCCGAGGAGCACGGCGGCGCCGCCCAGCCGTACGAGGTCTACCTGCAGGTGCTGGAGGTGCTCGCCAGCCGCTGGCTCGCCGTCGCCGAGGCGGTCAGCGTGCACACCCTGTCCTGTTACCCGCTCGCTGCGTTCGGCACCGACGCGCAGCGGGCGCTGCTGCCGGACATGCTCGGCGGCGAGCTGCTCGGGGCGTACTGCCTCAGTGAGCCACAGGGCGGCTCGGACGCCGCGGCGATGACCACGAAGGCGGTCCGCGACGGCGACGACTACGTGGTGACCGGCACCAAGGCGTGGATCACCCACGCCCGGGTGGCCGACTTCTACAACATCTTCTGCCGCACCGGTGGCCCCGGCCCGAAGGGCATCTCCTGCCTGCTGGCCGACCGCGGCACTCCCGGCATCCTGCCCCAGGCGGCCGAGCGGACCATGGGCCTGCACGCCTCACCGGTGGCCCAGGTGGTGTTCGACGACGCCCGGGTGCCCGCCGACCGGCTGATCGGCGGCGAGGGCGCCGGCTTCGGCATCGCGATGGCCGCCCTGGACTCGGGCCGGCTCGGCATCGCCGCCTGCGCGGTCGGGCTGGCCCAGGCCGCGCTGGACTACGCGGTCGGCTACGCCCGGGAACGCCGGCAGTTCGGCCGGGCGATCGTCGACTTCCAGGGGCTCGGCTTCAACCTCGCCGACCTGGCCACCCAGATCTCCGCCGCCCGGGCGCTCACGCTGGCCGCCGCGCGGCTGCGCGACGCCGGCCGGCCGTACTCGATCGAGGCGGCCAAGGCGAAGCTGTTCGCCACCGACACGGCGATGCGGGTGACCACGGACGCGGTGCAGGTGCTCGGCGGCGCCGGCTACGTCGTCGACCACCCGGTCGAGCGGTACCTGCGGGAGGCGAAGGTGCTGCAGATCGTCGAGGGCACCAACCAGATCCAGCGGCTGGTCATCTCCCGCGCGCTGGCGAAGGGCTAGCCTGTCCCGGTGACCTTCCCCCGGATCACCATCGACCCCGAGGTGATGGGCGGCGCGCCCTGCGTGCGGCAGTCCCGGATCCCGGTGGCCACCCTGCTGGCGATGATGGCCGACGGGATGTCCGTCACCGACATCCTCACCGATCTGCCCTTCCTCGACGAGGAGGATCTGGTCGAGGTGCTGACCTTCGCCGCGGACGCGGTGCGCGACCGGTCGGCCCGCTGAGCGTCACGCCCGGCGGGCCCGTCCTCGCCCGCCAGCGCTCCAGCGGGTAGGTTCCCTGCCGTGGAGGAGATCGACCAGGCCATCGTCGCCGCGTTGACCGCGGACGGGCGGCTGTCGTACACGGACCTGGCCGAGAAGGTCGGCCTGTCGGTCTCCGCGGTGCACCAGCGGGTGCGCCGGCTGGAGCAGCGCGGGGTGATCACCGGGTACACCGCGCGGGTGTCGTTCGAGGCGTTGGACCTGCCGCTGAGCGCGTTCGTGGCGATCCGCCCGTTCGACCCGTCGCAGCCGGACGACGCGCCGGAACGGCTGGCCCACCTGCCCGAGATCGACTCCTGCTACTCCGTCGCGGGCGAGGACTTCTACCTGCTGCTGGTGCGGGTGGCCAGCCCGGCCGACCTGGAACGGGTGCTGCAGGAGATCCGCACCGCCGCCAACGTCACCACCCGGACCACGGTGGTGTTGTCCACCCCGTACGAGGGACGACCACCGAAGATCGGCACCGGCGAGCCGGTGCGCGGCCGCAACCGGTTGGAGGCGACGTGAGCGGGGCGACGAAGGCCGGGCACGTGGCGGACACCCGGGACGTGATCCGGGTGCACGGCGCCCGGGTCAACAACCTGCGCGACGTCGACGTCGAGATCCCGAAGCGCCGGCTGACGGTGTTCACCGGGGTCTCCGGCTCGGGCAAGAGCTCGCTGGTCTTCGGCACCGTCGCCGCCGAGTCGCAGCGACTGATCAACGAGACGTACAGCGCGTTCGTGCAGGGCTTCATGCCGACGCTGGCCCGCCCCGACGTCGACCTGCTCGAGGGGCTGACCACCGCGATCATCGTCGACCAGGAACGGATGGGCGCCAACGTACGCTCCACCGTGGGCACCGCCACCGACGCGAACGCGATGCTGCGCATCCTGTTCAGCCGGCTCGGCAAGCCGCACATCGGCTCGCCACAGGCGTTCTCGTTCAACGTCGCGTCGATCAGCGGCGCGGGTGCGGTGACGGTGGAACGCGGCGGGCAGACGGTGAAGGAGCGGCGCAGCTTCAGCATCACCGGCGGCATGTGCCCGCGCTGCGAGGGCATGGGCACGGTCAACGACATCGACCTGACCGCCCTGTACGACGACAGCAGATCGCTCAACGAGGGCGCCATCACGGTTCCCGGCTACAGCATGGACGGCTGGTTTGGCCGGATCTACCGCGGCAGCGGGTTCTTCGACCCGGACAAGCCGATCCGCCGGTTCACCAAGAAGGAGCTGCGGGACCTGCTCCACAAGGAGCCGACCCGGATCAAGGTCGACGGGATCAACCTCACCTACGAGGGGCTGATCCCGAAGATCCAGAAGTCGATGCTGGCCAAGGACGTCGGCGCCCTGCAGCCGCACATCCGCGCCTTCGTCGAGCGGGCGGTGACGTTCTCCACCTGCCCGGAGTGCGACGGCACCCGGCTCAGCGCGGCGGCCCGCTCCTCGACGATCGACGGCCGGAGCATCGCGGACGCCTGCGCCATGCAGATCACCGACCTGGCCGAGTGGGTCCGGGGCATCCGGGAGCCCTCGGTGGCGCCGCTGCTGACCGGGCTGCAGCACCTGCTCGACTCGTTCGCCGAGATCGGGCTGGGCTACCTGTCGCTCGACCGGCCGGCCGGCACCCTCTCCGGCGGGGAGGCGCAGCGGACGAAGATGATCCGCCACCTCGGCTCCTCGCTCACCGACGTCACGTACGTCTTCGACGAGCCGACCGTCGGGCTGCACCCGCACGACATCGCGCGGATGAACGACCTGCTGCTGCGGCTGCGCGACAAGGGCAACACCGTGCTGGTGGTGGAGCACAAGCCGGAGGCGATCGCGATCGCCGACCACGTCGTCGACCTGGGCCCGGGCGCGGGCGCCAGTGGCGGGGAGGTGGTGTTCACCGGCACCGTCGACGGGCTGCGGGCCAGCGGCACGCTGACCGGGCGGCACCTGGACGACCGGGCCCGGCTGAAGTCGTCCGTCCGGCCGCCGACCGGCTTCTTCGAGGTGCGCGGCGCGAGCACGCACAACCTGCGCGACGTCGACGTGGACCTCCCGCTCGGCGTGCTGGTGGTGGTGACCGGGGTGGCCGGGTCGGGCAAGAGCTCGCTGGTCCACGGCTCGGTGTCCGGCCGGGACGGGGTGGTGTCGATCGACCAGGGCGCGATCCGCGGCTCGCGGCGGAGCAATCCGGCGACCTACACCGGCCTGCTGGACCCGATCCGCAAGGCGTTCGCGAAGGCCAACGGGGTGAAGCCGGCGCTGTTCAGCGCCAACTCCGAGGGCGCCTGCCCGGCCTGCAACGGCGCCGGGGTGATCTACACCGACCTGGCCATGATGGCCGGCGTCGCCACCACCTGCGAGGAGTGCGAGGGCCGGCGGTTCCAGGCGTCGGTGCTGGAGTACCGCCTCGGCGGGCGGGACATCAGCGAGGTGCTGGCCATGTCGGTGGCCGAGGCCGAGCGGTTCTTCGCCGACGGGGAGGCCCGTACGCCGGCGGCGCACGCGGTGCTCGACCGGCTCGCCGATGTCGGGCTGGGCTACCTGACCCTCGGCCAGCCGCTGACCACGCTCTCCGGTGGCGAGCGGCAGCGGCTGAAGCTCGCCACCCACCTCGGCGAAAAGGGCGGCGTGTACGTCCTGGACGAGCCGACCAGCGGCCTGCACCTGGCCGACGTGGAGCAGCTGCTCGGGCTGCTGGACCGGCTGGTGGACGGCGGCAAGTCGGTGATCGTGGTCGAGCACCACCAGGCGGTGATGGCGCACGCCGACTGGATCGTGGACCTCGGCCCGGGCGCCGGTCACGACGGTGGCCGGATCGTCTTCCAGGGCACGCCCGCCGACCTGGTCGCGGCCCGCTCCACCCTGACCGGCGAGCACCTCGCGGCGTACGTGGCCGGCTGAGCGCACCCGTTCGGGTCAGGCGCCGTTCCAGCGCTGCAGGACCGGGCGGCCGTGCTCGTACCCGAGGACGCTGACGGTGGCGGTGTCCAGCCGCAGCTTGCCACCGCCGGAGGCGGGCAGGCCGATCCAGCGGGCGCCGACCACCCGCAGGCAGTGCCCGTGCCCGACCAGGCCGACGCTGCCGCGCTCCAGCAGGGGAGTGACCCGGGTCAGCAGCCGGTCGATCCGCTGGCCGATCTGCTCGGGGGACTCGCCGCCGGGGCAGCCGTCCTCCCAGAGGTTCCACTCCGGCCGGTCGGCGTGGATGTCGTCGGTGGTGCGGCCCTCGTAGGCACCGTAGTTCCACTCCGCGAGGTCGTCGTCGGTGTCGTCCACGGTCAGGCCGGCGAGCTGCGCGGTGCGCAGGGCGCGCAGCCGGGGGCTGGACAGCACCCGGGCGAACCGCCGGCCGACGAGCACCCCGCCGAGCGCGCGGGCCTGCCGCTCGCCGTCGGGGGTCAGCTCCAGGTCGGTGTACGAGGTGTGCCGGTGGCTGGCGCTCCAGGTGGTCTCGCCGTGCCGGATCAGGACGATCTCGCTCATGTCCCCAGTCAACCAGCCGGCCGTCCGCCCGGCCCGCCGAGCGCCCGTCCCGGTTACAACCTATTGTCCTAGGATGCCCTGCAGGTTGTGCGAGGCCGCACAACAGCGAAACCAATCGCCGGTGACGACCCGGGTTTGTCGATCCGGGCAGCGGGGACGCACCAGGGGAGCGGGCCGACCGGCCCGGACCGCCGCAGCTACAGGAGGCGACATGAGCTTCACCGACAAGGCGAAGAGCAAGGCCCAGGAGCTGTCCGGCGTTGCCAAGGAGCGGATCGGCGACGTCACCGACAACGAGCGGATGCGAGCCGAGGGCGCCCAGGAGCAGAGCGAGGCGCGGGCCCGGCAGGCCGGTCAGGACATGAAGCAGGCCGGCAAGGAGGCGAAGGACGCGATGCGGCGCTGACCGCTTTTCGCGTCGCGGGCGGCCTTCGGGGATTCCCCGGGGGCCGCCCGCGCTAGCCTTCGCGGATGCTGGTGGTCCGCTCGTTGCTGCTGTTCGTGCTCGCCGCGCTCGCCGAGATCGGCGGGGCCTGGCTGATCTGGCAGGGCTGGCGGGAGCACCGGGGCCTGTGGTGGATCGCCGCCGGCGTGATCGCGCTGGGGGCCTACGGGTTCGTGGCGACGTTCCAGCCGGACGCGAACTTCGGCCGGATCCTGGCCGCCTACGGCGGGGTCTTCGTGGCCGGCTCGCTGGCCTGGGGAATGCTGGTGGACGGCTTCCGCCCGGACCGGTGGGACGTGGGCGGGGCGGCGATCTGCCTGCTCGGCGTGGCCGTGATCATGTACGCCCCGCGCGGGGCCTGAGACACGATGACGCCCGGTGACCGGATGCGGTCACCGGGCGTCGGACGAGCGTGGTCAGTCGTCGCGGTGGGCGGCCCACCACTGCTGGCCGGCCTCGGGCAGGGTGTCGATCGGGTCGTAGTAGGCGTAGCGCTTGTTGAGCGCCTCCAGGTCGGCCGACTCGATCGAGGTGCGGTAGTTCTTGGTCCAGTACGAGATGCCGCGCTCGCGGTCGTACTCGGTGAGCATGTGCACCCAGCGCTTGCCGACGAACGGGACGTCGCAGACGATCCGCGGAGTGGCGTAGCCGGGCAGGTAGCCCATGATGTCGTGCTGGAGCTGCTGGGCGTGCCAGACCGGGACCCGCCAGTGCTCCGCATTGGGGATCATGTCGCACATGTAGAAGTAGTACGGCAGGATCCCCGCTTCGCCCTGCAGGGCGAAGCAGAGGTCGAGCAGGTCCTCGCTGGTGGCGTTGACGCCGCGCATGAGCACGCCCTGGTTGCGCACGTCGCGGACGCCGACGTCGAGGGCGGTCTGGGCGGCCGTGGCGACCAGCGGGGTGATCGACTGGGCGTGGTTGACGTGGGTGTGGATGGCGAGGTTGACGCCGCGCCGGGCGGCGGTGCGGGCGACCCGCTCCAGGCCCTCGACCACGTCGTGCTGGAGCCAGTGCTGGGGCAGGCCCATCAGCGCCTTGGTGGCGAGCCGGATGTCGCGGACCGTCTCCAGCTCCAGCAGCCGCATCAGGTACGACTCGAGGTTCTTCCACGGCACGTTGGCCACGTCGCCGCCGGAGACGACCACGTCGCGGACGCCGGGGTGGGCCTTGAGGTAGGCGATGTGGGCGTCGTACCGGTCGACGGGCTTGAGGGTGAGCTTGAGCTTGTCGACGACGGGGGTGGAGTTGCCGACCAGGTCCATCCGGGTGCAGTGCCCGCAGTACTGGGGGCAGGTGGAGAGCAGCTCGGCGAGGACCTTGGTGGGGTAGCGGTGGGTGAGCCCTTCGGCGACCCACATGTCGTGCTCGTGCAGGCTGTCGCGGCTGGCGTACGGGTGGGACGGCCAGTCGGTGCGCCGGTCGGATGCGACCGGGATCATGTAGCGCCGGATCGGGTCGGCGAGGAACGCCTCGGTGGTCATCGGGGCGAACGGCACCATCGTGTTGATCATCTGCGGCGGCACCAGCATCGACATGGTGGCCAGCGCCTGCTGGTCGGCCTCCAGGTCGGTGTAGAAGGTCTCGTCGACCGTGTCGCCGAGCACGGTGCGCAGCTGCTTGATGTTCTTGACGCAGTTGACCCGCTGCCACTGGGCGTTCTCCCACTGCTCGCGGGTGACGTGGCGCCAGCCGGGGAAGCGGGTCCAGTCGGGTTCGACCAGGGGGCTGCGGCGGTACTCGTAGGGCTGGCCGGCGGTCGGCACGGCGACCGGGGCGGGGCGGGGCCCGGGGATGGTCTCCACGGGTTGGGTCTGGGTCACGGCCCCTCCTCGGTGCGTGGTGTGGATGATCAGCGACCCGAAGGCTACTGGAAAATATCCGGTGGAGAAATTAGTCTGCCGTAAGTTTTCCCGCGACGCGAGTCCTGACCAGGGCTTCGGGCGGCCGAACAGGGGGAGGTCGGGGTGACGTCACCGGTGGGTCTGCACCGCGTCGTGGAGCCGGCGGGGGTGCTGCCGCAGGCGGCCTGGCGGTTGGACGCCGACCCGCGGATCGCGCCGAACGAGGTGCGCATCCGGGTGGAGCGGCTGAACCTGGACGCGGCGAGCTTCCGCCAGCTGTCGGAGAAGCACGGCGGGGACGGCGAGAAGGTCCGGGCCGAGGTGCTGGACATCGTCGCCACCCGGGGCAAGATGCAGAATCCGGTGACCGGGTCCGGCGGCATGCTGATCGGCACCGTGGAGGAGGCGGGTCGCCGCTCCCCGCTTCAGCTGGGGGTTGGTGACCGGGTGGCCACCCTGGTGTCGCTGACGCTGACCCCGCTGACCATCCTCGACGGCCTCGCCCGCTGGGACGGGCGCAGCGAGCAGGTGCCGTGCGACGGGTACGCGATCCTGTTCGCCCGGTCGATCGCGGCGGTGCTGCCGGCGGACCTGCACCCGGAGCTGTCGCTGGCGGTGCTGGACGTGTGTGGGGCGCCCGCGTTGACCGCCCGGGTGGTGGCCGAGCACGTGGCGCGCCGGGAGCGGGCGGGTGATCCGACGCCGGTGAACGTGGCGGTGATCGGTGGGGCCGGCAAGAGCGGGTCGCTGTCGTTGGCCGCGGCGCGGCGGGCGGGCGCGGGTCGTACGGTCGGGGTGGTGCCGGTGGCGGCGGAGCGGGACGCGCTGGAGCGGGCCGGTCTGGCGTCGGGCGTCGCGTTGGCGGACGCGCGGGATCCGGTGGCGTTGTCGACGGCGGTGACCACCGCGTTGGGCGCGCCGGCGGACGTGACGGTGGTGTGCGTGGACGTGCCGGGGTGTGAGCACGGTGCGGTGCTGGCCACGGCGGACGGCGGCACGGTGATCTTCTTCTCGATGGCGACGAGTTTCGCGGCGGCGGCGTTGGGCGCGGAGGGTCTGGCGGCGGACGTGACGATGCTGGTGGGCAACGGGTACGTGCCGGGGCACGCGGAGCTGGCGTTGGAGTTGTTGCGGTCGGAGCCGGGGGTCCGTGGTCTGTTCGAGTCCCGGTTGGCGGCAGACTGAGTGTCATGACGAACCCCTCGACGTTGTACCGCGGCGGAATGTTGCACTGTCCGGCGGAGCCGACCGCGACGGCGCTGCTGGTGGCGGACGGCCGGATCGCCTGGTTGGGCGCGGGCGCGGACGCGCCGGCCGCGGACCGGGTGGTGGAGCTGGGTGGGGCGCTGGTGACGCCGGCGTTCGTGGACGCGCACGTGCACGCCACGGACACCGGGTTGGTGCTGTCGGGGCTGGATCTGTCGGCGGTGCGGTCGGCGGGTGAGTTGCTGGCGGCGGTGTCGGCGTTCGCGGCGGGGTTGCCGGCGGACGGGGTGTTGCTGGGGCACGGTTGGGACGAGTCGACGTGGTCGGAGCGGCGGTTGCCGGACGCGGCGGAGTTGGACCGGGCGGCGGGTGGCCGGCGGGTGTACCTGTCGCAGGCGTCGATCCATTCGGCGTTGGTGTCGGCGGCGTTGCTGGCGGCGTGTCCGGAGGCGGCGGTCCAGCCGGGTTTCGACGCGTCGGGTTGGTTGCGCCGGGACGCGCACCACGTGGTGCGGGCGGCGGCGCGGGCCGGGGTGACCCGGGCGCAGCGGGTGGCGGCGCAGCGGGTGGCGTTGGCGCACGCGGCGTCGGTGGGGATCGCGGCGGTGCACGAGTGCGGTGGTCCGCAGATCTCCGACGAGGAGGACTTCACCGCTCTGTTGGGCGTCTCGGGGGCGGGTCTGCCGGAGGTGTACGGGTACTGGGGTGAGTTGTCGGGGGCGGCGCGGGCCCGGGAGCTGGGTGCGGTGGGCGCGGGTGGTGACCTGTTCGCGGACGGGGCGTTGGGGTCGCGGACGGCGCACGTGTCGCGGGACTACCTGGACGGCGACGGCTGCGGGCACGGTTACCTGAGCGCGGAGCAGGTGCGTGACCATCTGGTGGACTGCGCGGCGCACGGGATGCAGGGCGGGTTCCACGCGATCGGTGACGCGGCGATCGCGACGGTGCTGGAGGGGTTCGCGGCGGCGGCGGCGCGGCTGGGCACGGACCGGTTGCGGGCGGCCCGGCACCGGGTGGAGCACGCGGAGATCATGAGCAAGCGGTTGATCGCGGGGTTCGTGGAGTACGGGATCGTGGCGTCGATGCAGCCGGCGTTCGACCGGTTGTGGGGTGGCGCGGGTCGGATGTACGAGTCGCGGTTGGGGTTGGACCGGTCGTGGGAGTCGAACCCGATGGGTGCGATGCACTCGGTCGGGGTGGCGTTGGCGTTCGGGTCGGATTCGCCGGTGACGCCGTTGGATCCGTGGGGGTCGGTGCGGGCGGCGGTGGCGCACCACAATCCGGCGCAGCGGATGAGTGTGCGGGCGGCGTTCGCCGCGCACACCCGGGGTGGTTGGCGGGCGGTGCACCTGGACAGCGAGGGTGTGATCGCGAAGGGCGCGCCGGCGACGTTCGCGGTGTGGGACACCCCGGCGGGCGCGGAGCGGGGTCTGCCGGTGTTGCAGGCCGAGGATCCGGAGTTGCGGGGCGCGGGGGATCCGACGCCGTTGCCGACGTGCCGGGCCACGGTGCTGCGCGGTGAGGTCATCTATGAGGAAGGCGGGTCGTGAGCGAGCTTGCGAGCGGACCATCGGTACGGCGTGACGGCGTGACCGGGAAGCTTGATCTGGATCCGGCGCTGGTGGCGCGGGCGCGGGAGTTGGCGCGCCGGGCGGGCCGGCCGGTGGTGGACCTGGCGCGTAGCCACACCACGGTGTCGGTGGAGCGGGCGGTGTTGCGGCTGGCCGGGGTGGCCGGCGCGGATCCGGACGGTATTCCGTGGGTGAACCGGCTGGTGGACGCGGTGGTGGCGGACGTGGGGCTGGGTCACGGGGTGGCCGCGCCGGTGTTCGACGCGCTGGTCCGGGAGCAGCTCGACGACGTGACGTTGCTGGCGCAGAAGGCGGCGGCGGGGTCGGTGCGCTTCGGGCAGCCGACCGGTAAGGCGGCCACGGCGGCGCGCCGGGCCGCCCGCAGGGCGGTGGCCGGGGGGATCCGGCAGGTGGACCAGCGGCGGGCCGAGCGGGACCGGCTGGTGAAGCGGTACGGGGATCCGAAGCAGCGGCCGTGGATCTACCTGATCGTGGCGACCGGGGACATCTACGAGGACATTCCGCAGGCGCAGGCGGCGGCGCGGGCGGGCGCGGACGTGATCGCGGTGATCCGCTCGACGGGGCAGTCGTTGCTGGACTACGTGCCGGAGGGGGCGACCCGGGAGGGTTTCGCCGGGACGTACGCGACGCAGGAGAACTTCCGGTTGATGCGGGCGGCGTTGGACGAGACGTCGAAGGAGTTGGGCCGGTACGTGCGGCTGACGAACTACGCGTCGGGGTTGTGCATGCCGGAGATGGCGACGCTGGCCGGCCTGGAGCGGCTGGACATGATGTTGAACGATTCGATGTACGGGATCCTGTTCCGGGACATCAATCCGATCCGCACGTTCGTGGACCAGCGGTTCTCCCGGCAGGTGCACGCCCGGGCGGGGATCATCATCAACACCGGTGAGGACAACTACCTCACGACCGCGGACGCGGTCGAGGAGGCGCACACGGTGACGGTGTCGCAGCTGCTGAACGAGTACTTCGCGCACGAGGCGGGGTTGGCGGACTGGCAGTTGGGGTTGGGGCACGCGTTCGAGATCAACCCGGACGTGCCGGAGTCGTTCCGGCTGGAGTTGGCGCACGCGTTGCTGGCGCGGGAGTTGTTCCCGGACGCGCCGTTGAAGTGGATGCCGCCGACGAAGCACATGACCGGGGACGTGTTCCGGGGGAACCTGTTGGACGGGTTCTTCAACCTGGTGGGCACGATGACCGGGCAGGGCATCCTGCTGGTGGGGATGATGACCGAGGCGGTGGTGACGCCGTGGTTGTCGGACCGGGACATCGCCCTGCAGAACGTGCGGTACGTGTTGGGCGCGGCGGGCGGGTTGCACGAGGACTTCGTGCCGGCGCCGGGCGGGTTCATCCAGCAGCGGGCGAACCGGGTGCTGGGTGAGGCGATCGACCTGTTGGAGCGCATCGGTGACCAGTCGTTGTTGACGGCTATCGCCGAGGGCACGTTCGGCATCATGAAGCGGCCCGCGGACCGGGGCAAGGGCCTGGCCGGGGTGGCGCGGCACGAGGCCGACTACTACAACCCGGCCACCGAGATCCTGGAGCAGCCGGCATGAGCGAACGCACCGAGCGGAGCGAGGGCCGTGAGCGCATGCCCGATCAGCCCCGCATGAGCGAACGCACCGAGCGGAGCGAGGGCCGTGAGCGCATGCCCGATCAGTCCCGCATGAGCGCCGTGGAGTCCGGCGGCGCGACCGTCGACAAGAAGATCGTCCGGCCGTACGGGGACACCACCGGTGACGGCATGGTGCAGGTGTCGTTCACGTTGCCGGTGCCGCACGACAAGCGGGCCGAGGGCGCGGCGATCCAGCTGGCGAACAAGATGGGCATCGACCCGGCGATGCTGGTGCACGCGAAGCCGATGAGTGACGGGTTCACCTTCTTCGTGGTGTACGGGCGGGTGAACCACCTGGTGGACCTGGCCGCGGTGCAGGTGGTGGAGCGGGACTTCCCGCTTTTGAGCGCCAAGGAGGTCAACTCGGTGGTGAAGCAGAAGCTGCGCCGGAAGCTGTCGGTGGTGGGGGCGTGCATCGGCACGGACGCGCACACCGTGGGCATCGACGCGATCCTGAACGTGAAGGGCATCGCGGGGGAGAAGGGCCTGGAGTACTACCGGGAGTTGAAGGTCACCAACCTGGGCGCGCAGGTCAGCGTGCCGGAGCTGGTGGAGGCGGCCCGGGTGGAGCGGGCCGACGCGGTGCTGGTGTCGCAGGTGGTCACCCAGCGCGACGCGCACCTGCACAACACCCGGGAGATGTCGGCGGCGTTCCGGGAGGCGATGCCGGCGGGGAAGCGGCCGTTGCTGATCGTGGGCGGGCCGCGGTTCGACGAGACGATGACCGGTGAGCTGGGCGTGGACCGGATCTTCGGTCGGGGCACCACCCCCGGTGAGGTGGCGTCCTACCTGGTGCACGCGTTGGTGACGAACAAGAAGGCGAGAGCATGAGCGAGCAGGATCCCCGGTCGGGTCTGACCGTCACCCACCGCCGGTACGTGCCGTACGCGCACGCCCACTACGCGGGGAACCTGGTCGACGGGGCGTACGCGTTGGGGTTGTTCGGTGACGTGGCCACCGAGGTGTGCATCCGCACCGACGGCGACGAGGGGTTGTTCGCGTCGTACTCGGACGTGCAGTTCCGGGCGCCGATGAAGGCCGGTGACGTGCTGGAGGTGACCGCCACGGTGACCCGGGTGGGCACCCGCAGCCGCACCATCGACTTCGTCGCGCGGGTGGTGTGTCGGGGCCGGCCGGGCGAGTCGGAGTCCGCCGCCGAGGTGCTGGACCCGCCGATCGTGGCGGTCACCGCGACCGGCACGGTGGTCGTCCCGCCCACCCCGTGAGCGCGAGGAGGCGGCACCGCGTGAGCGCGACGATGGACAGCACCGCGTGAGCGTCGCGGTCTGCGCGGACGTCGGGTCCACGTACACCAAGGTCGCGGTGGTGGACCTGGACGCCGGCCGGCTGGTCGCGGCGGCGTCCGCGCCGACCACGGTGGGCACGGACGTGCTGCACGGGCTGGACGCCGCGGTCGCGGCGGCCACCGCCGGTCTCGGTGTCCGCGACGTGCCGCTGTACGTGTGTTCGTCGGCCGGTGGTGGGCTGCGGCTGGCGGTGATCGGGTACGAGCCGCTGGTGACCGCGCAGGCCGGCCGGCGGGTGGGCCTGTCGGCCGGGGCGAACGTGGTGCACGTGGCCGCCGGTCGGTTGGGCGCGGCGGAGCTGGCCGCGTTGCGGGCGGCCCGCCCGGACGTGGTGCTGCTGGTCGGTGGCACCGACGGCGGTGACGCCGACACGTTGACGCACAACGCGACCCGGTTGGCGCGGGCCCGGTGGCGGGTGCCGGTGGTGCTGGCCGGCAACGTCGACGTCCGCGCCGACCTGCACGCGCTGCTGGCCGGCGCGAAGGTGCCGGTGACGGTGGCGGAGAACGTGCTGCCGCGGATCGGGGTGCTGGCGCCGGCGTCGGCGCGGGCGGCGATCCGGGAGGTGTTCCTGCGGCACGTGATCGGCGGGAAGCGGCTGTCGCGGGGGACCCGGTTCGCGCGGCTGGTGCGGGCGGCCACCCCGGACGCGGTGCTGACCGGGGTGGAGGTGCTCGCCGACGCGCTCGGCGGTGACCTGGCGGTGGTGGACGTGGGTGGCGCCACCACCGACGTGTACTCGGTGCTCACCCCGGACGAGCGGGCCACCGGGCCGGGTCGGGAGGTCGCCGGGACGCTGTGGCGGGCCCGCACGGTGGAGGGCGACCTGGGCATGCGGTGGTCCGCCCCCGGGGTGGTCCGCGCCGCGGTGGAGGAGCGCCTGCTGGGCGCGGACGAGTCGGCGGGTCTGGCTGCGGCGGCCGAGGCGCGGGCGGCCGACCCGGGGTTCCTACCCGGCGACGAGCGGGCGCGGGCGGTGGACGCCCGGATCGCCGCGCTGGCGGCGACGGTGGCGTTGCGCCGGCACGCCCGGGGCGCGGCCACCGGGGAGCGCGCCGGCCGGGACCTGCGGGACGTGCGGCTGCTGGTGGGTTCAGGCGGGGTGCTGCGGCACGCCGACCCGGTCGGCGCGGCGGGGGTGCTGGCGGCGGTGCTGGCCGACCACGCGGGCGGGTGGGCGCTGCCCCGGGCGGCCCGGCCGGTGGTGGACGTCGACTACGTGCTGGCCGCCGGCGGGCTGCTCGCCGGGGACCATCCGGAGGCGGCCCGGGCGTTGCTGCGCCGGCATCTCGGCGCGGATTCCGGGCCCGCCGACGCGACACGCCGTGTCGCAACACACGCCGGGCCCGGGGCGGGTTGACAGCGGATGGGGGGCAGGCCGTACCGTCTTTGAGTCCTACCACGGGAAAGCGGTTGTTGTTCGCTTCGTCCCTTCGTCCGCTGGCCGAGCGACACGGTGCACTCTCGTCGCGGCGGCCAGGTCCAGCGGGCGGGGGTCGGCGGGGCGGCGCGAACCGACCGCGGTCACGGTGCACGGGCAGGGACGTGAGGCACGGCCAGTAGACAACGGCCGGGCGTGGGCAGCCAGTCCACGTCGGGTCGGTCCGAAGGTCGGCGCCGATCGTTCTCGCCGCACCGGCCGGGAAGGGCCTGGGAGCGTCGGGGCGCGGCTGAGGAGGCCGCGCCCCGATTTTCGTCTCCGGTCTCGGGGTGCCGTGGCCGGTCAGGCAGGATCGGCGCCCGGCCGGGTAGCCTTCGGCGCGTGATCGTGGTGAGGTGCCGGTGACGACGCTCGACCGGGACGAGGCGCGTACCCCCGACGTGGCGCGGCCGCTGGCCGTGGCCGCGCCGCTGCCGCTGCGGGTGGCGGCGCCGCTGGCGGTGGCCGCCGGAGTGGCGCTGCTGCTGGCGTTCCCCCCGTACGGGCTGTGGCCGCTGGCCCCGGTCGGGGTGGCGGCGCTCGGCGCGGCCGTGCACCGGCGGCGGCTGCGCGCCGGCGCCGGCCTGGGGTTCCTGGCCGGGGTGGCGCTGTTCGCGCCGCTGCTGGAGTGGACCAACCTGCACACCGGTTACCTGCCGTGGGTGCTGCTGTCGCTGCTGCAGGCCGGCTACCTGGCGCTGCTGGGCGCCGCCACCGCCTGGGTGTCGCCGCTGGTCGACCGGTGGCGGTGGGCGTGGCCGGCGGTCACCGGGCTGCTCTGGGTGGGGCAGGAGGCGCTGCGCGGGCGGGCCCCGTTCGGCGGGTTCCCGTGGGGGCGGCTGGCGTTCGGTCAGGACGGCTCACCGCTGCTGGGGCTGGCCCGGCTCGGCGGCGCCCCGCTGATCACCCTCGCCGTCGCGGTGCTCGGCGGGTTGCTGCTGGCGGCCGCTTGGCGCCGCCCGCCCGGCCGGGACCCGCGCGCCTGGGCGCCGGTGGCGGTGCTCGCCGCCGTGGCCGTGGTGGTGACCTGCGCCGGCCTGCTGGTGCCCACCGGGGGCGGCGGCGGGCGGCGGATCACCGTCGCCGTGGTGCAGGGCAACGTGCCGCGGCTGGGGCTGGACTTCAACGAGCAGCGGCAGGCGGTGCTCAACAACCACGCCGACGCCACCATCGAGCTGGCCGCCCAGGTGACCGCCGGCGCCCGACCCCACCCCGACCTGGTGGTGTGGCCGGAGAACTCCTCCGACATCGACCCGCTGCGCAACCCGGGGGCCGGGGCGCGGATCTCCGCCGCCGCCGACGCGATCGGCGCGCCGATCCTGGTCGGCGCGGTGCTGCTCGGCCCCGGCGCCGGCCAGGTCCGCAACGCCGGCATCCTGTGGCGGCCGGGCGCCGGGCCGGACCTGGACCAGCTGTACACCAAGCGGCACCCGGTGCCGTTCGCCGAGTACGTGCCGCTGCGGCGCATCGCCCGGGCGGTCAGCTCCCAGGTCGACCGGGTCCGCGCCGACTTCGTCCCCGGCGCCACCGCGGGCGTTCTCGACGCCGGCCCGGCCGTGCTCGGCGACGTGATCTGCTTCGAGGTCGCCTACGACGGGCTGGTCCGGGACACCGTCGACGGCGGCGCCCAGCTGCTGGTGGTGCAGACCAACAACGCCACCTTCGACGTCGCCGAGGCCCGCCAGCAGTTGGCCATGGTGCGGGTACGCGCGGTTGAGCACGGTCGGGACGCCCTGATGGCCTCCACGGTCGGAGTGTCCGGGTTCGTGACCCCGGACGGGCGGGTAAGCGGCGCGACCGGGTTCAACACCCGCGCGGTGGTGCTGCGGCAGGTGGCGCTCACCGACGGGCGTACCCCGGCCAGCCGGGCCGGGGTGTGGCCGGAGGCGGCCCTCGCCGGGGCGGCCGTCCTGCTGCTGGTCGGCGCGGCGGTGCTGCGCCGGGCCGGCCGGCGGGAGGCCGACGCCGGCTGAGGCGCGGCCCCGCCGGTCGCCCCGGGACGATGCGGAGGATGCGGTGGGCAGCGGAACGGGCGACGTCCCCGGGGTGGGCCGGGTGCTGGTGGTGATCCCCACCTACAACGAGGCCGACAACGTCACCGAGGTCGTCGCCGGGGTCCGGGCCGCCGCGCCGGCCGTGGACATCCTCGTAGCCGACGACAACAGCCCCGACGGCACGGGCGTGCTGGCCGACGCGATGGCCGCCACCGACCCGCAGGTGCACGTGCTGCACCGCCGGGGCAAGGAGGGCCTGGGCGCGGCGTACCTGGCGGGGTTCGCGTGGGCGCGGGAGCGCGACTACGACGCGGTGGTGGAGATGGACGCCGACGGTTCGCACGCCCCCCGGGACCTGCCGACGCTGCTGGCCGCCGCTCGCGACGCGGACGTGGTGATCGGGTCCCGGTGGACCGGCGGGGCGCGGGTGCTGAACTGGCCGCTGTACCGGCTGCTGCTGTCGCGCGGCGGCAACCTGTACGCGCGGCTGGCGTTGGGCATGCCGGTGTCCGACGCCACCGGCGGCTACCGGGTGTACCGGGCGGCCGCGTTGAAGGCGATGGAGCTGGAGTCGGTCTGCTCGCAGGGCTACTCGTTCCAGGTGGAGCTGTCCCGGTTGGCGCACCGCAGCGGCGCCCGGATCGTGGAGGTGCCGATCACGTTCGCCGAGCGGGAACGCGGTGCCAGCAAGATGAGCCCGCTGATCGTCGCCGAGGCGCTGTGGCGGATCACCACCTGGGGGCTGCGGGACCGGTGGCCCCGCCGGCCGCGGCGCGGCCACGACCGGTGGCCGTGAGCGGCGGCGTGTCATGCTGGAAGGGCGGGATGTCCATCGCCCCGGAGCGTGTCCGCCGGGCGCCCGCGCGACGGATGAGGTGAGATGCGCCGTTACCTGAGGTTCGTGCCGCCGGCCCTGCTGCTGGGGGTGCTGCTGGAGCTGGCCGTGTTCGTCGGCGTGGGGCACCTGATCGGGTACGGCCCGGCGGTGCTGCTGGCGTTCGCGGCGTCCCTGCTGGGGCTGGTGCTGCTGCGCCGCGAGGGCCTGCGGGCCTGGCGGGGTTTCCGGGCGTCGGTGGAGTCCCGCCAGCCGCCCGGCCGGCAGGTCACCGACGGGTTCGTCGGTCTGCTTGGCGCCCTGCTGCTGGCCGCCCCCGGCCTGATCAGCGGGGTGGTGGGCCTGCTGCTGCTGGTGCCGCCGGTGCGCCGGCTGGCCCGCAGCGGGGTGCAACGTGCCGCGGAGCGCCGGGTGTCCTCGATGACCGCCGCCGACCTGTTCGGGCCCCGCCGGGTGCGGGTGCGCCGGGGCGCGCCGACCGGGGAGCCCCCGGCCGAGCCCGAGGCGCCGCCGACCGTGGTCGACGGCGGGCGGGCCATCGAGGGTGAGATCGTCGAACCCCGCCCCTGAGCACCGACACACGACGGCGCCCCCGGGAAGCTCTCCCCGGGGGCGCCGGCTTGTCGTCGCTCAGGCGCGGCCGCGGCGGGTACGGACCTCGTGCAGCCGCTCGGCGAGGATGTCCTCCAGCTCGGCGATGGAGCGCCGCTCCAGCAGCATGTCCCAGTGCGTGCGCGGCGGCTTGGCCTTCTTCTGCTCCGGCTCGGTGCCGTCGACCAGCCGGGCGACGCTGCCGTCGAACTTGCACTCCCAGGTCGTGGGGACCTCGGCGTCGACGGCGAACGGCACCTCGAACTGGTGGCCCTTGGCGCAGAGGTACTCGCGGGTCTGGCGCGGCGCGAGCTCCGTGTTGCGGTCGGACTCGTAGCTGACCGCGCCCAGCCGGCTACCGCGCAGCATCCGCTCGCCCATGATCGACTTCCCCTCGCTCGTGGTGCTGGTCTCCCGGTGCAACGACCGGTGGCCGCCGGGGCATTCCCACCCCGGTGGGTGGTCCGGCCCCGTTGCCCCTGCAAGGGTAGCCCGACACCCGGCACGACCGGCGAGGTCGTCCCGGCGCGGGACGTAATCACCGGGAGTGTTTCGGCGCGCACCGGGGATGTCCCCTGCACCACGTGACGGAGGTGACGATGAGCGGTGCCACGCCGGTCGACGCTCGGCCGCCGGCGGGGAAGACCTTCTTCGGTCACCCGCGCGCCCTGTCGACCCTGTTCCTCACCGAGATGTGGGAACGGTTCAGCTTCTACGGGATGCGAGCCATCCTGGTGCTGTACCTGACCGCGTCGGTCGCCGACGGTGGGCTGGCCATCGGGGAGTCCAGCGCCAACGCCGTGTACGGCACGTACAACGCGATGGTCTACCTGATGGCGCTGCCCGGCGGGTGGGTCGCCGACCGGCTGGTCGGGGCCCGGCGCAGCGTGCTGTGGGGCGGCGTGGTGATCGCCGTCGGTCACTACGTGATGGCGATCCCCGCCCGGTGGAGCGTGTTCGCCGGGATGGCGCTGATCGTGCTCGGCACCGGGCTGCTCAAACCCAACATCTCCACCATGGTCGGCGGCCTGTACGACCGGGACTCCCCGCGCCGCGACGCCGGCTTCTCGATCTTCTACATGGGCATCAACCTGGGCGCGTTCCTCGCCCCGCTGGTCACCGGCTTCCTCGGCGAGAAGATCAACTGGCATCTCGGGTTCGGGGCGGCCGCGGTCGGAATGACCTTCGGGGTGCTGCAGTACGTGCTGGGCCGGCGTAACCTCGGCGACGCCGGTGACCGGCCCGCCGACCCGCTGCTCGGCGTGGACCGGCGGCGGGCGCTGACCCGCGCCGGAATCGGCGTGCTCATCCTCGTGGTGGTGCTGGTGGTGCTCGCCGTCACCGGGCTGTTCACCGTCGACACCGTGGTCAACCTGCTCGCCGTCGTCACCGTGGTGGTCACCGTCGGGTACTTCGCCCGGATCCTCACCGACCGGGAGATCAGCCCCACCGAACGGTCCCGGATGAAGGCGTACGTGTGGCTGTTCGTGTTCGCCGCCTCGTTCTGGCTGATCTACGACCAGGCCGGCTCGGTGCTGAACATCTTCGCCGCCGACAACACCGACCGCAACGCGTTCGGGTTCACCTTCCCCGCGTCCTGGCTGCAGTCGGTCAACCCCATTCTGATCATCATCGGGGCGCCGCTGGCGGCGTGGCTGTGGCTGCGGCTCGGCCACCGGGTCTCCACCCCGGTGAAGTTCGCCGTCGGCCTGGTCCTCAACGGCCTGTCGTTCGTGCTGATGGCCGCCGCTGCGCGGGCCGCCGTGGGCGGGAACCTGGTCTCCCCGTGGTGGCTGGTCGCCGTCTACGCCATCCAGGTCGCCGGTGAGCTGTCGCTGAGCCCGGTGGGCCTGTCCGCCACCACCCGACTCGCCCCGGTCAAGTACGCCAGCCAGGTGATGGGCCTGTGGTTCCTGGCCACCGCCGTCGGCGACGCGATCGGTGGGCAGGTGGCCCGGCTCGCCGACACCTGGCCCCAACCGACGTACTTCCTCACCTTCGGGTTGGCGTCGGTGGGCCTCGGGCTCGGGGCGGTGATGTTCACCCGGCACATCTCCCGGCTGATGGCCGGCATCCACTGACCGACCCCGGGCCGCCTGTCACCGCCGGACCGCGCGGGGACCCTCAGCCCGGCGGTACGGCGGTAGCATCCGCGCCATGGCCCCCACCAGCACCACGCACCGCGGCGCCTGCCCCCTGGACTGCCCGGACACCTGCACCTGGCAGCTCACCGTCACCGACGGCCGGGCGGTGGCGCTGCGCGGCGACCCGGACCACCCGTTCACCCGGGGCGCGCTGTGCGGCAAGGTCAACCGCTACCTGGACGCGGTCAACGGCCCCGACCGGCTCACCGAGCCACTGGTCCGGGTCGGGCCCAAGGGCGCCGGGCCGGTGGCGTACCGCCCGGCCAGCTGGGACGAGGCCCTCGACCGGGCCGCCGCCGGGCTGCGCGCCAGCATCGACCGGCACGGGCCGCAGTCGATCCTGCCCTACTACCTCGCCGGCACCATGGGCCTGGTGCAGGGCTGGACGCTGGGCCCGCGACTGTTCGCGCACCTCGGCGCGTCCCGGCTGCGCACCACCATCTGCACCGCGGCGTCCAACGCCGCGCTCGGCTCGCTCTACGGCGCGTCCGTCGGCTTCGAACCCGAGTCGATCGTGGACGCCAAACTGATCGTGCTGTGGGGCGCGAACCTGCTCTCGACCAACCTGCACCACTGGCCGTTCGTGCGCGAGGCGCGGGCCCGCGGCGCGTACCTGGTCACCATCGACCCGCTGCGCACCGACACCGCCGCCCGCAGCGACGAGCACCTGGCGCCGCTGCCCGGCACCGACGCGGCACTCGCCCTCGGGCTGATGCGGCACGTGCGCGACCTGGGCGCCGCCGACCGGGAGTGGCTGGCGGCGCACACCACCGGCTGGGACCGGCTGGAGGCCCGCCTCGACCAGTGGCCCGTCGAGCGGGCCGCCGCCGAGTGCGGCCTCGACCCCGCCGTCGTACGCCGCCTCGGCGAGCGGATCGCCACCACCCGACCCACCGCGATCCGGGTCGGCCTCGGCCTGCAACGGCACGCCGGCGCCGGGCAGGCCGTCCGGGCGATCTGCGCGCTGCCGCTGGTCACCGGGGACTTCCGCTACCCGGGTGGCGGGGCGCTGTGCACCACCAGCGGGCACCACACCATCGACGAGGGTCCGCTGGCCACCCCGCCGGGCATGCCCGCCCCACCGGCCCGGTCGATCAACATGAGCCGGCTCGCCGCCGCGCTGACCGGCGAGGCCGACCCGCCGGTCACCTCGCTGGTGGTGTTCGACGCGAACCCGGCCGCCACCATCCCGGACCAGAACCGGCTGCGCGCCGGCCTGGTCCGCACCGACCTGTTCACCGTGGTGCTGGAACAGCGCTGGACCGACACCTGCGACTGGGCCGACGTGGTGCTGCCGGCCACCATGCAACCGGAACACCTCGACCTGCACACCTCGTACGGCCACCACTACGCCACCCTCAACCTGCCGGCCGTCACCCCGCCCGGCCAGGCGCTGCCGAACACGGAGATCTTCCGCCGGCTCGCCGACGCCCTCGGGCTGGACCATCCGCGGCTGCGCGACAGCGACGAGGAGCTGGCCCGACAGCTGCTCGACGGCACCGGCCTCACCCTGGAGGAGCTGACCGAGCGCACCTACGCCCGGGCCACCGGGGTGCGTGCCGGCGACGCCCCGTACGCGGACGGGGGTTTCCCGACCCGCGACGGGCGCGCCCGGCTGTACGACCCGATGCTCACCGCGCAGGGCGTCGACCCGCTGGTCGGGTACACCCCGCCGGCCGAGGTCGCCGACCCGGAGCTGGCCCGCCGGTTCCCGCTGGCGCTGATCTCCCCGGCCGGCCGGTTCTTCCTGAACTCCACGTTCGCGTCGCTGCCCTGGCACCGGGACCGCACCGGCCCGCCCCGCGTCCACCTGCACCCCGACGACGCGGCAGCCCGCGGGCTGGTCGACGGCGACCAGGCGCGGGTGCACAACGACCGGGGGGAGTTCCTCGCCACCGTGGCCGTCGACGACGCCACCCGGCCCGGCCTGGCGTTCACCTACAAGGCGTACTGGGCGCGGCTGAGCCCGGGCGGCAGCACCGTCAACGCGGTCACCGGTGTCCGGGACACCGACCTGGGCGGCGGCCCCACGTTCCACGACACCCGGGTCGAGGTGACCCCCGCCGCCGGCTGACCGTGGCCGGCGGCGCCGCCGGCCGAAGCGGGAGGCCGGCCGGCGGTGGAGACCGCGGGCGCGGCTCAGCCGGATCCGGTGGCCGAACCCAGCCGGGCCAGCGCCGACGCCAGATCGCTGACCTGGTCGGCGAGCTGCCCGGCCCGCCGCTGGGCGGCGTCCCGGTCGTCCTGCGCGGCGCGCAACCGGGCCTCCAGCTCGCCCAGCCGGGCCTGCACGGCCGCGTCGGCCTGCCGCGCCGCCGCCAGCTGCGCGGCGTGCGCGTCGCGCTGGGCGCCCGCCGCGGCCAACTCCTCGCGGGCCCGGGCCGCGGTCGCCGCCGTCTCCTGCCGGGCCGCCTCGGCGGCGGCGAGCGCGGCGTCCCGGTCGCGGTGGGCGCCCTCGACGTCCGCGCGGGCCCGCGCGGTCTCCGCCCGGGCGGCGTCGGCGTCGGCACCCGCCCGGCGGGCTTCCTCCCGGGCGGCGTCGGCGTCGGCACCCGCCCGGGTCACCTCCGCCGCCGCGTGTTCGGCCCGCCGCAGCGCCTCCCCGGCCGCGGCGGTGGCCCGCTGCGCGTCGGCGCGGGCCGCGTCGCGTTCGGTGCCCAGCTCGGCGGCCCGCTGCCGTTCGGCGTCCCGCTCGGCGCGCAGCGTCCGCACCTCGTGCCGGGCGGCGTCCCGGTCCCGTTCGGCCTGCACCCGCAGCGCCTCCGCGGCACTGGCGTCGGCGCGGGCCGCGTCCCGCGCGGTCTCCGCCCGGCCGGCACGGGACAGCGCCTCTGCCTCCGCCACCGCCGCCTGCTCGGCCGCGCGCGCCGCGGTGTCCCGGTCGGCGGTCGCGGCGCGGGCCTCCTGCGTGGCCCGGGTGGCGTCCGCGGCGGCCGCGTCGGCGTCGGCCCGGGCGTCGTCGCGCTCGGTGTGGGCCTGCGCCACCTGCGCGGCGGTCTCGGCGCGCAGCTGGGCCAACTGCCGCTCCACCCCGATCGGGGACAGCTCGGCGTGCAACGCCTCGGTCAGCGTGTCGACGATCTGGTCGAGCCGGTCGACCGCCTCCCAGGTGCGCGCCACCTGCCCCGGCAGGCCGGGAGCGTTGCGGTGCCGCATCCGCAAGTTGCGGGAGGCGCGCTGGCAGGCGCCGTCGTTGTCCCGGCAGTACCGGAACGGGCGGCCGGCGCCGGCGCGCTGCGGCACCTCCCGTCCACAGTGGGCACACGGGCGGGTGTCGGCGGCGGCGGGCTGGGCGTCCATCGAGGGCGAAGTCTAGTGCGGGCCCCCGACGACCCGGCCACGCAGATCGGCGGCCTCGTCCGGCCGTACCCGTGGGGTCCGCCGACGCGGGGGGTGTCGCGGCGGCGCGGGACGGGCGAGACTGCTCGGATGTCCACCACGCTGCGGGTGACCGCGACCCTCGCCGCCCCCGAGCTCGTGCTGCGGCCGTGGCGCGCCGACGACGTGCCCGCGCTGCTCGACGCCTACCGCGACCCGGAGCTGCTGGCCCGCACCCGGCGGCCGGTGGCCACCCCCGCGCAGGCCCGCCGGTGGATCGACCGCGCCCGGCAGGGCTGGGCAGCGGATCGCTCGTTCAACTTCGCTGTCTGCGAGACGGTGCCGGGGACCGACGCGCGCCCCCTGGTCGCCTGCGTGGTGGTCAAGGACGTCCGGCCGGGCCGGCCCGACGCCGAGGTGGGCTACTGGACGGCCGCCCCGGCCCGCGGCCGGGGGGTGGCGCCGCGCGCCCTGGACGCGGTCAGCCGGTGGGCGTTCACCCGGTTCGCCGCGGTCGGCCTGACCCGCCTCGACCTGCTGCACCAGGTGGACAACGTGGCGTCCTGCCGGGTCGCCGAGAAGGCCGGGTACGACTTCGTCGAGGTGCTGCCCGCCCGGCCGCCGTTCCCGCTCGACGGTCACCGACACGTCCGCCTTCGGGGCTGAGCCGGGCTGCATACTGCACCAATGGCACTGCGGTACTGCCCGGACCCGGGACCCGCCGACTGGCTCGCCCGATCCGGTACGCCCCCGGCACAGTTGATCACGTTTGGGCCGGCCGGCCACGAGGCGTACGCGCGGCTGCGGTTCATTCCCGACCCGACTGGCCCCGGCCAGCTCGAGACCGACGCGGTCGTACCCGACGACCACTCCTCGGACCTGGCGCAGACCGGCCGGGCACTGCGCCTGCTCGCCGGGTTCACGGCCACCCCCGAGGTGTGCTGGTTCTGCCTCTGGGAGGGCTACGCCGACGCCCCGTTGCCGCCGGCGGTGCGGCACGGGCCGCTGGTGGAGCTGCCGCACCGCCGCTACGCCCTGCTGCGCGGGGCGCTGTCCGACATCGACGACTGGGCGGCGCGGCTCGGCGACGGGCAGGTCATCGCGCCGCCGGCGTTCATCTGGCCGGCCGACCACGCGTGGTGCGTCGCCAGTGACGTCGACCCACACTGGGCCGGTGTCGGCGCCTCCCGGGCGGCCGTGGACGCACTGGTCGCCGACCCGATGCTGGACGTCGTGACGGCGGACCCGGCGGCTGACCAGCCCCGCTACCGCTGACCGGGGCGCCGGTGGACGCGCCCGCGCCCGAGCGTCAGCCGCCCACCAGGAACAGCGCCCCGGCGACGACCAGCCCCGCCTCGACCAGCACCACGAACATCCGGTCGCTGATCCGCGCCACGATCCGCCGGCCGGCCGCCGCGCCCAGCAGGGTGGCCGGCGTCAACGCGGCGCCGAGCAGCAGCACCTGCCCGCTCAGCAGCCCACCGGCCGCGTAGCCGGTGAGCTTCGCCAGGTGCAGGGTCACCGCACCGGCCGCCTCGGTCCCCACGTACGCGGCCCGGGTCAGCCCGTACGCCAGGAAGAACGGTGCGGTCAGCGGGCCGACCGAGCCCAGCAGCGCCGACCCCAGGCCGGACGCCGCGCCGACCGCCACGAACGTCCGGTCACCGGGCCGCCCCGGGCGCGGCCCCCACCGCCGCCAGGCGACCACCCCCAGCAGGAACACCCCGAGCAGCCGCTTCAACGCGGCCAGCGGGGCGTGCGCCAGCAGCAGCGCCCCGGCCAGCGCCAGCGGCACCGCGCCGAGCGCGAACCGGCCGACCAGCCGGCAGTCCAGCTCCCGCCGGTTGAGCCAGACCCGGGCGCCGTTGCTGGCCAACTGCGCCAACGTCAGCACCGGCACCGCCACCCGCAACCCGAACAGCGCGGCGAACACCGGCAGCAACAACACCCCACCCCCGAAACCGGTCACCGCGGACAGCAACGCCAGCGCTCCCGCGGCGGCCGAGGCGACCAGCAGCTCCTCGACGACGGTCACGACGCCGGCGGTACGGGGTCCACCCGCGCCGGGCCGAGCAGCCGCAGCAGCAGGCGCGGCTCACCGGGCCAGGCGGCCAGCAGCACCTCGCGGGGCACCTGCCGGCCGGCGTACCGCAGCGCCAGGGCGACCACCACGATGTCGTCCAGCGGCCCGATCACCGGCAGGAACTCCGGGATCAGGTCGATCGGGCTGGCCAGCCACACCCCGGCTACCACGATCGCGATCTTCGCCTTCCGGGGCACCCGCGGGTCGGCGCGCAGCCGCCGTACCGTGGTCAGGCAGTCCGGGATGAACGCGGCCAGATCGCGCAGGATGCCCGGCGGGAGCCGCCGGGCCAGCAGCACCAGCAGCGCCCAGCTGGCCAGCAGGCAGGCCACCGCCGCCCCGAGCCCGATCAGCCAGTCCCGCAGCACGGTGCCCCTCCCTCGCCGGTCCGCCCCGGCGCGGCCCTGCCGGGAATGTAGCCCCGCGTCGTCGCCCGGGGAATGCCGGCCGGCACCGGCGCGCTGAACCGACGCGGCCCGGATACGGTGGAGCGGGAGGTGGGCTACGGTGAGCAACGCCTGGGAGGCGGCGGTCGAGGCGAAGATCCGCACCGCCGTGGACAGCGGCGAGTTCGACAACCTGCCCGGCATGGGCAAGCCGATCCCCGGCCGGGACACCCCCTACGACGAGGCGTGGTGGATCAAGAGCTTCCTGGAGCGGGAGAAGCTCCCCTCCGACCTGCTGCTGCCCACCCCGCTGCAGCTGCGCCGCCGGATCGAGCAGGTGCCCGACGAGGTGCGGGACCTGCCCACCGAGGAGTCCGTCCGGGCGTACGTGGCGGTGTTGAACGCCGAGGTCGTCGCCTGGCTGCGCAACCCGACCGGGCCGCGCGTGGTGGTCCGGCCGGTGAACGTCGAGGAGGTGCTGCGCGGCTGGCGCGAGCACCGGTCGCGACCCGCGCCGCCCACGACGGCGCGCGACGCGACCCCGGTCGCCTTGGCGCCGCCCCGCCGGCGCCGGCGGTGGCGGCTGGCCTGGTGGCGCCGCAGCTGAGCGGGGCTCAGGGCAGCGCGGCCCGCCAGCTCCAGGTCGAGCGCTGCGACCGGCCGTCCCACTCCACCCGGCCGGTCAGCCACAGCAGCACGTCCGCCGGTGGGCCGGACGGGGCGTCGGGGAACAGCCGGCGCAGCACCCCGGCGCACGGATCGGCCGGCGGCCGCCAGGGCAGGTCCAGCCCGCGGGTGATGTCGTGGGTGTGCAGCAGGGTCTCCGCCACTCCCATCGCCGCGAAGCCGCCCGGATCACACGGACCCCAGTGCCAGGCGCGCAGGTCCGCGGGCGCGGCGTCCACCGCCGCCGCCAGCAGCCCACCCGCGGCGGTCACCACCTCAAGCACCCGCGCCGGCGGGGCGTCGGCGCGTACCCGCAGGTCGAACGGCAGGTAGTCGCCGTCCGGGCGGGCCGCGACCTGGCCGGCGTACGCGGCCAGGTCGTGCGCGACGTGCGCGGCGGTCGTCCAGCAGGACCACTCCAGGCCGCCGGCGGGCACGGTCCAGTCCCGACCGGTGTACGGCCCGAGCACGCCGACCATCTCGGCCACCGCGGCCCGCACGTGCCCCCCGGTCATCCCGACCGGTGGCTGGGCGACGTCACCGATGATGTCCATGCGACGCATCCTGCCCGCCGACCGTGGTGCCGTGTTGCCCGTCGCAACTGGCGGACCGGTCAGGTTCTCTCGTCATCGCGCTGAAGACCGGCCGCACCCCGAGATCAGGTCCTGTCGCGCTGACGGCGGGCTTCGATGTCGCGCAGCACGTCGGGGTCCCACTGGCCGGCGTTCCAGTCGTCGCTGGTCGGTGTGGGCGACAGCGGCCAGGCCCGGTCCTGCCCGGTGACCGGTGCGTAGTGTCCGGCCACGACCCGGTCGACCTGGTCGATCAGCCGCAGGACCCGCGCCCGGCTGTGCAGCACTCCCCCCACCAGCGCGGCGGCCCCGAGGGTACGCAGGGCCGCTCGGCCGAACAGAACCTCCGGGGAGTCGTGATCAGTGGCCAACCAGGCCGTGGCGGCGCTGAGGAAGAGGCAGGCGGAGAAGACGCGTGTGCCCCAGTGGCGGCTGTAGGAGCGGCCGGGGGAGCCGTGCGCCTCGGCGAGCTGGCGGGTGCCGCGGCCCCAGATCAGGCCGCTGATCACCAGGCCGATGACGGCGACCAACAGCACGAGGTTGGCCAGGACGAAGGCGCCGGCTGCCCCGGTGCCGGACGGGGGCAGCGGCCGGGCCCGGTCGCTCAGGGCGTTGCCGAGGACGGCCGAGGTGATCGCGGCTACGGCGAAGAGGATGGCGAACCCGACCACGAACCCGGTCGCGACGTCCCAGCCTGTCGTCCTGGGCGCGGGCGGAGGCGCCGAGGACCGGCAGCTGTGGCCCTGGCCGGGGTGTTCGAGTTCGGTTCCGCATCTCGTGCAGTGCACAGTGTTCTCCAAGAACGGCGCGGCGGAGACTTCGGCAGGTCGGTCGAGCCGGGTACCGCGTATCGGGTCGCCCGGGAGAAAGGAGTCGCCCGGCGCAGAGGATCATGCCCGTTCGGTGCCCTTCCGGCGACCCCGCGTTCCGCGGGAGGCTCCCGACGGGCGGCACCGGCCGGTCAGGCGTCGGGACGCCTCAGGTCGTCCGGCGTTGGTAGCGTCCCGACATGGAGTCGCGGACGATCCCCGTGGGCGGGGCGACCCTGCACGTCGGCGTGACGGGCCACGGCCCCGACGTCGTCGTCCTGAGCGGCGGCCCTGGTTGCGTGCAGTACCTGGAACGCGACGACCTCGCGCCGCGGGGACATCGCGTCTGGTATCCCGAACCGCGCGGCGTGGGCCGTTCCGGCGGCGGCCCGCACACCATGGAAGAGGCGATCGCCGACCTGGAGGGCATCCGTGAAGCGGTCGGCGTCCGCAGGTGGATCGTGGTGGGCCACTCCTGGGGTTGCGACCTGGGTGTGCGTTACGCGGTCGAGCACCCGCGGGCGGTGGCCGCGCTGGTCGGCGTCGCCGGGCGGGGTCCGCAGCGTGACCGCACGTGGTCCGAGGCCTACGAGTCGGGCAAGGCCGCCGCGCCCACCGACGCCTGCGCCACCTGGTGACCTCCTCCACCCGAAGCCACGCGCGGTCGGAAGAACCGGCCCGCCGGATCGGGTGAGCCTTCTCCACCGGCGTGCCACGCCAGCCTCCGGTCGTTCGCCCGAGATCTGATGCCACGTCTGTCCCGACCTCGTCCACACCTCACGGTTTTTACCGGATAACCATTACCGGTAATTCAATAAATTACGGCGACAATTCGGTCATATGGAGCACGCACCATAATGACTGTTCTGTTGTTTACTGGCTTGGAGGTTGGGATTGGCCCTCGGGTGGCAACTGTCCCGTACTAGCGAAGTTGAGATGTGCCACTGAGGTTTGCGGTGTTGGCCCGTCTATCTGCGCTCGGCCCACTGAATCTGATCAGTGGCTGGCCATACTGGGCCGCACGTAGCTGTCACCCCGAACATCGCCGAGCCCGACCGGTAGATCTCGTCAATCGTGAAGCTGCTCGGGATGGGGCGCTGCCTGACCTCGTCCCGCCGCAGCTGGGCCCGAGACCGACTGGCGGGGGCTACCGGCTGATGTGGTTACCGGGCCGATGTCAGGTGATGCGTCGGGTGAGCAGTAGTCGGGGTTGGCGGAGGGTGACGGCGGTGGCCATGGCGAGCAGGGGGGCGCCGACGACGATGATGGCGAGGGGTCCCCATGCCATGTGCCAGGTCATGTCGGGGCGGAGTGCGACCAGCCCGGCGGCAGGGGCGACGCCGGCTAGTGTTCCGGCCAGCGCGCCGAGACCGACGATGAACGCGGCTTGAACGGCGTTGACGGTGCGGAGCACGCGGGGTTCTGCTCCGATGGCAGACATGGTGCTCATATCGGTGCGCATCTCGATGCGGGCTAGGCCGACGACCACGGTGGTGGCGACGATGGTGACGATTCCGCTGAGGATTGCCAGGACGTAGAGCAGTGGGTCGGTGGGCTGGACGGTGCCCTTGGTGGGTGAGACGAGTCGGGCGGGTGAGCCGAGCTGGCTGCCTTCGGCGCGTACCTGAGCCCGGAGGACGACGGATTCGGCGGCTTGCGTTTCCTCAGCGGTGGGAGGGCGGAAGGCGTTGATGATCAGGCCGCTGGTGGTGGTCGGGAGGCCCAGCTGTTTGGCGGTGGCTGGGGAAATCATTACGGTTGGTAGTTGGCGGTAGTAGTTGTCGGTTGGGACTACCAATGCCGTGAGGTCTGTGTTCTGGCCGTTGGCGGTGATCCGTGCATGGCCGTCGCGCACGAACGCCGGATAGAACGCCACGGCGTCGCCTCGGTTGAGTGCTTCGCGCGCCTCGCCTGGTGCCTCGTGTCCGGTGATCGCGCTGATCAGTTCGGGTCCGCCGACGGCGACTGTTTGGGACAGGTCAGGCGGGGGTTGGTTCGATGGTCCCTCCTGGCCGAAGTAGGCGGCGGTCACGGGCACGGTGGTGATGGGCACCAGGGTGCGGATGGGCAGTTGTTGCCGCAGGGCACGTTGGTCGCTGTCGGTGAGTGCGCTCGCGGCGGGTGCGGGAACGAGTAGTTGCGCGGCGCGGAGGTTAGGTTGCCGTGCCGCGCCGGTGCTGGTGTTCGCGGACAAGAAGAAAACGATGGCGGTGCTGCCGGCGACGGCGGCGCAGATGGCGGCGACGGCGGCGCCGGTGCGTAGCCGGTGTCGGTCGGCGTGCCGCACCGCAATGCGGGCGGGAAAGGATAGTCGGGTGGCGATGCGGCTAATCACGGCGACCAGCGCCGGCCCGGCGCTGGCTAGGCCGAGCAGGATCAGTCCTGCACCGATTGCCGCGAACTTAGCGTCGCTGACCTGCGGTCGCACGGCGTACAGCACGACCAGCAGTCCTGCTGCGGCCAGCGCTATTGCGGCTCGGGTTAGCCGCACGGCCTCTGCGCGGGGTGTGAGTTCGCGGCCGGCGAGCGCGGCCCACACGGGCATCCGGGCGAGGTTCGCGGCGGGGCCTAAGGCGGCGAGCAGACCGAACCCGATGGCGCCGAGTACGAGTAGCGTCATCGCGATAATTGGGGGTTTCGTCTCCTGCAGGGGATGATTCACCACTCGCTCGAGGCTGTCTCGAGCGGCGGCGAACGTGATGGCGGCTGCGGCGACGCCTGTCATGCCGCCGATGAGGCCCAGCAAGGCCCCGTCGGCCAGGAGCACCCGCCGCACCTGAGGTGGGGTGGCGCCCACGGCGCTGAGCATTGCCATCTCCCGGCGCTGGCGGCGTGCTCCGACGGAGAACGCCGTCGCGGTCAGCAGGCCGACCTGGACCGCCGCGAAACCGATCACGACGATGAGCCCGGCAATCCGGGCTGCCTGTTGCGCGACTGTGGGTTGGATTGACGCGCGGTCGGCGTAGCTGAGCCCGTTGATCGCCGGTGGGTTCCAGGTCGACTGGTCACCGGGGAGGTCCACGAGCATATGCCGCGTGCCCTTCTGCGTGAGCGGGTCGGCATCGCTGACGATCATGATCTGTCGGCTGAGTTCATCGGCGGTGTCCACCACGCCGACCACCTCGAGTGTCCGCCCCGGTGAACCCGCCAGGGTGATGACCGACCCGGACTTGGCGTTCAGGGCGTCGGCGAGTGCGGTGGACAGCGTCACCTGCCCCGCGCGCTCGGCCGGGTGCCCGGACCGCAGCACGTAGCGGCCTTGCTGCAACGGGTTGTTCAGCTGTGCCGCGTCGAACTCGGCAGCCCGATATCCGCTCGGCCCGTCGATCACAGTCTCACCCGAGCTGAACGCCGCGAAGCGGCTCTCCGCCGGCAGGTCAGCCTTCACGGTCTCCGTCGTGGAACCATCTAAGCGCAGATCCGCCTGCCCGAGTTTCCAACTCGCTTCTCGAGCTGTGGAGGCGTAGCTGGCATTCCAGACCAGCATCAGAGCCGCCCCGGCAAACACCGGGACAGCCAGCAGAGCGGCAATCAGCAGGGCGCGACGCTTGTTGCGCGCGGCGGAACGCTTGGCGATGCGAAGTGCCACCAACCAGGACTGAAGATGACCGCCTCGCGGGCTTGCCGTCATGACGCCGTCCCCGCCGTCTTAGCCCGGTCTGCTCGGTCCTTGCCGGTCAGCCGACCGTCGGCCAACCTGATGACTCGGTGTGCCAGCCCGGCGAATCGCTCATCGTGCGTGACCAGGACACAGGCGGCGCCGTCGCGGACCCGTGTCTGCAATACCGCCAGCACCGCTTCGCCCGTCTCGCTGTCCAGCGAACCGGTAGGCTCGTCAGCCAGCACCAGCCGCCTGTCGCCCATCAACGCCCGAGCGATGGCGACACGCTGCTGCTGCCCACCGGACAGCTGATCCGGGTACCGATCGACCAAGTCGCCCAGCTGCATCTCGCCGAGCGCTGCGTGCGCTTCTGCCAACGCCGCACGAGCCGACACTCCGGCCAACTCCCGCGGCAACGCTACGTTCTCCGCCGCCGTCAAGGCACTAATCAGGTTGAGGTCTTGAAACACATATCCGATGTGGTCTCGGCGAAGTCGCGCACGCTCGGCCGCCGAACGGCCCGACAGTGGTTGCCCTTCCACCCATACCTCTCCGGATGTGGGTGAATCGAGGCCGCCGGCAAGAGCTAGCAGGGTGGACTTACCAGATCCAGACGGTCCCATCACAGCCACGAACTCACCCGGCTCCACGGTCAGGTCGACGCCGTCGAGCGCCCGCACCGTCACCGGTCCTGTGGCGTATTCCCTGCGCACGGAGTCGAAGCGCAAAACGGGAGTAGTCATCGAAAATCACCACACCCTTCGTAATCACCCTAATCAAATCGTTTCAAGCAGGCCCATGGCCGGGCCGCAGTTGCTGAGCGCTGACACCCGATCAACATACAGGGGTGGGAGCGCCATCAGAACCACTGCGTCAGCATCTCGTGGCTAGAGCCAGCGTAGGCGCACGTGCTCTCCGGCCGGCTGGATGCGGCTGGGCTCGTCGACCACCCGAGACGTGAGATCAATTCGGCGGCCGTGACTCTCAAGGTGTTCATTCCGCGTAGAGGTTGTTCAAGATGAGCGGATACGGCCGAATCCACATCATCGAGATGGGTGACGCACGGAGTGTGATCGGCCAAAAATTTTCGCGACTTGACAAAAGCCTTGCTCCATGTAATTCGATCTTATACGTTGAGAACCGCGCGCGTAGCGAAGCCCATCAATCAGAAAGGGCCTCAACATGAAACTTCGTCGAGTATTGGCGATCACTGGCGTGTCGGTGCTCACCAGCATGGGCGCCGTCGTGATCGACGGGGCGCCCGCGCTGGCCGAGACATGCCCAGCCTCACGGGACGTGTACCTCGGGGCATGGCCGCACTCGGGCGAGTCCCACTACACAATCACCTGCCAGGGCGGCAACGTCTACGTCGACGGCCGGGTCAAGGACACGAAGTCCGACGGGCTGTGTGTCCAGGTCAAGGCACTCATCAACGGAAACTGGAACTACAGCGAGAAGGCATGCCCGAGCGGAACGCAGAAGACGTTCAGCTGGTCCGGCCCCGGCAACAACGCCGACGTGTACACGTACACGATCTGACGAGGCGAAGCAGCCGAGCTGGTCGACTGGCTGGCGACGTCCCCCTCGGCTACACCTGTCAACCGGCGCTCACCCTGAGGGTGGGCGCCGGATCGCGTTCGACCCGTGCAAAGCAGTGACGAGGAAGGCCGTGCCCTGGTGACGACTCAGTTCAGTCAGCCGCCTTGTCGGTCCTCGGCTCGGAGGGTCGGGACCGTACCTGGTGGCGCGTCAGGCACCACTCCGCTAGAGAGCTGTCCTCCCCGCCCAGAAGGCCGTATCAGCTACGGCGTAGCACGCAGACGACTTTGCCGAGGATGACTGCCTGGTTCCCGGGGATGGCGGCGTATTGCGGGTTGCGGGGCAAGAGTGTGACGACGCCGGCGCTGGCGTGGAAGACCTTGACGGTGGCCTCGTCGTCAATCATCGCGGCGACGATGTCGCCGTTGTCAGCCACCGGCTGCTGCCGCACCACGATGAGATCTCCGTCCGCGATCGCGGCTTCAATCATGGAGTCCCCTCGCACACGCAGCGCGAACAGCGTCCCGCAGCCGACCATCTCGGCGGGCAGAGCCAAGATCTCCTCGATGTGCTCCTCGGCGAGAATCGGCGTGCCCGCGGCGATGACGCCCAGCAGCGGAACCTGAACTCCCGAACGCGGGGCTGAACCACCAGCGGTGACGGGCGCACGCGGCCGGGCGTCGACCGCGCGGGGCCAGTGGGCGGCCCGGCGCACGAGGTCGCGTTGGTGGAGCACCTTCAGGTGGTGCGCCACCGACGATGGCGACCGAAGGCCGACCTCCGTTCCGATCTCCCGCACCGTCGGTGGGTAGCCATGGCGCTCGACCCACTCGCGGATCACGGTCAGGATCTGCTGCTGACGGATGCTCAGGCCGGGCGGTTCCGGCGGCGGGTCCGAGGACGTCATCCTCGGACGATACCCCATCTTTCGATCATACGTACTAAAAGCCGGAGTGGCCATCGAGTTCTGGGCCTACCCGGCATACAGATGGACAGCGATACTGTCGCATACGGACACGCTCCGTGCCGCGGTCGGCGCACCGACCAGCGTCCCACGCGAAAGGTGCGGTGGCGAGGTGACTTCGACCCGATGTCTCGGAGGTTGCGGCACCCGCGGACCGGTGGGGCAGAGGGGTCATGGGTCGGATGGCTGATCTGCGGTTAGTGTCAGGTGGACGCCTGACGGATCCGGCGGATGTCGAGGTCGGCTTCGTCGTGGAGGGCGGGGGCAAGGTGCGTCGCGGCCTGGTAGATGTGGCAGATGTTGCGTTCGAGCAGGTGCCGGCGGTTCGCTCGTTTCCGTCGTACCGGGGGCAACGTAACTATCCGGGCTTGTACTGGGCGGCCTGCACCGGTGCTCACGTCGGTTTCGAGTCCTGGTTGGAACGGGACGAGGCGATGGCGTTGGACTTCGACGCGTCCGTGGTGGGCTTCGCCGCGCAGCCGTTTTGGTTGTGGTGGCCGGTGGCGAAGGGGCTGAGGTCGCACGCTCCGGACTTCTTCGCCCGCCACCAGGACGGCACCGGTGTCGTGATCGACTGCCGTCCAGCGGAGCGGATCGCAGCGAGGGACGCGGCCGCGTTCCAGGCCACCGCCCGGGCGTGTGACCTGGTGGAGTGGGATTACCGGCTGGTGAGCGGGCACGATGCCGTGTGGTTGGCGAACCTGCGGTGGCTGGCCGGCTACCGGCACCCCCGTCACCTTGACGTGCCGGTCGCGGCTCGGCTGCTTGACCTCTTCAGCTCACTGACCCCGTTGATGGAGGGGGCAGCGCAGGTCGGTGACCCCATCGCGGTCCTGCCAGTGCTCTATCACCTGCTCTGGTCGCAGCGGTTGTCCGTCGACATGGCGGTTCGGCTGGACGCGACATCGGTCGTGGTGAGGACGGGATCGTGACCCGGCTGCTGCGGGTGGGTGATCGAGTTGCGTTCGACGGCGCGGAGCACCTGGTGGCGGTGTTGTCGGGGTCATGGGTGCGGCTGGTCGGTCCGGACGGTACGCCGAGTGCGGTGCTGTTGACGCACCTAGTGGGCTCGCCGGGTTTCGATGTCTTGGGCGGGGATCCGGCGGAGTCGCGCACTGTTCTTGCCGATCATGCCCTCGCTGATGTCGCGGAGGACGTCGCGCAGCGGGCCCGGCAGTGGGAGCGACACATCATCGAGGTCGAGACCGGTCTTCCTCCCGGCGCCGAGCCCGCAACGCAGCCGCGCAGCGAGTATGACCCGCGCCTGCACGGCCTGCGGCAGCGGGTGGCGGCGAAGGCCGAGGAGTTGTCCGCGTCCGGGATTCCCGCGAGCGTGGCGACCGTGCAGCGGATGCGGCAACGCTATCGCTCCGGCGGACTACGTGCCCTGGTGGACGGACGGTCGCAGCGGCCTGTCTCGCCGGTCGGGCGGGCCGACGAGCGGGTAGTGGCCGCGGTCCGTGAGGCGTTGGCCGCGCAGCTGAATCAGTCGACCGGCACCAGGGGTCGGCTGCGACATCAGGTCGAGAACATCCTGACTCAGCGACACGGGGCAGGTGTGGTGGCCCTGCCACCGAAGACCACGTTCCACCGCCTGGTCGCCGCGTTGTCCATCGGCGAGCATGCTTTCGGCGCGGCGACGACCCGCCGGTCGGCGGCGAACCGGCCAGGCGGCCCGTTCACGGTCACGTGGGCGGCCCGGCCGGGTCAGCAGGTGCAAGTCGACACCACCGTGTTGGACGTGATGGTGCGCTTCGACGACGGGCAGGCCCGTCGGGTCGAGCTGACCGCGGCGGTGGATGTCGCCACCCGCACGATCTGTGCGGCGGTGCTGCGGCCGGTGGGCACGAAGGCAGTGGACGGCTCCCTGTTGTTGGCGCGGATGCTGGTGCCCGAGCCGATGCGGCCGGGCTGGGATGAGTCGCTGCGGATGGCGGCGTCGAGGCTGCCGCACCGGCGGCTGACTGCCATCGATGAGCGGATGGAGCAGGCCGCCGCGAAACCGGTGGTGGTGCCGGAGACGATTGTCTGCGATCGGGGGAAGGTCTATCTGTCCGACACGTTCCTGCGGGCCTGTCAGACGTTGGGGATCTCGGTGCAGCCGGCGCATCCGCGCAGCCCCACGGACAAGGGCATCGTCGAGCGCACCTTCGGGTCGATCAACACACTGTTCTGTCAGTACGTGGCTGGCTACACGGGCCGGGACGTCGCGCACCGGGGCAGCCGGGTGCAGTCCGAGGCGGTGTGGTCGATGGCGGAGATGCAGGACCTGCTCGATGAGTGGATCATCGTCGGGTGGCAGCAGCGTCCGCACGAGGGTCTGCGAAGTCCGGACACGGGGCGGGTGCTGTCACCGAACGAGATGTTCGCGGTGTTGGTCACGGCGGCGGGTTACGTCCCGCTGATGCTCACCGGCGACGACTACGTCGAGTTGCTGCCGGGGACGTGGCGCACGATCAACGATTACGGCGTGCGCCTCGAGGGTGTCAGATCTGCTGTGTAAGGGCGTGACCTCTGTTCCGAGTCGTTGAGCGACTCGAGGGAGGACTCGTCATGAGCGATGTGCAGGACACTGTTGAGGTGGGGCGGCGGCGTAGAGATGCCGATGAGCCGCGTCTGGTGGATCAGCAGCAGGCGGAGGCGCTGGTTGCGCAGGCCCGTGAGCAGGGTGTGGATCTGCTCGGTGATGGCGGCCTGCTGCGGCAGATGACCAAGGCGGTGCTGGAGCGGGCCCTGGCCGAGGAGCTGACCGACCATCTGGGCTATGAGGTGGGCGATCCGGCGGGGCAGGGGTCGGGTAACAGCCGCAATGGTTACTCGCCGAAGACGGTCCTGACCGAGGCCGGCGCGATCGACATCGACGT
>NZ_JBIAZT010000006.1:0-401967 GCF_042899365.1 Micromonospora sp. NPDC000089
GCACTCCTCCGCGATCCGATCCAGATCCGCCAACGCACCCGACACCACCACCGACGACGGGCCGTTCACCGCCGCCACATCCACACCGGCGGCGGAACCGGAAACCGCCCCCTGACCGTCGCCACCGCTTGAACCGGCCATCGAGCGCAGCAGCTCATTGACCGCTGCCTCGGACACGCCCACCGCCAACATCCCGCCACCGGCCGGCAACGCCTGCATCAACGAACCCCGCGCCGCCACCAGCACACACGCGTCCGCAAGCGACAACACCCCCGCCACATGGGCCGCGGTCACCTCACCGATCGAATGCCCCGCCACGTAGTCAGCCGTCACACCCCACGACGACACCAACTCCCACAGGCCCACCTCGACCGCGAACAGCCCCGCCTGCGCATAAGCCGTCTGGTCCAACAGGCCGGAATCGCCGAACACGACCTCCCGCAACGGCCGATCCAACCGGCCCTCGAACCCCGCACACACCCGGTCGAAAGCCTCGGCGAACACCGGAAAGGCCTCGTACAACTCCCGACCCATACCGGCCCGCTGCGCGCCCTGACCGGTGAACAACACCGCCCGCCGACCCGCCACAGGCTCACTGGCCACCACACCCGCGGCGGCCCGCCCGTCCGCGAGCGCCGCCAGGCCCGCGAGCAAGGACTCCCGGTCCGCGCCGAGCACCGCCGCCCGGTGCTCCAGCGCGGCCCGGGTGGCGACCAGGGACCAGCCGACGTCGGCGGGCGACAGGTCGGTGTGCGCGCGCAGGTGGTCGAGGAGCCGGGTCGCCTGGTCGGCGAGTGCCGGCGCCGAGCGGGCCGACAGCAGCCACGGCGTGACCGGCAACGCGCCGGCGGTGTCGGGCGTCGGCTCGGCCGGCGTGGGCCGTTCGAGGATGACGTGGGCGTTGGTGCCGGAGATGCCGAACGACGACACCGCCGCCCGCCGCGGCCGACCCGACTCCGGCCACGACCGCGCCGACGTCACCAGCTCCACCGCACCCGAGGACCAGTCCACCTTCGACGACGGCGCGTCGACGTGCAACGTCGCCGGCACCACCCCGTGCCGCATCGCCAGCACCATCTTGATGATCCCGGCCACCCCGGCCGCCGCCTGCGTGTGACCCAGATTCGACTTCACCGAACCCAACAACAACGGCGTCACCCGCTGCTGCCCGTACGTCGCCAACAACGCCTGCGCCTCGATCGGATCACCCAACGTCGTACCCGTACCGTGCGCCTCCACCACGTCCACCTCGGCGGCGGAGAGCCGGGCGTCGGCGAGCGCGGCCCGAATGACGCGCTGCTGGGCCGGACCGTTCGGCGCGGTCAACCCGTTCGACGCACCGTCCTGATTGACCGCCGAGCCGCGCACCACGGCCAGGATCGGTCGGCCGTCGCGGCGCGCGTCGGAGAGACGCTGCACCAGCAGCACACCGACGCCCTCACCCCAGCCGGTGCCGTCGGCGCCCTCGGCGAACGATCGGCACCGGCCGTCGGCGGCGAGGCCGCCCTGGCGGGAGAACTCGACGAACGCGCCGGGGGTGGCCATCACGGTGACGCCACCCGCGAGGGCCAGGTCGCACTCACCGGCGCGCAGCGAGCGGGCGGCCAGGTGCAGCGCCACCAGCGAGGACGAGCAGGCGGTGTCGACGGTGAGCGCCGGCCCTTCCAGGCCGAGCGCGTACGACACCCGGCCGGAGAGCACGCTGGCCGAGGCGCCGGTGGCGCCGTAGCCGGCGAGGTGGTCGCCGCCGTGGCGGATGAGGTGGTCGAAGTCCTGCCCGTTGGTGCCGGCGAAGACACCCACCCGGGTGCCGCGCAGCGACAGCGGGTCGATCCGGGCGTCCTCGATCGCGGCCCAGGACGTCTCCAGCAGCAGCCGCTGCTGCGGGTCCATGGCGGTCGCCTCGCGCGGCGAGATGCCGAAGAAGGCGGCGTCGAACGCGTCGGCGTCGTCCAGGAACGCGCCCCGGGTCACGTCCGGCGGCAGCGTGCCCAGGTCCCAGTGCCGGTCGGCGGGCAGCTCGGTCATGGCGTCGACGCCGTCGGCGAGCACCTGCCAGAAGCCGGCCGGGGAGGCGGCTCCGGCGGGGAAGCGGCAGCTCATGCCGACGATCACGATCGGGTCGTCGTCGACCGGCCGTACCGTCGGGGTCGTGGTGTCGGCCGGCCCGCCGGCCAGCGCGTCGCGGAGGTGGCCGGCCAGGGCCTCGGGGTCGGGGTGGTCGAAGGCCAGCGTGGTGGGGAGCGTGAGTCCGGTGGCGGCGGCGAGCCGGTTGCGCAGCTCGACGGCGGTCAGCGAGGTGAAGCCGAGGTCCCGGAAGGCGCGCCGGTGCGGCACCCGGTCGGCGTCGGCGTGGCCGAGGACCGCGGCGATCTCGGCGCGGACCAGTTCGCCGAGGGCGTCCCGCTGGTCGGCGGGGGTGAGGTCGGCGAGTCGGCGGCGCAGCGCCGAGGACCGGTCGTCGCCGGTGGCGGCGGGGGCGGTGAGCAGGTCCCGGATCAGCGGGTCGGGCCGCTGGCCGGGGGTGGCAGCGATCCGGTCCCAGTCGACGTCGGCGACGACGAGGTGGGTCTCGTCCCGGTCGAGCGCCCGGTGCAGCGCGCGGACGGCGCGGCCGGGGTCCATGGCGCGGACGCCGCCACGGGCCATCCGCCGTTCGAACTCGCCGGCGCTGACGCCGCCGTCGGCCCAGAGTCCCCAGCCGATCGAGGTCGCGGGAAGTCCTTCGGCGCGGCGGCGGTGGGCGAGCGCGTCGAGCCAGGCGTTGCCGGGGGCGTAGTTGCCCTGCCCGGCGCCGGCCATGGTGCCGGCGAGGGAGGAGAAGAGCACGAACGCGGTGACGTCGTGGGCTCGGGTCAGCTCGTCGAGGTGGCGGGCCGCGTCGACCTTCGCCCGCAGCGCGGTGGTCATCTTCTCGACGGTGAGCGCGTCGGTGACCGTGTCGTCGAGGACGGCGGCGGTGTGCACAACGGTGCGTAGCGGGACATCGACGGGGACGGCGGCCAGCAGGTCGCGCAGCGCGCCCCGGTCGGCGGCGTCGCAGGCGGCCACGGTGACCCGGGTGCCGAGCGCGGTCAGCTCGTCGGCGAGGTCGGCGGCGCCGGGCGCGTCGGGGCCGCGCCGGCTGAGCAGCAGCAGGTGCTCGACGCCGGCCGCGGCGAGGGCCCGGGCGACATGCGCGCCGAGGGCGCCGGTGCCGCCGGTGACCAGCGCGGTGCCGCGCGGGGTCCAGCCCCGTCCGGCGTCTGCGGGCCGGTCGTCCCGGACCAGCCGCCGGGCGTACGCGCCGGTCGTCCGCACCGCCACCTGGTCCTCGGTCGGCTCGCCGCCGAGCAGCCGGCGAAGCCGGGGTACGGCCCGCGGGTCGGCTGCCGAGGGCAGGTCGACGAGGCCGCCCCAGCGGTCCGGGTGTTCGGCGCGGAGCGCGCCGCCGAATCCCCAGAGCAGCGCCTGGTCGGGGTCGACGGCCGGGTCGGCGGGGTCGACGGCGACGGCACGGCGGGTGGCGATCCAGAGTCGGGCGGTGCCGCCGGCGTCGCCGAGCGCCTGGGCCAGGGCGACCGTGTCGGCGAGCCCGCAGGGCACGGAGGGGTTGTCGGGACGGGTGCCGGTGGTCAGGCCGAGCAGTGACAGCACGGTGCCGGGCGGGGGCGCGTCGGTGAGGTCGCGGGCGAGGTCGGCCCGGCTGTGGCCGGCCGGCACGGTCAGCACCCGCACCCCGGGCCCGGTCAGCGCGTCGATCCACGGCCGGCCCGACTCGTCCACCTCGGCCGGTACGACGAGGAGTAGGTCACCGGTGTCGGGGCCGGCGGGTTCCGGCAGCGGTTGCCAGGTGATCCGGTACTGCCAGGCGTCGAGCGCGGTCTCGCTCTCCCGGCGGCGGCGCCACGCGGAGAGGGCGGGCAGCACGTCGGCGAGGGGCGCGTCGGGGTCGACGGCGAGCGCGGCGGCGAGGCCGTCGACATCCTCGTTCTCGATGACCTGCCAGAACGCCGCGTCGTCGGGGTCACCGCCGTGACCGCGGGTGCGGGCGTCGAGCCAGTAGCGCTGGTGCTGGAACGCGTACGTGGGCAGGTCCACGATGGCCGGCCGCCGCCCGTCCCGGGTGAACCAGGCCGCCCACTCCACCGGCGTCCCGGTCACGTGCAGTCGGGCCAACGCCGTGGCCAACGCGGTCACCTCGTCCAGGTCCCGCCGCAACGCCGGAATGTGGTGCACCGGCCGGTCGGTGATCGTGTCGGCGGCCATCGCCGTCAACGTGGCGTCGGGTCCGAGCTCCAGGAACGTGCTTACGCCGCACTCGTGCAGCGCCGCGACACCGTCGGCGAACCGGACCGCCTCGCGCACGTGCCGCACCCAGTAGTCCGCACCCGCGATCTCCCCCGGATCCGCGAGCCGACCGGTCACGTTCGACACCACCGGCAGACGCGGGGACTGCCAGTCCAGGCCGGCTATCGCCGCCCGGAAATCGGCCAGCATCGGCTCCATCAACCGGGAATGGAACGCGTGACTGACCGTCAGCCGCTTCACCCGCCAACCCCTGGCCGCGCACTCCCCCGCCACCCGATCCAGATCCGCGAGCGGACCGGAGAGCACCACCGACGACGGACCGTTCACCGCCGCCACATCCACGGCACCGGAGGTCGCCCCCGGGCCGACTCCGCCGCCCGCACCGGCAGCGCCCACCGGCCCGGCATCCCCCGTCGCCGCCGCGACGGCACCCGACCGCAGCAGCCCGCGGACCTGAGCCTCCGACGCCCCGACGGCCAGCATCCCGCCACCGGCCGGCAACGCCTGCATCAACGAACCCCGCGCCGCCACCAGCACACACGCATCCGCCAACGACAACACCCCCGCCACATGCGCGGCGGTCACCTCACCGACCGAATGCCCGGCGAGGAAGTCAGCCGTCACACCCCACGACGACACCAACTCCCACAGGCCCACCTCCACCGCGAACAACCCCGCCTGCGCGAACACCGTCTGATCCAGCAGCTCACCACCGCCGAACACCACCTCCCGCAACGGCCGATCCAACCGGCCCTCAAACCCCGCACACACCCGGTCGAACGCCTCCGCGAACACCGGGAACGCCGCATACAACTCCCGACCCATACCCGCACGCTGCGCACCCTGACCGGTGAACAACACCGCCCGACGACCCGACGACACCTCACCGCTCACCACGCCGGGCGCCGACCCACCGTCGGCCAACGCCGCCAGGCCGGACAGCAACGCATCCCGGTCCGCGCCGAGCAGCACCGCGCGGTGTTCCAGAGCCGCCCGCGTCGTCGCCAGCGACCAGCCGACCTCGGCCGGTGACAGGTCGCCGTGCCGGCGCAGGTGATCGGCGAGGCGGGCGGCCTGACCGGCGAGGGCTTCGGTCGAGCGGGCCGCCAGCATCCACGGGGTGATCGGTGCCGGCGCGACCGGCGGCGCCTGGGGCGACGGCTCGGCCTCCGGGGCCTCGATGATGACGTGGGCGTTGGTGCCGGAGATGCCGAACGACGACACCGCCGCCCGGCGCGGGCGGTCGACCGCCGGCCAGGGACGCGCCGACGTGGCCAACTCCACCGCTCCGGCCGACCAGTCGACATGCGACGAGGGGGCATCGACATGGATCGTCCGCGGCACGAGCCCGTGCCGCATCGCCAGCACCATCTTGATGATCCCGGCCACCCCGGCCGCCGCCTGCGTGTGACCCAGATTCGACTTCACCGAACCCAACAACAACGGCGTCACCCGCTGCTGCCCGTACGTCGCCAACAACGCCTGCGCCTCGATCGGATCACCCAACGTCGTACCCGTACCGTGCGCCTCCACCACGTCCACCTCGGCCGGCGACAACCGCGCCGACGCCAACGCCGCCCGGATCACCCGCTGCTGGGCCGGCCCGTTCGGGGCGGTCAACCCGTTCGACGCGCCGTCCTGGTTGACCGCGGAGCCGCGCACCACGGCGAGGACGCGGTGGCCGCGTCGGCGGGCGTCGGAGAGGCGTTCCAGGAGCAGCACGCCGACGCCCTCGGACCAGCCGGTGCCGTCGGCGCCCTCGGCGAACGACTTGCACCGCCCGTCGGGGGCGAGGCCGCGTTGCCGGCTGAAGTCGATGAACGTCTCCAGCGTGGTCATCACGGTCACGCCGCCGGCGAGGGCCAGGGTGGATTCGCCGGAGCGCAGCGACTGCACCGCCAGGTGCAGCGCCACCAGCGACGACGAGCAGGCGGTGTCGACGGTGAGCGCCGGGCCCTCCAGGCCGAGCGTGTAGGCGACCCGGCCGGACAGCACGCTGCTGGCGGTGCCGCCGCCGATGAACCCGTCGACCGTGTCCGGCACGTCGCCGAGCCCGGCCGCGTAGTTGTGGTACATCATGCCGGCGAAGACGCCGACCCGGTTGCCGCGCAACGACAGCGGATCGATCCGGGCGTCCTCGATCGCCGTCCAGGACGCCTCCAGCATGAGCCGCTGCTGCGGGTCCATGGCCAGCGCCTCGTACGGGGAGATGGTGAACAGCTCCGGGTCGAAGTTCCCGGCGTCGTGCAGGAAGCCGCCCTCCCGGGCGTACGTGCTGCCCCGCCGTTCCCCGGTCGGGTCGTACGCCCGCTCGGTGTCCCAGCCCCGGTCGGTGGGGAAGCCGGTGACGCCGTCACCACCGGTGGCGACCAGCTCCCACAGCTCCTCGGGTGAGCGCACGCCACCCGGGTAGCGGCAGCTCATCCCGATGACGGCGATCGGCTCGTGGTCCCTGGCGTCGGCCGCCCTCAGCCGTTCGCTGGTCTCGTGCAGGTCCGCGGTGACGCGCTTGAGGTACTCACGGAGCTTGGCTTCGTTCGCCATCGGGGATTCACCTGTCGCGGGTCAGGACCGGCCGAAGCGGCTGTCGATGAAGTCGAACAGTTCGTCGTCGCTGGCCTCGTCGAGGCTGGCGGAGACCTCGCCGCTCTCGCCGTCCCAGCGGGCCAGCAGGGCGCGGAGCCGGGCCGCGACGGTGGCCCGGGTCTCGTCGTCGGCGGTCAGCTCGGCGAGGGTGTCGGGCGGGGTCGCGGCGAACGCCGCCTCCAGGCGGTCCAGCTCGTCGAGGACGGTGGGGGCGGTCGCGGCGGGGCCGAGCCGGGACAGCAGGTGGCCGGTGAGCGCGGCCGGGGTGGGGTGGTCGAAGACCAGCGTGGCCGGCAGCGCGAGCCCGGTCCGGGTGGTGAGTCGGTTGCGCAGGTCGACCGCGGTCAGGGAGTCGACGCCGAGTTCGATGAAGGAACGTTCGGGTGCGACGGCGGCCGGGGAGGCGTACCCGAGCACGTCGGCGACCTGGCCGGCGACCAACTCGGCGACCAGGCGGGCCCGGTCCTCGGCGGACGCCCCGGCGAGCCGGTCGGCGAGGGAACCGGTCGTGGCCGCGACGGTGCGACGCGTGGGCCCCCCGGCCAGGCCGTGCAGCGGCGCCGGAAGGTGGTCACGGCCGGTGCGGGTCCGCAGCGCCGCCAGGTCGAGGTGGACCGGGAGCAGCAGCGGTCGCCGGCCGCGCCGGCTGGCGTCGAGCAGCGCGAGCGCCCGATCGGTGGTGAGCGGGACGATGCCCTGCCGGGCGAGCCGGTCCCGGCCGGCGGCACCCAGGTCACGGGTCATTCCGCCGGATTCCGCCCACGGTCCCCAGGCCAGCGAGGTGGCGGCCAGACCGGCGGCCCGGCGGTGGTGGGCGAGGCCGTCGAGGAAGGCGTTGGCCGCCGCGTAGTTGCCCTGACCGGGTGCGCCGAGCGGACCGGCGATCGAGGAGAACAGCACGAACATGGGCAGGTCGAGGTGGCGGGTGAGGTCGTGCAGGTGCCACGCGGCGTCGGCCTTGGGGCGCAGCACCGTGTCGGTGCGCTCCGGGGTGAGCGCGGTGACCACGGCGTCGTCGAGCGCGCCGGCGGCGTGCACCACGCCGGCCAGCGGGTGTTCGGCGGGGACGGCGGCGAGCACACCGGCGACCTGGTCGCGGTCGGCCACGTCGGCGGCGGTCAGGCTGACCCGCGCGCCGAGGCGGCCGAGATCGGCGAGCAGGTCGGCGGCACCGGGCGCGTCGGCGCCGTGCCGGCTGACCAGCATCAGGTGCCGGACCTTGTGGTGGGTGACGAGGTGCCGGGCGACGACGCCACCGAGCGCGCCGGTGGCGCCGGTGACCAGCACGGTGCCGTCGGGCACCAGGTCGACGGCGCCGGTCGGGTCGGGTTCGGCGGGGGCGAGGCGCGGTACGAGCAGCCGGCCGGCGCGGAGCGCGAGCTGTGGCTCGTCGGCGGCCAGCGCGCGGGCGAGCAGGTCGGCGTCGTCCTCGCCGGCCAGGTCGGCGAGGACGAACCGGCCGGGGTGTTCGAGTTGCGCGGCCCGGACCAGGCCCCACACGGCGGCACCGGCCAGGTCGGTGACGTCGCCGTCGGCGGGCACCGCGCCGCGGGTGGGCACGACCAGTTGCCGGCCGGCGAACCGGTCGTCGGCGAGCCAGCCCTGAAGCAGGGCGAGGGTGTCGGCGAGCCGGGTGCGGGTGGTGGCGAGCGGATCGTCCGGTGCGATGGTTCCGACCGGGGCGAGCACCAGCCGGGCGTCGTCGGCGAGCGCGGCGAGCCCGCCGTCCGGGTCGAGCGGCACGATGCCGTGGGCCGGCCGGGCCGGCAGCGGCACCGGGTTCCAGCGCAGGTCGTAGAGGGGCAGGTCGGCGGTGGCGGCGTCGAGCTGGTCGGCGGCGAGTGGCCGGGACACCAGGGCGGCGATCCGGGCCACCGGCGCGCCGGCGGCGTCGGCGAGCGTGAGCGTGCTGGCCGGGCCGCTGCGGGTGAGGCGTACCCGCAGGTGGGTGGCGCCTTCGGCGGCGAGGCTGACGCCGGTCCAGGCCCAGGGCAGGCGGGCGCCGGTGTCGTCGGCGTCGTCGGCGGCGAGGCCGACGACGTGCAGCGCGGCGTCCAGCAGCGCCGGGTGCAGCGCGTACCCGGTGGTGGCGGTGCCGTCGGGCAGCTCCACCTCCGCGAAGACCGCTTCGGGGGTACGCCAGGCGGCGCGCAGCCCGCGGAACGTGGGCCCGTGGGCGACGCCGAGCTCCCGGAGCCGGACGTAGATCGGTTCGACCGGCACGGCGTCGGCCTCGGGTGGCGGCCACTCGGTCAGCGACTCGGCGGGTTCTCCCTCGCCGGGGGCGAGGACGCCGTCGGCGTGGCCGGTCCAGTCGGCGTGCGGTTCATCGGCGGGTCGGGAGTGGATGGTGATGCGGCGCCGGCCGCCGTCGTCGGGCGCGGCGAGCTGGAGTTGGAGGGTGCGGGCGCCGTCGTCGGGCAGGACGAGCGGAGCGGCGAGCGTCAGCTCCTCGAGGGTGTCGCAGCCGGCCTGCGCACCGGCGTGCAGCGCCAGCTCGACGAGTGCGGTGCCGGGGACCACGACCCGGCCGCGTACGAGGTGGTCGGCGAGCCAGGGTTGGGTACGCACGGACAGCCGACCGCCGTGGACGCGGATGTCACCGGCGGCGGTGGTGAGCGCGGTGTCGAGCAGCGGGTGACCGGCGTCGTGGGCGCCCAGGCCGGCGGCGTCGTGGCCGGCGGTGCGGGCGTCGAGCCAGTAGCGCTGGTGCTGGAACGCGTACGTGGGCAGGTCCACGATGGCCGGCCGCCGCCCGGCCCGGGTGAACCAGGCCGCCCACTCCACCGGCGTCCCGGTCACGTGCAGTCGGGCCAACGCCGTGGCCAACGCGGTCACCTCGTCCAGGCCCCGACGCAACGCCGGAATGTGGTGCACCGGCCGGTCGGTGATCGTGTCGGCGGCCATCGCCGTCAACGTCGCATCCGGGCCGAGTTCCAGGAACGTGGACACACCCAACTCGTGCAACGCGGCCACCCCGTCACCGAACCGCACCGCCTCCCGCACGTGCCGCACCCAGTAATCCGGACCCGCGATCTCCGTCGGGTCCGCGAGCCGACCGGTCACATTCGACACGACCGGCACCCGCGGGGACTGCCACTCGAGGCCGGCGATGGCAGCCCGGAAATCAGCCAGCATCGGCTCCATCAACCGGGAATGAAACCCGTGACTGACCCTGAGACGCTTCACCCGCCAACCCCTGGCCGCGCACTCCCCCGCCAACCGATCCAGCTCCGCCAACGCACCCGACACCACCACCGACGACGGACCATTCACCGCCGCCACATCCACGTCGGCCAGCTCCCGGACCTGGGACTCCGACGCCCCCACCGCCAACATCCCGCCACCGGCCGGCAACGCCTGCATCAACGAACCCCGCGCCGCCACCAGCACACACGCATCCGCCAACGACAGGACACCCGCCACATGAGCGGCCGTCACCTCACCGATCGAATGCCCCGCCACATAGTCGACGCCGACTCCCCAGGACGAGAGCAGCTCCCACAGGGCCACCTCGACCGCGAACAGGCCCGCCTGCGTGTAGACGGTCTGATCCAACAGGCCGTCACCGCCGTCGAACACCACCTCCCGCAACGGACGGTCGAGACGACCCTCGAACGACGCGCACACCCGGTCGAACGCGTCCGCGAACACCGGGAACGCCGTGTACAACTCCCGACCCATCCCGGCGCGCTGCGCACCCTGACCGGTGAACAACACCGCCCGACGACCCGACAACACCTCACCGCTCACCACGCCGGCCGCCGACGCACCCTCGGCCAGCGCGGACAAGCCGGCCAGCAGCGCATCCCGGTCCGCGCCGAGCAGCACCGCGCGGTGTTCCAGAGCCGCCCGCGTCGTCGCCAGGGAGAAGCCGACCTCGGCCGGCGACACGTCGACGTGCGCGCGCAGGTGGTCGAGCAGCCACGCCGCCTGACCCGCCAGCGCGTCCGCCGACCGCCCCGACACCAGCCACGGCAGCACCGGCACCGCATCCGCGTCGAGGACGGCCGGCGGCTCGTCCTCGACCGCTGTGGGCGCCTCCAGGATCACGTGCGCGTTGGTCCCGGAGATGCTGAACGAGGAGACGGCGGCGCGGCGGGGCCGGTCGACAGCCGGCCAGGGGCGGGCCGAGGTGGCCAACTCGACCGCGCCGGTCGACCAGTCCACCTTGGTCGACGGCGCGTCCACGTGCAGCGTGGCCGGCACCACGCCGTGCCGCATCGCCTGCACCATCTTGATCACGCCGGCCACGCCGGCGGCGGTCTGGGTGTGGCCGATGTTCGACTTGATCGACCCGAGCAGCAGCGGTTGCTCCCGCTCCTGCCCGTACGTGGCCAGCAACGCCTGCGCCTCGATCGGATCACCCAACGTGGTGCCGGTGCCGTGCGCCTCCACCACGTCCACCTCGGCGGCGGAGAGCCGGGCGTCGGCGAGGGCGGCCCGGATCACCCGCTGCTGCGAGGGCCCGTTCGGGGCGGTGAGCCCGTTCGAGGCGCCGTCCTGATTCACCGCCGTGCCGCGTACCACGGCGAGGACGCGGTGGCCGAGCCGGTGGGCGTCGGCGAGGCGTTCCACCAGCAGCACGCCGATGCCCTCGCCGAGGGCGGTGCCGTCGGCGGCGTCGGCGAACGCCCGGCACCGGGCCCCCCGGGACAGGTTGTTCTGCCGGGTGAAGTCCACGAAGATCGACGGGGTGGGCAGCACGGTCACGCCGCCCGCGAGCGCCAGGTCGGATTCGCCGGAGCGCAGCGACCGCACGGCCAGGTGCAGCGCCACCAGCGACGACGAGCAGGCGGTGTCCACCGTGACGGCCGGTCCCTCGAACCCGAGGGCGTACGCCACCCGGCCGGAGCTGACGCTGCCGGCGCTGCCCAGCCCCAGGTAGTCGGCGACCGCCTCCGGCACGTCGGCGGCCCCGGCCGCGTAGTCGGCGTGGGTCAGCCCGGCGAAGACACCGACCCGGCCGCCCCGCAGCCCGGTGGGGTCCACCCCGGCCGACTCGAACGCCTCCCAGGACACCTCCAGCAGCAGCCGCTGCTGCGGGTCCATGGCCAGCGCCTCGCGCGGCGAGATGCCGAAGAAGGCCGGGTCGAAGCCGCCGGCGTCGGCGAGGAAGCCACCGTCGCGAACGCAGGACGTGCCGGGGCGCTCCCGGCCCGGGTCATAGAGCGTGGCGAGGTCCCAGCCCCGGTCGTCGGGGAACGGGCCGATCGCGTCCCCGCCGGCGGCCACCAGGTCCCAGAGCGCGTCCGGCGAGGTGATGCCGCCGGGAAAACGGCAGGCCATGCCGACCACCGCGATCGGCTGGTGGGCGGAGTCCTCGACCTCGCGGAGCCGTTGCCGGGTCCGCCGCAGGTCGGTGGTGACCCTCTTCAGGTACTCCCGGAGCTTCTCTTCGGTGTCCATCAACCTGACCCTCGGTCGGCGGGAACCTGCCGTCGTCCGGCGCCCACGCGTCATCTCCAGAGCCACGGGTCCCCTCTGCGGGGAAGCTATGGCACCGCGCTGAGCTGCGACAACCCCTAACCCGTACGCCCGTCGGGCTAGGGGTGGCCCGGCTGGCGGCGGCGCGGTTAGCGTCCGGTGGACCGCCCTGGCGCCCGCGGCGCGGGCACCACCGCTGGAAGGACCGCCTGACGATGACCGACCACGACAACGGCCTGTGGGTACGCCGGTTCCACCCGGCCCCGGCGGACGCCCCGCGGCTGGTGTGCCTGCCGCACGCCGGTGGCTCCGCGAGCTTCTTCTTCCCGGTGTCCCGGGCGCTGTCGCCGGCCGTGGAGGTGCTCAGCATCCAGTACCCGGGCCGGCAGGACCGCCGGCACGAGCCGTGCGTGCCGAGCATCGGTGAGCTGGCCCGGCACCTGGCCGACGTGCTGCGCCCCTGGCGGGACCGGCCGTTGGCGTTCTTCGGGCACAGCATGGGCGCGACGCTGGGCTTCGAGGTGGCGCGGCTGCTCGAGGCGGAGGGCGGGGCGGTGGCGCACCTGTTCCCGTCCGGGCGGCGGGCCCCGTCGTGCCACCGGGACGAGACGGTGCACCTGCTCGACGACGAGGGCCTGCTGGCCGACGTGCGCAAGCTCAGCGGCACCAACTCGGCGGTGCTCGGCGACCCGGACATGCTGCGCGCCGCGCTGCCGGCGATCCGCAGCGACTACCGGGCCGCGGAGACCTACGCGTACACCCCGGGCCCGAAGCTCTCCTGCCCGGTGACGGTGTTCACCGGGGACGACGACCCGAAGACCACGGTGGACGAGGCGAAGGCCTGGGCGGAGCACACCACCGGGCCGTTCGACCTGCACGTCTTCCCGGGCGGCCACTTCTTCCTGGCGTCTCACCAGCCGGCGATCCTGCGTACCCTCTCCGCGGCGTTGACCCGCGCGGCGACCGGCTGAGCGGGTGTGCCGGCCCCCGCCGTCCGGTCCGGACGGCGGGGGCCGGGACGGTTCAGGGCTTCCGCGCCACGGCGATGACGTAGTCGAGCAGGCCGAGCTCCTTCTTGATCAGCTCGGTGTCCCGCCAGTGGTTGGCCATCCCCTTGACCGCGCTGCTGTCGGCGGCGGCGCGGAACGCCGGGTCGGACGGGCGGGCGGCCTGGTACCGACGCCAGCCCTCCCAGGTACGGTCGGCGATGGAGTTCACCTCCACGCCGTCGAAGCCGGCCGCGGTGAGCTGCTCGCCGTAGGTCTTCCGGTCGTGCCAGTTCTCGTCCGGCAGGCTGAACTTGACGAAGCTGAGCGGGCCCGAGCTGATCGACATGCGCGCGGTGTCGTCGCTCAGCGGGATGATGTCGGCGGTGGCCAGCGTGCCGCCCGGCCGCAGCACCCGGAACGCCTCGGCGAAGAACGCGCTGCGCGGGTGGAAGTGGAACGCCGACTCCAGCGCCACCACCCGGTCGACGCTGGCGTCCGGGAACGGCAGGGCGGTGGCGGTGCCGAGCTGGAAGTCGGCCCGGTCGGCCAGGCCCTCGCGGCGGGCCCGTTCCTGGGCGTGCTGGACGTGCCGGGGGGTCACGTTGATGCCGTGCACCTTCGCCACCCGGCGGTCCCGCAGCCAGGCGAAGTCCTGGTCGCCGTAGCCGAAGCCGACGTCGAGCAGGGTGTCGTCCGGCTTGAACCCGGCCGCGTCGGCGAGCTTGTTGGCCAGCGCCTCGCCGGCCACGTCGATGTCGGTGACGCCCTCCTCCCAGTAGCCCACGTTCATGTAGCGGGAGGTGCGGGCCGCGAACTCGACGTCCGGCGACTGGATCTCGTAGAACCGGCGGACCCGGGTCACCGGGTCCTTGGTGGCCAGGGTCCGGACGACCCGGCCGAGGGTGCGGAGGTTCTCCAGCATGTCAGCTCCTCAGGGCTGCGCAGGGATGGTCAGGGGTGCAGGGCGGGGGCGGAGACCTGCCGGCGCAGGTCCGCCACCAGGCCGGCGGCGGCGTCGGGGCCGGCCGCCGCGCCGAAGAGATAGAAGTCCGGCCGCAGCAGCGCCGCGTCCGCGCCGCCCAGCCAGCCCAGGTAGGTGCCGTCGAGGTCGGCCAGTTCGTCCGCCGCCGCGCCGTCGCCGGCGGGCCGCACGGTCAGCCGGTACGCGCCGAGGTCGTCCAGGAACGCGACCGCGTCGGCGTCGAGGGTGGCCGGTTCCCGGGTGAGCAGCACGAAGCCGACGCCCACCACGTCGTCGAAGCCGCCGGTGCGCCCGCCGGCCGTCACCCGTCCCTGCGGCACGGGCTCACCGGCGCGCGGCGCGGGGGCGCCGGTGGCGTCGCGGTGCAGCACGCCGTCGACGATCGCCTCGCGCAGCGAGCGGACGTGCCGCTGCTGGGTACGCCGGCGCAGCGCGGCCAGCATCACCGAGTCCCGCCCGGCGGCCTTCTTCGGGTCGGTCTCGCAGATCACCGCGCCGGAGTCCATCGACATCCGGATGGCGTGCTGCACGTGCGCCCGCCGCTCCGCCTGGTAGGTGTCCAGCAGCGTCTCCCCGGCCCGGCCGCGGTGCACCAGGTCCAGCTTCCAGGCCAGGTTGACCACGTCACGGAAGCCGGAGCTCATGCCCTGCCCGAGGAACGGCGGCATGACGTGCGCGGCGTCGCCGGCCAGGAACACCCGGCCGCGCCGCCAGAGGTCGGCGGAGCAGGCCTGGGTGGTGTAGACGCCGTAGCGGTCCAGCCGGGCGTTGTCCGGGGTGATGTCGAACAGGCCGAGCAGCCGCCACGCGCTCACCTCGGTGCGGAACTCCTCCAGGGTCTCCCCCGGTACCCGCATGAACTCCCAGCGGCGGTGGTTCGGCCCGGCGGAGACCGCGGTCCGCGGCCTGGCCGGGTCGCAGATCTGCAGGTTGTTGGGCGTGAACTCGCGCGGCGTGTGCAGCACCACGTCGCAGACCAGCCAGTCGTGGGTGAAGTCCAGGTCGGTGACGCCCGAGCCGAGCCAGTCCCGGACGAAGCTGTTCGCGCCGTCGCAGCCGAGCACCCAGGACGCGGTGTAGGTGTGCGGGTCGCCGTCGCCGTCCACGGCGGTCACCTCGACCCGGTCGCCGTGGTCGGCCAGGCCGGTCACCTCGACGCCCCGCTGCACCTGCACGCCGGGCAGTTCCGCGCCGCGCTCGGCCAGCCGTTCCTCCACGCCGGGCTGGTAGAACGACGTGGAGTCGGGCCACCCGGCCGGGCCGTCCGGGGCGGCGCGCACGTGCAGCAGGGTCCGGCCGAAGCCGTTCTTCCAGGTGTACTCGCCGGACAGCTCGGTCACGTCGCCGAGCCGGTCGGCCACGCCGCAGGCGGCGAGGATCCGGCTGGCCTCGCCGTCGTAGGAGACCGCCCGCGGCATGCTGTACGGGGTGGCCCACTTCTCCAGCACCCGTACCGTGAACCCGCGCTGCGCCAGCAGGATCGCGGCCACCTGGCCCACCGGGCCGTAGCCCACGATCAGTACGTCGGTCATCGCCGTCCCTCGTTCGTCCGCCTGGGCCGTCACAGCCCGAGTTCCGTGTCGATCAGGCTGAAGATCTCGTCGTCGCTGGCCCGGTCGAGGTCCAGGTCGTCGTCGCTGGCGGAGGCGCCGCGCATGGTCCGCCACTTGGCGACCAGCACCTCCAGCCGCGCCGCCACCTGGGTGTGCAGCTCCGCCTCGACGGTGGTCTCGGCCAGCGCCCGTTCGAGGCGTTCCAGCTCGGTCAGCACCGCCGGGGCGGCCTGCGCGCCGTCGGGCGCCAGCCGGGAGCGCAGGTACGCGGCGAGCGCGGCCGGGTCCGGGTAGTCGAAGACGGCGGTGGCCGGGAGCCGTTCCCCGGTCGCCTCGGTGAGCCGGTTACGCAGCTCGACCGCGGTCAGCGAGTCGAAGCCCAACTCGTGGAACGCCTGGCCCTCCCGGATGGCGTCCGGGCTGCCGTGGCCGAGCACCGCCGCGGCGGTGGCCCGGACCAGGTCGAGCAGCAGCGCGGACTGTTCCGCGCCGGTGAGCGCGCGCAGCCGCCCGGCCAGGTCTCCCCCGCCGGTGGTGGTGGCCCGGGCCTTCGGCCGGTCGGCGCGGACCAGGCCGCGCATCAGCGCCGGCACCTGCGGCCGGCCGGCCAGCGCGGCCCGGTCGACGCGGGTGGGCACCAGGTGCTCCTCCGGCGCGGCCAGGCCGGCGTCGAACAGTGCCATGCCCAGGTCGGACGGGATGGCGAGCTGCCCGTCCCGGGTGGTGCCGGCGCGGTCCACGCCGGCGGTCAGCGCGCTGGCCTGCGCCCACAGCCCCCAGGCGTACGCGCGGGCGGGCTGGCCGGCGCCGCGCCGGTGCCGGGCCAACGCGTCCAGCCAGGCGTTGGCGGCGGCGTAGTTGCCCTGGCCGGGCACGCCGAACACGCCGGCGCCGCTGGAGAACAGCACGAACCCGGCGAGGTCGAGGTCACGGGTCAGCTCGTCGAGGTGGCGGGCGGCGTCCACCTTGGGGCGGAACACGGTGTCGATGCGGTCCGGGGTGAGCGCGGTGACCACCCCGTCGTCGAGCACGCCGGCCAGGTGCACCACGGCGGTGAGCGGATGCGCCGCCGGCACGGCGGTGAGCAGCCCCGCCACCGCGTCCCGGTCGGCGACGTCGGCGGCGGCCACGGTGACGGTGGCGCCGAGCGCGGTCAGCTCGGCGGTCAGCTCGGCCGCGCCGGGCGCGTCCGGGCCGCCCCGGCTGGCCAGCAGCAGGTGCCGTACGCCGTGCCCGGTGACGAGCCGGCGGGCCACCAGGCCGCCCAGCAGGCCGGTGCCGCCGGTGAGCAGCACCGTGCCGTCCGGGTCCCACGTCTCCGGCATGGTGAGCACCACCTTGCCGACGTGCCGCGCCTGGCTGACGTAGCGAAACGCGTCCGGGGCCTGCCGCACGTCCCAGGCGCGCACCGGCAGCGGGCGCAGCGCGCCGGTGGCGAACAGCGCCAACAGTTCGGTGAGCATCCGCTGGATCTCGTCCGGGTCGACCTGCGTCAGGTCGTACGCCTGGTAGTCGACGCCGGGGTGGTCGGCGGCGACCCGGGCCGGGTCGCGCAGGTCGGTCTTGCCCATCTCCAGGAACCGGCCGCCGCGCGGCAGCAGCCGCAGCGACGCGTCGACGAACTCCCGGGCCAGCGAGTCGAGCACCACGTCCACGCCCCGCCCGCCGCTGGCGGCGAGGAAGCGGGCCTCGAAGTCGAGCGTGCGGGACGACGCCAGGTGGTCGGCGGGGATGCCCAGCTCCCGCAGCGCGGGCCACTTGCCCTCGCTGGCGGTGGCGAACACCTCGGCGCCGAGGTGGCGGGCGATCTGCACCGCGGCCATGCCGACGCCGCCGGCGGCGGCGTGCACCAGCACCGACTCGCCGGCTTGCAGCCGGCCCAGCCCGACCAGCCCCCGCCAGGCGGTGAGGAACACCACCGGCACGGTCGCGGCCTGCGCGAACGTCCAGCCGTCCGGCACCGGCGCGAGCAGCCGCCGGTCGGTGACCGCGACCGGGCCGAAGCAGCCGGTGAACACGCCGAGCACCCGGTCGCCGGGGCGCAGGTCGGTGACCGCCGCGCCGACCTCGACGACGACGCCGGCGGCCTCCCCGCCGGGCGGGCCGGGATCGCCCGGGTAGAGGCCGAGCGCGTTGAGCACGTCGCGGAAGTTCAGGCCGGCGGCGCGGACCCGGACCCGGACGTCGTACGCGCCGAGCGGCGCGTCGGCCGCGTCGGTGGGCACCAGCGCCAGATGGTCGAGGCTGCCCCGCCGGGGCACGTCCAGCCGCCAGGTGGTCGCGTCGACGGGCGGGGCGAGCGTGGGCGCGTCGGCGCGGCGGGCCAGCCGGGGCGCGTACGCGCCGCCGTCGCGCAGCGCCACCTGCGGCTCGTCGGCGGCGAGGACGGCGGTCAGGGTGGCCGCGTCGGTCCCGGTGGCCGCGTCGAGCAGCACGAACCGGTCCGGGTGCTCGGACTGGGCGGACCGGGCCAGCCCCCACGCGGCGGCCGCGTCCGGGTCGTGGACCTCGGCGGGTGCGTGCACGCCGACCGCGCCGGAGGTGACCAGCACCAGCCGGGTGTCGGCCCAGCGGGGCTCGGCCAGCCAGCGCCGCACCAGCGCGAGCGCGTCGCAGGCGAACCGTCGCGCCCGGTCCGGCACCGCGGCGCTGCCGCCCGGCGCATCGTGACGGTTCGTCGCGCGGTACGGACCGGCACTCGTCAGGATCCCGGGGGTCAGCGGGGCGATCACCGCGTCCGGGAGCGGGGCGCCGCCGTCGATCGCGGCGGCCAGGGCGTCCAGGTCGGCGTGGCGCGGCAGGTCGGAAGCTGCCGGCGAGCCGGGAGCAGCGGTCGAGTCGGAACCGGTGGTCGGGGGGCCGAGCACGACGATCCGGGCCGGGGCGGGCGCCGGGGCCACCGGCAGGGGCTGCCAGGTCAGCTGGAACAACGCCTCGGTGACGGCGTCGTCGCGGGCGCCCAGCTCGGCGCGGGAGATCGGGCGCATGGCCAGCGACGCCGCCTCGACCACCGGCGCGCCGGCCGGGTCGGTGGCGGTCAACGCGAACGCGTGCGGGCCGACCCGGCGCAGCCGTACCCGCAGCGTGGTGGCGCCGGTGGCGTGCAGGACGAGCCCGTTCCAGGCGAACGGCAGCAGGATCCGGTCACCGCCGGCGTCGGCGAGGCCGCCGAAGTGCGCGGCGTGCAGGGCGGCGTCGAGCAGCGCGGGATGCAGCGCGTACCGGTCGGCGTCGGCGTGCGGCCCGGTCGGCAGCTCCACCTCGGCGTACACCTCGTCGTCGCCGGCGCGGACGGCGCGCAGGCCCTGGAACGCCGGCCCGTAGCCGTACCCCTCGTCGACCAGGCGCTCGTAGAAGCCGGTCAGGTCGACGGCGCGGGCGTCCGGCGGCGGTCCGGCCGGCACCGCCGCCGGGGCGGGCGTGGCGGCGGAGAGCATGCCGCTGCCGTGCCGGGTCCACGGCGCGTCGGCCGGGCCGGCGGCGGGCCGGGAGTGCACGGTGACCGGGCGGCGACCGTCGTCGGCGGCCGGCCCGACGGCCACCTGCACCTGGGTGGCCGTCGCCTCGCCCACCACCAGCGGCGCCTCGATGACCAGCTCGTCGAGGACCGGGCAGCCGACCTCGTCGCCGGCGCGCAGGCACAGCTCGACCAGCCCGGTGCCGGGCACCAGCACCCGGCCGGCGACCCGGTGGTCGGCCAGCCAGGGCTGCTCGGCGACCGCGAGCCGGCCGGTGAACAGGTGCCCGCGCCCGTCGGCCAGCGGCACCGACGCGCCGAGCAGGGGATGCCCGGCGGCGGCCAGCCCGGCCGCGCCGACGTCGGCGGCGCCGGTGACCGGGCGGGGCCAGTAGCGGCGGTGCGCGAACGCGTACGTGGGCAGGTCGACCCGGCGGCCTCCGGCGAGCGCCGGTTGCCAGTCCACCGGCACGCCGCGCACGTGCAGCGCGGCCACGGAGAGCAGGAACCGGGCCCGGTCGCCCCGGCCGCGCTGCACCGAGCCGACCACCACCGCCGGGTGGTCGTGCTCCTGGAGCGTCTGCTCGATGCCCGGCGTGAGCACCGGATGCGGGCTGCACTCGACGTACGTGTGGTGGCCCTCGGCGGTCAGCGCGCGTACCGCGTCCGCCAGTTCGACCGGCTGGCGCAGGTTTCGGTACCAGTAGTCGGCGTCCATCTCCTCGCCGCCGAGCCAGCACAGGTCGGTGGTGGAGTAGATCGGCACGGCCGCCGGTCCGGGCGTGACGCCGGCGACCGCCTCGGCCAGCTCGGCGCGGATCCGCGCGACCTGCGGGGAGTGGGACGCGTAGTCGATCGGGATCCGGCGCAGCCGGATGCGGTCGGCGTCCAGCTCGGCGGCGAACGCGTCGACCGCGTCCGGTTCGCCGGAGACCACCACGTTCGCCGGGCCGTTGACCGCGCCCACGGCCAGCCGGTCGCCGTACCGGGCGACCCGCTCGCGGACCACCTCGACCGGGAGCGGCACGGCGGCCATCACCCCGGCGCCGGCCAGCTTGCGCAGCGCGCGGGCGCGCAGCGCCACCAGTCGGGCGGCGTCGGTCAGCGACAGCACGCCGGCCACGCAGGCGGCGGCGATCTCGCCCTGCGAGTGGCCGACCACGGCGGCGGGCTGTACGCCGTACGAGCGCCACAGCTCGGCCAGCGACACCATCACCGCGAACAGCAGCGGCTGCACCACGTCGGCCCGCTCGGCGTCGGGCGTGCCGGGCGCCTGGCGCAGCAGGTCCCGCAGCGGGTGGCCGAGCCAGGGCCGCAGCGCGGCGTCGCAGGCGGCCATCCGCTCGGCGAACACCGGTGACTCGTCGAGCAGGTCCACCGCCATGCCGGCCCACTGGGAGCCCTGGCCGGGGAAGACGAACACCACCTTGCCGGCGGCGGTGGCCTCGCCGCGTACCAGGTCGGTGGCGGGTTCACCGGCGGCGAGCGCGTCCAGGCCGGCGGTGATCTCGGCCGGGCCGCCGACCAGCACGGCCCGGTGGTCGAAGCCGGCCCGGGTGGTGGCCAGCGACCAGGCCACGTCCAGCGGTCGCTGGTCGGGCCGGTCGGCGAGGTGGTCCCGCAGCCGGCGGGCCTGCCCGGCCAGCGCCTCCGGGGTACGCGCGGAGAGCAGCCACGGCAGCGCCACCGGCCCGGCCGGCGGCTCGGCGTCGACGGCCGGCTCGTCCGGCACGGCCTCGAGCACCACGTGGGCGTTGGTGCCGCTGATGCCGAACGAGGAGACGCCGGCGCGTGCCGGCCGGTCGGTACGCGGCCACGGCCGGGCCTCGGTGAGCAGGTCGACCGCGCCGGCCGCCCAGTCGACCCGGCTGGTGCGGTGCTCGGCGTGCAACGTGCGGGGCAGCCGGCCGTGCCGCATGGCGAGGACGACCTTGAGCATCCCGGCGACGCCGGCCGCGGCCTGGGTGTGGCCGAGGTTGGACTTCACGGAGCCGAGCAGCAGCGGCGGTGCGCCGTCGGGCCGCCGGCCGTAGGTGGCGAGGATCGCCTCGGCCTCGATCGGGTCGCCCAGCGGCGTGCCGGTGCCGTGCGCCTCGACCGCGTCCACGTCGGCCGGGTCGAGCCCGGCCGCGGCCAGCGCGGCCCGGATCACCCGTTCCTGGGACGGCCCGTTGGGGGCGGTGAGCCCGTTGGACGCGCCGTCGGAGTTGACCGCCGAGCCGCGCACCACGGCGAGGACGGGGTGGCCGCGCCGCCGGGCGTCGGAGAGCCGCTCCACCACCAGCACGCCGACGCCCTCGGACATGCCGAACCCGTCGGCGTCCTCGGCGAACGCCTTGCACCGGCCGTCCGGGGCGAGGCCACGCTGGCGGCTGAAGCCGGTCAGCCCGGCCGGGCCGGACAGCACCGACACGCCGCCGGCCAGGGCGAGGTCGCAGTCGCCCTGCCGCAGCGCCTGCGCGGCCAGGTGCAGCGCCACCAGCGAGGCGGAGCAGGCGGTGTCCACGGTGACCGCCGGTCCTTCCAGCCCGAGCGCGTACGCGACCCGTCCGGACAGGACGCTGGCGGCGGTGCCGGTGAGCAGGTGCCCCTCGTCGGCGGTGGTCTCCCCGTCGTCGGAGGTGGCGCCGGGGACGATCCGGTCGGTGTAGTCCTGCCCGTGGGTGCCGGCGAAGACGCCGGTGCGGCTGCCGCGCAACGCGTCCGGGTCGATGCCGGCCCGTTCCAGGGCCTCCCACGAGGTCTCCAGCAGCAGGCGGTGCTGCGGATCCATGGCGAGCGCCTCGCGCGGGCTGATGCCGAAGAACGCGGCGTCGAAGTCGGCGAGCCCGGTGAGGAAGCCACCGGCCCGGGTGTAGGTGCGGCCGGGGGTGCCCGGCTCCGGGTCGTACAGGTCGGCCAGCGGCCAGCCCCGGTCGGTGGGCAGGTCGCCGATCACCTCGCCGCCGGCGTCGAGCACCCGCCACAGCTCCTCCGGGGAGCCGATGCCGCCGGGGAACCGGCAGGCCATCGCGACGACCGCGACCGGTTCGTCCAGAGCCACGGTGGCGGCGTCGGTGACCTCGGTGGCGGCGGTGCCGAGCAGTCGCGCGTGCAGGTGCGCGGCGAGCAGCTCCGGGGTGGGGTGGTTGAACACGGCGTGCGCGGCGAGCCGGACGCCGGTGGCGGCGGAGAGCCGGTTGCTCAGCTCCACCGCCATCAGCGAGTCGAAGCCGAGTTCCTTGACCGGCCGGCGCGGCTCGATCTGCTCCGGGCCGGAGTGGCCGAGCACCGTGGCGCAGCGGGTGCGGACCAGGTCGAGCAGGAGCGCGGCCCGTTCCGGCTCGCCGAGGCCGGCCAGGCGGTCGGCGAAGCCGGTTCCGGTGCTGGTGCCGGGTTCGGCGACGACGGCCCGACGCGGGGCCGGCGGCAGCAGCGCCCGCAGCAGCGCCGGCACCTCCCCGGTGGCGCGGACGGCGGCCAGGTCCAGTCCGATCGGCACCAGCGTCGCCGGCTCGGCGCGCAGCGCGGCGTCGAACAGCGCCAGCCCGGCGGCGGCGTCCAGCGGACGGGTGCCGGTGCGGGCGAGCCGGGCCAGGTCGGCGGCGGTGAGTCGGCCGGCCATCCCGTCGGTCTCGGCCCACAGGCCCCAGGCGAGCGCGGTGCCGGGCAGCCCGTGGGCGCGGCGGTGCGCGGCGAGCGCGTCGAGGAACGCGTTGCCGGCGGCGTAGTTGCCCTGGCCGGGGCTGCCGAACGTGGCCGAGGCGGAGGAGAACAGCACGAACGCGGCCAGGTCGAGGCCGGCGGTCAGCTCGTGCAGGTGCCAGGCGCCGTGCACCTTGGCCCGCAGCGCGCCGGCCCAGCGGTCCGGGTCGAGGTCGGTGAGCAGCGCGTCGTCGGTGGCGCCGGCGGCGTGCACGACGGCCACCAGCCGGTCGGCGAGCGGGGCCAGCACGGCGGCGAGCGCGTCCCGGTCGGCCACGTCGGCGGCGACCGCCCGGACCGTGACGCCGGTGCGGGCCAGCTCCTCGGTCCACGGCGCGGGCCGGCCGGTGCGGCTGAGCAGGACCAACTCGCGCACCCCGTACGCCCGCGCGAGGTGGACCGCGACGTGCCGGCCGACGCCGCCGGTGCCGCCGGTGAGCAGGACGGCGCCACCGGCCAGGGTGGGCGGCGCGTCGGCGTCGGGGTCGGCGGCCGGGCGCAGCCGGGGCAGCAGGGCGCGGCCGTCGCGGACGGCGACCTCGGGCTCGTCATCGGCGGCGGCGAGCGCGGCGCGGACCGTGGCGTCGTCGAAGGCGTCCAGGTGCAGCAGCAGGAACCGGTCGGGGTGCTCGGCCCGGGCCACCCGCAGCAGTCCGGCGGCCGGGGCGTGCGCCGGGTCGCCGTCGCGGACCGCCACCGCGAGCCGGGTGTCGGTGGCGCGCGGGTCGTCGAGCCAGCGCTGGAGCACGCCGAGCAGGTCCAGGCCGATCGCGTCGGCGCGTCGCGCGACGGTGGCGTCCGGGTCGCCGTCGGGCAGGCGCAGCACCAGCACCGGGGGCAGCGGGCCGGCCGGCGGTACGGCGTCGGCGAGCGTCCAGGTGGGCACCGGGCCGGTCGGGGCGGACAGCCAGTCCACTGTGTACAGGGCGGCCGGGCCGGTCTCCGGGGTCGGGTCCCCGGCCGCCGGCGGCGTCACGGCCCGCAGCGCGATCCGGTCGACGTCGAGCACCGGCCGGCCGGCGTCGTCGACGGCGCTGAGCGTCACCGCGTCCGCGCCGGCCGGGGCGAGGCTGACCCGCAGCGCGTACGCGCCGCCGGCGTGCCGGCGCACCCCGGTCCATCCGGTGGGCACGAGCTGCTCCCCCGGGCCGGCCGGCGGGGCGAAATCGGCCAGCGGCAGCAGGCGCAGCGCGGCGTCGAGCACGTCCGGGTGCACGCCGTACCGCTCGGCGTCCGGGTCGGCGGTGTCGTCGGGCAGGCGTACGTCGAGGTGCAGCCGGTCCCCGGCGGTCCAGGCGGCCCGCAGCAGCGGGTGCGCCGCGTCCACCGCCCGGGCGCCGGCCGGCGGCCAGGTCGGTGCCGGTACGCCCGGCGCGGCGAGCGGGTCGGCCGGGGCGAGCACCGCGTCGGCGACCGCCCGCCAGGGCTCGTTCTCGCCGGCACGGACGTGGCAGCGGGCGGCGCGGCGGCCGGTGGGGTCCGGGCCGGCGACGTCGATCTGGAGCTCCACGGCCAGGCCGGCGGGCAGCGGCGCCGGTTCCGGCATGCGCAGGCTGGCCAGCACCGGCGTGTCGAGGCGTTCGCCGAGGTGGCCGAACGCGTCGAGCAGCGCGGTGGCGGGCAGCAGCGGCGCGCCACCGTGCCGGCTCGCGGTGAACCGTCCGGTGGCGAGCACCTGGCCGGTGCCGGCGACCGGCAGCACCGAGGCGAGCAGCGGGTGCCCGCCGTCGCCGGCCGGCGCGCCGGGGTTGGCCGGCAGCCAGTAGTGCCGGTGCCGGAACGCGTAGGTGGGCAGCGCGACCGGCGCGTGCGGGCCGGGCCCGGCCAGCGCGGCGCGGTCCACCGGCGCGCCGCGCACGTGCAGCCGGGCGGCGGCGGTGAGCAGCGCCGCCGGTTCGGGCGTGCCGGCGCGCAGGGTGGGCACGAACGCGAGGTCGTCGCCCGTGTCGGCGAGGCAGTCCGCGGCCAGCGCGCTGAGCACGCCACCGGGGCCGACCTCGAGGAACGTGGTGGCGCCCTCGGCGTGCAGGGCGCGTACGCCGTCGCGGAAGCGCACCGTGTCGCGCACGTGCGCGACCCAGTGCTCGGGCGAGGCGAGCCGGGCCGGGTCGACCGGCGCGCCGGTCAGCGTGGACACCACCGGCAGTTGCGGCACCCGGTAGGTCAGCCCGGCGGCGACCGCACGGAACGCGTCGAGCATCGGCGCCATCCGGGGCGAGTGGAAGGCGTGCGACACGCGCAGCCGGTTGGTGCGGCGCCCGGCGGCGCGCAGCGTCGCGGCGACCGCCTCGACCGCGTCGGCGTCGCCGGAGAGCACCACGCTGCGCGGCCCGTTCACCGCGGCCAGCCCGACCCGGTCGGTCAGGTGCGGCAGCACCTCGGTCTCGTCCGCCTCGACCGCAACCATCGCGCCGCCGGCCGGCAGCGCCTGCATGAGCCGGCCCCGCGCGGCGACCAGCGCGGCGGCGTCGGCGAGGGTGAGCACGCCGGCGACGTGCGCGGCGGCGATCTCGCCGATGGAGTGGCCGAGCAGCAGGTCCGGGCGGACGCCCCAGGATTCGAGCAGCCGGTGCAGCGCCACCTCGACGGCGAACAGCGCGGGCTGGGTGTAGCGGGTCTCGTCGAGCAGGGCCGCCCGCGGGTCGCCGTCCGGGGCGAGGACCACGTCGGCGACCGGGTTCCCGGTGAGGTGCCGGTCCAGTTCGGCGCAGGCCGCGTCGAACGCCTCGGCGAAGACCGGGTACGTCGCGCGCAGCTCGCGGCCCATGCCGGGGCGTTGCCCGCCCTGGCCGCCGAACAGGACGGCGAGCCGTCCGTCGCCGACCCGGCCGGTGAGCACGCCGGCCGGCTCGGTGTCGCCCCGGCTCAACGCGGTCAGCCCGGCGCGGGCGTCGGCCGGGTCGCCGACCAGCAGCGCCGCCCGGTGCTCCAGCGCGGCCCGGGTGGTGGCCAGCGCGTACGCCACGTCGGCCGGGTCGGTGTCGGTGTGGTCGAGCCAGCTCAGCAGCCGGGCCGCCTGGTCGCGCAGGCCCTCGCCGCTGGCCGCGGCGAGCAGCCACGGCACGGCGGTGGCCCGGGCCCGCCGGGTGACCGGCGGTGACGCCGGTGCGGCGGGTGCCGCCTCCACGACGACGTGGGCGTTGGTGCCGCTGATGCCGAACGAGGAGATGCCGGCCCGGCGGGGCCGGTCGACGTCGGGCCATGGTCGGGGCTCGGTGAGCAGCTCCACCGCGCCGGCCGACCAGTCCACCTCACCGGTCGGGGCGTCCACGTGCAGCGTGCGCGGCAACGTGCCGTGGCGCAGCGCGAGCACCATCTTGATCACGCCGGCCGCGCCGGCCGCCGCCTGGGTGTGGCCGAGGTTCGACTTGAGCGAGCCGAGCAGCAGCGGCCGGTCGTCCGGCCGACCCTGCCCGTACGTGGCCAGCAGCGCCTGCGCCTCGATCGGGTCGCCGAGCCGGGTGCCGGTGCCGTGCGCCTCGACCGCGTCCACGTCGCCCGGTCCGAGGCCGGCGGTGGCCAGCGCCCGCCGGATCACCCGTTCCTGGGCGGGGCCGTTCGGGGCGGTCAGCCCGTTGGAGGCCCCGTCCTGGTTGACCGCGCTGGCGCGCAGCAACGCCAACACCGGGTGGCCGTGGCGGCGGGCGTCGCTGAGCCGTTCCAGCAGCAGCACGGCCACGCCCTCGGACCAGCCGGTGCCGTCGGCGGCCTCGGCGAACGCCTTGCACCGCCCGTCGGGGGCGAGGCCGCGCTGGCGGCTGAACTCGACGAACGCCTGCGGGGTGCCCATCACGGCGACGCCGCCGGCCACCGCGAGCGCGCAGTCCCCGGCGCGCAGCGCCTGCGCGGCCAGGTGCAGCGCGACCAGCGACGACGAGCAGGCGGTGTCCACGGTCACCGCGGGCCCCTCCAGGCCCAGCGCGTACGCGACCCGCCCGGACACCACGCTGCCGGCGGTGCCGACGCCGAGGTAGCCCTCGGTGCCGGGCGGCGCCTGGCCGACGTTGGCCGCGTAGTCGTGGTGCATCACGCCGGTGAACACGCCGGTGGCGCTGCCGCGCAGCCCGGTCGGGTCGATCCCGGCCCGTTCGAACAGCTCCCAGGACGTCTCCAGCAGCAGCCGCTGCTGCGGGTCCATGGCGAGTGCCTCGCGCGGGCTGATCGCGAAGAGGGTGGCGTCGAAGTCCCCCGCGCCGGCCAGGAACCCGCCCACCCGCACGTACGAGGTGCCGGCCCGGTCGGGGTCGTCGGCGAACAGGTGCGCCAGGTCCCAGCCCCGGTCGGTGGGGAAACCGGTCAGCCCCTCCCCGCCGGCGTCGAGCAGCTCCCACAGCTCGTCCGGGCCGGTGACACCGCCGGGCAGCCGGCAGGCCATGGCGACGATCGCCACCGCATCGTCGGCGGCGGCGGCCGCGGCCCGGGCGGCGGCGTCCGCGGTCCGGACGGTGGCGTCGGCCGGGCCGGCGCCGCGCAGCAGCGTGGCCAGGTGCCGGGTCAGCGCGGCCGGGGTGGGGTGGTCGAACGCAGCGGTGGCCGACAGCCGGGCGCCGGTGGCCCGGATCAGCCGGTCACGCAGCGCGACCGCGCGTATCGAGGTGAACCCGAGTTCGGTGAACGCCCGGCCGGGTCGGACCGCACCCGGGCCGGGCAGCCCGGCGACCTCGGCGGTGGCGGCGCGGACCAGGTCGGCCAGGAGCCGGTCGCCGTCGGCGGTGGTCAGCGCCGCGAGGCGGCGGCGCAGCGCGTCCGCGTCGCCGTCGGCGCGGGCCGGGCCGCGCCAGGCCGGGTGGGTGGCCACCCGTTCGGCCGGGCCGGCCACCAGCACCAGGTCGTCGCCGTCGTGCGCGGCGTCGAACGCGGCCGCCTCGGCCCAGGCCGGGCCGGCCACGCCGACCAGCCGCGCCGGTAGTCCGGCCGCGTGCCGCCGGGCGACCAGCGCGTGCAGCGCGGCCACCGCGCCGGCCGCCGGTTCTCGCCCGGCCGCGCCGAGCAGCAGGTCGGCGGGGACGAGCACGGTGTACGCGGTGGCGGCGGCGTGCCGGGTGCGCAGGTCCAACCGGCCGGCGAGGTCGAGCAGCTCGGCGGCCCGGTCCGGGTCGGTCAGGTCGGTGTCGGAGAACCGCAGCACGGCAGCCCCGATCCGCTCGTGCTCCGCGGTCGTCCCGTCGCGGCCGGCCGGCTCGGGCCGGGCGACGTCGACCGGCGTGCCGTCGGGGCCGGCCGGATCGTGCCGGCCGTCGGGGTGCCGCCCGGTGCCCTCGGGTGCGGCGGCGGGACCGGGACCGGCCGGCAGCGGGCGGACGATCCGGGCGCCGTGCGCTCCGGCCAGGTGTCTGGCCAGCGCCGCGCCCTCGGCGGTGTCCGTGCCGACCAGCACCACCGGCGCGGTGGGGTCGAGCACCGTGGCGGCGCGTTCCCGGGCCGGCGCGGTGGCCGGCGCGGGCACGGCGTACCGGGCGGCGCCGGCGCGCAGCGCGACCTGGGCGGCGCCGGCCTCCACCACGGACGGCAGCAGCGCGAGGGAACGAGGGTCGGTGTCCCGGTCGACCAGCACGATCCGGCCCGGCCGGGCGGCCTGTCGGCAGCGTCCCCGCGCCCAGGCGACGTCGGCGCCCGGCACCAGGTCGGGGTCGTCGGGGGTGTCCACGGTGGAGGCGTCCACCGCGCCGGTGGTCAGCACCACCAGGCGGGCGGCGGCGTACCGCTGGTCGTCGAGCAAGCCGGCCAGCACCGCCGGCTCGGCGTCGGTCAACACCAGCACGTCCGCGCCGGCCTCGGGCGCCACGGTGTGGGCATCCTCGCCCTCGGCGGTGAGCGCGGCGGCGACCGCACCGGCGTCCGCCCCGACGACCGCCCAGCGCCGGCCGGGCACCCGTTCGGCCGGTTCCAGCGGCCGCCAGGTGAGCCGGGTGAGCGCCTCGTGCTGCGGGCCGTTGACCGCGCGCAGCCGGGCCGGCTGGTCCCGCAGCAGCCGCCGGGTGGCCTTCCCGGAGGCGGTACGCGGCACCGCGTCGATCTCGTACAGCTCCTGCGGCACCTTGTAGTAGGCGAGCCGCTCCCGACAGGCGGCGTACGCGGCGGCCGGCGCGAACCCGTCCGGCCCGGGCACCACGTACGCGACCGGCACCTCGCCGAGCACCTCGTGCGGGCGGCCGGTGACCGCCACGTCGGCGATGCCGGGCACGGCGCGCAGCACGTCCTCCACCTCGGTCGGGTGCACCTTCTCCCCGCCCCGGATGATCAGTTCCCGGTGCCGGCCGGTGACGAAGAGGTTCCCGGCGGCGTCGCGGCGGGCCAGGTCACCGGTGCGGTACCAGCCGTCCCGCAGCGCCGCCGCGGTGGCCTCGGGCAGCCCGTGGTAGCCGAGCATCACGCTCGGGCCACGTACCCACACCTCGCCCTCGTCGCCGGTCGGCACGTCCCGGCCGGTGTCCGGGCTGACCAGGCGCACCTGCACGCCGTCCACGGCCCGACCGCAGGAGCCCTCGACCCGGGGCTCGTCCGGGCGGGTCACCGCGATCGAGCCGCACGTCTCGGTGCTGCCGTACGCGTCGAGCAGCGGCGCGTCGAAGACGTCCTCGAACGCGCGACGCAGCTCCCCGGTGGTGATCGCACCGCCGACCAGGCAGGCCCGCAGCGCGGGCGCGCGGAACCCGTCGGCGCGGGCGGCGTCGACCAGGTGGTGGTACATGGCGGGGACGCCGGCCAGCACGGTCGCCTCGTCCTCGGTGACCGCGCGCAGCACGTCGGCGGCGGCGAACCCGTCGACCAGGCGGGCGCTCGCGCCGACCGCTGTCACGCTCAGCACGCAGCCGATGTGGGACAGGCTGTGGAACAGCGGCAGCGGCCACACCACCCGGTCGGCGGAGGTCAGGCCGGGCACCGGCACGTAGCAGGCGGCCACCGACCAGAGGCAGGTGCGCTGGGTGGAGAGCACGCCCTTGGGCCGGCCGGTGGTGCCGGAGGTGTAGAGCATCCAGGCGACCTCGTCCAGGCCGAGGTCGTCGCGGGCGTCGGCGACCGGCGCCACGTCGACCAGCGCCGGCCAGGCCGTCACCCCGTCCGCACCCGGTCCGGCACCGGTCACCCAGATCCGCAGGCCGGGCCGGTCCGCGCGCAGCCGCGCCACCTGGTCGAGGTGCTGCGGGTCGGTGACCACCAGCACCGCGCCGGAGTCGTCCAGCAGGTGGGCCAGCTCGGTGCCCGTGCTGCGCGGGTTGAGCGGTACGCCGACCGCCGCGGCCCGGGTGACGGCCAGCCAGGTCTCCACCGTCTCCACCCGGTTGCCCAGGCAGAACGCGACCCGCTCACCCCGGCCGACGCCCGCGTCGACCAGGTGCCCGGCCAGCCGGCGGGTGACCGCCTCCAGCCCGGCCCAGGTCACTGTCCGGTACGCGTCGCGGAACGCCGTCTGGTCCGGCAGCCGCTCGGCGTGCGCCCGGAGCAGTTCGGGCAACGGCTGGACCAGGTCGCTCCGAAGCATGTCACCACATCCGTCCTTCGCCGTAACGGCCCAAGTCTGGCCAGCGGCCAGGCGGGGACCTACCCCTGCCGCCCCCTAACCGGACCCCGGTTCCCGGCCGCCCGCGGGTCGTGCGGCGGGCCGGCGCGGTGATGATGGGCAGGCCCCGAGGACGCCGCGTACCCACCCGCCGACAGTCGAGGTGCCATGGAACGCTCCTGGTTGTTCGCCGACCTCGCCGTGCCCGGCACCGGATGCGTCCACGCTCGGGCCGCCGAGCTGGTCGGCACCGTGGTGGCGGCCCTCGTGTCCGACCTGCGCGCCGCCGACCCGGGCGGATGCTGGTTCTTCGACCGGCCCGACGTCCCCGGCCCGGCGCGGCTGCGGCTGGGCGTGCATGCCGGGCCTGCCGCGCTCGACCTGGCGCGCGACCGGCTCGGCCCGGCCGCCCGGCCGGCGCCACCGGCGTACGCGGTGCGGGATCCGGCCCGCGGCGGGCCGCTCGCCCACGCCGGCAGTGAGCTGGCGCTGGCCCTGCTCGGCGGTGAGCCGCCGTGGCTGGCCGGGCTGGAGCTGCCGCTCGCGGTGGCGCACCTGCGGCACCTGTGCGGGTTGCTGCCGGCCGGCGACCGGGCGGCCTTCCTGTTCCTGCACTGGCAGGACCGCAGCCGACCGTTGACCGGGGCGCAGCGCCGCGACCTCGCCGCGCAGGCGCAGGCCGGCGCCGACAAGATCGTGCTGACCGCCGCCGACCTGCCGCTGGCCGGCGGCCCGGTGTCGGTGGCCTGGCGGGGCTACCTGGACCGGGTCACCGAGGTGGCCGCCCAGGACCATCCGGCCGCCCCGCGCGGCTTCCTGCTGGCCGAGCACGCCCAGCTGAGTCACCGCCGGTGGGGCATCGACCCGACGGTAGACTCGCTGGCCGCCCTGGCGTTGCGCCTGGCCGGCCCGGCCGCCGGGGCGCCCGCGTGACCGGGGCGGCGACGCCGCGCCACACCCCCCTCGACCCCTGGGAGAGCCGCATGACCGTGTCCGACCCTCCGGTCGCGTCGACGCCGGGCCGCGGGACCGGGCCGGATCGCGTCGACGTGGAGCTCGGCGACCGCGCGTACCCGGTGCTCGTCGGTCCGGGCGTACGCCACCGGCTGGCCGCCGAGGTGGCGCGGACCGGCGCCCGCCGGGTCGTGGTGGTCTCGGCCCGGCCGCCGGAGTGGACGCCCGACCCGGGTGTGCCGCACCGGGTGGTGCCGGCGCGCGACGGCGAGCACGACAAGACGCTGGCCACCGTGCAGGCGCTGTGCCGGGCGTTCGCCGAGTTCGGGCTGACCCGTGCGGACGCGGTGGTCTCCTGCGGCGGCGGCACCACCACCGACGTGGTGGGCCTGGCCGCCGGTCTCTACCACCGGGGCGTCGCGGTGCTGCACCTGCCGACGTCGCTTCTGGCCCAGGTGGACGCCAGCGTGGGCGGCAAGACCGCGGTGAACCTGCCGGAGGGCAAGAACCTGGTCGGCGTCTACTGGCAGCCGCGGGCGGTGCTCTGCGACACCGAATACCTGAGCACGCTGCCAGAGGTGGAGCGGCGCAACGGCTACGGTGAGATCGCCCGCGCCCACTTCATCGGCGCCGGTGACCTGCGTGGCCGGTCGGTCACCGAGCAGATCACCGCGTGCGTGGCGCTCAAGGCCCTGGTGGTGGCCGCCGACGAGCGCGACGCCGGGCTGCGGCACATCCTCAACTACGGCCACACGCTGGGCCACGCGCTGGAACGGGCCACCGACTTCCGGCTGCGCCACGGCGAGGCGGTCGGCGTCGGCACGGTCTTCGCGGGCCTCCTGGCCGGCCGGCTCGGCCGGATCCCCGCCGAGCGGGTGGCCGAGCACCGCGACGTGGTGGCCGGCTACGGCCTGGCCACCACGTTGCCGAGCGGGGTGGCGCACGACGAGCTGATCGCGTTCATGCGCCGCGACAAGAAGTCCACCGCCGGCCTGACCTTCGTGCTGGACGGCGCGAACGGCCCGGAACTGGTCGCGGACGTGCCGGAGGACGAGGTCCGCGCCGCCCTGACCGAGATGTAGCGGCTGGGCGACGCGGCGGTCAGCGCACCGCCGGGCAGTGCGTGAGCAGCTCCTCCGGCTTGTGCGCGACCAGGTCCGGGCCGGCGGCCAGCAGCGCCGTGACGTCCCCGCCGTGCCAGGTCGTGGCGACCGTGGTCACGCCGGCGTCCCGGCCGCTGGTCAGGTCCGTGACCGCGTCGCCGACCATCATGGCCACCCCGGGCGGCAGGTCGAGCAGCTCCAGCGCGCGCAGCACGATGTCCGGCGCCGGCTTGGGCCGGGGCACCTCGTCCGAGCCGATCACGTGGTCGAACAGGGCGAGCACGCCGAGCAGGTCGAGCAGGGACCGGGCCCGGGGCCCGCTCTTGCCGGTGGCGACCGCCATCCGCACCCCGCGCTCGTGCAGCGCCTCCAGGGTCTCCCGGATGCCGGGGAACAGCGGCACCCGGTGGGCGAGCCGGTAGCTCTCCCGGACGAACGGCGCCTCCATCTCCAGCGGCAGCCCCATCAACCGCATGATGTCCGGGAAGTACCGGCCCATGTGCTGGTTGTACTCCTCGAACGGCGCCGGGCCGCCGCCCACCACCTCGGCGTACGCGACGCTGAACGCCTCGCGCATCACCGCCGAGCTGTCCACCACGACCCCGTCGAGGTCGAACACGACGGCGCGGATCGGGCCCGGTCGCGGGGCGAGGACGGCGGCGCCGGCGGTCGACGGCGGCTGGCTCATGGCTGCTCCCCAGGGGTAAGAAGGTCGCCGGTGGTTCTCACCGGTCGGGCGCTCCCGCCAGCGCGGGCACCGGCGGGGTGGGCCGGGCGCTGCGGTAGACACGTTCGATGGCGTCGATGGTGCGGTGGGCGTCGGCGGCGGCCACGCCCCGGCTGGCCGGGTCGAGGAGCAGGCCGGGCAGCGCGTCGAGCTGCCGGTCGTACTCGGCGCCGACCGGCTCGGCCGGGAACGGCAGGTCGACGGTCTCGCCGTCGCGGGTACGGGTCAGCTCCGGCGCGCCGAGCCGGTTCGGGCTGAAGCCGAACGTGCAGCGCAACGTCGCCGAGCCGCGCGTGCCGTGCACGGCGACGGTGGTCCGGTCCGTGGCCTCGTGCGAGGCCCAACAGGCGTGCAGCGCGGCGGACGCGCCGTCGGCGGTGAGCAGGAACGCCCGCGCGGTGTCCTCGACGTCGCCCCGCCCGCCGGGGCCGGCGGTGTCCCGCCAGGCGGCCCGCGCCGCGCCGTCGTTGACGAAGTCGTCGGAGACGCTGCCCACGGCGTGCACGATCGGCGCCGGGCCGAGCAGCGGCAGCACCGTGTCCAGCAGGTGCCAGCCGAGGTCGACCAGCGCTCCGCCGCCGGAGCGGTCCCGCCGGGTGAACCAGCCGCCGGCGGCGGGCACGCCGCGGGCGCGTACCCAGGCGACGTCGACGTGTCGGATCGTCCCGAGGTCGGGGGCGGCCCTGAGCAGGGCCCGCACATCGGCGCGGTAGCGGGCCGCGCTGCCGGCCAGCAGCACCGCGCCGCCGGCCCGCTCGGCGGCGGCCAGGTCGTCGGCCTCGACCGAGGTGAGGCAGACCGGCTTCTCCAGGAACACCGCCACGCCCCGGCGCAGCAGCCGGGCCGCGACCTCGGCGTGCAGGTGGTTGGGGACCGCCACCACCACCAGGTCGGCCGCGTCGGCGGGCAGGTCGGTCACGTCGGCGTACGCGTCGGGGACGCCGTGCGCGGCGCGGGCCCGGTCCCGGGCGCGGACGTCCGGGTCGATCACGGCGGTCACCGTGAACCGCTGGTGCGCGGCCAGCCGGGGCAGCCAGATCTGCCGCCCGGCCCAGCCGAGACCGGCCACCGCGACCCGGACGGTACGCCCCGGCGCGGCGGCCGGCTGCGGCCCGGTCATCCGGCCAGCACGTCGGCGAGCACGGCGGCGATCTGGTGCATCTGCTCCTCGGTGCCGAGCAGCGTGCGGTGGTGCAGCCAGACGCAGTCGGCGTGGATCTGCTCGACGTTCGGGCAGCGCTCGGCGATCTGCTCGACGCTCTCGTCCGGCGCGCCGGCCAGCCAGAAGCCCTCGCAGCGGTAGATGGCGCGGAACGCGACGAACGCCGGGACGCCCCGGGCGATCAGCGCGTCGACCACGGCCCGGCGCCGTTCCACGGTGATCCCGGGGATGCGGAACATCGCCATGTAGTGCGGGTTGCGGTCGCCGCGCGGGTCGCTGCCCTGTGGCACCACGCCCGGAATCTCGGCGAGCAGGCTCGCCAGCAGCGGCCAGCGCTGCTCACGCACGGCGATCTGACCGTCCAGCCGGGACAGTTGGGCGCGCAGCACGGCGGCGCTGAACTCGTTCATCCGGTAGTTGGAGCCGGTGGTGCGGTGCAGGTAGTCGCGGTCCGTGCGGGGCCGGCCGCAGCTGTGCACGAGGAACGCCTTCTCGTAGCTCTCCTCGTCGGGGAAGAGCACCGCGCCGCCCTCACCGGCGGTCATCAGCTTGCCATTCTGGAAGCTGAACGCGGCCACCGAGCCGAGCTCACCGACCCGCCGGCCCTGCCACTGCGCGCCGTGCGCGTGTGCGGCGTCCTGGAGCAGCGCGACGCCGGCGTCGGCCGCAATCTTGTCCAGCGCGTCCATGTCGGCGAACTGCCCGGCCATGTGCACCGGCATGATCACCTTCGTCCGCGGGGTGACGGCCGCCGCGACCGCCGCCGGGTCGATGCAGTACGTGTCCAGGTCGACGTCGACCGGCACCGCGACCGCGCCGAGGCGCTGCGCGGCCAGCGACGACGAGATGAAGGTGAAGGCCGGGACGATGACCTCGGTGCCGGGGCCGACGCCCAGCACCTCGAGGGCGACCTCCAGCGCGTGGGTGCCGTTGGTGACGGCCAGCGCGTGCGACGACCCGTGGTACGCGGCGAACTCGGCCTCGAACGTGTCGACCTCGTTGCCCCCGACGCGCCACCACTGGCCCTGCTCGAGGGCCCGGATGAGGCCGGTCCGTTCCTCGTCACCGAACTGCGGCCACTCGGGGAACTCCGGTGCCGGCAGATCACTCATGATGTCCCACTCCCTGATCCAGATAGGAACTCCCCCGGCTGGACGGTAGCCGGGCCGGCACGCCGCTGACCTCCCCTAACGGCCCCTAGCCGCCCCTAACCGCCCCCTGCGGGACGGGAGCCGGAGGCGGCGCCGGGCCGATACTCTGAGGGCCTGTCGTCGTCCGCTCCCGGTGAGGTGCCACGTGTCCGAGGTGCTCCTGCTCAACGGCCCGAACCTGGGCATCCTCGGCAGACGGGAGCCGGAGATCTACGGCACCGACACGCTGGCGGACATCGAACGGGCGGTCGGCGAGGAGGTGGCCGGGCGGGGGTGGCGCGTCGTGGCGAGACAGCACGACTGCGAGGGTGAGCTGATCCGTACCATCCAGGACAGTTATGAAACGGTGGGCGCGATCGTCAACCCGGGCGCGTTGATGATCGCCGGTTGGAGCCTGCGCGACGCGCTGGCCAACTATCCCCGCCCGTGGCTGGAGGTCCACCTGTCCAACGTGTGGGCCCGGGAGAGCTTCCGGCACGACTCGGTGCTCGCCCCGCTGGCCTCGGGGGTGATCGTGGGCCTCGGTGCGCTCGGCTACCGGCTGGCGGCCCGCGCGCTCGTCGCCACCGTTCCCTGACCGTCCACCCCGTCGCACCCGTACCGGTCGTCCGCCGCGACGACCCGACCCCCGAGGATTCCCCCTGTGACCGTCGCGATCATCGTTCTCACCATCCTGCTGGCCATCATCCTGATCCCGCTGGCCGTGCAGAAGCTCACCGGCAACGCGCAGATGCGCCAGCGGATGTCGCACCTCGGCGTCTCCGCCGGACTGACCCGCGTCATCGGCCTGCTGGAGCTGGCCGGCGTCGCCGGGCTGCTGCTGGGCCTGAAGTTCTGGCAGCTCGGCGTGGCCGCCGCGGTGGCGATCACCGTACTGCTGATCGCCGCCGTCGCGTACCACCTGCGCGCCAAGGACGACGGCAAGGTGATCATGGTGCCGCTGTTCTTCGCGTTCGCCTCGGCCGCGCTGGCGTTCCTGCACCTGCTGGCGCACTGAGGCCGGCGTGACGGGCGGGCCGGGCGCCGCGGTGCTGGGCGTCGACGTCGGGGGCACGAAGGTCGCGCTGCGCGCCGAGGCGGCCGGCCGGCCCGCGTACGAACGGATCGTCACCTGGCCGGCCGGCGCGGACCCGGCCGCCGACCTGGCCGTGCTGGCCGCCGAGGTGGCCGCGCTGCGCGCCGGCTTCGGGCCAGTCGGCGCGGTCGGCGTGGCCATGCCGGCCACCGTCGACCGGGCCGGCGCCGTCGTGGCCTGGCCCGGTCGGCCGAGCTGGGTCGGCCTGGACCTGGCCGGCGCGCTGCGTCGCCTGTTCCCGGACACCCCGACCGGGTACGCCGACGACGGCGACCTGGCGGCGCTGGCCGAGGCCCGACACGCCGGCCGCGCCGACGTGCTCTACCTCGGTGTGGGCACCGGCGTCGGCGGCGGGATCGTGCTCGCCGGCCGTAACGTCCCGGCCGGCCGGTCGGCCGAGGTCGGGCACATGGTGGTCGACCTGGACGGGGAGCGGTGCGACTGCGGGCGGTCCGGTTGCCTCCAGGCGATCGCCTCCGGGCCGGCCACGCTGCGTCGCGCCGCCCGGCTGCGCGGTGGGCCGGTGGACCACCACCGGCTGCGCGCCGGCCTGGGCGACGGCCGGTCGTGGGCGCTGGACGCGGTCCACCCCGCCGGCGCCGCGCTGGCCGCCGCGGTGGTGAGCCTCGGTGAGCTGGTCGCCGCCGACCTGGCGATCGTCGGTGGTGGGTTCGCCACCGGCCTGCCCGGATTCGTGCCGCTGGTCGGGCGGCTCGTCGCCGCCGCCGGCCGTCCGGGGCGGCCCGCGCCCCGGGTCACCGCCGCCGCGCTCGGCGGGCTCTCCTCGCTGCACGGCGCGCTTCAACTCGCCCGCGACCTCGCGGGCGCGGTGGTACCTACCAGTGCTCCGGTCCCGTCCGGGACCCGGGAGCCGACCAGGGAGGCCAGTCAATGATCAGGATCGGGGTCGTCGCCGGCAGCACCCGCCCCGGCCGCAAGGCCGACGCGGTGGCGCGCTGGGTGTGCGACATCGCCGCCGGGCGTCCGGACGTCAGCGCGGAGGTCGTCGACCTGGCGGACCACCCGCTGCCGCACTTCGCCGAGCCGCTGCCACCGTCGATGGCGCCGTCGAGCCGGCCGGCGATCCGGCGCTGGGGCACGGTCGTCGGCGCGCTGGACGCGTTCGTCTTCGTCACCCCGGAGTACAACCACTCCATCCCGGGCGTGCTCAAGGACGCCATCGACGCGCTCTACCAGGAGTGGCACCACAAGCCCGCTGGGCTGGTCGGCTACGGGGTGCACGGCGGCACCCGCGCGGCCGAGCACCTGCGGCTGGTGCTCGGGCAGGTGTCGGTGCCGGTGGTCCGCTCCCAGGTGGCGCTCTCCCTGCACACCGACTTCGTGGCCTTCCGGGACTTCCGTCCCGGGCCGCACCAGCGGGAGGCGGTCGGCGCGATGCTCGACGAGGTGGTGGCGTGGGCCGGCGCCCTGCGGACGCTGCGCCGCCCCCAGCCGGTGCGGTGACCGTGATCGGCGGCGGCACCCGCCTGTACGCGCTGCTCGGCGACCCGATCGCCCAGGTACGCGCGCCCGGCCTGCTCAACCCGGTGCTGGCCCGGCGCGGCGTCGACGCCGTGCTGGTCCCGGTGCACGTGCCGGCCGCCGCGCTGCCGGACGTGGTGGCCGGGCTGCGGCAGGTTGCCAACCTGCACGGAATGCTGGTGACCGTGCCGCACAAGGCGGCCCTGCTGGAGCTGGCCGACCGGGTCACCGACCGGGCCCGCCGGGCCGGCAGCGTCAACGCGCTGCGGCGCGAGCCGGACGGCACCTGGTCGGGCGACACCTTCGACGGTGACGGGTTCGTCCGCGGGCTGGTGGCGGCCGGGCACGACCCGCGGGGCCGGCGGGTGTGCCTGGTTGGCGCCGGCGGCGCGGGCAGCGCCATCGCGGTGGCCCTGCTCGACGCCGGGGTGGCCGAGCTGCACGTGGCGGACACCGACCCGGCCCGGTTAGCCGCGCTCGGTGGGCGGCTGTCGGACGCGTACCCGGGTCGGGTCCACGCCGCGTCCCGACCGCGACTGGGCGACGCGGACCTCGCGGTCAACGCGACGCCGGTGGGGTTGCGCCCGACCGACGGGCCACCGTTTCCCGTGGCGGAGCTGCCCGCGCGGGCGGTGGTCGCGGACATCATCATGTCCCCGGCGGAGACGCCGCTGCTGCGCGCGGCCCGCGACCGCGGGCTGCCCGCCCATCCCGGTGAGCCGATGCTGACCCACCAGATCGACGGCTACCTCGACTTCTTCGGCCTCTGAACGGGTGGGCGCTCCCATTCAATCCCGATGCGGGCTCGTGACCGCGGCGACGGGCGGGCGTGTGGTGCGTCGGGCGGACACCGCGTCGTCCCGCCATCACCCGACGCGACGCGCCGGCCGGGTCGATGGATGCTGCGGGGACATGGTGACGTCCCCCGACGACACCCGTGGACGTGAGGAAGAGCCATGGGACTGCACCACCTGCGCGACCGGCTCGGCCGCGCCCTCGGCATCGTGCTGGCCGCACTGCTGGCCGCGACCGGCCTGACCGTGCTCACCGCCCAACCGGCGCTCGCGCTCGGGCCCGGTGAGGCCTGCGTGTTCCTGCAACCTCAGGGCGGGCAGGTTCTCGGGCGAAACGCCGGCCACATCGGCTGGGGCTACCTCGTCGGCGGCACCAGCACCTGGGTCTTCGGCTCGACGGAGAACCCGAACGGCAACACCACGATCGACGCCGGCTTGTTCAACGGCGCGTGGAGCGCGAACGGCAGCTATCAGCAGATGATGGCGGCCTTCACCTTCCAGGCGCACTTCCCGGGCACCACCAAGCAGCCCGTCCCGGGCCACCCCTACACCACCTACCGATGCCGCAGCACCGCGAACAGCTCGGTGGGCGCCGCGAACACCGCGGTCGCCGACACCAAGTCCTCCGGGTACGCCGGGGTGGGGAACAACTGCCTGGACGCCACCTACCGGGTGCTCAGCGCGTACGGCGTCCCCGGCCTGCCCTGGGTCCAGACCAACCCGTACCCGAACAACTGGTTCAACGCCCTCGGCTCCGAGTGGAGCACCGGGTGGCTCGGCGAGACCTGGGACAACGTCAACTCCTCGATGGCCCTCGACCTCGACCACGGCAACTCCGCCAACGGAACCGCCATCCACCAGTGGTCGATCAACAACACCGAGCCGCAGTGGTGGAACCGCGCCGTGACCGGCGACGGGGCGTACGAGCTGTTCAGCCGGCCCACCGGTAAGTGCGTGGGCGTCTCGGGCGGCAGCACGGCAGCGGGCGCCCACGTCATCGAGTGGGACTGCAACGGCAACCTGGACCAGCGTTGGTACTGGCGCTCGACCGGCGCCTGGCAGGACGGCTGGCCCGCCTACAACCTGGTCAACGAGAAGTCCGGGCTGTGCCTGGGGATCAGTGGCGGCAGCCGGGCACAGGGCGCCATCGCCGTGCAGTGGAGCTGCAACGGCAACCCGGACCAGCGCTGGTACTGAGCCGCCGGCGGCGGATCGGGGCCGGGAACAGCCGGGGGCTGGGATCCTCGACCTCGCGCCGCGCGGGCGGGGTCAGGCCGGCTCGTCGCGGATCGGGATCCACAGCTCCACGTCGGTGCCGGCGCCGGGTTGACTCGTCACACACACGTGACCGCCCACCGCCGCTATCCGCTCCCGGATGGAACACCGCAGGCCCAGCCCTTCCTCGACGGCGCCGGGGTCGAACCCGTCGCCGTTGTCGACGACGCTGACCACGAGATGCCGGCCGCCGGGATCCCGCGCGGCGCGCACCACCGCGCTGCGTACCCCGGCGTGCTTGGCCACGTTGGTGAGCGCCTCCCGGACGGCGCCGCCGATGGCGGCCGCGGCACCCGGACCGGGGTCCGCGCCGGGCGGGCCCGCCCGCAGGGCCACCACGTTGAGGTCGATCCGCAGTCCGCGCCGGGTCTGCTCACGGACCACCTCGTGCAACACACCGAGGAGGGAATCCGTCGGCCCGGGCCGGCCGCCCTCGACCAGCGCCCGCAGCCACACCGCCTCGTCCCGTACGTGGGCGCGCAGTTCCGGGTCGGTGAGCGTGGCGTCCCGGCTCAGCATCTCCAGCGTCTGCAGGGCGCGGTCGTGCAGCACCCGGGCGTACTCGGCCGCCTGCCGCTGGGCGGCCGCCTCGGCGGCACGGGCCATCGCCTGCTCCTCGGCGGCGTCGGCCACCGCGCCGGAGCGGCGCACCCCGCTCGAGACCAGGAAGGTGACCACGGCGTTGATGCCGTAGCTGAGCGAGTCCGGGATGAAGTTGCCGAACGACTCCCCCTGCACGGTGAGCCGGGCGCTCCAGTAGGCCACCATCAGCACGGCGGCCGCGGCGAGCACCTGGCCGAGCCGCCGATAGCCGATGCCGATCGCGATCGCCGCCAGCAGCGTGAACGGATACATGAAGAAGGCCCAGGTGTGCAGGCCGGACGACGTCGGCAGCCAGGCCTCGGCGTAGAGCGCGACGGAGCAGAACAGCACGTCGGCGGTGAGCGTACGGCGGTCCACCCGTCGCTTCCGCCACCAGTACGTGCTGAGGGCCAGCGACTCCCCGGTCACCACCAGCGCGAGCACGAGGGCCACGCCCAGGTCGGGGAGCTGGCCCGCCACCGCGGGCAGGGCGAGGGCGAGCTGGGCCAGGGCGCCGAGCCGGAACAGCACCGCCGCCCGGGTCAGCACCGTCTCGGCGCGCAGCCCGTTGGCCCCGAGAGTGGGCACCGGTACGGACGGCGTCGGCCCTGCGGTGGGCGCCGGTCGACGGTCGGAGCGCACCGCCTGACCCTGGCCACCCGGCCCGGACGAGCCCCGTTGGGCCATGTCGTCATCCCGCCCGCTCGGCAATCGATCCGCTCAGATCGTCCCCTATGGATGGTGCGACGGGCAAGGACGGCGCCCCGCCCGGAGGGGGCGGGGCGCCGGTGGAGCGAGGTCAGGTCAGTACCACTCCTGGTTGGCGCCGCCGCCGCAGCTCCACTGCTGCAGCGGGGTCCCGTCGGTGGTGCCCCGGCCCGTGATGTCCAGGCATCTGCCGCTGTTGCGGTTGCGGATCTGCCAGACCGGCCAGCCGTTGACCGTCCGGCCCCTGCTCTCCCAGGCCCAGAGCTGGTCGGCGTGGCCGTTGCAGTCCCACTCGACGACCGGGGCGCCGTCGTCGGTGCGACCGCCGCCCACCCCGACGCACTTGCCGGTGGCCTTGTTGGTGAGCCGCCAGTAGCCGTCGCCGTTGCTCTTGCGGATCCACCACTGGGCGTCGGTCTTGTTGCCCGTCCAAATCTGGATCTTGGTGCCGTTGGTGGCCGAGGAGTGGTCCAGGTCGAGGTACTTGTTCGTGGCCGGGTTGATCCAGGTTTCCGGGCCGCCCGGGGTGCCGACCGCACCACCGAAGTGGATGAAGTTCAGACCGGCGGTGGCAACCGTGTGCTGGCCGTACACGTGGTAGGCGTTGCCGTTCCACGGGCCGGCGTAGTTGTAGTCCTCGACGGTGACGGTGCCGTTGCCGACGCCGATCACCCAGGCCACGTGGCCCGCCGGGCCGGCGCCGTCCACGTCCGGCGGGAACTGCGCCACCGATCCCACGGTCGGGGTCCCGTCGACGGGCACGCCGGTCTGCCGCGCGGCGTTGGCCCAGTTACTGGCGTTTCCCCAGGTCACCCCGCCGTACTGGTTGGTGAAGTTCACGTGGGCGTCGTTGTTGATCCGCCAGGCGACGAAGGAGGTGCACTCCCGGGTGTAGAAGTTCCACCGGTCCACCTGGTCCACCCCCGACCCCGCGTACGGGTAGTCGTTGGTGCCGGTCGTCGCGTGCGCGACTCCGCCGAGGCCGAGCAACGTGGCGGCCAGCGCGGTGACCAGCGCGACCACCGCGTTGACGACACGGGTACGAACAGACATGAGCAGCTCCCGCTGTCCAAGGGCCGTCGGGTGACGACCTGCACCGAAAGCATCGCCAGCTGTCGAAGTGTGGGCAGGATCCGTGATTCGTCGACCGTGTCGCACCACAGCCGCGTGGTGCACATGTCCGACGTGACACCGGCGCCGGGACGGGGTCATGCTGGGCGCGTCGACCGGCGGGGCCGGTCGATCGGTGGACGCGGCGGGCCGGAGACGATGTGACAGCGACCGATGACAACGGGCCGGAACGGCATCGCGAGATGATTCGCGTCGCCATCGTCGACGACCATCCGATCGCCCGTCGAGGGGTGCAGGCCACCCTCACCGAGAGTGGCACGTTCGAGCTGGTCGCCTCGGTGGACTCGCCGGCCGCGCTGGTGGACGCGCCCGACGCGCTGCCCGACGTCATCGTCCTGGACCTCTACCACGACCAGCGCCCCTGCCTGCCCGAGGTGACCCGGTTGTCGGCACGTGCCCGGGTGCTGGTGATGTCGGCGTCCGGCGCGCCGAAGGACGTGCTGGGCGCGGTCCGGGCCGGCGCCCGCGGCTACCTCACCAAACACGCCCAACCGGCGGAGTTCGTGGCCGCCGTCGAGCTGGTGGCCGGCGGAGGGTTCTGGCTCTCCTCCCAGTTGGCCGACATCATGCAGACGCTGCTCAGCGCGCCGGCCGAGGCCGAGGTGCGCCTGTCGCCGCGCGAGGAGCAGACCCTGGATCTGATCGCCCGAGGATTCACCCACGCACAGGCGGCGACCCGGATGGGCGTCAGCAAGGCCACCGTGGATACCTACGTGGAGCGGATCCGGGCCAAGCTGCACGTGGGCAACAAGGCGGAGCTGACCCGGGTCGCCCTGCGCCGATCGCCGCAGCACCCGCCCGACCAGCCCTGCTGATCGGTACGACCCCAATCGGGCCGGGTCCCGCTCCGGCGGGTGAGCGGGGGTGATCGAGTAGCTGGGGCGGACGCGCGCGACCGGGCAGGCCGCAGCGGTGCCCGGGACCGGCGGTCAACCGGCGGGTGCTCGACGGGCCCGGCGCGCGACGACGGCGGCCTCGACGTCGGCCGGCAGCGGCGCCTGCGGCTCACCGGCGAGATCGTCGACGGTCACCTCCCGCCGCCCCGGCCAGACGGTGGCGCTCGGGAACGGCGAGCAGGCGCGGGAAGACGCCGATTGTCTCCAGGTGGAGGTCACTCGTCGCATCCAGGGTGCACGGCGGCCAACGGCAGGCCGCCTCGGCGGTGCCGTCGCGCAGCCGGAGGACATGGTCCCGGAACGGTACGTCGGTCAGCGTGACCTGCCTGCCGGGCAGATCACGCCGAGGCCCCAGCACGGCGTCCGCCTACAACTCGTCAACACTGCTGGCCAGCGTGGTGACGAGCAGCCGTCGGGGGGATCGCCACAACCACCATCGACCTCGTCGGAGCCTCGACCGGGCCGTGCTCGCCGATCTGCAGCCAGCACGACCCACGTCCGTCACGCCACCAACACCACCACGATCGACCTCAAGGCCGTTCGACCCGGCCAGTGACAGCAGGATCCGGATCCCACTGCCCGGCAGAGGGGCTATCGGAGGAAGTCACTGATCGACTCAGCCAGGCTCGCGGCGTCCAGGCCGTGCAGCCGGTCGTGGTCCGCAGCCTTGCCGTAGGCACGCACCTCCTGGTCCCGCCGCACCCCGTGCGACCGCAGCCGGTGTGGCACGTCACCGAGCGCCTCGGCTACTTCGTGTGCTGAGGTCCCCCGCAGGTACGGCTCGACCACCACCACGTTCGGTCGTGCGTCGGCCACCGCCGCTCGCAGGCCAGCGTGGTCGAACGGCCGGATCGTGGAGGCGTACAGCACCGTCACGTCCGCCGTGGACGTGGCGGCGAGCACGTCGTCCAGTACCGGTCCGACCGCCACCACCACGCCGGCGCCGCCTCGGCGCAGCACGGTGAAGCCGTCCAGGACAGGCATCGCCTCGCGGTTGGCCTTGTCGGACAGCCGCAGATAGACCCGCCCTTCGCCGGACAGTGCGTTCCGCATCAGCTTCTCGGCCTCGTCCTCGTGCCCTGGTACGTGCACGGTCCAGCCGGGCAGCGTGTCGAGCAGCGCTACGTCGCCGGGCGCCTGATGGGTCCGACCCCGCGCCAGGTCGTCGTAGGAGCCACCGATGCTGACCAGCACAGCACCGACATCCTGGTGCCCGAGGTCGAGCTTGATCTGCTCGAACGGACGCTCGATCAGGAACGGCGTGTAGGTGTGCACCACCGGCCGGAAGCCGTTCAGCGCCAGGCCACCGGCCATGCCGATCATCGCCTGCTCGCGGATCCCAACGTTGATCACCCGGTCCGGGTAGGTCTCCCGGGCCGCGTCGAACGACCACGACGAGATGTCCGCCGTCAACAGGACCAGCTTCTCGTGGGTGGCCAGCGACTCGATCACGGTGTCGACGAAGACGGCGCGCATCTGCTTCCGGTCCACCTGGGTGCTCATGCCGCGCTCCCTTCCCGGGTCTGGCGAATCTCCGCGATCACGGCCTGCGGCCGTCCGTCGGGTTCCTGAGTCAGTGCTCGGTAGAGCTCGTCGTTGTCGCGCCCATCCACCGTGGTCGCGCGCCAGCCCTCCACCTCGAAGCGCCTGGCGATACCATCCGGCCAGCCAAGGCTCGCCGAGCGGTTGTCGATCACGACCGTAGTGATGCGATCGAGCCCGAGGCGACCGGCGATCGCGATGGCCTCGTGGTTGCTGCCCTCGTCGAACTCGCCGTCACCGATCAGCACCACCACGCGGGAGCGCCGCCCCTCGGCACGCAGCCCGAGTGCGGTCCCCACGCCGAGCGGGAGCCCGTGGCCGAGCGAGCCACTGCTGATCTCCACGCCGGGCACCAGCATGCGGTCCGGGTGAAGGCCGAGCGGTGAGCCCAGTTGCGTCCAGGTGTCCAGCGTTTCGGGGGCCATGAAGCCCTTCGCGGCGAGCATGGCGTAGTAGGCCATCGGTCCGTGGCCCTTGGAGAGATAGAACCTGTCCCGGTCGGGGTCGTCGATGTTGGCCGGCGAGATGTCGAGCACACGATCGTAGAGCACCCAGATGGCGTTCAGCGTCGACGCTGCCGCCCACAGGTGCTTCTCGTCCCCGACCATCCTGCCGAAAAGGCCTCGTAACGTCTCTTCTGTCGTCTGCATGATCCCACCTGGGAGATGTCGATAGTGGAGAAAGGGCCGTGCTCCCCACTGCCTGGGCAATGCGGTGTTCACTTGGTGTGGGGTCTATCTCGCCGCCCACCAGCCCGCGACCTCGTCACGTGCCACGACCAGCGGATCGTGGATGGTCAGGCGGCCTTGCGGGCAGTCAGAAGGGCGTACCCCAACGCCGGCTCCTCGCTGAATGCGCGGAACCTGGAGAGCGTGAGGTCGAACTGCTCCGCCCCGATGTGCGGCAGGGCCTGTTCCCGCAAGGCCGCGAACCGCTCCGCCGCCTTGGCCCATGACGGCCGGGTGTATTTGCTGACGTCCTCGGTGGCCTCGGGAACGAGTCCGGCTGCCCGGATGACGGACAGGTACTCGTCAAGTCCAACGACCGACAGGACACCCTTGCTGGCCTGCTTGACACGGGCGGCGCCAGCTCCGTACCCGTCGGCGCTCGGGAGCAGCATGAAGTCACCGATCGCCATCCGCCCCCCGGGTCGCAGCACCCTGGCTGCCTGACGGAGAACATGGCCCCGATCTGGCATGTGATGCAGGGACTCCAGTGCCCAGACGATGTCAAACGAGTCATCCGGGAATGGCAGGTCCATCGCGTCGGCCAACTGGAAGGACAATCGGTCGGCCAAGCCGGCGGACGCAGCGCGATCAGTTGCCCGTTCCACCTGCCGCCGACTGATCGAGACCCCCACAACCTCAATCTTGTGCGCCGTGGCCAGCCTGATGGCCGGCTCGCCGATGCCACAACCGAGATCGAGCAGGCGATCGCCCGGCTCAATGGCCAGTAGTCCGGTCAGTTTGTCGGTCAACCGATTGGCGGCGTCCTCCACCGACACGTCGTCGGACGTGTCGTCCCAGTAGCCGTGGTGCAGATTCTCGCCCCAGAGTTGGTCTAGCAGATCTGCGAACACGTCATAGCCTTGACCAATCTCGTTCGGCGTCGGCTTTTTCACCAGTGCCCCTCCACCATCATCTTCCATAATCCTAGGACTCATTCCGCAATTGCCTGGATCTCCAGCTGGCCGCCAATTCGACCCGCGATGTGAGGCTCATCTTCTGGTACACCTTCTTGAGGTGGAAAGCCACGGTGTGCCGAGAGATGAACAGCTGCCTGCCGACCTCGTTGTTGGTATGCCCTTGGCTCACGAGCTCCGCGACCGCGAACTCCGTGTTGGTGAGTCCGTGTGGCAAATGGCCTTCACGCTCCACGGTCCGGATCACGCCGCGTCGCACGCCGAACTCGCGGAGTTTGTTCGCGACCCGGGAAGCATCACGCGCGGCACCGACCGCGGTGTAGGAATGCAGAGCCGATTCGAAGATGCGGACTGTGTCGTTCCGTTCGGAGCGTCGCTTGGCCAACAAGTCGGCCAGGTCCTCCCGCGCGGACGCCCCGCACCACCGATCAGGATAGATATTCGCCGCCTCAAGCAATTTACTGGAGTCCTCCTCCAGCAGGCCGGCGGCGTGCAACGCCGCCCCTCGAACGACACTGAAACCCGGATGTGCGGCTGACGCCGCATCGGCCGCCGCCACCGCTGCTTCCGCGAGGTCCTGGGCGCCCAACTTGCGGGATGCGCGAACCAGCCACGAAGCCGCCGCCGGCTCGGAGACCAGAAGCTGACGAAGAACAAGGTGATTGGTGACTATTCCAGCAATGAGACCAGCCGCCCTGTCCACCCCGCCACGTGCCTCCGCCGCCTGAGCGGTCACCCACGCCCCCGCAGCCTGCCCGAAGTAGCCGAGCAGGGCTTCACCGGTCAGCTTGTCCACAAATTGAAGGCAGGTTCTCATGTCCGCCCGGCGGAGCGCTGCGAGTGCCATCACGACGTAGCCGGTGGGCAGCAACGACCGGGCATCGCAACACTCTGCGATCCGCAGCCCCGCGTTGACCTCGGCGAGACCGTCGTCGGCACAGCCCATGGCGAATAGCAGTTCACCCCGAATGATGAGCGTCGTCGCAGTCATGAGTTGCGAATTCGACTTGTCCCTGCGCGCCTCAAGGGAGTTGATCGCCTGCCAGCCAGCCTCAAGTTCCCTGGCCTTGGTCAGCAACGCAACGTGCCACAGGGGGGCCAATTCACAGAACTCGTGACCTCTTTCACATCTGACACCAACTGCCGCCGCCGAATACTGCAATCCCGCGTCGAGCCGCCCGCCGTACCACGACAGAGCGGAGCGGCGGAAAAGAACGGCGGTTTCACACGAGCTCGCCGGGATATCATCCGCGCATCCGACAAACGGATGTTGAGGAAAAGACACCCGCGGCGCGTAACGGCTTCGGTCACAGGGAATCTCCGCGCTGGCATACGCCAGCGTCAACAAAGACGACAAGAATCCCCCCAGCAGATCTCAAATAATTGCCTTATGGGCAATTACTTGTAGTAGCTAACCCATCACCGACACTACTACCGGCGAGGCCCTGCGTCCAGTGGAGATTGCGAAGTGCTTCGCGATCAACATCTCCGCTGGTCACAGCGTTGCGCACTACTAGGCTCCTGTGAGAATCGGCTAAGCGTTGACACTGCATAGGAGGATATCTATCATCGCCGGCGCAGCAGCAGGTGCGAAAGCGCCTTGGTGCGGGTGTAGTCGCAGGTAGGATCACGCGACACCACGGCCATGGGGCAAGATCCGAGCCTCCAGCGGGCGGCCTCGCGGGCGGACCACTCCGGCAAACCCAAGAAGGCGCAGCGTCGACACCGAGCCGCCGACAGATTCAAGAAGTCAAAGCATTTGCCGCTACGAGTTCGGCGAAAAGTTCCGGAGAACTTCTTCCAATTGTGGCTCTTACGAGGGTCGGTCGTTGATTTCCAAGGCCACCATCGCCAAGCACTTCGGGTCGGACGTGATCAAGACAGCTTTGCGGGGCTTCGCGTAGGCGCCTGAGGGTGTTAATGAGCTGGGGGTCTGCGGTGTCACCGGCCTGATGGCAGGGTGCCGTAGGACGAGTCCGGCGATCGCACCGCTGCTGGAGCAGATCCAGGCACGGTGGCTTCCTGGCGCTACCAGGTTGAGGGGTGCTCGGCGGCCCGGCTCATCCCTATCGTTGGCGAAGAGGGGCCGCAGCGCGTCCGTCCGAGGCCGGCGGATCGTCGGCCTTCCGACCCGGAAGGAAGAGCCACATGACCGCCGACCCGCGCCCCTCAGCAACCCGCCGGCGGACTCGACGGTCGGGACTCTCCTCAGCCTCGTGACGTCCCGAGGGCAGACAGCGAAGAACCTGATCGGGATCTCGGTGCTTGTCCTCCCCGAGAACCCGGACCAGTTCGCGTGGCCGAAGGTAGACCCGTCACTGGTGGCCACGGGCGGGCCTACCGGAAGGCGGAGGTGCACCACCCGGGATGTCCGCCCGGATCCCGGAGCTGTCCCTCGCGATGCCGCCCAAGGAGAGGCCCGCACATGCGGCGGCCCCGGATGCGCCGGACCAGCAACCACCAGCAGAAGGCCGTCTGAAGACCCCCGGCGTCGTGAAGTCACACCGCCACGGACATCCCGGAAAGGAATTCTGGCCGTGCCTCAATCTGCGGAGCATGTCGAGAAGTGGCTGCGCCGGTTCCACCCGGCGCCCGATTGTGTGGCCCGTCTGGTGTGCCTGCCACACGCCGGCGGCTCGGCAAGCTTCTTCCACCCGGTGTCCAAGGCGCTCGCCCCCGCGGTGGAGGTCCTGGCGGTCCAGTATCCGGGTCGCCAGGAGCGGCGCCACGAGCCGCCTGTTGGCAACATCCCGGATCTGGCGGACCAGATCCTCGACGCGCTGCGCCACCTGGACGACCGTCCCCTGGCGTTGTTCGGGCACAGCATGGGTGCGGTCCTCGGTTACGAGGTGGCGTTGCGGATGCGGGACGCCGGACTGCCGTCACCGGCGCACCTCTTCGTCTCCGGTCGACGGGCCCCGTCCCGCTACCGCGACGAGCGGGTGCACCAGCTGTCGGACGCCCGGATCGTGTCCGAGCTCCGGGCCCTGAGCGGCACCGCACCGGCCATGCTGGCCGACCCGGAACTGTTGGAGATGATCCTGCCGGCCGTCCGCAGCGACTACCACGCCGTCGAGTCGTACCGCCACGACCCCGAGCGGAGACTGGACTGCCCCATCACCGTTCTTACCGGCGACAGTGACCCTCGGGTGTCCATTGACGAGGCTCACACCTGGAGCGAGCACACCACCGGGCCGACGGACCTCAAGGTTCTCCCGGGGGGGCACTTCTTCCTCATCGACCAGAGCGAGAACGTGATCGGGACTCTGAAGCGGGAACTGGTGGATAGGACACCAACCGGCGAACGACGGACCCGATGAGCATTGGTCAGCTTCACATCAACCGGCTCGACCCGATGACGGGTCACTGTTTCCGCCCTTTACACAGCGTCGACCTGTGAGGTTTCCGTGACGGACGCGGACGTCGTCATCGTTGGCAACGGGCCGATTGGTGCCACCCTGTCGGTGCTGCTCGCCCAACGCGGCTGGCGGGTAACCGTGCTCGAACGCCGCCCCCGACCGTATCGGCTTCCCCGGGCGACCAGCTTCGACGGCGAGACCGCCCGTCTGCTGGCTGCCACCGGGATAGGCCCGGACCTCGGCCGGATCACGGCTCCGGCCAGCGGCTACCAGTGGCGCACCACCGCCGGCGAGACGCTGCTGGACATCGCGTTCAGCACGACCGGCCCGTACGGCTGGCCGGACGCGAACACAATGCACCAGCCGGCCCTCGAGGAGCTCATCGCGACCAGGGTGGCGACGCTTCCCGGCATCACCGTGCTGCGCGGACACGAGGTCGTGGGCGTCACCGACCGCGACCATCTGGTCGAAGTGCTCGCCACCGACGAGGACGGCGCCACCCGGCCCCTCTCCGCGCGGTGGGTGGTGGGATGCGACGGCGCCAACAGCTTCGTCCGCAACCACCTCGACGTCTCCGTCACGGACCTCGGGTTCTCCTACGAGTGGTTGCTCTGCGACGTCGAACTGCACGAGCCGCGTGAGTTCGTCCCAACGAACGTGCAGATCTGCGATCCGGCGCGGCCCACGACCCAGGTGGGCAGCGGTCCAGGGCGACGGCGCTGGGAATTCATGCGCCTGCCCAGCGAGAGCACGGCCGAGCTGAACAAGGACGAGACGGCGTGGCGCCTGCTGGCACCGTTCGGCGTGCGCCCCGACACCGCCACCCTGCTGCGCAGCACCACGTACATCTTCCAGGCCAGGTGGGCCGAGCAGTGGCGGGTGGGTCACATCCTGCTGGCCGGCGACGCGGCCCACCTCATGCCGCCGTTCGCCGGGCAGGGCATGTGCTCCGGCATCCGGGACGTCGTCAATTTGGCGTGGAAGCTCGACCTCACCCTCCGCGGGTTGGCGCCGGAGTCGCTTATGGACTCCTACACGGAGGAGCGCCGCGCACAGGCCAAGGCGGCGATCCTGGCCTCGGTCCAGCTGGGGAGGGTGATCTGCGTGACCGACCCGGCGGCCGCCGCCGAGCGGGACGCCACGGTGCTGGCCAACCGCCGCGGGCAGCCGGCGAACCGGCCGGAGCCGGCGAAGTCGCTCTCGGACGGGCTACTCCACCGACGGCCCGGAGCGGACGCGGCCGAGCCACCGGCGGGTGCGGTCGTACCGCAGGGACGAGTGACCCTGCACGGTGCCACCGGGCTGTTCGACGACGTCGTCGGCCGCGGTTTCGTCCTGCTGACCACCGAGGACCCGCACGCCGCGCTCGACGACGACCGATTGTCCTTCCTCGCCGAGCTCGACGCACACGTTGTGCGGCTGCTACCACCCGGAGACGCACCGAAGCACGGCGTGGTGGATGTGGATAACGTCTACCACCCATACCTGGCGCAGTTCAGGGCGACCTCCCTGCTTGTCCGTCCCGACTACCACGTCTTCGGTGCCGTGAGCGGACCAGGCGACACCAGGGACCTGGTGGACGACCTGCGGAACCAGCTGCGGGCCCCGGTGTCGGCCGGCGTGCCGCCGCGGGCCGCCTGACGCGGCACCCGTCGAGGAGGCCCGAGGGTGACATCGCGCCACCCGGCGGGGACGGGCCCCACCGGCAGCGGGGCAACGGGCAACTCGGCGAGTTGATTGTCGACGCTGCCACCGCCGCCTGCGCCGGCTCGGCACCAGGTGGTGGTGAGAATGGAGGGCCTTCCCTGTGTCTGTCAGAAGCGCTGAGTCAGGCTTCGCATGCTAGCCATTAAGCTGCGCAGTTCCACCGTCAGGTAGTTGCTGTGCGGCAGCAGCGACGTGAGTTGGTGCAGCGTGGTCCACAGGTACCGGTCGTGGGACTCGGCGAGGTCGTCCTCGTCCTCCACCTCGATTATCAGGTATCGGTTCTGGGCGTGGTGGAAGCGGCCGCCCTCCTCGGAGTGCATGACATCCAGCCGGACGCGGCAGGCGGGTACCGCCAGCGCGTAATCGAGGTAGGGCGGGCGGTGTTCCGCTGGCACGTCAACGTAGTTGCCCGGCTGGCAGTGCACGGTGGCGGTCAGCTCGGCGATGTTGAGCATGCCCGCGTCGCTACGGGCCTGGACCAGCGCGTGCAACGTGCCACCGATCCGCTTGACCAGCAAGGCGAGCAGACCGGGTTCTTTGGGGGCCACCAGCGGCTGGGTCCACGCGGCGACCTCGCGATTGCTGGCCTGTACGGCCACCGCGACGACGTCGAAGTACTTGCCGTCGCGGTGGTCGATGACGTCGGCGCCGAGGCGCCAGCCGTCCTCGGCAAGGTGCCTGAGCGGCACCCGGCTCTGCACCAGCTCCTGGCCGGCTCGCACCTCGGTGAGCCAGCTGAGGATCTTCCCGTCGGCGTGCAGGGCCTTGCCGTGACCGGACAGCGAACACAGGACCGCATGGGTGAACGAGTCGTCGCCGGCGTCCCTGTCGTTCGGCCCGGTCAGCGCTGGCGGGATGCAGGACAGGACCGTTCTGGAGTCCATGTTCACCATGTGGTCGAGTAACAGCAGGCGGCGGATCTGGCCGAGGGTGAGCCAGCAGAAGTCCTCGTCGAGCGGTACGTCGTCGCTGGTCTCTACGACGATATTGCGGTTGCGCTTGTGCAGGAACCACGACCCCTGCTCGGACTGCAGCCCGTCGAACAGCACCCTGCCGCGGGAGTCCGGGCGGAAATACTCGAGGTACTTGGTGCCCGCGCCGCCGTGGACCTTCATGTAGTTGCTGCGAGTGGCCTGCACGGTCGGAGAGATCTGTAGGCCGTTGATGTTGCCCGGCTCCATCTTGGCCTGCATCAGGCAGTGAAGGACACCGTCGAACCGCTTGACGAGGATGCCGAGCACGCCGATCTCCGGCTGCACGATGATGGGCTGGCCCCACTCGCTCACCCACGGCCGGTTGGTCCGGACCCGCAGGCCCTCCACGGAGAAGAACCGCCCGCTCTCGTGGAGGAGGTTTCCCGTGTCCGGATCGAAGTTCCACCCGGAAAGTTCCGCGAACGGAATCCGATCCACCCGGAAGCTGTTCGCACGGGTCCGCGCGTTGAACCAGGAGTGGAAGTCCGCCATGGAAGTGATCGCGTTGTCGGCCGAGGCGATGGCCCGTCCGGAGCGTACCGTCTTCGCATCTGTGCGTGTCGCGCTCGCGCTGTCGATCACATGATCCCCTCGATGTCGTGCCTACTCGTCGGGGTCAGCCGACCCGGAACCGGTGGATGGCGGTGAGGTGCCAGTGCCACAGATCGGGGTCCCGGTCGCTGAAGCCTCTCCTCAGGAGCGGGGCGGAGCAGGCCGCCCATGCCCTGGGGTTGACGCCGGCCGTGCCTGTCGCTACCCGACACTCATGGCACGCCGCTCGGTGCAGGGCTGCCGTGTTCAGCCTGTCCCCCGGCCGACGGGGCATCACTGCTCCGCAGCACGTCCGGTGGTGCCTCGCCACCCAGCACCGCGGCGGAGCGCCGCCGGTCAACGCAGTGGTCGAGCTCTGCCATGTGCCTGACCACCCTTCGATCAACAGCGACCTGCGTGATTCATCGGTACGCTAGATCAGGCGCGATCGACCCGGTATCCCTCGATCTGATGGCTCCGCGAGCAGTGCAACCGGCCGGCGTCCTATCAGAACTAGGGATGCCGGTCGAGCCACAGCTGTCCTACTATCCCCAAGGGACCATCGCCGGTCTGAGGCTCGACACGGCTCCGCCAGCGACGGTCCGTTGTGGGGGTCGCCCTCGCTGGTCCGGCACGGCCGCCAAGTCTGCGTCCCGGCGGGGACTGCCGCAGGCCTGCCATGACACTAGGGAAGGAGATCTTGTGACTCCCGTGCGAATCGGGATCATGGGATGCGCGAGCATCGCCCGCCGGAAGATGCTCCCCGCCATGGCCGCCCTTCCCGAGATCGAGATCGCGGCAGTCGCCAGCCGGGACCTCGACAAGGCCGTGGAGGTCGCCCGGACCTACGGCTGCCGCGCGGTCGAGGGCTACGAGGCGCTGTTGGACCTCGATGAGGCTGATGCCGTCTACATTCCGCTGCCGAACGCCATGCATGCCAGCTGGATCGAGGACGCCCTGCACGCCGGCAAGCACGTGCTGGCCGAAAAGCCGCTGACCACCAGCGTGTCCCGGACGGCCGAGCTGATAGCCACGGCGCGGTCCCGCGGTCTGGTGCTCATGGAAAACATGATGTTCCTTCACCACAGCCAGCACGCGGTGGTGCGGAACAAGCTCGAAGACGGCGCGATCGGCTACCTGCGCGCCTTCCACGCCTCGTTCGGCGTGCCGAGGCGCCCGGTCGACGATGTCCGCTACAGCGCCGAACTCGGGGGCGGTGCCCTGATGGACACCGGGGTGTATCCGGTCCGCGCGGCGATGTGCTTCTTGGGCGGCAGCGCTTTGGACGTCCTCTCGGCGGTTCTGACCCTCCCTCACGGCCATCCCGTCGAGACCTCCGGGCAGGCGCTGCTGTGTACCGACGGCGGCGTGGGAGCGCAGGTGACCTTCGGCCTCGACCACTCCTACCGGTCCAGTTACGAGCTCTGGGGCAGCGAGGGACGAATCGTCGTCGAGCATGCCTATACCCCACCCGCCGACCACGTCCCGGTGGTGCGCCTGGAGCGTCAGTCGGGCGTTCAGGAGATTCGGTTGGCGCCCGACGACCAGGTGGCGAACTCGGTGAGCGCCTTCGCGACGGCCGTCCGGTCGGGACAGCTCCCCGACAATGGCAGCGTTCTGCGGCAGGCTGTCCTTGTCAACGATATACGCACCAAAGCGAGGCTTCACGGCGATCACCCCATCGAGCAGGCGGACGCCATCCGGACGGAGAAGTTGGTATGAGGGCGCCGGTGCTGGCCGACGAATCGGAGACGCCCCGCCCCCTCAGCTATTCCATGCTCAGACAGCTCATTCCCGATCACGGGCCGGTCCGCTGACACACGAACATGGCAGGAGTTTTGCATGCAGCTATTTGACGTCTGGAACAGTGGGCCTGGGGTTGAGGTGCCAGTAGGATCCCGCCCGTGACTACGACTAGTGCTAAGGCCTCGCCGCAGCTCCTGGCCGCGCGGCTACAGATTCCACCGATTTCCTACACCCACGCCTATGGATCCTGGATATTCTCCTCCGACGGTCAGCGCTATCTCGACGCATCGAGTGGAATCATCAACGTGAACATCGGCCACGCCCATCCCACAGTGGTAGAAGCACTGAGGGACCAGGCGGGGATCTGCACCTACGCCAGCCCGGGATCGCTGGTGGCCGGCCACATGGAGCAGTTGGCCTCCGCCACTGCGCGGGCCGTGCACAGGCCGGACGACCGCGTCATGTTCACCCCCACCGGCACGCATGCCGTAGAGGCCGCCATCGCGCTGGCCAGACTCGCGCAGCGGTCACGGGGTGAGACGAGCCGCCACAAGGTGCTGACGGGGTCGCTGGGCTACCACGGGAACAGCGCTTTCGTGCTCGCCCTGTCCGGTCACCGCTCTCGGAGGCCGCACGAGGACGACAGCTTCGGCATTGGACCGGCCTTCGATCCGCCCTACCCCGGCCAGCATCTCGGTTGTCCCTTTCCTGCCTGCCGAGTGGAATGCGCGCAGGCCGTACGCGAGGCCATCGTCACGGCTGGTCCGGAGACCGTCGCCGCGGTGCTGATGGAGCCCGTCAACGGCACGACCGGAGGCGGGTACGTTCCGCCGGCGGGATATCTGCGGGCGGTCCGCGAGATCTGCGACGAGTACGGTGTCCTTCTCATCCATGACGAGGTGCTCACCGGCCTGGGCCGCACTGGGCTCCCGCTGGGCTCGCACCACGCGCCGGGCGCAGAGGCGCACATCGTGACGCTGGCGAAGGGGCTCGGAGCGGGTTTCATCCCACTGGCTGCCACGATGATCGCACCCGACCTGGCCGAGGACATCCTGTCGAGCGGCAGATGGCTGCCTCTCATGGGGACGATGTCCGCGACCCCGCTACAGGCCCGGGTCGGGCTCGCGGTGCTGTCGGTACTGGACGAGCTCGGTGCTCTTGACCGCGACCAGGTACGCGGCGCGGCGGTGGGTCAGATCGTAGCCGAGGTGACGCGGGATCTGCCGATCGTGACGGATGTGCGTGGCCTTGGCTACTTCCACGGCATCGAGCTGGCCCCGGGCACCGTCGGCGACGCCCTCAAGATCACCAGGAGCAACGGCCTGCTGCTGTACCCGTTCGTCGGATACCGCAGAGATGGCAGTGGTGAGGGCCTGCTGGTGGCGCCGCCGCTGAACGCCACGGATGCCGACCTGGACTTTCTCGGCCAGGCGTTGCGCACGTCGCTGGTCGGGCTCGGCGAGCGCGTGGACTCGCCGATCGAGTGATGGCGACCGCCCGCAGGATCTGGCCAGCACCTTGGGCGTCTCGCCTACCTGCGCACCAGCCTGGCGGGCAGCTTCCGCAGCCCCAGGTGGGAGTTGGAGACGATACCGCTCGGGACGCCCACCAGCTCCACGTGATGCACGCGGCGGGCGAGCTCGACGGAGACATCAGCGAGCTCGCGTCTGGCCGGGTATGACGGCGGCGTGGCGGGTGGTTTCGTTGCCACCCGCCGCTCGACGTTCCGGCCATCGCGAGGAGCACTGCGCTCTCCGCCAGCTCAGGCGCCGGGCGATGATCCTCAGCGAGCTGTCCACTTCGATCGACGGGTACATCGCGGTGCCCGCCGGCGTCGGCGTGCAGCGTCTCAGCCGAGGCCAGGGCATCGAACAATGCCAGGCTCTGGTCTCGCGGCGTCATGTCGTCCCACTGGACCAGAAACTGCACCGGCACGTCCGACGACGTCTGTGAGGTGAAGTGCATCAGCGCAGCAAGCCGTTCGGCATGCCTGGTTGCCCGACACGGCACCAGCTCCGGACGAGCGCGTGACACAGCGCGCCGTCCGCTGCCGCGGACGGCGCGCTGAGCGAGCTCGCTCATTCAGCGCGAGGCGACGAACTCCTTGAGCGTGCCGATGACGTATTCGATCATTTCCGTGGTGATGCCCGGGTAGACGCCGATCCAGAACGTCCGCTCGGTCACCGTATCGCTGTTGGCCAGCGAGCCGACGATGCGCTGTGGCCGGCCCAGGTAGGCGGGGTGACGGGTGAGGTTGCCCGCGAACAACCGCCGGGTGCGGATGTTTCGGCCCTCCAGATAGCCGACGATGTCCGCGACGTCGAAGCCCGCGTCCGGCAGCACCGTGATGATGAAGCCGAACCAGCTCGGGTCGCTGCCCGGCGTTGGCTCGGGCAGGAGCAGGCCAGGCAGGCCGTCCAGGCCCTCCCGCAGCTGGCGCCAGTTGCGCTTGCGCGCCTCGATGAAGTCGGGCAGCTTGGCCAGCTGGCTCAGCCCGAGTGCGGCCTGGATGTCGGTGCTCTTGAGGTTGTAGCCGACCTCGGAGAAGACGTACTTGTGGTCGTATGCCTCTGGGAGCGTACCGAGCTGGAGTTCGAACCGCTTCAGGCAGCGGTCGTCTTCGCCGGGCTCGCACCAGCAGTCGCGGCCCCAGTCGCGGAATGACTTCGCCAGCTTGGCCAGCTTGATGTCTGAGGACAGCAGCATGCCACCCTCGCCCATGGTCAAGTGGTGCGCTGGGTAGAAGGAGACGGTGGAGAACCGGCCGAACGTGCCGGTGAGCCTGCCGTTGTAGGTCGAGCCGACGGCGTCGCAGTTGTCTTCGATCAGGTGGCAGCCGTGCCGTTCGGCCAGCTCGGCGATCTCCGCGACCGGGAACGGGTTGCCCAGCGTGTGCGCGATCATGATCGCGCGCGTGCGCGGGGAGATCGCCTGATCGACCAGTTCCGCCGTCGTGTTGTACGTGCCGAGCTCGATGTCGACGAACACCGGTACGAGGCCGTTCTGCAGGATTGGGTTCACCGTGGTCGGGAATCCGGCGGCGACCGTGATGACCTCGTCACCCGGCTTGAGCCGCTCGTCGCCCAGCTCCGACGAGGTCAGCGTGCTCAGCGCCAGTAGGTTCGCCGACGACCCGGAGTTCGTCAGCAGCGCCTTGCGCCGCTTGAGCGTCCTGGCGAAGGACGACTCGAACTTCGCCGTGATCCCGCCGGAGGCAATCCGCAGGTCAAGCGCGGCGGCCACCAGGGCCTCCCTGTCATCGGCGTCCAAAACCGCCCCGGACGACAGGATTGGAGTCTGCCCCGGGATGAACGGCGCCGGTCCGGGGTCCTGCACATCGTGGTAGCCGCGCACCTGTTCCAGCAGGCGCGATCGGGCTGATTCGACCATGTCGTATCCCCTACGGTCGAGTGCGGGCTGTCGCTGGACCTTTCGCTGAAGCCGGAACGGCGGCCACGCGTCCACTCGATCCCGGCTCGCGGCATAACCGCCGTTCCTTCCTAAAACTCTTCGAAATAGACTACGAGTGCCAGCGCGGCGCGGCATCCCCCAACGTGGTAGGCCCACTTCCAGCCGGCTCAGACTATCCACTTTGGTGATGACACCGCCTGGTAGTGTCGGCAAGCCTGATCCGGCACGTGTCTGTAGGTGCGCGGGCGCCACCTGTTCAAACTTGGCTTCGAAGAGAACCTGATGACCAGTGGGAGGACGATGTGCGGGCTCTAATTCTCGCCGGGATTGCCCAGTCAACGGTATTCAGCCACGTCCCGCTCGGGACGGCCCTGCGCAACGCGGGGCATCAGGTCATGATGACAGCCTCGCTCGATGAGCTGATCCCGACCATCGCGGGGGTCGGTCTTTCCGCCGTGCGGACCACGGACCCGAATCTGACCGCGCGGGAGATCATCGCGCGCGACAGCCGGCTGCTGCAGATTCCGGAGGACCCGATCGCGCGCGAGCAGCAGTCGGGCCACTGGTACGCGCGGCTGGAGGCCGTGACCCTCGACGCCTTGCTGGCGTTCACCGAGGACTGGCGCCCGGACGTCATCATCGGCGGCATGGCCTCTTACGCCGCCCCGCTGCTGGCGAAGCGCCTCGGTGTGCCCTACGTGCGCCATGCATGGGACATCCACGGCCCGCAGCTGCTGGACCTCGGCGCGACGGAGGAGCTCCAGGCGGAGCTGGCGGAGCTGGGCCTGGACCGCCTCCCCGAGCCGGACATGATGATCGACATCACGCCACCGAGCCTACGTCCGCCGGATGCCGCAGCCGCGCAGATGATGCGGTGGATCCCGGGCAACACGCAGTGCCGCCTGGAACGGTGGATGTACACGCGGGGAGCGGACACCCGGATCGGCGTGACCGTCGGGACGGGCGTGGCGAACTACAACCAGTATGACTTTCTCCAGGCCATCGTCGAGAACGTCAGTGCTCTGGATGCGGAGGTGGTGGTGCCGGTGACGGAGGACGCCGCCCCCGTCCTGCGCGAACGGCTGAAGAACGTCCTGGTTGGCTGGGTCCCTCTGGACGTCCTCGCACCCACATGCGATGTCCTGGTGCACCAGTCGGGCGGCAGCACCATGATGACAGCGCTGAGCTTCGGGGTGCCCCAGGTCCTGATTCCCGACCCCAGTCAGCACCGCGCGAACGAAATGGCCCGCCGCTTCGCCAAGGTGGGCGCTGGAATCGTGCTCTCTCCGGAGGAAGCCACGAGCGAGGCCATCGCGAAGAGCTGCCAGGAGATCGTTTCCAATCCCGGGTACGCTGCGGCCGCGCGCGCGCTCGCCCAGGAGATCGCCGCCCTGCCGTTGCCGTCTGAGGTGGCCCGCCGGGTTGAGTGGCTCGTCCACGAAGCATCCGGAGGGCGCCGCAACTGAGTCGTCCGTCCGCCGGCAGTCGGTCGGCGGCTATCAGGAGATCTGCGATCGTCCGTGGATTCGAGCGGAGCCAGCGACGAGGCGGGCGTTACCCACCCGTCGAGCAGGTGGCGGCCGCCGATCCCGCCGTGACTGTGACTTCTCAGCACTGCGGCGTCCGCGCACGCTCCAACAGCGGGGCCGTCGGCAGATGCCGCGGCCCCGACTGTTGCGCGCCACCCGGGTGGCGCGATCGAGGTGACGCCGTCCGGGTGGGGCAGGCTGATCGGCTGGTGTAAGACCTCGACAGCCCGCTGACCTCGCAACCGGTCGACCAGGAGCGAGTCCGGCCTGGGCGGCGATGTGGCTAACTCACCAGCGCGGACGTGACCCCGAGGGTCGCAGCTGACCGGTGGGCCAGCGACAGTCATGACGAGAACCGTCGGTGCCGTGATCACCAGTTGGCTGAGCCTACCCACGTTGGTGATGGCTCCGGGGCGCGGCGTGGGGAAATCTGGTCACGCTTGACATCGCAGTTCCCCTGGCAGATTCACGACTACTCGGGACCCGCGCTGACTGGAGGCCAATTCGTGACAGGAGCTCGAACTTGGCGTGCGCTGACGCCCACCGAAAAGATCCATGCCGACAAAGAGGCTTACATAGGATACACCGTCCGCGCCACCGGCCGACTGGACCTGGCTGCCCTGGCAACGGCCTATGAGGCGGTGTGCGGCGCCTATCCTCAGCTCACGGCCCGACTCGACGCCGGCGATGGCGGACCCTTCTTCGTGGAGTCCGACGCCCGGCCGGAAGTCCACACCTGCAATGGGGACCTCAAACGTCCGTTGACCGGCGTGGAGCTGAATCAGCACCGTGCGTTGAGCGCGCTCAACGTCGTACGCGACGGTGACGAGGCCAGCGTGTGCCTGCTGACCCATCACAGCATCGCCGACGCCTACCACTCCATCGACGTGCTCGCCACGATATGGTCCTGCTACACCGATGCGGTTCACGGCAAGCCCATCGACCTGCCCCGTCACCCGCATCCCAGGTCGTTGGAGGACCTACTCGCCGAGCGTGGTATCCGGAGTACTGTGCCCGACGCCGGACGCGCTCCGCAGTCGTTGGTGGTGACGGACCGGCCGGCGGCGCCCGAACGGCGCGCACCTGCTCACCACGTCGTTCAACACCGCATGACAACAGCGCAGACAACGGCCCTGGCGGAGCTCGGCCACCGTGAGCACGTGACGATCAACGGTTTGCTGGCGGGCGTCCTGCTCCTCGTCGAAGCCGAGATCCGCGACCTGCCGCTGAACCAGCTCGTGTACCGGTTCACCGTGAATCTGCGCAGCCACCTCACGCCTCAGGTGGGTCCGACCGAGGGTACGAACGTGCTTGGAGGTGTCGGGTTCACGGCCACCGACGACATCAAACCCGACGCTGTCACGATCGGTCGAGCGATTGGTGAACGGCTGCGTGCAGGGCTGGCGGATGGATCGATCCAGCGCAGCCTCCTGGACATGTTCAGCCAGCCTCTGCCCGACGCGAAACCGTGGGATCCGAGCATCGCCGCCGCCGTGGTCAGCATGATGAACTGGGGGGTGGTGCCGCCGATGCGCACACCGCCCGATCTGCGTCTGACGAACTTCCACTCCGCGTCCAGCATCAGAAAGGCGGCGGCCATGGGTGGCTATGTGGTGAACACCTTCGACGGACGGGTCGGTATCGATCTCATATGGCCCGAGGGAGATTCGGATCTGCCGACGCGCCTCGACCGCTTACGGGACCGGTTGAGCCGCCTGACGCTGAAGTAACGACCGCCGGTGTGGTCTCGGCGGTGCCTTCGATGATCGGCAGCGGGCCGTGCTGGGCGGTCCAGGCGGTGCGGTGAGTCAGCCGCGGGTGCAGCCGGTGGTGCCGGCAGCCGGGCTGGCGCCGGTTCGACGCCGCGGACAGCACACAGATCACCAGGCAGCCCTCCGCGAGCTGCACCACTCAAGACAGCGGGGCTCGCAACGGTCCCCATAGGAATCAACATGAGCTACGTTTCTCACATGAGTAGAGCGGGCCTCAACAACCGCAGCATGGCCGTACGACCGCTGGACATCAGTGGCGCCTTCCTCATCTCGTCACGGTCGTTCACCGATGAACGTGGTGCGTTCTTCGAGGTCTACCGCGAGGACGTGCTGACCGAAGTGCTCGGGTACCCGCCGAGGATTGTCCAGACCAACTATTCGGTTTCTCACTCCAACGTTCTGCGTGGCATTCACGGGGCGGCCGTCCCACCGGGCCTGGCCAAACTTGTCACGTGCGTCCGGGGGTTGATGCTCGACTTCGTCGTCGACCTGAGGACAGGCTCGCCGACCTTCGGAAAATGGGACATGATCATCCTTAACGGACACGACGCGTCCTCGGTCTACGTGGAGGAAGGGCTCGGGCACGCCTTCGTCGCGCTGGTTGACGACACCTGCGTCCAGTACCAACTCTCCGAGCTCTACCGGCCGCAGGATGTCATCACCGTGCACCCACTGGACCCCGAGATCGGCCTGCCTCTCCGGCTGCCCGACGGACCCGTCCTGTCCGACCGCGACGCCGCCGCACCGACCCTCAGCGAAGCTGCTGAGCTGGGCCTGCTGCCAAGCTACGACTCATGCATGGCGCTTCGAGGCGCCCGCCCCCACCTGACTGCCGTCTCCGACGCGCCCGCCCCGTCATGAGCACCGGCTGTCAGTGGGCCTTTGTCTTGCCCACCCACGATCCCGCTGAGCAGCCGCACTCCGCACCACCTCGCCGAACGCATCCGAGCACACCGCCCCCAGAACCGATCCCGGTGGCGGCGCCTCGATCCGGGCCGGCAGGCGCTGCTGGCTCTGGCTCACCTGCGCAACAGCGACACTCACGCCGGGCTCACCGCGGATCTCGAGGTCGACGTCACCACCGCCTGGCGCTACGTACAGGAAGCGATCGTGCCGCTCGCCGCGGTCGCCGAGGACCTGGCCGCCGCGATTCTGCGCATCCGCCGCCTGGCGTACGCGATCCCGCACGGCGCCCTGAGTCCGGATCGACCGGGTAGCGCACCAGAGGCCGTACCACTCCGGTAAGCACAAGCGCCATGGCGTGAACGCGCCGGTCACCGCCGACGCCGCCGGCCCACTCGTGTGGGCCTCACCGGCACTGCCGGGCTCGGCGCACGACCTCACCGCCGCCTGCAGCCACGGCCTCACCGACGCCCTGACCAGCGCGGACGTGATGACCTTCGCCGACAAGGGCTACCAAGGCGCCCGGGGCAGCGTGCGCACCCCGTTCAAGCGACGCCGCTTCCGACTGAAGCTGTCACGCCGACAGAAGGCGGTCAACCAGGCACACGCGAGGATCCGCGCCCACGGCGAGGGCACCATCGCCACGCTCAGGACCCCTGGAAGATCCTGGCCAAGCTGGGCTGCTGCCCACGCCCGCACCACTACGATCGGGCAGGTCATCCGCATCCTGCACCACACCGAAGCCGACCGCTGTCCAGGATGAGAAGGCTCGGTAGCGACACGGGCGCGCAGGGCCGTGGGAGGAATACGCGTCTGCGTTGTTCGCGGATCGGTCGCCGCCGCGGTTGGGGCGGCGCCGATCGGCACGTCGGCCGCGGGCGGAGGCGGGCGCGACGACGCAGAGGTGAGCCAGGGCGGCTCCCCAACACGGTCTGTCAGGGTTTGTCGCCGGCGGGAGCCTGGAACCGTGGCTCACCACCGGCGCCGGCCCCGTTCGGCAGGCGCTGGAGCCGGCGGGTCACACCGCCGGCTCCTCGCGTTCCCGTAGGCCGACTACGGCAGGGCACAAACCTCAGGGATCGATCCGCAGGGCGCCGGACGGGCAGGCCTCGACAACCTCGAGTACGATGGCCTCCTGGTCTGGGTCGGCCCTGAGGAGCACCACGGTGCCGTCGTCCTCGCTCTGGTCGAACATCTCGGGCAAGCGCAGCACACACAGACCCGACCCGATGCAGACTCCTCGATCGGCACGCACCCTCATGGCGCGTCCCAGGTGACCGGCAGCGCGTGCACACCGTAGGTGATCATGTCGTTGCGCAGGGGCACATCCGCGGGTGGCACGGCGAGGCGGACGTTGGGCAAGCGACGTAGCAGTTCGCTGTAGCCGACCGTCATCTCGATCCGAGCCAACTGCTGGCCGAGGCACTGGTGCACACCGTGGCCGAACGCCAGGTGCGAGTTCCGGGTGCGGGTGACGTCCAGCGCCTCCGGCTCTGGCCAGTGCCGCTTGTCCCGGTTCGCGGCCAATAGGGAGATCACCACAGTGGAACCAGCCGGGATGTGCTCCCCGCCGAATTCCAGGTCCTCCTTGGCGAAACGGAAGAGCCCAGTGCTGACGACAGTCAGGTAGCGCAGCAACTCCTCTACGGCGTCACCCGCCCGGGACGGCTCGTCACGCAGCACGGCGAGCTGCTCGGGTCGCTGCAGCAGCACGAACATGCCCAGCCCCAGCATGCTCGCGGTGGTCTCGAGACCGGCGAAGAGCAGAAGGGTGGCGATGCCGACCAACTCGTCGTCGGTCAGCGCGGGATCGGCACCCGCGTGGTGGACCAGACCGGAAATCAGGTCGTCCGTGGGGTTCTTCCGCTTATCACTTACCAGCCGCTGCATGAACGCGCGCTGAGCTTCGAGGTTCTCGACCGCCTGCTTGACCGGCAAGTTCGTCTGCAACAGGCCCGCCACGCGCTGCTGAAACTCCTGCCGATCCTCGTAGCGCACCCCGAGCAGCTCGCAGATCACCAGCGAGGGCACCGGAACCGCGAAGTCAGGAACAAGGTCAGCGGTGCTTCCCTTCGCCACCATCGCATCCAGCCGCTCGGTGACGATCTGCTCGATCCGTGCGGTGAGCTCACGTATTCTCCGCACGGTGAACTGCCCGGTAAGCAACTTACGGTAGCGAGTGTGCTCCGGCGGATCCATGTTGATGAACGAGCCCGCCCGCGCCTTGTCGTTCCGCAGTTGCTCCCCGAGCTGCCCGGACAGGTTCTTGAACCTGGGATGGTAGCGGAACCGGTCAGCCGAGAAACGCGGGTCCGACAGCACCGCACGAGCCTCGTCGTACCCCGACACCAACCAGAACGGATCACCATTAGGCAACGTCGACCTGCCGACCGGGGACCGTTCGGCCAGCTCCGCCAACGCGGACGGCAGCATGAACGGATCGTCGCGCTGCATGAACCCTCGGGGAAGCGGGGCCCCAAGCGACTCGTCGGCGGGCGGGGTTTCCTTCGTCTCGGTCGTCACCGCAGGGGCCTCCCTTTATTGTTCAGCAAACAGCGCATCAGCTCCGCCGGTCTGCCAAGGATCGACTGTGGCGCCCGGCCACTTGTCGTGTTCTCGTGCGCGCCGCCGGGGCGGCTGATCATCGCCACCACCCACCAGGTGGCCGTCAGGCCGAGCCGGTGATCGACTCAGCCAGGCTTGCAGAGGCCCGGACCGCGCAGCCGTTGTCAGTGCCGCCGACCGCGTCTCGGTACGACACAGCACAGCCGAGCCAGCACCTTCAAAAGCAGCACCAAGCCCCACCGGACCCGCCTTCTGATCAACAGCAACCCGCAGGTGTCCCCGGGAGACTAGAACAGGCACCACCGGCCACACATCCCTCGCTCTGATAGCACCGCATGACCGGCAGAGCACCCGGATCACGGCTGAGCTCGGTAGTCCATCGGCGCGAAGCGCCGGACCGGGCAGCGCCGCCCACACCTATCAGGTTGAGGGATGCTCAGCCTGCTGCCCCTTTCCTATCGTTGCCGAAACGGCGCCGCAATGCGCCCGCCCCACGCCAACCGATCGCAGGCTTTTCGACACGAAAGGGAGGGGCTCATGACCACCACTGCCGAGACATCGGCCGAAACGGTCGACCTGTTCTCACCAGAAGTGGTCGCCGACCCGTTCGGCTGGTACGCGCGGTTGCGCGAGGAGACTGGGCCGAACACCGGGACCCTGAACATCGGCACCATGATGGGCGGGCCCGAGATGTGGCTCGTCACCCGCTACGAGGACGTGCGCCAGGTCCTCACCGACCCACGGTTCGTCACCAACCCGCCGGCCGACTCGACCATCGCGGACATCCGGGACGGCGTGTTCAAGCGGCTGGACTTCCCGCCGGACCTGATCCCGTGGATGGCCAACCTCCTCAACGTGTCCGACGGCGAGGATCACACCCGGCTGCGCAAGCTGGTCTCGTACGCGCTGACCGCGCACCGTATCGGCAAGCTGCGCCCCCGGGTCGAGAAGATCACCGCGGACCTGCTGGACAAGCTGGCCGAGGACAGCAGGGACGGCTCGCCGGTCGACCTGGTCGAGGAGTACTGCTACCCGCTGCCGGTCACCGTGATCTGCGAGCTGGTCGGCATCGACGAACCGGACCGGCCGCACTGGCGGGCCTGGGGCGACTCGATGGCCACGATGAACGGTGAGCGCATCCCGACCACGCTGCTGAAGTGCATCGACCTCGCCCGGGACTTGATCGAGAAGCGGCGGGCCGAGCCTCAGGACGATCTCGTCACCGCGCTCGTGCAGGCGCAGGCCGAGGACCCGACCCGGGTCTCCGACGACGAGATCATCGGCATTCTGTTCAGCCTGGTGACCGCCGGCCACCAGACCACCACGTACCTGATCGGCAACTCGGTCATCATCCTGCTCGAGAACCCCGACCAGCTCGCGCGGCTGAAGGAGAACCCGTCGATGTGGCCGCAGGCGGTGCGCGAGCTGCAACGCCTGGGCCCGATCCAGTTCGCGCAGCCGCGGTTCCCCGTGGAGGACGTCGAACTGGGCGGTGTGACGATCCCGCGGGGTGCGCCGGTGGCGCCGCTGCTGCTGGCCGCGAACACCGACCCGCGCAAGTTCCCCGACCCCAACAAGCTGGTCATCGACCGGCTGGCCGTCGGCAGCGAGAGTCACCTGGGGTTCGGCAAGGGCATCCACCGCTGCCTCGGTCAGCACCTGGCCTACCAGGAGGCTGAGGTGGCGCTGCAGGGGCTGTTCACCCGGTTCCCGGACCTCTCCCTCGCCGTGCCGCGCGAGGAGATCCCGTGGATCCTGCGACCCGGTTTCACCCGGACCAGGACCCTCCCGCTGAAACTGGCCTGAGATCCCCGGCACGTACGCCATCTCCTGCCGTTGACCTGGACACGGCGTCCCGGTCGCGGTCCGTTGGGACGCGGATGCGTCGGCTCCACCCGCCACAGACTGGCCCGTTCGCGTACCATCGCTGACGCGCCAGCAGGGCTGCTGATAACCCTCACCACGCGGCGCAGGTCCTGGCGGTTCGGTAACGAACCGCCAGGACCTGCGCGTTGCCGTCGCATCAGCAAATCAGCCGAGCCCACCTGGCAGAACAGCACATTCCCACCAGAGAGGGGTTCGCCCGCATGCGCACGTCGAACGGGACCCGAGTGTGTGCACTGTCCGAACTGGACGACGGGGCGCCTCTCGCCGTTGAGATCGGTGACGTCCCCGTCGTGCTGGTGCGCGTCGGGGACCAGGTGCACGCCCTGCGGAATCAGTGCTCACACGCCCGGATGGCGTTGTCGGAGGGCGAGGTCACCAGCAAGGGAATCGAGTGCTGGATGCACGGAGCGTGCTTCGACCTGCGCACCGGCGCACCTACCTCCCCGCCGGCCGTCGATCCCGTGGACGTCTACCTGGTGCGCATCGACGGCGGAGACGTTTTCGTCGACCCCGACACCACGCTGAACTGACCGATCTCGTCCCGACGCCCGGAGTGCCACGCGCGGCGGTTGCGGCGCTATCCAGCCGTACGTCGTCGCCAGCACCGTGGTCGGGGCTTCAGCCGATGCGTCGGGCTGGGACAGAGTGACGGCCGTGCCCGCCTGGTCGCTGACTGCTGGCCGGCCTCGATCGACCGACGAGTCAGCAGCCGCGACCAGGCGGGCATGGCCGAATCCGTTATCGAGGCCGCGCCGCAGCTCCGTGCAGGCGGAGGGGTAGCCGCCTCAGCCGCCACGAGCCGGGCATGTTCTGTCGTTCCAGTTCCTCCGCCGCAACGGCCAGTTCCATGTCCGGGAAGCGGCTCAGCAGGCCGCCGAACGCCACCTCGAATTCCTGCTTGGCCAGGTGAGCGCCCAGGCAGTAGTGCAGGCCGGCCCCGAAGCCCACGTGCATCTCGCGTTGGCCGTCGGGCTGCCGGCGGAGGTCCAGGCGATCAGGGTCGGCGAAGTAACGCGGATCGAAGTTGGCCGCGACCAGCATGCACATCAGCCGATCGCCCTGTTTGATCGTGACACCGCCGATCTCGACGTCCTCGACCGCGTGCCGGAACTGGGTTCCGTGCAGCGGGCCGCACCAGCGCATCAACTCCTGGACCGCCGCCGGCAGCAACGCGGGCTCGGCACGCAGCGCGGCCATCTGGTCGGGGTGGGTCAGCAGCGCCAGGGTGCCGTTGCCGATCATGTGCGCGGTGTTCTCGGTTCCGGCCAGCACCAGCGTCAGCACCATCGTGATCAGCTCGTCACTGGTTAGCCGGTCTCCCTCCTCGTCGTGCGCCTCGATCAACCCGGACAGCAGATCGCCGGTGGGCACGGCGCGGCGCTGCTCGACCAGCTCGGTGATGTGGTCGACCATGCCGCGCATCGGCTCGTTCTGCGCCCCCGGTTCCAGCGAGAACGCCGCCCGACCCCATTGCCGCCACCGGGGCCAGTCAGCCTCGGGGATACCGATCAGTTCGCAGATGACGTTGATCGGCAGCAGGTAGGCGAAGTTCTCGATGAGATCGATGACGCCCTCACCATCGGCGTCGTCCTCGGCCGCACGTTGTTCGAGCTGGTCCAGCAACCTTGCGGCGATCTCCTCCACCCGGGGACGCAGAGCGGCCACCCGCCGCGCGGTGAAAGTGCGCGAGACCAGGCGGCGCAGCCGGACGTGGTCCTCTCCGTCGGCGTCCAGCAGGCTGCTCGTGAAGATCTTGATGTACTTCTGTTCGAGTCCGAGCGCCTTGGCCAGCTCCTCGTGGAGGCCCTCGACGTCCGCACCGGGCACGCTTGCCGGGTTGTTGGCGAAGCGCTGGTCACCCAGCACCATCTTTACGTCGTCGTACCGGGTGATCAGCCACAGCGGTGTGGGCGAGGTGGGGTAGACGGCACGGACGATGCGATCCCGCTCGCGTAGTCGCGAGTATCCCCGGAACGGGTCGCGGAGCAGTTCCGCATCCCTCATATCCAGAGCGGGCGTACCGGTGGTGGTGTTTGCGGGACAGGTCTCGCTGGTGCTGTCCATGTTCCCTCCCAGGGGCGTTCAGATACCGGGTACGGCCGGCCGGACCCTGTGGTCAGCCGGAATCCCAGGCGGCGAGGAGGACCCGCCCTCACCGCCAGTTCGCCGTCGATGTGACGCAGCCTCGAAGGCGTGACGCCTACGCGCGTCAAACCCATGTGCTGCTCGGCGGGTTCGCCTGCCGCCGCGTACCGCATCGCAGCCCTGGCCAACGACAGCCGGGCATGGTCGTCGAGGCCTTCGGTCGCCTTGGGCAACAATGTGGCAAGGAGCAGGGCAGGTTTTCGGGCAGACGGCCGGTGGCGGGGTTCGCAGGACGCGTCGTCGAACGCGTCCTGCGAACAGCCCTAGCACAGCTACTCTCCCCGGAGCCCGCGGAACGACCGAAGGCAGCGGCTTTTGCGCGCCACGCCGCACCGCCGGCGGTCAGTGCGCATGTGATTGCCCTTCGCTGCCCGCGTGGTGGGCTGAGCCACCCGGGTGCATGTGGAAGCGGGCGACCTCGGGCGGGTGTACGACGAAGGGGCGCATCATGCCCTCGTCCTCGTGGTCGAGGATGTGGCAGTGGTACATGAACTCGCCGGTGGCGCCCTCGAACTTGCCGGCAACCCGGATCCACTCACCCGGCCACAGGCTGAAGGTGTCCTTCCAGCCCTCCTCGTGCTTCGCGATCGGCGGGCCGTCGCTCGGCGCGGGCAGCGGCTGGGTGGTGCCGCCGACCGCGACGTTGAAGGCCGTCAGGTCGCTGAACTTCCGCCGGGTGAGCATCTGGAACCGGGCCATGTGGATATGCATCGGGTGCGGGGCCCCGCCGAGCTGGATCAGGTTCCACACCACCCACCGGCCTCGGTCGATGAAGATCGTCGTCGTGTCGTCGAACAGGCGCGCGACCTTCCGGAACGTTCGCACCTGCCCCGTGCCCGGGTCGGTGACCTGGACGACCCCCTCCTCCGGGAATCGCGTCGGCAGCTCCTCCGCCTCGGTGATCTCCTTGAGCTCCCACAACTCCGGGTGCGGCCGGCCGGCAACACCTTGCGGTGTCGTCGCCACGAACACCTCGTCGTGGTCCTCCGGCACGGTCACGCCCTGTTCCAGCCGAACATACTTTGTGGACAGCTGGGCCAACGGAGTGAACGAGTCGTTGCGGCCGCGGCTCTCGACACGGAACTGCATGATGTCCGGGTCGACCGAGGCGCCGGTGTTGACAAGGCGCAGGCGCTGTCCCTTGAACCGGCTGAAGTCGATGAGCAGATCGACGCGCTCGGCCGGGGTGATGGTCAGCCCGCTCGCCGGCACCGCCGCCGGGGCGGGCAGCAGGCCCGCATCCGTGCCGACGATCCGGACCGCGTCGTTGTGCACGGTGCCCGCCTCGTCGACCAGATCGAGGCGGAAGAACCGACCATTCGCCGCGTTGAGCACCCGAAAGCGATACCAGCGCGCGTCGACGTCGAGATGCGGCCAGATGACACCGTTGACGAGGGTGAACGGGCCGGTGACGGGGGCCGATGTGCCGGTAGCGGGCAGGTACTGGAACTTGAACAGCAGCTGGCCGGTGAGCGCGCCGGTCGTCGGATCGGTGTCGAGGTTGCGATCCGCGATGATCAGCGGGATCTCGTGGTCGCCGCCTGGTAGTCCCAGGCGGTCCTCCTCCTCGTCGCGGATCAGGTACATGCCGGCAAGTCCGGCGTGGACGTTGAAGCGTGTCACGGCCATCGCGTGGTCGTGGTACCAGAGGGCGGTGGCGGCCTGGCGGTTCGGGTACTCGGTGAGCTGGGCCCCCCCCGGCGACACGCCGTTGTGCGCCCAGCCGTCGTTGCCGCCGTTCGTCAACGCGCCATGCAGGTGTACGACGTTCCACGGCGGCAGGTCCGCGACACCGTCGATCAGCTCCACCCCGGCCGGCAGACTGCCGTCCGGTTGGCGGTAGCCGGGTGTGTTGGCCGGCGTCGGCACCGCGTACGGCGCCCGTACCGCCACGAGCGGCACCGTACCCTGGAGTTCGTTGACCCAGGTGACCCGCAGTCGCCTGTTGCTGCGTACCTCGATGATCGGGCCGGGGAATCGTCCCTCGTAGGTCCACAGCGTGGTCTCGGGCAGCTGGGAGTGCAGCCGCCTCCGCGCGTTGGTCATCGTGATCGTGAGCTCGTCCCGGTTCCGCCGCGAATACGACTGGATCGTCGGCGGAATCTGCAACGGGTCGAGAAACTTGGTGAGACCGAACTGCGGTGCCGCGAGCGGCGCCTGCTGCCCTCTGAAGCTCGCTGCCTGCGCCGTCGCCATCGGGTCACTCGAACCGAGCGACCTCACGCCCGCCACGATGCCCGCGGAGCCGAGCGCGGTCGAGACCAGGAAGGCGCGACGGCCAACGGGGTCATCCATGGAATCTTCTCCTGCGTTGTCTAGAGGGGCCATACACCCGTTGTGCCGCCACGACCTACCGCCCAAGTCGCCGATTCCTCACGAGGTCGCCGCGCCGGACTCCGGGGCAGCGGGCGCCCATGCACCCGGATCTGACGACGCCTGCCCGCAGTTACCAGGCGACCGGCAGTTCGGTGATCACCTCGAAGCCCGCCGTCGGATTGAACGGGATCTCGTCCGCCGCAACGGCGAGACGCAGTCCGGGTAGCCGTTGGATCAGCGTGCCGAGTGCGATCTCTATCGTGACGCGGGCGAGGCTCTGGCCGAGGCACTGGTGGGCACCGAACCCGGACGCGACGTCGCCCCGGGCGGTGGAGCGGTGCACCTCCAGGGAGTCCGGGGAGTCGTGGACTTCCGCATCGCGGTTGATGGGGAGGTTATGAAGGATACACCGTCACCTAAGTGGATGGTCGTCCCCTCGACCGCAATGTCCTCTGTGGTCAGACGAGTCACACCGTCGGGGATGGACGTGACGCGCAGCAGCTGGTCGACCGCGGTGGGCATCAGCGACAGGACCGTCATGATTACCTCACCCCGACCGCATCGCTCCACCCGTCATCCGTACGAGCATTCGTAGGCTAGGGCAGGCGCGCGCAGCGGGACATACCTCGCCTTGATAGTTGCACGAACCAGGACGTGGCCTCCGAGCCGGTGCGACGGAACGAGACAGGACAGTCACCGGTGGATGCTGCCACCACTGCCGCGAGACGGGTGCCGCCCCCTCCCGATCAAGCGGTGAGGGGGCGGGCCACCGGTTCGGGATGGCGGTGGCAGCATCCCTCCCCGGCCTGTCGTCTACACAGGATTCTGGCTCAGCTCTTGGGGGGCGTGGCCTGAGGCTTGTCGATCACCCACATGACGTCGCCTTCGATGCGTGACAGACGCCACCCCTTCGAGGAGTGCTCCGCCTGGAAGTGCATCCGCGAGTTGATCGTGAGAGTGGGCTCTGGAGCGATTTTCCCCTTCGGCGTGACGCTGCTACCGAAGAGCTGAATCACCTCCGCCTGGATGTTGGCCTTGTCGCCGTTCACGTCGACGATGACGTTGTTGGCGAACTCCTGGGCCCGGCCCTCCTTCTTGAAGCCCTCCGCCGCGCTGGCGATGACCTTGTCCCGGCCTTCGGTGACACCGCCACCGGGATTAGTGACGACCACCCCGTCGGAGAGCACCTCGTCGAGCTGGTCGAACTTCCCCTCCGATGTGTCGGCGTAGAAGCGGTAGACGAGCTGGGTGAGATCTCCGCGATCGTCGCGGTATTCCACCTTGTCGGCGCCACAGCCGGCGGCGGGGAGGGCGACGAGAAGGGTCGCCACCAGTCCGACGGCGCGGACGGATCCGCGGCGGGTCCGACCGATTCTCCCTGAACGATCCATGTTCTACTCTCTTCCTACCTGGTCACGGTGGCAGTCATCAAGGGCACGCGGACGGGCACCGAAACCGTGATTCTCCACCCAGCGGTGATCAGGAACAGTGCCGCCGCGACCCGCAGAACCGATGAACAGCAGCAGCGACTTCCGCCGCAGGCATCAATTGCCGCCGACCGACGCACGTCGGCCCCGCCATCCACATGATTGCCATTCGATCATCGGCGATCTGCACAAGCGATCGTAGGCTAGCGCAGACTCGCGCGGCTGACTATACCTTGCGGGGACATTTGCCGACCACGGCGCGGATCAATTGCTCGCTCATCGAGACCGGGTGTGCTTGACCTCTGTCCACTTTGTTCTCATGGGAGTGAGCTCGACTGTCGGGGCGATCCCCGGATAGGCGCGCGGGGGCGCTGGAAGACCCGTCAGGAAGTCCAGTTCGATACGGTGAGGCTCCTGTCGACAGCCACCGACACCGACGTGAGACGAGACGCCAACGCCGGTCATGCCTCTGATTTAGTTGTGTCGATAGACAGAACGCGTGCCGTGCGGCTCAGGCTTGGACGGAGACCTCGGCTTCGGGTTTCACGGAATCGGACCGGGGCTTGGGACGGCTGGGAAGAAGGAGGCACAGCGGCACGGCGAGGACTGTGAAGCCGACCGACCACCAGAAGGTCGCACCGAAGGCCTGGGTGACGGCGTCCAGGGTCTTCGCGCCGGAGGCGAAGTGCTGCAGGATCATGGCCAGCACGGCGGTGCCGAACGAGCCGCCGATCTGCTGGGTGATCAGGACGAGGATGCTGGCGTTGGGGATGTCGCCGTGGTCCAGGCCGAGATATGCGGCGCTGGCCAGCGGGATGGTGGCGATACCCAGACCGAGGCCGCGGACCACCAGGACGGCCATCAGCAGCGGGTAGGGGGCGTCGGCGGCGAAGGCGAAGGGCACGGTGGCCAGGCCGACGATGCTGAAGCCCGTGAACGCGATCCAGCGGGGCCCGACCCGGTCGGTCCAGAGACCGGCGACGGAACGCGACAACAGCGAGCCGACACCCTGCGGAATGAGCAACAACCCCGCCCCGAGCGCGTCCTCGCCTCGGGCCTGCTGCCAGTAGAGCGGCAGCAGCAGCATCGCGCCGTACAGTGTCACGCCGACCAGGAAGAGCAGGCCCGCGGACGCGGCGAGCGGCCGGCGACTCAACAGGCGGACGTTCACCAGCGCCCGGGGTCCTCGTCGTAGCGCCCAGGCCACGAAGCAGGTGACGAGAGCGAGACCGGCCAGGATCGGCATCAGCACCTTGGGGCTGCCGAAGCCGGAGTTGGCCGGGATCTGGGACAGGCCGTAGATGAGGGCGGCGGCACCCGGTGACAACAGGAGCAGGCCAACGATGTCCAGGCGGCCCCGGTCGCCGGACGGCCGGTCGTCGGGAAGGTTCCTGATCGCGAGCCAGCCTCCGACGCTACAGAACAGGATGTTGACCAGGAAGAGCGGCCGCCAGTTCCCGGAGGCCAGCAGGAGGCCACCCAGCACGGGACCGAGGATGGGGCCGAGCGCGACGGGTAGGGTGATGGTCGCCATGACCCTACCGATGTTGCGACCGCCGACGGCCTGCATGATCAGCGTGCTCATGAGCGGAATCATGATGCCGGCGGCGACGCCCTGGAGGATCCGGAAGACGATGAGGCTGGTGGCATCCCACGCCAGTGCGCACAGCACCGATCCGAGCAGGAAGAACCCGAGTGAACCGAGCCACAGCCGCTTGCCGCCGACAGCTGCCTGGGCCCATCCGACGATGGGGATGGTGACGAACATGGCCAACAGGTAGCCCGTGCTCACCCACTGGATGGTGCTCAGTGGGGCGTGCAGGTCGCGGGCCAGGTCGTTGATGGCGACGCTGACGATCGTGGTGTCGAAGACCGCCGCCAGGGCACCGGCGATGATCGTGAACGCCAATCGCCGCACGACCGGGTCGATGCGGTCGGAATCGGTCGGCCTGGCGGCGGCTGCGGGATTGCCGGACGCGGTCATGGGCCCATCCTAAGATACATCGATGTTTCTTATCGAGCGTCACTTTAGGTCGGACGGAACGGGCCCGCAAGTATGCTGCGCAGGTGAGTCGAGGCGGTGAGACGGGCAAGCGACGACGGGGAGCGGCCCTGGAACAGGTCCTGCTGGACGCGTCCTGGCAGGAGTTGGAGGAGGTCGGCTACGCGCGCTTCACCATGGACGCCGTCGCCACCCGCGCCGGGACCAGCCGTCCGGTGCTGTACCGGCGCTGGAGCGACCGGCTCGAACTGCTGCGTGCGACGATCGTCCACGTCCTCGAACGCAACCGTGTCCCGGTACCCGAGGACACCGGCTCGCTCCGCGGCGACCTGTTGGCTCTCCTGCAGGAGATCAGCCGAACCCGGGCCGAGTTCGTCACCGTGATGAGCGTCCACCTGGCCGGGTACTTCGAGGAGACCGGCACCGGTCCCGCCGACCTGCGCGACGTCATCCGGTACGGCCGCCCGCACGCCCTGGACGTCGTGTACGGACGTGCCGCGGCGCGCGGTGAGATCGACCTCTCCCGGCTCTCCCCACGAGTTCGGGAACTGCCGTTCGCCCTGTTACGGCTCGAACTCCTCACCACCCTTCAGCCGGTCCCCGAGGAGGCCCTCGCGGACATCGTCGACACGGTCGTCCTACCGCTGCTCCGACCGGCCGAGGTGGGTTGACACCGGCCGTCGGGAACCGACGGGTGGGTGGTCACCCACGACTGCCGGGAGGGCCGGCGGTCGACGCGGCGGGGAAGCTGGGCGGAGGTGACGTCGTCGACTGCGCGGGCCGCACCGGGTGCGACGCGACGAGGCGGGCGAGCGACAGCGCACCGTACAACGACGACAGGCCGCCCAGCCTGGCCGACTCCACCGGCAGCGGCCCGTGTCCGGTACGCGCCAGCTCGGCCAGCTGAGCGGCCACCAGCTCGATGATCTCGGGAACACCGGCCGCGAAGCCCCCACCGATCAGCACGCGCTGCGGGTGGAGCAACTCCTGCACACTGGTCACCACAGTAGCCAGGGCACGGCACATCCGATCGACAGCGGCCACGGCCCAGTCCTGTCCGTCACGCAACGCCGGGCCCAGCTCGTCGAAGGTGACGTCCGCTCCCCGCAGTCGACCGGCACGGCGCAGGGTGGCCGGTCCGGACGCGACCGCCTGAAGGCAGCCCTGCCGGCCGCAGACGCACGGCGCCCCTCCCGTCTCGACGATGACGTGCCCGATCTCGAATGAGCCACGCCCTGGCCCGGGGCACGGTACGCCGCCCAGGACCAGACCACCGCCGACCCCGGTACCCAGCCCGACGTAGAGCAGATCGTCGCAACCCGACGCCCGGGCCTCGGCGAGCGCCCCGAGGTCGCCGTCGTCCGCCCAGGCGACGGCTGCCTCGGGGAACAGCGCCCGCAGTGCCGCCGCCAGGTCCAGGCCGGTCCACTCCGGTCGGCTGGGCCACGAGGTGATCCGGCCCGCCGGATCGACCGTCGCGGGCATCGCGACCCCCACCGCGAGCGGTGGTACGCCAATCCGCGCCCGCAACCTCGCCACCTCCTCGGTGAGCTGGGCGAGATCCCGCAGCACGCTGTGCCTGGGCACCCAGGGGAAGGTGGTCTCCCAGACATGCCCCGCATCGGTCTCGACCCGGATGGCGACCTTGGTCCCGCCGACGTCGACCCCGAGATAACGAGCCGTCTCCACGGGTCAGCCAGCGGGGACGGCCGGGCAGAGGGCCAGCAGATCGGCCGGGCGGTGCAGCACCGCGTCAGGGCCGCCGGCGAGCAGCTCGCCGATGTCCTCCGGCGGCGCCCACAGCGCGGCCGCCGAGGCGACGCCGGCGCCCTGGGCGCTGGCCACGTCGGTCGGCGCGTCACCGATCATGATGGCCCGCTCGGGCGGCACGTCCAGCAGGTCCAGGGCGTGCCGCACGATGTCGGGGGCGGGCTTCGGCCGGGCGACCTCGTCGGAGCCGATCACGTGCGCGAAGAACGGGAGCAGGCCGAGCCGGGCGAGCAGGGACCGCGCCCGCGGCCCGCTCTTGCCGGTGGCAATGGCCAGCCGCAGGCCACGGACCCGCAGGGTCAGCAGCAGTTCGAGGATGCCGTCGAAGACCTGCACCTGGTCGGCGAGCCGGTAGCTCTCGCGGACGAACGGCTCCTCCATCGCCGGCGGCAGGTTCATGATCCGCATGATGTCCGGGAAATAGCGGCCCAGGTGGCGCCGGTACTCATCGAAGGGGGCGGGGCCGTCGCCGACGACTTCGGCGTACGCGATGGCGAAGGCTTCGCTCATCACCGCGAAGCTGTCGACGACGACCCCGTCGAGATCGAAGATGACCGCGTGCCTGACCGGCGTCGAAGTGTCGGTCGCGGCCGCTGGCCGGTCGACGATCGGGAGTGCCATGGAGCACCTCTCTACTGGTACGCGGGCACCGCCCGTCGGGCACGGGCCGATCCTGCCGACGCGTAGAAGTTCTCGATCATCCGCACGATGGGCCGGGCCTCGGCGATGGCGCGGCCACGGGTGGCGGGATCGGCCAGCATGGCGGCGAGGCCGTCCAACTGCCGGGTGTATTCGACGCCGATCCGCTCGGTCGGCACCGCGAGCCGCGTCGTGGTTCCCTCGCGGGTCACCGTCAGCACCGGCTCGGGCTGACGGTTGGGGCTGAAGCCGAAGGTGCACCTCAGATCCGCGGCCCCGGCACTGCCCTCGACGTGGATTGAGGACAGGTCGCGCGCCTCGTGCGACGCCCAGCTGGCCCGCAGGGAAACCGACACACCGTCGTCGCGCACCAGGAAGCCGCGCGCGGTGTCCTCCACGTCGGCGGCGTCAGCGCCGGGCTGGTCCTGCCGCCACGCCGCGCGCCAGGCCCCGGCATTGACGAAGTCACCCGACGTCACGCCGATCACCTGCGTGAAGTTGGCCGGGCCGAGCAGAAACGCCAGCGTGTCGAGCAGGTGCCAGCCGAGGTCGAACAGCGCTCCCCCGCCGGCCTTGTCGCGTTGGGTGAACCAGCCGCCCGCCTGCGGCACGCCGCGGGCCCGTACCCAGCCGAGGTCGACGTGCCGGATGTCGCCCAGGTCCGGGAGAACCCGCCGCAGGGCCTCGACATCGCCCCGGTACCGGGCGGCGCCGCCGGCCAGCAGCTTCCCGCCGCTGCGTTCGGCCATCGCAAGGATGTCGGCCTCGGCCGAGGTCAGGCACACCGGCTTCTCGATGAAGACGGAGATCCCGGTGGCGAGCAGAGCGCCCGCCACCTCGACGTGCAGATGGTTGGGCACCGCGACGACGGCCAGGTCGACCTCCCGCGCGGTGAGCGCGTCCACCGCCGGGTGCACGGCGATGCCCGTCACCTTCCGGAACGCCGCGCGCGACGCCGGGTCGGCGTCGACGACCGCGACCACCTCGAAGTCGGCATGCTCACGCATCAGCGGCAGCCACAGCTCCCGCCCCGCCCAGCCCAGCCCGACCACCGCCACCCGGACGCTCATGCGGTGGCCACGGCGGCAGCGATGATCTCGGCCGTCGCGTGCATCTCGTGCTCCCCGGCCAGCAAGATCCGGTGGTGCAGCCAGAGGCAGTCCTGGCTGATGGCATCGGCGTTGGGGCAGCGCTCTGCGATCACGTCCAGGCTCTCGTCGGGTGCGCCAAACTCCCAGAAGGCGTCAGTACGGTAGATCGCGCGGAACGCCGCGAACGCGGGCAGGCCCGCCTCCACGAGCCGATCGACCAGGGCGTTGCGGTTCTCCTCGCTGATCCCGGGAACGCGGAACATCGCCATGTAGTGCGAGTTGCGGTCGGCGCGCACGTCGCCGCCCTGAGGGACGACACCGTCGATCGCCCCGAGCAGTTGAGACAGCAGCCTCCAACGCTCGTCACGCACCGCAATCTGTTCGTCAAGGCGACGCAGCTGCGCCCGCAGCACGGACGCGGAGAACTCATTGAGACGCATGTTGGACCCGGAGATCTGGTGCAGGTACCGGCGGTCGCCGCGCGGCCGGCCACAGCTGTGCCGGAGGAACGCCGTCTCGTACTTCTCCGTCTCGCCCTCCGGAAACACCACGGCGCCGCCCTCGCCCGCGGTCATCAGCTTGCCGTTCTGGAAGCTGAACGTGGCGATGCTGCCGAGTTCACCGACGCGCTTGCCCTGCCATCGTGCGCCGTGCGCGTGCGCGGCGTCCTGTAGCAGCGGCACGCCGTTCTCTGCGGAGATCTTCGCCAGCGCGTCCATGTCCGCCATGAGACCGGCCATGTGCACGGGCATGATCACCTTGGTGCGTGGCGTGATGGCGGCGGTGACCGCGGCCGGGTCGATGTTGTAGGTGTCCGGGTCGACGTCGACCGGGACCGCGACCGCGCCGAGCCGCTGGGCCGCCTGCGAGGAGGAGATGAAGGTGAAGGCCGGCACGATGACCTCGGTGCCCGGCCCGACGTCCATGATCTGCAGGGCAAGTTCCAGCGCGTGCGTACCGTTCGTGACCGCCAGCGCGTGCTCGGCGCCATGGTGGTCAGCGAACTCGCGCTCGAATGAGTCGACCTCGTCTCCGCCCATGCGCCACCACTGGCCCTGGTCGAGCGCACGGATCAGGCCGGCACGCTCGGCATCGTCGTACTGAGGCCACGCGGGGAATTCTGGTGCGTGTCGCGCGTCCATGTCTCTCCGATTCTCCGTGGTGGGTCCAGTTGAGAAAAATCGTGAATGGCCGGGTGGCGAGGGAATGGCTAGTTCAGTCTCTCGGGTCAGATTATGGTTGCGGGCGGTGGTCAAACATCCCTCGGTCTGGTAGTCGTCGGCACGTCATTCAGCCGGAAAAGGGGCGCGGTATGAGTCCAGTGGCCCGTCGGGCAGGTGCATTCCGTAATGGACGTGGTGCCCGAGTGCAGCGGCGTCACGGAGAAGCCGTGTTTCCCGAGGGTTCATTATGATGTCGGCAACCACACTGCCCGGTGGCAGGAGGTCCGGCTGCATTGGCAGTGGGCCGCCGGGGTTGAGCCCGAGCGGCGTGGCATTCACGACGATGTCGGCGCCGTCCGGGTGCGGTCCGGCCGAGGTGACGGTTCGGCCCGGCCAGTGCGAGTCCGCACCCCAGGACGACGTACAGGCGGGCGGTGCCGCTGATGGGCGGTAGGTCATCGGGGCCCGTCCTGGACACCTGCGCGCCGGCCGATCATCATCTCCGCGACGAAGTGGGCGAGCTCGGCCGACTGCTCGGCGTTGAGCCGCGGGTCGCAGGCGGTCCGATAGCGGGCGGGCAGCTCGCGTTCAGCGATGCCCGAGGCACCGCCGAGGCATTCGGTCACATCCTCACCGGTCGCCTCGACGTGGATGCCACCAGGGTGGGTGCCGAGTGCACGGTGGACTTCGAAGAAGCCGGAAATCTCGTCGACCACGTGGTCGAAGTGCCGGGTCTTGAACCCGTTCCCCGACTTCCGGGTGTTGCCGTGCATCGGGTCGCACTGCCAGATTACCTGGTGTCCGGAGGCGTTGACCTTCTCCACGATCGGCGGCAGGACGTCGCGGACGAGGTTGTGCCCCATCCGGCTCACGAGCGTCAGCCGTCCCGGTGTGGAGTGCGGGTCAAGGCGCTCCACGTACTCGACGGCCAGCTCCGGGGTCACGCCTGGACCGATCTTGAGGCCGATCGGGTTGGAGATCAGCTCCGCGAACGCGATGTGCGCCCCACCGAGCTGACGGGTGCGCTCACCGATCCACAGGAAATGCGCGAGCCCGCTCATCAGCCTGGCCTCGGCGCCGCAGGCGTTCGCCCAGAGCACGGCACGCTCGTAGTCGAGCAGAAGCATCTCGTGACTGACGTAGACCTCGCTCGCGTAGCCGCTACGGACCACGTCCATCGCGCCAGCCGCATTCGCGTGGGCACGCAGCATGCGTTGCGGGTCGGGCGTTCTGGCGGCGAGGGTTGGTTCCGCGGAATTGATGATGTCGCCGCGGTAGACCGGAAGACCCGACGCGTCCACGGCACTGGACCGAGGCTTGGCGTACTGCCCGGCCATCCGCGCGACCGTGACCACCGGCATGCCGGTGGCGTCGTTCAGCACGGCCGACATCTCCGACAGGATCCGCAGGTTTGCCCGCAGATGCGACTCGGTGTTGTCGGCGAAGGTCTCGGCGCAGTCGCCGCCCTGCAGCAGGAACGCCTCACCGCGGGCCACCGACGCGAGCCGATCGGACAGCTGCACCGTCTCGCGCGGCGCCACGATCGGATCGGCGTGCTGCAACTGCTCGACGACCGCGCTGGCCCACTCCGGGTCCGGCCAAGACGGCTGCTGCGCGGCCGGGCGGGCCAGCGCCTCGTCCAGCCGGCGGGTCAGCAGCCGGTCCACCGGGCAGAGATCGTAGGGCGGGCCTCCGGTGTCGGCCGGTCGGCACGGAAACCGTCTCATGTCAGAACCGCACGGGCCGCAGCGGCCCCGACGAGCACGTCCATGGGTGCACGCGGCATCTCGTCGAGGACGCGGAGGACGACGTCCTCCGGCACATCGCCCACCAGCTCCGGGCCCGCGGGCCCGTCCAGGACGAAACCGAGCCCGTCGATCGCCTTCTTGTCCCGGTGCATCTGGCGGATGAGGAACCCGGGGTCGACCTCGGCGGGCAGTGCGGCGGGCAGGCCGTAGTGGCGGACGACCGCCAGATGTTCATCCGCCCTGGACTGGTCGACACGGTCCAGCGCACGTGCCAGCCGGCCCGCGAAGACCGTGCCGATGGCGACCGCCTCACCATGACGTAGCGCGAATCCAGTCACCAACTCGAGCGCGTGGCCCAGCGTGTGGCCGTAGTTGAGCAGATGCCGCCTCCCGGCGTCGCGCTCGTCAACCTCCACGATGCCCGCTTTGAGGGTCACGCTGGCGGCGATCTGCTCCGAGAGCGGCAGCCCTCGCAGATCCCCCGCCCCGATGAAGTGACAGCGGGCGATCTCGCCGAGACCGCTCAGCATCTCCCGCGGCGGCAGGGTCGACAGGTAGTCCGTGTCGCACAGCACCGCGCGGGGCTGCCAGAACGCGCCGACCAGGTTCTTGCCGTCAGGCAGGTTGACCGCCGTCTTGCCGCCGACGCTGGCGTCCACCTGCGCGAGCAGGGACGTGGGCAGATGGATCACGTCCACGCCCCGGTGGTAGAGCGCGGACGCTAGTCCGACCACGTCGGTGGTCGTCCCGCCGCCGCACGACACGACAACGTCGGACCTGGTGAGCCCGAACCGCACGAACTCACCACACAACGCCTCCACCGTGGCGAGGGTCTTGCCCTGCTCGCCGTCCCGGGCGGGCAGCAGCAGAGTTTCCACGCCCGTGTCAGGCACCCATTCCTCCGGGCGAGCCGACACGACGACCGCCCGTTTGGCGCCCAGTCGGCGAACCATCTCGGCAAGCGACGTGCGCGCGCCCGGGCCGATGATCACCTCGTAGGAGCGATCGCCGAGTCGCACCGGAACTGTTCTTCTCACGGCGCCTTCTTCGGGGCGTCCTGCGCGGTCTGGTCGGCGGGGTTTGCGGCTCTCATCTCAGCCGCCCCGCCGTAGAAGGCCCACACGAACCGGGCGTACTCCTCGAAGCAGGCCCGGCAGAAGCCGACGAGCCGCGCGAACGGACGATCCTCGTTCTCCATCGTCTCCCTTTCTGGTACCGACCGAGAGCTGGCTCAGCCGACGTCGCCGGAGAGGATGCGGGACAGCAGCATCCGGTGCTCGTCGTCGTCGGTGATGGCGCGCACCTGTTCACGGCCGTTCCGGACGGTCAGGTACCGCCGCTGTCGCATGAACACCTGACCGTCTTCGACGGCCCGGCCGCACAGGATCTCCTGGGTGTCGTCCCGCCCCGGGTCCGACAGGATCTCCCGCAAGTTGTCCTCCAGCTCCTTCCAGTCGCTCCACTGCCGGGACTTCATCGTGAAGGTGTAGACGACGCCCCAGCGGGTGGCCACTCCCCTGCGTTGCAGCGCGAGCCCTGACGCGTGGTCGACCAGCCGGAACTGGCTCCCGCACTGGGTCTGCACCGTGTCGCAGACCCGCAGCGGCTCGACGTAGGTCGGGCCCGGGTAGCCGACGTCCACCAGCCACTCGTCGCCGTCGAGGGCGACCGAGCCGAACATGTGCTCGACGTCGGTGCCGAACGCGGCCCGACCTTCGATGGTGCTACCCGCCAGTAGCGTGACGTCGTAGCCCAGCTCGCAGAGGAGTCGGTAGAACAGGCGGTTCAGGTGGTAGCAGGCGCCCCCGCGCCGGTCGACGATGCTCCGCTCGAACACCGCGTCGTCGTCGAGGTCGACAACGTCCATCCCGTCGGCGATGTCGTACGCGAGACTGCTGTACGGAATCGCCATGAGATGCCTCTTGTGCAGCGTCCGCAACGTATCGAGGTTCACACCGGTCTCTCCACCGCAGCCGATCCGCCGTAGATAGCCGTCTACATCGAACACGTCGTCACCCTTCTTCAGACGGAGATCGCCATCGGGATGGCGGCCTGGTCGTCGTGCATCAGCTCGTACAGGTGCGCGGTGATCATTTCTGGTGTCGGATGGGCGAAGACGAGATTGGCTGCGATCTTCCGATCGGTCAGGTCGCGCAGCCGGTTGCGGAGCTCGATGGCGGTGAGGGAGTCGAAGCCGATCTCAAACAGTCCCTGGTCCGCGTCGACGTGGTGGGTCGCGCTGTAGCCGAGGACCGCGGCCACCTGAGCCCGCACCAGGTCGAGCAGGACCCTGGCCTGCTCGGCGGCCGGCAGTCCGGCCAGCCGCTCGGCGAGCTGCCCAGGCTCGACGCCGGCCGACGTGTGTGCCTGCTGCCGGCCCACCCGGACCAGGCGACGCAGCATGTGCGGCACCGCGCCGCCGGCTGCCGCGTCCGCGCGGACTCCGCGGAGGTCCAGCTTGGCCGGCACCAACAGCGTTCTCCCGGAACCGACGGCGGCATCGAAGAGTTTCATGCCTTCCTCGGGTGTCAGCGCCAGGAGTCCGCCGCGCCGGCTCATCCGGGACTTGGCGAGGTCGTCAGTACCGGCCGCCATGCCGCGCGTCTGCTCCCAGAGACCCCAGGCCAAGGACACGCCTGGCAGGCCCAGCGACCGGCGGTGGGCCATCAGCCCGTCCAGGAACGCGTTCGCCGCCGCGTAACTGCCGCTACCAGCGCCCATGAACACCGCCGACACCGACGAGTAGACGACGAACGCGTCGAGGTGCAGGTCGCGAGTCAACTCGTCCAGGTGCCGCACCGCGTCCACCTTCGGCGCGAACACCTCCGCCAGCCGCTCCGGGGTCACCGTCCCGATCACCCCGGCATCCGCTACGCCGGCCGTGTGCACGACAGCAGTCGGGCGGTACCGCGCCAGCAGGGCCGACACCTGCTCGCGATCGGACATGTCACAGGCCACCACCACCGCGTCGGCGCCCTGCTCGGTGAGTTCGGCGAGGAGGGACGTCGCGCCCTCGGCATCCGGACCACGCCTGCTGGCCAGCACCAGACGCCGCACCCCGTGCCGGGTGACCAGATGGCGGGCCGCGAGACCGCCCAACGCACCGGTGCCACCGGTGATCAACACCGTTCCGTCGGGACCGAACACCTCCCCGGCGTCCGGTGTGGAACCGGCGACACGGGTCAGCCGCGGCACCGAGAGCGCCGCGTCACGCACCGCGACCTGCGGCTCACCAGAAGCCAGCACCGCACCCAGCACGGATTCCGTCCCGTCGCCGGAGGCCGGGTCGAGGTCGACCAGAACGATCCGGTCGGGGTTTTCCGCCTGGGCGGCACGAACCAGGCCCCACACCGCCGCACCCGCGGGATCGGTCACCACGCCATCGCCAGCGGGCACCGCGCCTCGCGTCGCGACCACCAACCGCGACTCCTCGAACCCGCCCCCATCCAGCCAGCACTGGACCACGTCCAACACCCGGGTGGTCAGCTCCAGCACGTCGGTGCCGCCGATGGCTTCCATGACCGCCACCGCCGGGGCGTCCGCCGTCCCCGACAGCACGTCGTCGGCCACGGTCGCCACCTGTTCCGCGTCCGCGACGGGTAGCCAGGACGGCGCGGGCCCACCCCGATCCGAAGGCAGCCCGATCCACTCCACCTGGAACAACGAGTCGGCGAGTGCGGGTCCCGCCGCCGCGACGTCCAGTTGCTCGTTGGACACCGGCCGGCCCACCAGCGACTCCATCGTCACCACCAGACCACCGGCCTCGTCCACGGCTTCCAGCGCCATCGCGTCGGGTTCGGGGCTGGTGACCCGCACCCGCAACGCGGCGGCACCAGCCGCGTGCAGTCGCAGCCCGTTCCACGCGAACGGCAGCGACAGCTCCCGCTTGTCCGACTCGTCAGCAGCGGACGCGGCGAGGAGGGTCGAGTGCAGGGCCGCGTCCAGCAGGGCGGGGTGGATGCCGAACCTGCCGGCCTCCTTGCGGTGTTCCTCGGACAGTGCGACTTCGGCGAAGATCTCCTCGTCGCGCCGCCACACCGCCCGGACGGCCTGGAACGTGGTCCCGTAGCCGTAGCCCACCTCCGCCAGTCGACCGTAGCCACCACCGATGTCCAGCGGCTGTGCGCCGGGGGGCGGCCAGGTGGTGAAGTCGAAGCCGGTGCCGCTGCGCCCTCGCTCCGCGGGGACCGCGAGCACGCCGGTGGCGTGCCGGACCCACCGGTCCGCGCCGACTTCTCCGGCGGCGCCGTCGGGTTGGGAGAACACGTCGACGGTGCGTGCGCCGGTCTCGCCCGGTCCGCTGAGTGCGACCTGTACGCGGACCCCGCCGTGTCGGGGGACGACAAGCGGCGCCTCGATCACGAGTTCGTCGAGAACCGAGCACCCGGCCTCGTCCCCGGCGCGCACGGCCAACTCGGCCAACCCGGCGCCGGGAACGATGACGACACCTCTGACTGCGTGGTCGGCCAGCCAGGGGTGGGACCGCAGCGAGAGGCGTGAGGTGAACACCAGGCCGTCGGACTGCGGCAGATGCACGACCGCGCCGAGCATCGGGTGGTCGGCTCCGGCCAGCCCCAACGAGGCGGCGTCGGTGGCGGCCTCGGCCGCGTGGAGCCAGTAGTGCTGATGGTCGAAGGCGTAGGTCGGGAGGTCCACGCGCACGGCCGGGGCAGGCAGGACGACGCTCCAGTCCACCGCGACACCCCGGACGAACAGCTCCGCCATCGAGGTGAGCAGTCGGCGCAGCCCGCCCTCGTCACGTCGCAGCGACCCGACGACCACCGCATCGGTGTCATCGGTGACCTCGGTGATCGGCTGGACCAGCACCGGGTGTGCGCTGACCTCGACGAACACCCGGTGACCCTGGCCGACCAGGTCGGCCACGGCGGCACCGAAACCCACCTGGTGGCGCAGATTCCGGTACCAGTAGCCGCCATCGACAACCCCGGCGTCCTGGATCCACTCACCGGTCACGGTGGACAGAAACGGCACCACCGGCGCCTGCGCATCGATTCCAGCCAGCGCGTCGGCCAGGGTGTCGCGGATGCACTCCACGTGTCGCGTGTGCGAGGCATAGTCCACCGCGACCCGACGCACCCGGACGCCGTCATCGGACAGCGCGTCCAGCGCCTCGCTCAACGCCTCGGCATCCCCGGCGATCACCACTGAGTCGGGCCCGTTGACCGCCGCCACCTCGACCCGACCAGCCCATCGCGCCAGCCGCACCGCGACGTCGTCCTCGCTGAGCGAGACCGAGGCCATGCCACCACGCCCGGAGAGCTCGGTGGCGATGGCCCTGCTACGCAACGCCACCACCCGCGCCGCGTCCTCCAGCGACAACGCACCCGCCACACACGCCGCGGCGATCTCCCCTTGAGAATGTCCGATGACCGCGTCTGGAACCACACCGACCGAGGACCACACCGCCGCCAGTCCCACCATCACCGCGAAGCTCGCGGGCTGGAGCACATCGACCCGCTCCATCAGCTCGGGATCGGACTCGCCCCGCAGCACGTCCACCAGAGGCCAGTCAACCCAAGGCTCCAACGCCGAGGCGCACTCGGCGACCCGCTCAGCGAACACCGGGGACGCGTCCAGCAACTCGCGCCCCATGCCCACCCATTGCGAACCCTGGCCCGGAAACACCCAGACCAGCTTCCCCGGCAGACCCGAGGCAGCCGTCCTGCCGATCACCACACCGGGCGCGTTCTCGCCTCGCGCCAGCGCCCGCAACCCGGCCAGCGCCTCCGTACGGGACCCCGCCACCGCGACGGCCCGCTCCGCGAACACGGCCCGCCCGGACACCAACGCCCGAGCCACACCCGCGAGCGACGCCTCGCCCGAGTCCTTGATGAACTGTGCCAGCCGCAGGGCCTGTCCGGTCAACGAACCAGCGCTCCGCGCCGACACGACCAACGGCACCACGACATCGGAGGCCGGGTCCGCGACGGGCTGTGCCTCATCGAAGGGCGCCTCCTCAATGATCAGGTGCGCGTTCGTCCCGCTGATCCCGAACGACGACACACCCGCGCGCCGCGGATGACCGTTCCGCGGCCACTCCCGTGCCTCCGTCAGCAACTCCACCGCACCCCCGGACCAGTCCACCTGGGTCGTGGGCGCGTCCACGTGCAGGGTCGGAGGAATGACGTCGTGGCGCAGCGCCTGCACCATCTTGATCACGCCAGCGACGCCCGCTGCCGACTGCGCGTGGCCGATGTTCGACTTGATCGAGCCCAACCACAACGGCTTGCCGGGCTCCCTGTCCTGTCCATAGGTGGTCAGCAGGGCCTGCACCTCGATGGGGTCTCCCAGCGCCGTCCCGGTCCCGTGCCCCTCGACGACATCCACCTCAGCCGCACTGAGACCGGCGCTCGCCAGGGCGCGGCGGATCACCCGCTGCTGTGACGGCCCGTTCGGCGCCGTGAGACCGTTCGAGGCACCGTCCTGGTTCACCGCGCTGCCCCGCAGCACGGCCAGCACCCGGTGACCCCGCTCTCGCGCCACCGACAACCGCTCCAGGACCACCACCCCGGCGCCCTCGGCCCAGCCGGTGCCGTCCGCGCCGTCCGCATACGCTTTGCAGCGCCCGTCCCCGGCCAGGCCCCGCTGTCGGGAGAACGCCACGAAGGTGCCCGGCGTCGCCATCACGGTCGCACCGCCGGCCAGCGCCATCGAACACTCGCCCTGCCGCAGTGCCTGCGCGCCAAGGTGCATCGCCACCAGCGAGGACGAGCACGCCGTGTCAATCGTGATCGCCGGTCCCTCGAACCCGAACACGTACGACACCCGCCCGGACGCCACGCTCGATGCTCCGGCCGTGCTCGCGAAGCCCTCCAGATCGGGCACGGGCACACCGATCCCATAGCCCTGCGCGGAGACCCCGGTGAAGACGCCGACATCGCTGCCCTTCAACGAGTTCGGGTCGATGCCGGCGCCCTCCAGGGCCTCCCATGACACCTCCAGCAGCAGGCGCTGCTGCGGGTCCATGGCCAACGCCTCACGCGGCGAGATCCCGAAGAACCCGGCGTCGAACAGCGCCGCGTCCTGCAGGAAGCCGCCCTGGCTGGTGGTGGACGTGCCCCGGTTGTCGGGGTCCGGGTCGAAAAGGTCCTCCAGGTCCCAGCCGCGGTCCTCGGGGAAGGGCGACACGCCCTCGCGGCCCTCGAACACCAGCCGCCACAGGTCGTCCGGGTTCGCCACGCCGCCGGGCAACCGGCAGGCCATGCCCACGATCGCGATGGGCTCATCGGGATCCGCCACCGGGACGACTGTCGTCGGCGTGCCGGCCACCCTGTCGCTCAGATCGTCACGCAGGTAACGCGCGAGCGCGACCGGATTCGGGTAGTCGAAGACCAGTGTCGCGGGGAACTTCAGCCCGGTCGCCTCGTGCAGCCGGTTGCGCAGCTCGACTGACGTCAACGAGTCGAATCCGGCGTCCTTGAACGCCGTGTCCGGACGCACAGCGTCCGCGTTGGTGTGCCCGAGCACGAGCGCGACCTGACCGCGCACCAGGTCCAGGAGCAGTGCCTCCTGCTCGGCCGGCTCGAGACCGGCCAGCCTACGGGCCAGCCCATGATCCCTGGCGGCGGCGCGCGCCTGCTGCCGGGTCGGCCGGATCAGACCGCGCAGCAGGTACGGCACGTTCGAGCGGGTCGCCCGAAGGTCCAGCTTGACCGGAACCAGCAGCGCCTGCTCAGACCCCACCGCGGCATCGAACAGGGCCATGCCTTCGGCGGGCGTGATCGCCAGGACACCTCCGCGGTTCGCCCGTGCCTGGTCGGCGCCGCCAAGGTGAGCGGTCATGCCATCGGTCTGCTCCCACAGGCCCCACGCCAGCGACACCGCCGGCAAGCCGGCCGCTCGACGTCGGGCGACCGCCGCGTCCAGGAAGGCGTTCGCCGCCGCGTAGTTGCCCTGACCGGCGGATCCGAACACACCGGACGCCGACGAGAACACCACGAACGCGTCGAGATCCATGTCCCGGGTGAGTTCGTCCAGGTGCCGCACCGCGTCCACCTTCGGCGCGAACACGGTGGCCAGCCGGTCGGGAGTCAACGCCCCGACCACACCGTCGTCCAGCACCCCTGCCGTATGCACCACACCCGCTGGACGATGCTCGACCAGCAGGGCCGCCAGCTGGTCTCGGTCCGACACGTCGCACGCGACGACGGAGACCGCCGCGCCCTGCTCGGTCAGCTCGGCGACCAACTCCCCCGCACCGTCGGCATCCCGACCACGCCTGCTGGCCAGGACCAGCCGCCGTACGCCGTGCCGGGACACGAGATGCCGCGCGACCAGCGCGCCCAGCGACCCGGTGCCGCCGGTGACCAGGACCGGCCCCTGCGGACCGAACACGGTGGGAGCATCGCCCGCCTGGTCGGTGACGCGGGCGAGCCGCGGAACCGAGAGCACGGTGCCACGAACGGCGACCTGCGGCTCTCCCGAAGCCAGCACAGCCCCCAACACCTGCTCGACATCGCCGTCGGAATCGAGATCCAGCAGGATCATCCGGTCCGGGTTCTCGGCCTGCGCGGAACGCACCAGACCCCACACCGCCGCCGCGGCGGGATCAGCCACCACGCCGTCACCGGCGGGCACCGCACCCCGAGTCACCACCGCCAGCCGCGACCCCTCCGGCCCAGCACCAAGCCACACCTGTACGAGGCCCAACACCTGCGCGGTCACGGCCAGCGCATCGTCCCCGCCGACCGCCTCGAACACCGCCACCGCGGGCGCATCGTCAGCCAGGGCCGCCACGTCGTCGACGGTCGCCACCGGCACCCAGGAGGGCGTGGACTCCGCGGCAGTGGCGGGCAGCGCGGTCCACTCCACCCGGAACAACGAGTCGCGGGGGTGCGCCGCCGCATCGAGCTGCGCGGTGGAGACCGGCCGGGACACCAGCGAATCCACCGACACCACGAGAGCACCGGTCTCGTCGGCCGCTTCCACCGAGATGGCGCTGGGCCCGGCGGACACCATCCGCACCCGCAGCGCCGACGCGCCGGCAGCGTGCAGCACCATCCCGTTCCATGCGAACGGCAGCACCGGCGGCCCGGAATCCTCCGCCGCCGCGGTGCCGAGCATGCCCGCGTGCAGGGCAGAGTCCAGCAACCCGGGGTGGATGCCGAACCCGCCCGCCTGCGTGCGGGTCTCCTCCGGCAGCGCGACCTCGGCGAACACCTCCTCGCCCCGCCGCCACACCGTCCGCAACCCCTGGAACGACGGACCGTACGCGTAGCCACGATCCGCCAGGTCTGGGTAGAAGTCCGCCAACTCGACCGGCCGCGCACCCTGCGGCGGCCACGCGGCGAAGTCGAACCCGGAGCCCTGCGCCGCCGGCCCGTCCGACAGGAATCCCGTGGCATGCCGGGTCCAGGCATCCACGTCGTCGCGCCGCGAGTACACGTCCACCGTGCGCGTCCCGGTCTCTCCCGGGCCACCAACAGCCACCAGCACCCGCACACCGCCGCGCTCAGGGACGACCATCGGTGCCTCGATCACGAGTTCCTCGAGCACCCCGCACCCGACCTCGTCGCCCGCGCGGACCGCCAGCTCGACCAACCCGGTCCCCGCGACAAGCACCACGCCACCGATCGCGTGATCGGCCAGCCACGGATGCGACCGGATAGACAGTAGCGACGTGAACACGAGCCCGTCCGACTGCGGCAACCGCACCACCGCACCCAACAGCGGATGGTCGACCACGGACTGCCCCAGCGACGCGGCGTCTGCCGCAGACTCGCCTGGCGGGAGCCAGTAGTTCTGACGGTCGAAGGCATACGTCGGCAAGTCGACGTGCCCGGTCACCGGCGGCAGCATCGTGGTCCAGTCGACGGGGACACCGCGGACGAACAACTCGGCGACCGCGGTGAGCAGTGTCCGATCCTCCGGGCGGCCGTCGCGCAGGGCCGGGACGCAGATGACCTCGGTGTCCATCACCACGGCGGTCTCCGCCGCCATCGCGGTCAGCGCCGCACCCGGTCCGAGTTCCACGAACAGGGTTCCGCCGTGCTCCACCGCGGCCGCGATCCCGTCGGCGAACCGCACCGGCCGGCGTACGTGCTCGGCCCAGTACCGTGGGTCCGCGAATTCGCCGGGCTCCGCCAGCCGGCCGGTCACGTTCGACACCAACGGGATCGCCGGCGACTGCCATGCCACGCCGGCGAGCTCAGCGGCGAACCCGGCCAACATCGGCTCCATCTGGTGCGAGTGGAACGCGTGCGAGACCACGAGCTGCTTTGCCTTGTGTCCGCGCTCGCGCAGCCGGTCCGCTGCCACGAGGACGGCGTCGTGGTCGCCGGAGAGCACGACGGAGGATGGGCCGTTGACCGCCGCGAGCTCCACGTTGTCGCCCAGGAACTCGACGACCTCCGCTTCGCTGGCGGCCACCGCGACCATCGCCCCGTCCGGCGGCAGCGCTTGCATGAGCCGGCCGCGGGCCGCGACCACCCGTGCCGCGTCGGCCAACGACAGCACCCCGGCCGCGTAGGCAGCGGTGATCTCGCCGATCGAATGCCCGATCACCACATCCGGTCGCACGCCCCACGACTCCACGAGCCGGTACAGCGCGCATTCCAGGGCGAACAGGCCGGCCTGCGTGAACACCGTCTGGTTCAGGAAGTCACCACTGCGCGGCACCCTGTTCAGCACCACGTCCCGCACCGGGTGGTCAATCCACCCGGCCAGACACGAGTCCAAGTGCTCGCAGGCCTCGTCGAACGCCCGCGCGAACACCGGATACCGTTCGTACAGCCCACTGCCCATGCCGACTCGCTGCGAGCCCTGCCCCGGAAACACCAACACGACCTTGCCCGGCACACCCGAACCGGTCACCACGTCGGGCGCGGTCTCACCGCTCGCCAGCGCGCCCAGCCCGGCCAGCGCCTGCTCGGTCGAACCCGCGAACAGCACGGCGCGCTCACCCAGCAGCGCCCGTTCGGACAGCAACGCCCCAGCCACCCGCGCCAGCGGCACCTCGGCACCTTCGAGGAACGATGCGAGCCGACCCGCTTGCGCCGTCAGCGAGGCCGCGCTGCCCGCCGAGACCACCAGCGGCACCAGCCCGGTGGGCGCATCCGTCGAATCCGTCGCGTCGTCGGCGGCGGGCGCCTCCTCGAGGATCACGTGCGCGTTGGTCCCGCTGATCCCGAATGCGGACACGCCGGCCCGGCGCGGCTGACCGTTGCTCGGCCAGCCGCGGGCCTCGGTCAGCAACTCGACCGCGCCAGCGGACCAGTCGACCTGCGGCGTGGGCTCGTCCACGTGCAGCGTGGGGGGCAGGACGCCGTGCCTCAGCGCCTGCACCATTTTGATCACACCGGCCACGCCTGCGGCTGCCTGCGTGTGACCGATATTGGACTTGATCGAGCCCAGCCACAGCGGCCGGTCCGGCTCGCGGCCCTGACCGTAGGTCGCGATGAGCGCCTGCGCCTCGATCGGGTCACCCAGCGCGGTCCCCGTCCCGTGGGCCTCCACGGCGTCCACATCCGATGGCGTCAGCCCGGCGCCGGACAGCGCCTTGCGGATCACCCGCTGCTGCGACGGTCCGTTGGGAGCGGTCAGACCGTTCGAAGCGCCGTCCTGGTTCACCGCGCTGCCCCGCAGCACCGCCAGGATCGGGTGCCCGCGCTCACGCGCCACCGACAGGCGCTCCAGCACCACGACACCGACACCCTCGGACCAGCCGGTGCCGTCCGCGGCCGCGGCGAACGCCTTGCTCCGCCCATCGGCGGCCAGCACCCGCTGCCGGGAGAACGCCACGAAGGTGCCGGGCGTCGGCATCACGGTCGCGCCACCGGCCAGCGCCATCGAGCACTCACCCAGCCGCAACGCCTGTGCGGCCAGGTGGATCGACACCAGCGACGACGAACAGGCCGTATCGATCGTGACCGCCGGTCCTTCGAAGCCGAAGGTGTACGACACCCGGCCGGACGCCACGCTCGACGCCGACCCGGTGCCAGCGAAGCCCTCCAGCTCCGGCGTGATCGAGCCGGCCCCGTAGCCCTGGGTGAACACGCCGAAGAACACCCCGACGTCAGTGCCCTTCACCGACGCCGGGTCGACGCCGGCGTCCTCCAAGGCTTCCCACGACGTCTCCAGCAGCAACCGATGCTGCGGGTCCATCACCAGCGCCTCACGCGGCGAGATGCCGAAGAAGCCGGCGTCGAACTGCCCAGCGCCCGACAGGAAGCCGCCCTGGCTGGTGTACGAGGTGCCGGGACGGTCGGGGTCCGGGTCGAACAGGCCGTCCAGGTTCCAGCCCCGGTCCTCGGGGAAGTCGGAGAGGGCGTCCACCCCATCGGCCACCAGCCGCCACAGGTCTTCCGGCGACGACACACCTCCGGGGAACCGGCACGCCATGCCCACGACGGCCAGCGGCTCATCGGCGTGCCGCGAGCCCTGCTGGCGCAGGGTGTGCAGTTCGGCCGTGACGCGCTTGAGGTACTGAAGGAGTCTTTCGTCCGTGGCCATTCTCGTCTGTCCTCACGAAGGTGTTGATGGGGTGGGGAGCCTCGAACCGATGTCAGGTGAGTCCGAGTTCCGCGTCGATGAAGTCGAGGACATCGTCGGCAGACGCGGATTCGAGCTGCTCCGCCACCGACGCGACGTCCGCCTGCTCGCGGACCCCGTTGCACTTGGCCACCAGCCCCTGGAGGCGAAGCGTGATGGCGGACCTCGTGGACTCGTCGAGTGCCAGGCTGCCGATCAGCGACTCGACCTCCCCGATCCTGGTGTTGACCTGGGCGATCGCGTCGCCGCCGGTGCCGAGCTCGTCGCGCAGGTGACGCGCGAGGAGGTACGGGGTGGGGTAGTCGAACGCCATCGTGGCCGGCAGTTTCAGGCCGGTCGCCTCCCGCAGCCGGTTGCGCAGCTCCAGTGACGTCAACGAATCGAACCCGGTGTCCTTGAACGCCCCGTCCGAACGAACGGCCGCCGCTCCGGAGTACCCGAGCACGACCGCGACCTGAGCACGCACCAGGTCCAACAGCAGCGAATCCTGCTCCGCCGGGGCGAGTCCGGCCAGCCGCTGGGCCAGCCCACCGTCCCCGCCGGCCGCGGTCCGCGCCTGCTGCCGTCCCGACCGCACCAGACCGCGCAGCAGATGCGGCACCACACCGCTGGCACGCACCCCCCGGAGGTCGAGCTTGACCGGTACCAGCAGCGCCCGCTCGGACGCCAGCGCGGCGTCGAACAGTTTCATGCCTTCCGCCGGCGTCATCGCCCGCACGCCGCCGCGGCTCATCCGCGCCTGGTCCGCCCCGCCGAGATGCTCGGTCATGCCGGTGGCCTGCTCCCACAGGCCCCACGCCAACGACAACCCAGGTAGGCCACCCGCCCGACGGTTCGCCATCACGGCGTCCAGGAAGGCGTTCGCCGCCGCGTAGTTGCCCTGCCCGGGAGAGCCGAACACGCCCGACCCGGACGAGAACACCACGAACGCATCGAGGTCCATGCCGCGGGTCAGCTCGTCGAGATGCCGCACCGCGTCCACCTTGGGCGCGAACACCCGCGCCAACCGCTGCGGAGTCAACGCCTCAATCACACCGTCATCGAGAACACCCGCCGTGTGCACGACACCGGTCGGGCGGTACTCCGTCAGCAGGGCCGACACGCGGTCCCGGTCGGACAGGTCGCAGGCGACGACCGATGCCTCGGCGCCATGCTCCGTCAGCTCCGCGATCAGGTCGGCCACACCGTCAGCGTCCGGGCCCCGCCTGCTGGCCAACACGAGACGCCGCACACCGTGCCGGACCACCAGTTGCCGGGCCACCACCGCCCCGAGCACGCCCGCACCAGAAACCAGGACAGTCCCTTCCGGATCGAACACGGCGGGAGCCTCCCGCGCCTGCTCATCGGCACGGGCCAGGCGCGGCACGAAGAGGGCCCCTCCGCGCACCGCGGCCTGCGGTTCCTCGCTCGCCAGCACCAACCCCAGCAGCTGCTCGACGGCACCGTCGGGATCCAGGTCCAGCAGGGTGATTCGGCCCGGGTTCTCGGCCTGAGCAGAACGCATCAGCCCCCACACCGCCGCCGCGGCCGGATCGGCCACCATCCCGTTGCCGGCAGGCACCGCCCCTCGAGTCACGACCACCAGCCGCGACTCCTCCGGCCCAGCCAGCCACGTCTGCAGAGCAGCCAGCACCCGCGAGGTCACGGCAAGGGCGTCGTGCTCTCCGGCCACCTCCAGGACCTCGACGTCGGGCCGACTGTCGACCGGGTCCACCGCCGTGGCGGGCAGTTCGGTCCACTCCACGCGGAACAGCGAGTCGTGCGTATCCGTCGTCGCAGCGATCTTCTCCACGGACACCGGCCGGGACACGACCGAGTCGGCCGTCAGCACCAGAGCGCCGACCCCGTCAGCCGCCTCCAGCGAGACAGTGCCAGGCCGGCCGGGCACCAGCCGCACCCGCAGTGCCGAGGCGCCGGCTGCGTGCAGCGCCATCGCGTTCCAGTCGAGCGGCAGCCACGGCTCGTCCGGGCCGCCAGCGACGCTGAGCAGCGTCGGCTGCAGGGCCGCGTCCAGCAAGGCGGGATGAACACCGAAGCGGTCCGCCTGGGTACGCATGTCGTCCGACAGGGCGACCTCGGCGAATACCTCCTCGCCCCGCTGCCACACCGCGCGCAGGCATTGGAAGGCGGGCCCGTAGCCGTGACCACGCTCGATCAGGTCGGGGTAGAAGTCCTCAACCTCGACCTGCTGGGCACCTGGTGGCGGCCACGCCGTGAAGTCGACATCCTTGACCGGCAACTGCGCGGCGGACAGAACGCCGGTGGCATGCCGCGTCCACCCCTCCCCGCCGTCCAGTAGGGCGTACACGTCCACGGTCCGCACGCCGTTCTCGCCCGGTCCGCTCAGGGCCACCTGCACCCGGACCCCGCCGTGCTCGGGCACCACCAGCGGCGACTCCGTCGTGAGCTCGTCCAGTACCGGACACCCCACCTCATCGCCGGCCCGCACCGCCAACTCCACCAGCGCACTGCTGGGCAGGAGCACGACCCCGTCCACCGCGTGGTCAGCCAGCCAGGGATGCGACCGTAGCGACAGGCGTGAGGTGAACACGAGGCCGCCGAATCGGGGCAACTGGACCATCGCTTCCAGCAGTGGGTGACCCGTCGCCGACTGACCAAGCGACGCCGCGTCGGTCGCGGACTCCTCGGCCTGGAGCCAGAAGTGCTGGTGGTCGAACGCATAGGTGGGCAGGTCCACATGCCCTGTGACAGGAGGAAGGACGCCGTTCCAGTCGACCGCGACGCCTCGGACGAACAACTCGGCGATCGAGGTCAGCAGCCGTCGCGGGCCGCCGTCGTCCCGACGTAGCGTCCCCGTCACCACGGCATCGGCGTCGTCGACGATCTCGCTGATCGGCTGCACCAGCACCGGGTGCGCACTGACCTCCACGAACACCCGATGTCCCTGCCTGACCAGGTCGGCCACCGCAGGCCCGAACCCCACCTGGTTACGCAGGTTCGCGTACCAGTACGCGCCGTCGACGACCCCGGCGTCCCGGATCCACTCCCCCGTCACGGTCGAGTGGAACGGCACCACCGGGGCCTGTGCCGTGATCCCCGCCAGCGCGTCGGCGAGTGCTTCCCGGATGTCCTCCACGTGTCGGGTGTGCGAGGCGTAGTCCACCGCCACTCGCCGGACCCGAACATCCTGGCCGGACAACACCTCCAGCGCCTCGTCCAACGCCTGGGCATCGCCGGCGACCACCACCGATGACGGACTGTTCACCGCCGCCACCTCGACCCGGTCAGCCCACGGCCGCAACCGTGCGACCGCCTCGTCCTCGCTCAGCGCGACCGACGCCATGCCGCCCCGGCCGGACAGCTTCGCGGCGATGGCCCGGCTGCGCAGCGCCACCACCCGAGCCGCGTCCTCCAACGACAACGCACCCGCCACACAGGCCGCTGCGATCTCACCCTGCGAGTGGCCCACCACGGCGTCGGGAACCACGCCCACCGACGCCCACACCGCGGCAAGGCCCACCATCACCGCGAAGCTCGCCGGCTGCACCACGTCGACCCGGTCCAGCATTCCGGGGGCGGTCTCGCCGTGCAGCACGTCCACGAGCGACCAGTCGACCCACGGCGCCAGGGCGGCGGCACACTCGGAGATCCGCTCGGCGAAGACCGGCGAGGATCCGAGCAGTTCACGGCCCATTCCGAGCCACTGCGAACCCTGACCCGGGAACACCCACACCACCTTCCCCGGCACCCCGGCGCTGCCGGTCACCAAGCCGGCGGCGTCCTGGCCGCGGGACAGCGCCGCCAGGCCGGCGAGCGCCTCCTCACCAGAGCCGGCCACCACCACGGCACGCTCGCCGAGCAGTGCCCGGTCGGACACCAACGCGCCGGCCACACCGGCCAGCGACGCCGCACCCGACTCGAGGTACGACGCGAGCCGCCCGGCCTGCCCGGTCAACGCCCCGGTGCTGCGCGCCGATACCACCAGCGGCACCACCCCGTCGGGGGGCGTCCGTTCGGCCGGCGCCGGATCCTCGGGTGCCTCCTCGATGATCAGGTGCGCGTTCGTCCCGCTGATCCCGAACGACGACACCCCCGCCCGGCGCGGACGCTCGCCCCGAGGCCACTCGCGCGCCTCGGTCAGCAACTCCACCGCGCCGGCGGACCAGTCCACCTCGGTGCTGGGCTGCTGTACGTGCAGCGTCGCCGGTAGGACGCCGTGCCGCAGCGCCTGCACCATCTTGATCACGCCGGCCACGCCCGCCGCCGCCTGAGTGTGCCCGATGTTCGACTTCACCGAGCCCAGCCACAGCGGAAGCTCCGGGGCGCGGCCCTGGCCGTAGGTGGCCAGCAACGCCTGCGCCTCGATCGGGTCACCCAGCACCGTGCCCGTACCGTGGCCCTCGACGACGTCGACCTCGGACGCCCGTAGCCCGGCATTGGCCAGGGCGGCGCGGATCACGCGCTGCTGGGACGGGCCGTTCGGCGCCGTCAGCCCGTTCGACGCGCCGTCCTGGTTCACCGCGATGCCCCGCAGCACCGCCAGCACCCGATGCCCACGCTCGCGGGCCACCGACAGGCGTTCGAGGAGCACCATGCCGACACCCTCGGCCAAGCCCATCCCGTCCGCGCTGTCCGCGTACGCCTTGCACCGCCCATCGGTGGCCAGCCCTCGCTGCCGGGAGAACGACAGGAAGGAGCCGGGTTGAGCCATCACCATCGCGCCGCCCGCCAGCGCCGCCGAACACTCGCCCTGCCGCAGTCCCTGCACGGCCAGGTGCATCGCCACCAACGACGACGAACACCCCGTGTCCACCGTCACCGCGGGCCCCTCGAAACCGAGCACGTACGACACTCGGCCAGTCGCGATGCACGGGGCGGCACCCGTGCCCGCGAAACCCTCGAGCTCCGGCGCGACCTGACGACCGGAGCTGGCCCCGTAGCCCTGGCTGGACAGCCCGGCGAACACCCCGACGTCGCTGCCTCTCCACGACACCGGGTCGACGCCCGCCCGTTCCATCGCCTCCCAGGAGGTCTCCAGCAGCAACCGCTGCTGCGGATCCATCGCCAGCGCCTCACGCGGCGAGATCCCGAAGAATCCAGCGTCGAACAGTCCCGCACCGTCGAGGAAGCCACCCTGGCTCGTGTACGACGTGCCCGGACGGTCGGGGTCCGGGTCGAACAGGGCCGCGAGGTCCCAGCCGCGGTCGGTGGGAAAGCCGGCGACGGTGTCGACCCCGTTCGCCACCACGTGCCACAGGTCCTCCGGCGAGGACACCCCGCCCGGGTACCGGCACGCCATACCCACGATGGCGATCGGCTCCCGCGCCTGGTCCTCGACCTCACGCAGCCGCCTGCGGGCGTCGCGGGCGTCACCGATGGCCCTCTTGAGGTAGTCGCGGAGTTGTGCCTCGTCAGCCATTGAACTCAGCTCCCAGGGGATGTCCGTGTGCGATTGCCGTCGGTGGATCCGCAGCGTGCGGGTCGTGCGGTGGTCAGGCGAAGCGGTCGACGAGGGCGAAGAGTTCGTCGTCGCTGGCGGCTTCCAGGTCATCGTCGGACGGGTCCGGATCGGCCGCCGCCTCCGCTGCGTTCAGCAGTTCCCGCAGGCGCGTGGTGATGCGGTCGCGGGCCTCGTCGTCGGAGGCCGCGGACCCGATCGCCGACTCCAGGCCGGCGAGATTGGCCAGTACGGAGTCGACCGGGGACATCTCGTCGACGGCGAGTTCGTCGCGCAGGTGACGGGCGAGGACCTGCGCGTTCGGGTAGTCGAAGACCAGGGTTGCGGGCAGCTTCAGACCGGTCGCCTCGCGCAGCCGGTTGCGCAGCTCCACCGACGTGAGCGAGTCGAACCCGGCGTCCTTGAACGCCCCGTCCACCCGGACGGCACCCGCTTCGGAGTGCCCGAGCACGACCGCGACCTGGGCACGTACCAGGTCCAGCAGCAGTGCCTCCTGGTCGGCCGGGGCGAGCTCGGCGAGTCGGCGGCCCAGCCCACCGTCCCCGGCGGACGCCGCCCGCGCCGACTGCCGGCTCACCCGGACCAGGCCTCGCAGCAGGTGTGGTACGCCGCCGCCGGTGGCAGCATCGGCACGGACCTCCCGCAGGTCCAGCTTGACCGGCACCAGCAGCGCCGGCCCGGACGCCAGAGCGGCGTCGAACAGATCCATGCCATCCTCGGACCCGAGACCCAGGACGCCCCCGCGCCCCTCGCGCCGGCTCATCCGATCCAGAGTGAGGTCGTCGATGGTGTCCGCCATGCCGGTGAGCTGCTGCCATGGCCCCCAGGCCAGCGACAGCCCCGGCAGGCCCGCCGCCCTGCGATGGGCCATCAGGCCGTCCAGGTAGGCGTTGGCGGCCGCGTAGCCGCCGCTGCCCGCGCCCATGAAGATCGACGAGGCGGACGAGTACACGACGAACGCGCCGAGGTCGAGGTCGCGGGTCAACTCGTCCAGGTGCCGCGCCGCGTCGACCTTCGGTGCGAACACCCGGGCCAGTTTGTCCGGGGTCAACGCCCCGACCACCCCGGCGTCGAACACTCCCGCTGTGTGCACGACAGCGGTCGGACGCTGCTCCGCCAGCAGGGCCGCGACCTGATCCCGGTCGGACAGGTCACAGGCCCGCACCGACACGTCGGCGCCCTGCTCGGTCAGCTCGGCGACCAGCTCCGGCACCCCGTCGGCGTCGCGGCCCCGGCGGCTGGCCAGCACCAGACGCCGCACACCGTGCCGAGTAACCAGGCGGCGGGCCGCGAGAGCGCCCAACGATCCGGCGCCCGAGACCAGCACCGTCGCGTCCGGGCCGAACCCGGCCGGGGAGTCCGCGGCCGGGCCGACGCGGGCGAGACGCGGCACGGACAGGGTCATCCCGCGCGCCGCGACCTGCGGTTCCCCACTGGCCAGCACCGCACCCAGCACCGCCTGCGGTCCGTCGGAGGCGGCGGGATCGCAGTCCAGCAGCACGATCCGGTCCGGGTTCTCTGCCTGGGCGGCACGCACCAGACCCCACACGGCCGACGCGGCCGGGTCCGTCACCACGCCGTCGCCGGCGGGCATCGCGCCCCGGGTGGCCACCACGAGCCGCGACTCGTCCAGTTCGGCTGCCGTCAGCCACGCCTGCACGACCGCCAGCACCCGCGACGTCACGGCCAGCGCGTCGCCGTCGCCGACCGCCTCCAGCAATGCCGCTGCGGGCGGCTCGGTCAGGGCGGCCACGTCGTCGGCGGTGGCCACCGCCACCCACGACGGCGACGGCTGCCCCGCGACCGCGGGCAGTTCGGTCCAGTCGACCTGGAACAGGGAGTTGGCACCCGTCGCGTCCACCTGTTCGGTGGAGACGGCGCGCAACACCAACGAGTCCATCGTGAGGACCGGACCGCCGGCCTGGTCGGCGGCCTCGACGGTCATCGCGTCCGGGCCACCGGGCGCGACCCGGACCCGCAACGCCGACGCACCCACGGCGTGCAGCACGAGCCCGTTCCACGCGAACGGCATCACCGACCGTCCGGGCTGCTCTTCCGTCCCGGCTGCCGCGGCGGCGACGGTGCCGGTCTGCAGGGCCGCGTCCAGCAACGCGGGGTGGATGCCGTACCCGGCAGCCTCCTCGCGATGCTCCTCAGGCAGGGCGACCTCGGCGAACACCTCCTCGCCCCGCCGCCACACCGTCCGCACCCCCTGGAACGCGGGCCCGTACGCGTAACCACGCTCGACCAGGTCGGTGTAGAGGTCTCCGACCTCGACCCGCTGCGCGCCCGAGGGCGGCCACGCCGTGAAGTCGAACCCCGTGCCGGTGCCGCTCGGCGTCGCCGACACGACACCCGTGGCGTGCCGCGTCCACCCGTCGGCTTCGTCCTCGCGCAGCGAGTACACGGCCACCGGGCGCCCGCCGTTGTCGTCCGGTCCGCCCACCGCGACCTGGACCCGGACGCCGCCGTGCTCGGGCACCACCAGCGGCGTCTCCGTCACGAGCTCGTCGAGCACCGGGCAGCCGACCTCGTCGCCGGCCCGCAGCGCCAACTCCACCAGACCGGTGCCGGGAAAGAGCACAACGCCGCCGATCGCGTGGTCGGCCAGCCACGGATGCGACTGCAACGACAGCCGTGAGGTGAACACCACCCCGTCCGACTGCGGCAGCCGCACCACCGCGCCGAGCAACGGGTGGTCCGTCGCCGACTGACCCAGCGACGCCGCGTCGGTCGCCGCGTCGGCCGACCGGAGCCAGTAGTGCTGGCGGTCGAAGGCGTAGGTCGGCAGCTCCACCCGCGCGGACGCCGCCCCGGCCGGCAGCATCGCGGCCCAGTCCACGGGGACGCCGCGGACGAACAGCTCGGCCATCGACGTGAGCAGCCGTCGCGGACCACCGTCGTCACGCCGCAGCGAGCCCGTGACCAGGACATCGGCGTCGTCCACGAGCTCGCTGATCGGCTGGACGAGCACCGGATGCGCGCTGACCTCAAGGAAGATCCCGAACTGCCGGCCGAGCAGGTCGGCGACCGCCGGGGCGAACCTGACCTGGTTGCGCAGGTTCCGGTACCAGTAGTCACCGTCCACGACTCCGGCGTCCCGGATCCACTCGCCGGTCACCGTTGAGTGGAACGGCACCACCGGCGCCTGCGCCGTGATCCCGGCCAGGGCCGTGGCCAGCGTGTCGCGGATGTCCTCCACGTGCCGCGAGTGCGACGCGTAGTCCACCGCCACCCGTCGCACCCGGACGCCCTGACCCGCCAACGACTCCAGCGCCTCGTCCAACGCCCGGGCGTCACCGGCGATCACCACCGACGACGGACTGTTCACCGCCGCCACCTCGACGCGGTCCGCCCACGGCGCCAGCCGGGTGAGAACGTCGTCCTCACTCAACGCGACGGAGGCCATGCCACCGCGACCCGACAGCGCCGAGGCGATGGCCTGGCTCCGCAGCGCCACCACCCGGGCGGCGTCTTCGAGGGACAGCGCCCCCGCCACACACGCCGCCGCGATCTCACCCTGCGAGTGGCCCAGCACGGCGTCGGGCCGTACGCCCGCCGACGCCCACACCGCCGCCAGGCCGACCATCACGGCGAAGCTGGCCGGCTGCAGCACGTCGACGCGGTCCATCAGGTCGGGGTCGGCGTCGCCGCGCAGCACGTCCTCCAGCGACCAGTCGATCCACGGCTTCAAGGCGGTCGCGCACTCGGCGACCCGCTCGGCGAAGACAGCCGAGGAGTTCAACAGCTCGCGGCCCATGCCGATCCACTGCGAGCCCTGGCCGGGGAACACCCACACCACCTTCCCGGGGGCGCGGCCGCTGCCGGTCACCACACCGACGGCGTCCTCGCCACGGGCGAGCGCACCGAGCCCGGCCACCGCGTCCTCGGCGGAACCCGCCACCACGACGGCGCGGTCGTCCAGCACCGCCCGGCCCGAGACCAACGCGCCGGCCACACCCGCGAGCGGCATCCCCGCCTCCTGGATGGACGCGGCCAGCCGATCCGCCTGACCGGCCAGCGATGCCGCGCTCCGAGCCGTCACGACGAGCGGCACAACCCCATGGGTCGTCACCTCGTCGGTGGGCTCCTCGGGTGCCTCCTCGATGATCAGATGTGCGTTCGTCCCGCTGACCCCGAACGACGACACACCGGCTCGGCGCGGGTGTCCGTCCCGCGGCCATCGGCGTGCCTGGGTCAGCAGCTCGACCGCCCCCTCTGACCAGTCCACCCCGGTGGTCGGCTCGTCGACGTGCAGGCTGGGCGGCATCACCCCGTGCCGCAACGCCTGCACCACCTTGATCACGCTGGCCACGCCAGCGGCGGCCTGCGCATGGCCGATGTTCGACTTCAACGACCCCAACCACAACGGCTTCCCGGGATCGCGGCCCTGCCCATACGTCGCCAGCAACGCCTGCGCCTCGATCGGGTCACCAAGGGACGTTCCGGTCCCGTGGCCCTCGACGACGTCCACCTCGGACGGGGACAGGCCGGCGTTGGCCAGGGCGCTGCGGATCACCCGCTGCTGGGACGGGCCGTTCGGCGCCGTCAGCCCGTTCGACGCGCCGTCCTGGTTCACCGCGCTACCCCGCAGCACGGCGAGGACCCGGTGTCCGCGCTCCCGGGCCACCGACAGGCGCTCGAGGAGCACCATGCCGACGCCCTCGGCCAGGCCCATCCCGTCCGCGCCGTCCGCGTACGCCTTGCACCGCCCGTCCGCCGCCAGCCCGCGCTGCCGGGAGAACACGACGAAGGAGTTGGGGCTGGACATCACCATCGCCCCGCCGGCCAGTGCCATCGAGCACTCGCCCTGCCGCAGCGCCTGCGCCGCGAGGTGCATCGCCACCAACGACGACGAACACGCGGTGTCGATCGTGACCGCGGGCCCCTCGAGACCGAAGACGTACGACACCCGGCCCGAGGCCACGCTCGACGCCACCCCGGTGCCCGCAAAGCTCTGCATCTCCGGCCCGATCGGACCGGACCCGTAGCCCTGCGGGGCCGCGCCGACGAACACGCCGACGTCGTGGCCCTTCAGCGACGTCGGGTCGACGGCGCCGTTCTCGAAGGCCTCCCACGATGCCTCCAGCAGCAGCCGCTGCTGCGGATCCATGGCCAGCGCCTCACGCGGCGAGATCCCGAAGAAGCCCGCGTCGAACAGCCCCGCCTCGTGCAGGAAACCGCCCTGGCTGACGTACGAGGTGCCCGAGTGGTCGGGGTCCGGATCGAACAGGGTCTCCAGTTCCCAGCCGCGGTCCGTCGGGAAGCCCGACACCGCGTCCCGGCCCTCGGACACCAGCCGCCACAGGTCCGCGGGCCCGGTTACGCCACCCGGCAACCGGCAGGCCATCCCGACGATGGCGATCGGCTCCCGGGACGCGCCGAGGAGCTGACGGTTGCGCTCCCTCAGCTCGCCGGCCTCGGCCACCGACCGCCGCAGCGCCTCGACGACCCTCTCATACGACGCACTCACCAGGCGCCCCCAATCAGTCGGTAGCAGATGTCGGGCCGCACGGGACTACTCACCGCCGAGCACCAGGTCCACGAGATCGTCGACGTCCAGGTCGGCGATCGCCCGCTCGTCACCGGTCCCGTCCCCGACGCCGTCGTCCAGCTCACCCGGGCCGGCGAGCTCGAGCAGGGCGTCGACCAGTCCTGCCGCGCGCAACCGCGCCAGCGGGACCGACGCGAGGGCCTGCCGCAGCCGCGCCTCATCGGCGTCAGTGGCGGCGCCCGCGGCGGGGGCGGCGCCGTCCGGGCGCAGTTGCGCTCGAAGGTGGTTGGCGAGCACCAGCGGGTTCGGGTAGTCGAAGACCAGCGTGGGCGGCAGCTTCAACCCGGTCGCCTCACGCAGCCGGTTGCGCAGCTCCACCGACGTCAACGAGTCGAACCCGACATCCTTGAACGCCAGGTCCGCCCGTACGTCCTGCGGGTCCGCATGCCCCAGCACGACCGCGACCTGGGCACGGACCACGTCCAGGAGCAGTGCCTCCTGGTCGGCCGGGGTGAGCCCGCCGAGCCGGCGAACCAGCGTGTCGTCCGGCGCGGCCGCCGCCCGCGCCTGCTGCCTGCCGGCGCGAACCAGACCGCGCAGCAGCGACGGCACGGCGCCACCGGCTGCGGCGTCCGCCCGCATCACCGCCGGGTCCAGCTTGATCGGCACCAGCAGCGCGTGGTCCATGCGCAACGCGATGTCGAACATTCCCAGCCCCTCGGCCCGGGTCAGCTCCAGGACACCACCGCGGCTCGCCCGCGCGTGGTCGACGACGCTGAGGTGGGTGGCCATGCCGGTGCTCCGCTCCCACAGGCCCCAGGCCAGCGACAGCCCCGGCAGCCCCGCCGCGCGCCGGTGGGCCATCGCCGCGTCCAGGAACGCGTTCGCCGCCGCGTAACTGCCCTGACCGCCGCCGCCGACCACACCCGCGACCGACGAGAACACGACGAATGCGTCCAGATCCGTGCCCCGGGTCAGCTCGTCGAGGTGCCGCACCGCGTCGACCTTGGACGCGAACACTCCGGCCAGCCGTTGCGGGGTCAGCCCGCCGATCAACCCGTCGTCGAACACACCGGCCGTGTGCACGACGCCGGTCAACGGGTGCTCGGCCAGCAGGGCCGCGACCTGATCCCGGTCGGACACGTCGCAGGCCACCACCGACACGTCCGCGCCCTGCTCGGTCAGGTCGGTGACCAGCTCGGCCATCCCTTCGGCGGCCGGCCCTCGGCGGCTGGCCAGCACCAGCCGCCGCACACCGTGCCGCGTAACCAGGTGCCGGGCCACCAGGCCGCCCAACGCGCCGGCACCCGAGACCAGCACCGTTCCTTCCGGCCTGAAGACGACCGGCGTGTCCTGGAGCTGGCCGGTGGTGCGGGCGAGTCGCGGAACCGAGAGGGTGCTCCCGCGTACGGCGAGCTGCGGCTCACCGGCCGCGAGCACCAGATCCGCGCCGACCTCAGCGGCGGGGTCGGCGTCCACCAGGACGATCCGGTCCGGGTTCTCGGCCTGGGCGGAACGGACCAGTCCCCACACCGCCGCGGCGGCCGGGTCGGTCACCAGGTGATCGCCACCGGCGGGTACGGCACCGCGGGTGCGGACCACCAGCCGTACCTCCTCGAGCCGAGGCGCGGTCATCCACGCCTGTACGACCTCCAGCACTCGGGACGTCACCGCGAGTGGACCGTCGACGCCGGCGACGTCGACGACCGCCACCGGCGGCAGGTCGCCGCCCTGGGCCAGCGCCGCCACGTCGTCGGTCGTGGCCACCGGCACCCACGACGACACGGGCTCGGCGGCGGAAGCGGGCAGTTCGGCCCAGTCCACCCGGAACACCGAGTCACGGACGTCGTGCGCCGTGGCCCCCAGTTGCGCCGCCGACACCGGACGGGACACCAGCGAGTCCATCGTCAGCACCGGCCCGCCGGTCTCGTCGGCCGCTTCGACGGTCAGCGCTTCCGGCCCGTGCGGCGCGAGCCGCACCCGCAGCGCCTCGGCGCCCGCGGCGTGCAGCACGAACCCGTTCCACGCGAACGCGAGCACCGCCTCGCCCGGCTGCCGCGCGGTGGCGCCGGCCGTGGCGGCCTGCAGCGCGGCGTCCAGCAACGCCGGGTGGATGCCGAACCGACCCGCCTCCGCTCGCCGCTCCTCAGGCAGGGCGACCTCGGCGAACACCTCGTCACCCCGCCGCCACACCGCGCGCAGCCCCTGGAACGCGGGGCCGTAGCCGTAGCCGCGCTCAGCCAGGTCGGCGTAGAAGTCCTCGACGTCGACCGACTCCGCGTCCCGCGGCGGCCAGGCGGTGAAGTCGAACCCGGTGCCGCCGCCACTCGGTGCCGCTGACAGCACACCGGTGGCATGCCGTGTCCACGCACCCGTGCCGCCGTCGCGTCGGGAGTACACCTCCACCGCGCGCGCGCCGCCTGCACCCGGTCCGCTCAGGGCCACCTGCACCCGCACCCCGCCCTGCTCGGGCACCACCAGCGGCGCCTCGATCACCAGCTCGTCCAGCGCCGAGCACCCGGCCTCGTCACCGGCGCGCACGGCCAGCTCCACCAGCCCGCTGCCGGGAAGGATCACGACCCCGCCGACCGCGTGATCGACGAGCCACGGATGCGACCGCACCGACAGCAGCGACGTGAACACCAGGCCGTCCGACTGCGGCAGCTGCACCACCGCGCCCAGCAGCGGGTGGTCGGCCGCAGCCTGTCCCAGCGACGCCGCGTCAGTAGCCGAGTCGGTGGGCTGACGCAGCCAGTAGTGCCGGTGGTCGAAGGCGTAGGTCGGCAGCTCCACCCGCCGGGCCACCGGGGGCAGCACGCCGGTCCAGTCCACCGACACGCCCCGGACGAACAACTCGGCCATCGACGTCAACAGGCGCCGCAGGCCACCGTCGTCGCGCCGCACCGATCCCGTCACCACGACATCGGCGTCGTCCACGATCTCGCTGATCGGCTGGACCAGCACCGGATGGGCGCTGATCTCCACGAACACGCCGTAGTCCTGGCCGATCAGATCAGCGACGGCCGGCCCGAACCGCACCTGGTTACGCAGGTTCCGGTACCAGTATCCGCCGTCCACGACCCCGGCGTCGCGGATCCATTCGCGGGTCACGGTCGAGTAGAACGGCACCGTCGGAGCCTGCGCGCGCACGTCCGCCAGCGTCTCGGCGAGCAGGTCGCGGATCGTCTCCACCTGGTTGGTGTGCGAGCCGTAGTCGACCGCCACCCGCCGCACCCGGACGCCGTCACCCGCCAGCGACCCGAGCGCCTCGTCCAGCGCCCGGGCGTCGCCCGCGATCACCACCGAGGTGGGACTGTTGACCGCGGCGACCTGGACCTGGTCCGCCCACGGCGCCAACCGCGCGACCGCCTCGTCCTCGCTCAGGGCCACCGACGCCATGCCACCCCGCCCGGACAGCACCGTGGCGATGGCCTGACTGCGCAACGCCACCACCCGTGCCGCGTCCTGGAGCGACAGCGCACCCGCCACGCAGGCAGCGGCGATCTCGCCCTGGGAGTGACCGACAACGGCGTCCGGTCGCAGCCCACACGACCGCCACACCGCGGCCAGCCCGACCATCATGGCGAAGCTGGCCGGCTGCAGCACGTCGACCCGGTCCATCACCTCGGGCGCGGCGTCGCCACGCAGCACGTCGATCAACGACCAGTCCACCCACGGCGCCAACGCGACCGCGCACTCGGCGATCCGCTCGGCGAAGACCGGCGACGAGTCCAGCAGCTCCCGGCCCATTCCGGCCCACTGCGTGCCCTGGCCCGGGAACACCCACGCGACCTTGCCCGGCGCACCGACCCGACCGGTGACCACACCGGCCGCGTTCTCGCCGCGCGCCAGCGCCGCGAGCCCGGCCGTCGCCTCGGCCCGGGAGCCCGCCACCACCACGGAGCGCTCGGTCAGCGCGGCCCGACCGGACACCAGTGCTCCGGCCACGCTCGCCAGCGGCACGTCGTCGGCACCCTCGAGGTACGCCGCGAGCCGGCCGGCCTGCAGCGCCCGCGAGGTGGTGCTGCGCGCGGACACCACCACGGGCAGCACGTCCGGGGACGCAGCCGGACCGGGGTCGGACGTGCCGTCCTGCGGCGGCGCTTCCTCCAGGATGAGGTGCGCGTTCGTGCCGCTGACGCCGAACGCGGACACCCCGGCCCGACGCGGGTGGCCGTTCCGCGGCCAGTCCCGCGCCTCCGTCAGCAGCTCGACCGCGCCGGTGGACCAGTCGACCTCCGGCGTGGGCGCGTCCACGTGCAGCGTCGCCGGCATCATCCCGTGCCGCAACGCCTGCACAACCTTGATCACGCCGGCCACGCCAGCGGCCGCCTGCGAGTGACCGATGTTCGACTTCAACGACCCCAGCCACAACGGGGTGCCGGGATCACGGTCCTGGCCGTACGTGGCCAGCAGGGCCTGCGCCTCGATCGGGTCACCCAGGGCGGTGCCGGTGCCGTGAGCCTCCACCACGTCCACCTCGGACGGGACCAGTCCGGCGCTGGCCAGCGCCCGGCGGATCACCCGCTGCTGCGACGGACCGTTCGGGGCGGTGAGGCCGTTGGACGCGCCGTCCTGGTTCACCGCGCTGCCCCGCAGCACGGCCAGGATCGTGTGCCCACGCTCCCGCGCCACCGACAGGCGTTCGAGGACCACCACGCCGACACCCTCGGCCCAGCCGGTGCCGTCGGCGGCGGCGGCGAACGCCTTGCAGCGCCCATCGACGGCCAACCCCCGCTGCCGGGAGAACTCGACGAAGGCGCCCGGATTCGCCATGACGGTCACGCCGCCGGCCAGCGCCATCGAGCACTCGCCCTGCCGCAGCGCCTGTGCGGCCAGGTGGATGGCCACCAGTGAGGACGAACAGGCCGTGTCGATCGTGATCGCCGGGCCCTCGAAGCCGAAGACGTAGGACACCCGGCCCGACGCCACGCTCGACGATCCGCCGGTGCCCGCGAAGCCCTCCAGCTCCGGCGTGACCACGCTGGCCCCCGGCGCGACGTAGCCCTGGCCGAAGGCGCCGGTGAACACGCCGACGTCGGTGCCCTTCAGGGAGGTCGCGTCAACACCGGTGGCCTCCAGCGCCTCCCACGACGTTTCGAGCAGCAACCGCTGCTGCGGGTCCATCGCCAGCGCCTCACGCGGCGAGATCCCGAAGAACCCGGCGTCGAAGAGCCCCGCCTCATGCAGGAAGCCGCCCTGACTGGTGTACGACGTGCCCGGGCGCTCCGGGTCGGGGTCGAACAGGCCCTCCAGGTCCCAGCCGCGGTCGGTGGGGAACCCGGACACCGCGTCCCGGCGATCGATCACCAACCGCCACAGGTCCTCCGGCCCGGCCACACCACCGGGCAAGCGGCACGCCATGCCCACGATGGCGATCGGCTCCTCGGGGTCGGCGGCCAGGACCGTCGGCGCAACCGTCGTCGGCGCGGCGTCGCCCAGTTCGTCGCGCAGGTGGCGAGCGAGTGCCTGCGGGCTCGGATGGTCGAACACCAGCGTGGCGGGCAGCTTCAGGCCGGTCGCCTCGCGCAGCCGATTGCGCAGCTCCACCGACGTCAACGAGTCGAACCCGGCGTCCTTGAACGCCGCGTCCGCCCGGACGGCACCCGGACCGGAGTGCCCGAGCACCGCCGCGACCTGGCCGCGTACCAGGTCCAGCAGCAGCGTCAGCTGATCCTCAGGGGTGAGCCCGGCCAGCCGCTCGGCAAGCCGGCCGCGGTCTCCGCCGGCGCCGCCCGAGCGCGCCTGCCGCCGGCCCGTACGGACCAGGCCGCGCAGCATGTGCGGCACCACACCGCCTGCCGAGGCGTCGGCGCGGACCCCGCGCAGATCCAGCTTCGCGGGCACCAGCAACGCCTGCTCCATGCCGAGGGCGGAGTCGAACAGATCCATGCCCTCGGCCTGCGTCATCAACTGGAGTCCGCCACGCCGGTTCATCCGGGCCCTGGTCAACTCGTCGGTGTTCGCCGCCATACCGGTGGCCTGATCCCACAGGCCCCACGCCAGCGACAACCCCGGCAGGCCCAGGGACCGGCGGTGGGCCATCAGCCCGTCCAGGAACGCGTTCGCCGCCGCGTAACTGCCGCTACCAGCGCCCATGAACACCGCCGACACCGACGAGTAGACGACGAACGCGTCGAGGTGCAGGTCGCGAGTCAACTCGTCCAGGTGCCGCACCGCGTCCACCTTCGGCGCGAACACCCGGGCCAATTTCTCCGGCGTCACCGTCTCGATCACGCCCGCGTCCAGGACACCGGCCGTGTGCACGACAGCGCTCGGGCGGTGCTCGGCCAGCAGGGCCGCCACCTGATCCCGGTCGGACACGTCGCAGGCCACCACCGACGTGTCCGCGCCCCGCTCGGACAGCTCGGCGACCAGCTCGGACACCCCCTCGGCGGCCGAACCCCGCCGGCTGGCCAGCACCAGCCGCCGCACGCCGTACCGGGTCACCAGATGCCGGGCGACCAGTGCACCCAACGCGCCCGCGCCCGAGACCAGGACCGTACCCTCCGGGCCGAACACGGCAGGCGCGTCGGCGGTCCGGGCGGCGCGGGCGAGACGCGGCGCGGAGAGGATCATCCCGCGCACCGCGAGCTGCGGCTCGCCACTGGCCAGCACCGAACCCAGCACGGATTCCGCACTCTCGTCGGTGGCCGGGTCCAGGTCCAGCAGGACGATCCGGTCCGGGTTCTCGCCCTGGGCGGCACGCACCAGACCCCACACCGCCGCGGCGGCCGGGTCCGTCACCGCGCCGTCACCAGCGGGTACCGCACCGCGAGTCGTGACCACCAGCCGCGACTCCTCCAGCCCCGATCCGGCCAGCCATGCCCGCACGACCTCCAGCACCCGAGACGTCACCGTGAGGGCGTCGTCCTCACCGGCCGCCTCCAGCACGACCGCCGCCGGCGCGTCGGTCAGGGCAGTCACGTCGTCGGCGGTGGTGACCGGCATCCACGACGGAGCCGGCGCCCCCGCGCCGGCGGGCAGCTCGGTCCAGTCGACCTGGAACAGGGCGTTGGTGAGCGCCGTGCCCGGCTCGGCGGCGGCCGACCGCCCGGTGGGCGCCGTCCGGAACCCGAGTGAGTCCGCGGTCACCACCAGGCCGCCGGTGTCGTCGGCGGCGGCCAGCGACATTGTGTCGGTGCCGACAGACACCAGCCGTACCCGCAGCGCCGACGCGCCGACGGCGTGCAGCACCACTGCGTGCCAGTCCAGCGGTTGCCGCGGCTGCGGCCCGTCCTCGTTCGTGGTCAGCAGGGCCGGGTGCAGGGCCGCGTCCAGCAACGCGGGATGGATGCCGAATCCGGCCGCCTCCGCGCCGTGCTCCTCCGGCAGGGCGACGTCGACGAACATCTCCTCGCCACGCTGCCACGCCGCCCGCACCGCCCGGAACGACTGCCCGTACGCGTGACCGCGCTCGGCCAGGTCGGCGTACAGCTCCTCGATGTCGATCGCGCGTGCACCGGGGGGCGGCCAGGCGGCGAAGTCGAACCCGTCCGGCGCCCCGGGCGTGCTCGACAGCACGCCGGTGGCGTGTCGCGTCCACACGTCGTCGGGGGTGTCCTCGCGCAGGGAGTAGACGCTCACCGTGCGCGCGTCGTTCTCGCCGGGTCCGCTCAGGGCGACCTGTACGCGCACGCCACCGTGCATGGGGAGGACGAGCGGAGTCTCGATCACGAGTTCGTCGAGGACCGGGCACCCGGCTTCGTCACCGGCGCGCACAGCCAGTTCGACCAGCCCGGCGCACGGGACGACCACGACGCCGTCGACCGCGTGATCGGCCAGCCACGGGTGCGACCGCAACGACAGCCGCGACGTGAAGACCAAGCCGTCCGACTGCGGCAGCCGCACGACCGCGCCGAGCATCGGATGGTCGGCGCCAGCCAACCCCAGGGACGGCGCATCCGCCGCCCCGGCCGGACGCAGCCAGTAGTGCTGGTGGTCGAACGCGTACGTCGGCAGGTCCACCCGTCCGGTGACCGGCGGCAGCACACCGCTCCAGTCCACCGGCACACCGCGGACGAACAGCTCGGCCATCGACGTCAACAGCCGTCGTACACCACCGTCGTCGCGCCGCAGCGTGCCGGTCACCAGGACGTCGGTCTCGGTGCCGTCGATGACGTCGGTGATCGGCTGGACCAGCACCGGGTGCGCGCTCACCTCCACGAACACCCCGTGCCCCTGGCCGATCAGGTCGACGACGGCCGGCCCGAACCGCACCTGGTTGCGTAGGTTCCGGTACCAGTAGTCACCGTCGAGGATCCCGGCTTCCCGGATCCACTGGCCGGTGACCGTGGAGTAGAAGGGCACCACCGGCGCCTGCGCGTCGATCCCCGTCAGCGTCTCGGCCAGCCTGTCCTCGATGTCCTCGACGTGCCAGGTGTGCGACGCGTAGTCCACCGCCACCCGCCGGCCGGCCAACGCCTCCACGGCCTCGGCCAGCGCTTCGGCGTCGCCGGCGATCACCACCGAGGAGGGCCCGTTGACCGCGGCGACCTCGACCCGACCGGCCCACGGAGCCAACCGCGCGGCCGCTTCGTCCGGGCTCAGCGCCACTGACGCCATGCCACCGCGTCCGGACAACTCCGCCGCGATGGCCTGGCTGCGCAACGCCACGACCCGCGCGGCGTCCTCCAGCGACAGGGCGCCCGCCACGCAGGCCGCGGCGATCTCGCCCTGCGAGTGGCCGACCACCGCGTCGGGCACCACGCCCACCGACGCCCACACGGCGGCCAGACCCACCATCACGGCGAAGCTGGCCGGCTGCAGCACGTCGACCCGGTCCATCACCTCGGGGTCGGTGTCGCCGCGCAGCACGTCCACCAGGGACCAGTCGATCCACGGTTGCAACGCGGCGGCACACTCGGTGATCCGTTCGGCGAACACCGGGGACGAGTCCAGCAGCTCCCGGCCCATGCCGACCCACTGGGTCCCCTGGCCCGGGAACACCCACACCAGCCTGCCCCACGCGGCCACGCTGCCGGTCACCGCATCGGCCCAGCTCTCCCCGCGCGCCAGCGCACCGAGCCCGGCCAGCGCCTCCTCGGCCGAGCCCGCCACGACGACGGCGCGATCGCCCAGCACCGCCCGGGTCGACAGCAGGGCACCCGCCACCCGGCTCAGCGGCACCTCGTCGGCGCCCTCGAGGAAGGCCGCCAGCCGACCCGCCTGACCCGCCAGCGAAGCGGTGCTGCGGGCCGACACCACCAGCGGCACCACGCCGTCCGGCACGTCCTTCGCCGGGACGGCCGGGACAGCCGGGACAGCCTCGGCCGGCGCCTCCTCAATGATCATGTGAGCGTTCGTGCCGCTGATCCCGAATGACGACACACCCACCCGACGCGGCCGGCCGTTCCGCGACCAGTCGCGCGCCTCGGTCAGCAACTCGACGGCACCGGCGGACCAATCGACCTGGTTCGTGGGCTCGGCGACGTGCAGGGTGGGCGGCAGAACGCCGTACCGCAGCGCCTGCACCATCTTGATCACGCTCGCCACGCCCGCCGCCGCCTGGGTGTGGCCGACGTTCGACTTCAGCGAGCCCAACCACAACGGCCGATCCGCGTCGCGGTCCCGGCCGTAGGTGGCCAGCAACGCCTGCACTTCGATCGGGTCGCCCAGGGTGGTGCCCGTCCCGTGGGCCTCGACCGCGTCCACCTCGGACGCCGACAGCCCGGCGTTGGCCAGCGCGCTGCGGATCACCCGCTGCTGCGAGGGGCCGTTCGGCGCGGTCAGGCCGTTGGAGGCGCCATCCTGGTTGACCGCGCTGCCGCGGATCACCGCCAGCACCTGGTGCCCCCGCTCCCGGGCCACCGACAGCCGTTCGAGGACCACCACGGCGACGCCCTCGGACAGCACCGTGCCGTCCGCGTCCGAGGAGAATGCCTTGCAGTGCCCGTCCTCGGCCAACCCCCGCTGCCGGGACATGCCGAGCACGCCGATCGGTGATCCCATCACGGCCACCCCGCCGGCCAGCGCCATCGAGCACTCGCCCTGCCGCAACGCCTGCGCGGCGAGGTGCATCGCCACCAGCGACGACGAGCACGCCGTGTCGACGGTCATCGCGGGGCCCTCGAAACCGAACACGTACGACACCCGGCCCGAGGCCACGCTGCCGGCCGTGGCGGTCGTGACGAAGCCTTCGAGTTCCGCCGGCATGTTGCTCAGCGATTCGAGGTAGTCGTGGATGGAGACGCCGGAGAACACGCCGACGTCTCCGCCGTGCGCCGCGGTCGGGTCTACGCCCGCCCGCTCCAGTGCCTCCCACGACGCCTCGAGCAGCAACCGCTGCTGCGGGTCCATCGCCAGCGCCTCACGCGGGGAGATCCCGAAGAACCCCGCGTCGAACAGCCCCGCACCCTGAAGGAAGCCCCCCTGACGGGTGTACGACGTGCCCGGGCGGTCCGGATCGGGGTCGAACAGGCCGTCCAGATCCCAGCCGCGGTCATCGGGGAAGGGCGACATGCCCTCCCGCCCCTCGAACACCATCCGCCACAGGTCGTCAGGATCGGCGACACCACCGGGCAACCGGCACGCCATCCCCACGATCGCGATCGGCTCGTCTGGGTCGGCGGTCACGGTGACCTTGGCCGCGGTGCCCGCCACCGTGTCGCCCAGCTCGTCACGCAGGTAACCGGCCAGGGCCACCGGGGTGGGGTAGTCGAAGACCAGCGTGGCCGGCAGCTTCACACCGGTCGCCGCGCTCAGCCGGTTGCGCAGCTCCACCGCGGTCAGCGAGTCGAACCCGATCTCGGTGAACTTGCGGGTGCCCTGCGTCAGCTCGGGCCCGCTGAAGCCCAGCACGCCGGTCGCCTCGGCCTGCACGATGCCGATCAGGATCTTCTCCTGCTCGGCCGGGGCCAGCCCGGCGAGCCGGCGGACCAGTCCGCCGCTGTCACCGGCCGATGCGCGCGCCGCCCGCCGCCCCATCCGCACCAGACCGCGCAGCAGATGCGGGACGTCCCCGCCGGCCGCGGCCTGGGCGCGCAGCGCCTTCAGGTCCAGCTTGATCGGCACCAGCAGCGCCTGGTCGGCGCGCAGACCGGTGTCGAACAGGGTGACGCCCTCGGCGGGGGTCATCGCCAGGACGCCGCCGCGGCTCATCCGTGCCTGGTCCACGGCGCTGAGGTGGGCCGTCAGGCCGGTGGCCTGCTCCCACAGGCCCCACGCCAACGACAACCCCGGCAGCCCCGCCGCCCGGCGCTGCGCCATCACCCCGTCCAGGAACGCGTTCGCCGCCGCGTAGTTGCCCTGACCGGCGGAGCCCATGATCGCGGCGGCCGAGGAGAACACCACGAAGGCGTCGAGATCCGAGCCACGGGTCAGGTCGTCGAGGTGGCGTACCGCATCGACCTTGGGCGCGAACACCCCGGCCAGCCGCTCTGGGGTCAACGCGCCGATCACGCCGTCGTCGAGGACACCCGCCATGTGCACCACCCCGGTCGGGCGGTGCTCGGCCAGCAGGGCCGCGACCTGATCGCGGTCGGACACGTCGCAGGCCGCCACCGACACGTCCGCGCCCTGCTCGGTCAGGTCGGCGACCAACTCCGCCACACCCTCGGCGGCCGAACCCCGCCGACCGGCCAGCACCAGCCGGCGCACACCGTGCCGGGACACCAGATGCCGGGCGATCACGGCGCCCAACGACCCGGTGCCACCCGTGAGCAGCACCCGCCCTTCCGGGCGGAACACGGCGGGTGCGTCCGTTGCCTGGTCGCCGGCTTGGGCCAGTCGGGGCGCGAGGAGGGTAGTTCCGCGTACCGCGAGCTGCGGTTCGCCGCTGGCCAGCGCCGCACCCAGCATCGGGTTCGCACCGGTGGGGTCGGTGTCGATCAGGACGAACCGGTTCGGGTTCTCGGCCTGGGCGGCCCGGAGCAGACCCCAGACCGCCGCACCGGCGGGATCGCTCACCGCGCCGTCACCCGCCGGCACCGCGCCCCGGGTCACGACCGCCAGCCGCGAGTCCTCCAGCCCGTCCCCGGTCAGCCAGGCCTGCACGACCGCCAGCACCCGCGTGGTCAACGCCAGCGGCCCGTCGTCGTCGCCGACGGCGTTCAGGACGGCCGCCGACGCGGCGGTCGTGCTCCGCGTCAGGGTCGCCACGTCGTCCGCCGTGGCCACCGCCGCCCAGGACGGCGCCGGCTCCCCGGCGGCCGGGGGCAGCTCGGTCCACTCCACCCGGAACAGCGAGTCGCGGCTCTCCTCCGCCGCCGTCTCGAGCTGTTCGGCGGAGACCGGCAGCGACACGAGCGAGTCCATCGTCACGACCAGCGCGCCGGTGTCGTCGGCAGCCTGGAACGACAACGCGTCCGGACCCGACGGCGCGACCCGCACGCGCAGTGCCGACGCGCCCACGGCATGCAACACCAGCCCGTTCCACGCGAACGGCAGCACCTTGCGGTCGTCGTCCGGGTTGGCGAAGGCGTTGGTGTGCAGGGCGGCGTCCAGCAGCGCCGGGTGGATGCCGAACCTGCCGGCGTCCTCCCGATGGTCGTCGGGGAGCGCGACCTCGGCGAACACCTCGTCGCCCCGCCGCCATACCGCGCGCAGCCCCTGGAACGCCGGCCCATAGGCGTAGCCGCGCTCGACGAGGTCGGTGTAGAAGCCCTCGATGTCGACCTGCCGCACGCCCTGCGGCGGCCAAGCGGTGAAGTCGAATCCCGTTCCCGGTGTCGTCGGCGTGGTCGACAGCAGCCCCACGGCATGCCTCGTCCACTCGTCCGCGCCATCCTCGCGGAGCGAGTACACGCCGACCGGGCGCGACCCGGTCTCTCCCGGTGCGCCGACCGCGACCTGGAGCCGCACCCCGCCGTTCGCGGGCAACACCAGTGGCGCCTCGATCACGAGTTCTTCCAGGATGCCGAAGCCGAACTCGTCACCCGCCCGTACCGCCAGATCGACGTACACCGTGCCAGGGACCAGGACCACGCCGCCGATCGCGTGATCGGCCAGCCACGGGTGCGTACGCAACGACAGGCGCGAGGTGAAGACCAGCCCGTCGGACTGCGGTAGCGGCAACACCGCTCCCAGCAGCGGGTGATCAGCTCCGACCAGCCCCAACGACGCCGCGTCGGTGGCCGACTCGGTCATCTGGAGCCAGTAGTGCCGGTGGTCGAACGCATACGTCGGGAGATCGACGTGCGCTGAGGTCGCCCCGCTGGGCAGAATCGCGGCCCAGTCCAGCGCGACACCCCGGACGAACAGCTCCGCCATCGACGTCAGCAGGCGCCGCAGGCCACCCTCGTCGCGCCGCAGCGACCCCGTCACCACGACGTCGGCGCCGACCCGGTCGACGATCTCGCTGATCGGCTGGACCAGCACCGGGTGGGCGCTGATCTCGACGAACACGCCGTGACCCTGCGCGATCAGGTCCTCGACCGCCGGCCCGAACCGCACCTGGCTGCGCAGGTTCCGGTACCAGTAGCCGCCGTCCACGACTCCGGCGCCTTGGATCCACTCACCGGTCACGGTCGAGTAGAACGGCACCGTCGGCGCCTGCGCGCCGATGCCGGCCAGCGCCTCGGCGAGGGTGTCGCGGAGGTCTTCGACGTGTCGGGTGTGCGAGGCGTAGTCCACCGCGACCCGCCGCACCCGGACACCCTGGTCGTCGAGGACGTCCAGGGCCTCGTCGAGGGCGTCGGCGTCGCCTGCGATCACCACGGACGACGGACCGTTCACGGCCGCCACCTCGACCCGCCCGATCCACGGGGTCAACCGCTCCGTCGCCTCGTTCTCGCTCAGGGCAACGGAGGCCATTCCACCGCGTCCGGACAGCGTCGCGGCGATCGCCTGGCTGCGCAGGGCCACCACCCGAGCCGCGTCCTTGAGCGGCAGCGCGCCAGCGACACAGGCCGCCGCGATCTCGCCCTGCGAGTGGCCGATCACCGCGTCGGGCTGAACGCCCACCGACGCCCATACCGCGGCCACCCCGACCATCACCGCGAAGCTGGCCGGCTGCAGCACGTCGACCCGCTTCATCACGGCAGGATCGACGTCGCCACGCAGCACGTCGACCAGGGACCAGTCGACCCATCGCTCCAACGCGGTAGCGCAGTCCGCAATCCGCTCCGCGAACACCGCAGACGAATCCAGCAGCTCCCGGCCCATGCCGACCCACTGCGTGCCCTGGCCCGGGAACACCCATACCACCTTGCCCGGCGTACCGGAGCCGGTCACCAGACCGGGCGCGTTCTCGCCGCGCGCCAGTGCCCCGAACCCGGCCAATGCCTCGTCGGTCGAGCCCGCGACGACGACGGCACGTTCACCCAGCGTGGCGCGGCCCGACACCAGCGCCCCGGCCAGGTGTGCCAGCGGCACCTCGGTGCCCTCGGCGAAGGACGCCAGCCGACCCGCCTGCGCCGCGAGCGAGGCGGCGGTGTTCGCCGACACCACCAACGGAACGACCCCGGTCGGCGGCGGCTCCGCCGGGATCGGCGCCGTCTCGTCCTCCGGCGCCTCTTCCAGGATCAGGTGCACGTTGGTGCCGCTGGCACCGAACGACGACACACCGGCCCGGCGGGCATGACCATTGCGCGGCCAGTCACGGGCCTCGGTCAACAGCTCGACCGCGCCAGCGGACCAGTCCACCTGGGGCGTGGGCGTGTCCACGTGCCGGGTTGCCGGCAACAGCCGGTGGCGCAGTGCCAGCACCGTCTTGATGACACCGGCCACACCCGAAGCCGCCTGGGTGTGCCCGATGATCGACTTGACCGAGCCGAGCCACAGCGGCTGCCGCGGGTCCCGGCCCTGCCCGTACGTGGCGAGCAACGCCTGCGCCTCGATCGGGTCGCCCAGGACGGTGCCGGTGCCGTGGCCCTCGACGGCGTCCACCTCGGACGCGCGCAGCCCGGCACTCGCCAGCGCGTTGCGGATGACCCGCTGCTGCGCCGGACCGTTCGGCGCGGTCAGGCCGTTGGAGGCGCCATCCTGGTTCACCGCGCTGCCGCGGATCACCGCCAGCACCTGGCGCCCCCGCTCCCGGGCCACCGACAGGCGCTCCAGCAGCAGCACGCCGACGCCCTCGGCCCACGACGAGCCGTCGGCGCCCGCGGCGTACGACTTGCAGCGCCCGTCGAAGGCGAGCCCTCGCTGACGCGCGAAGCCGACGAACCCACCGGGTGTCGCCATCACCGTCGAGCCGCCGGCCAGCGCCATCGAGCACTCGCCCCGGCGCAGCGCCTGCGCGGCCAGGTGCACGGCCACCAGCGACGACGAGCACATGGTGTCGACGGTCACCGCTGGCCCTTCGAGCCCGAGCGTGTACGCGACCCGGCCCGAGGCGACACCGCCCGCAGTGCCCAGAGCGCGCTCCAGGCTCAGGAACCCCTCGTACCCGCTGAGGTCGGGTGCGTAGTCCTGGTGCACGATCCCGGCGAACACACCGACGTCGCTCCCCCGCACCGAGTGCGGGTCGATTCCGGCCCGCTCGAAGCTCTCCCACGCCACCTCGAGCAGTTGCCGTTGTTGCGGGTCCATCGCCAGGGCCTCGCGCGGCGAGATCCCGAAAAACGCGGCGTCGAACTGCCCGGCGTCGTGCAGGAAGGCGCCCTCCCGGACGTATGTCGTGCCGGGGTTGTCCGGGTCCGGGTGGTAGAGGCCGTCCAGGTCCCAGCCGCGGTCGGTGGGGAAGCCGGTGTAGACGTCGGTGCCGTCGGTCACCACCCGCCACAGGTCCTCGGGGCCGCGGATGCCGCCGGCGTACCGGCAGGCCATGGAGACGATCGCGATGGGCTCCGCGGCCGCGGCGACAAGCGCGCTGTTCTCCTCCTGAAGCCGCGCGTTCTCCTTGAGCGAGGCACGCAGTGCCTGGACGATCTGCTCGTCTGGCGACGACATAACCCGTCCTCCACGTTCGTTTGTCATCGGTGGTCAGCTCGCCTTGCGCAGGGCACGTTGGACAAGACCGGCAATGTCCAGTTCGTCGATCAGTTCCACACCGTCCGCCTCCCTGGGCGCCTGGTCGTCTGGCAGGGCCGCATCCGCGGCGGCCAGGCCCAGCAGGGTCTCCAGCACGCCCGCCTCCTTGAACCGGGCGATCGGCACGGACGCGAGGACTCGCCGCAGGTCGTCCTCGCGCTCCGACAGGCCGTCGTCGGGCTCCCGAAGAAGCTCGGCCCGCAGATAGCCGACCAGCGCCTCCGGCGTGGGGTAGTCGAAGATCAGCGTCGCGGGCAGGCGTAGTCCCGTCGCCGCGTGCAGGCTGTTGCGGAGGTTGACGGCGGCCAGTGAATCGAACCCGACCTCCTGGAACGGCTGTCTCGGGCCGATTCCCTCGGCACCACCGTGGCCGAGGACCGTCGAGGCGTGCCCGCGGACCAGCCGGAGCAGGATCCGGTTCTGTTCACTGTCCGTGGCCCCTCGTAGGGACTCCACGAGGGACCCGGCTGCCTCGCTGTTCTCGGTATCGGGCTGCGACGCCGCCAGGGCCGCCTGCGCCTCGGGCAGGTCTGCGAACAGCGGACTGGGACGGACCGAGGTGAAGGCCGGAATGAAGGCACCCCAGTCCATGTCGGCCACCGCCACGAACTTCTCGTTGTCCCGCACCGCCTGCACCATCGCGGTCACCGCCACCGAGGGCGCCATCGGCAGGACACCGCGACGGCGGAGTTGGGCGAGCGCGGCCTCGTCCATGCCCACACCGATCTGGTCCAGTGCTCCCCACCCGATCGACGTCGCCCGCAGGCCCCTGGCCCGGCGCCACTCGATGAGGGCGTCGAGTACCGCGTTCGCCGCACCGGACGGACCCTGGCCGCCACCACCCCAGACGCCCGCGATCGACGAGAACACGACGAACGCGTCGAGCGGTGTGTCCTGGAACATCTGGTCGAGCCAAATCGCGGTGTCCACCTTGGCGGCGAACACCTCGGCGAGGTCGCGCACGGTGGTGTCGTCGACGGTGCTGGCCTGCGTGATGTCGGCGGCGTGCACCACGGCGGTGAACGGCTGCGCAGGGTCCGTCGCGGACACCAGTTGAGCGATCGCGTCCCGATCGGCGTCGGCGCAGGATTCCACCACCGCGTGGAGGCCGAGCCCGGCCAGTTCGGCGCGCAGCTCCGCCACGCTGTCGTCGGGTGCGTGTGCGGTGGTGGTGACGATGAGCCGGTCGACGCCCGCTTGGGCGAGCCAGACCGAGGCATGCCTGCCGAGCCCTTCGGCGCCACCGGTCACCATGACCGTGCCCCTGGGGTGCCAGCGCCTGCCGGCCGTGGGCTCCGGCACGGGCTTGCGGACGAGCCGCCTGCTGTAGCTGCCCGACCGCCGGATCGCGAGCTGATCCTCACCAGCGGTGTTCAGCGCACCGAGCAGAAACTTCGCCGTACGCGGGTCGCTCGACGCGGGCAGGTCTACCAGACCACCCCAGCGATCGAGCCGTTCCAGTGCGACGGCGCGGCCGAGACCCCAGATTGCAGCCTGTGCCGGTGCGGTGACGGTGTCCTGAATGCCGATGTTCACGGCACCTCGGGTCACGCACCACAACGACGCGGTGGCCTTGCTGTCACCCAGTGCCTGCACGAGCGCGAGCGTCGTCGCCGCGACGGCGGTCGGGCCCTGCGTCTCGGGGTCCAGGGCGAGCAGGGACAGCACGCCGGTCACGTCGTGGTCGGCCAGGACGCCGGTCAGCAGTTCGGCGAGACGCTCCCGGGTGCGGTCCTGCTCGCCGATCTCCAGCCGGATCATGTCGAGCCCCTGTCCGGCGAGCTCGGTGAGGAGGGCGTCCTCACCGAGCACAGACGGCACGACGACGAGCCACCGGCCACCGGGCACACCACCGGCTTCGCGGTCGAGCGACTGCCAGGTGACGTGGTAGCGCAGCTTCTCCGCGGTCGAGATCTCGCGGCGCTTCTTCCGCCAGTCCGCCAGCACCGGTACGACGGTGTTCAGGGCGCTGCGCTGGTCGGTCGATGCCATCTCCAGCAGCTCGGCGAGGGAGTCCAGGTTGGTGTGCTCCACCGCGGTCCAGAAATCGGAGTCCGCGCCCTCGGCCGGGTCAGCCGCGTCGGTGGCCGCGTCGGCCTCGTGCAGCCAGTAGTGCCGGTGGTCGAAGGCGTAGGTCGGCAGGTCCACCCGCCCGGACACGGGCGGCAGCATCGTGGCCCAGTCGACGGCCACGCCACGCACGAACAGTTCGGCCATGGAGGCCAGCAGCCGTGGCAGGCCACCGTCGTCACGCCGCAGCGACCCGACCACCAGAGCGTCGGTGACCTCGGTGATGGGCTGTACCAGCACCGGGTGGGCGCTGAGTTCCACGAACACGGCATGCCCCTGCTCGACCAGGTCCGCCACCGCCGGGCCGAATCCGACCCGATTGCGCAGGTTCCGGTACCAGTAGGCGCCATCGACGATTCCGCCGTCCCGGATCCAGTCGCCGGTGACGGTCGAGTAGAACGGCACGACCGGTGCCTGCGCGTCGACCCCGGCCAGCAGGTCGGCGAGGGTGTCGCGGAGGTCTTCGACGTGCCAGCTGTGGGAGGCGTAGTCCACGGCCACCCGCCGCACCCGCGCCCCTTGACCGGACAGGAACTCCAGTGCCTCGTCCAGCGCCTCGGCATCTCCGGCGATCACCACGGAGGAAGGGCTGTTGACCGCGGCCACCTCGACCCGATCCGCCCAGGGCGCCAACCGCGCGACCACGTCGTCCTCGGGCAGCGCGACCGAGGCCATGCCACCGCGACCGGACAGCTTCGCGGCGATGGCCTGACTGCGCAGCGCCACCACCCGGGCGGCGTCCTCGAGGGACAGCGCGCCGGCCACACATGCGGCCGCGATCTCACCCTGCGAGTGACCGACCACGGCGTCCGGCCGCACCCCCACCGACGTCCACACCGCTGCCAGGCCCACCATCACGGCGAAGCTCGCCGGCTGCAGCACATCGACCCGCTCCAGCATCTCGGAGGTGGTCTCGCCGCGCAGCACGTCCGCCAGGGACCAGTCGACCCATGGCTCCAGCGCGGCTGAGCACTCCGCGATCCGCTCAGCGAAGACCGGTGAGGTGTCCAACAGCTCCCGGCCCATGCCGACCCACTGCCAGCCCTGGCCCGGGAACACCCACACGACCTTGCCCGGTACGTCGACGCTGCCAGTCACCAGGGTGGGGGCACTCTCGCCCCGCGCCAACGCTCCCAGACCGGCCAGCGCCTCGTCGTCGGAGCCCGCCACCACCACGGCCCGCTTGCCAAGCGTCGCCCGGCCCGACAACAGCGCACCGGCCACTGCGGCAAGCGGCACCGCACCGGAGCCCCTGATGAAGGACACCAGCCGGCCGGCCTGCCCCGCCAGCGCACCGGCACTCCCCGCCGACACCACCAACGGCACCACACCGGTCGGTGGTACCTCCGCCGGGGCCGGCTGAGCCTCGTCTGCGGGCGCTTCCTCCAGGATCACGTGCGCGTTCGTCCCACTGGCCCCGAAGGAGGACACCGCGGCACGGCGCGTACGGCCGCTGCGTGGCCAGTCACGCGGCTCGGTCAGCACCCGGACCGCCCCGGCCGACCAGTCGACCTTGGTCGTCGGCGTCTCCACGTGCAACGTCGCCGGAAGCACCTCGTGTCGCAGCGCCTGCACCATCTTGATCACGCCGGCCACTCCCGCGGCCGCCTGGGTGTGCCCGATGTTCGACTTCAGCGATCCCAGCCACAGCGGATGCGCGGAATCCCGGCCCTGCCCGTACGTGGCCAGGAGGGCCTGCGCCTCGATCGGATCGCCCAGCGCCGTGCCGGTGCCGTGCCCCTCCACGACATCCACATCGCTCGGCGCCAGGCCGGCACTGGCCAACGCGCTGCGGATCACCCGCTGCTGTGACGGGCCGTTCGGCGCCGTCAGACCGTTCGACGCACCGTCCTGGTTCACCGCACTGCCCCGCAGCACCGCCAGAACCGGGTGCCCACGCTCACGCGCCACAGACAACCGCTCCATCAGGACGACACCGACACCTTCGGACCATCCCGTGCCGTCCGCGCCTTCCGCATAGGCCTTGCATCGGCCGTCGGCGGACAGGCCCCGCTGCCGGGAGAACTCCAGGAACGCATCCGGGCTGGCCATCACGGTCGCGCCACCGGCCAGCGCCATCGAGCACTCGCCCTGCCGCAACGCCTGTGCGGCAAGGTGCATTGCCACCAGCGAGGAGGAGCAGGCGGTGTCCAGAGTGACCGCCGGCCCCTCGAAGCCGAACACGTAGGACACGCGGCCGGACGCCACACTGGCTGCCGCGCCGGTCATCAGGTAGCCATGGACGTCGTCGGGCACCTGGTGCAACCGGCTCACATAGTCGTGGTGGACGATGCCGGTGAAGACGCCCACGTCACTGCCTTTGAGGGACAACGGGTCGAGGCCCGCCCGCTCGAGCGCCTCCCAGGAGGTCTCCAGCAACAGTCGCTGCTGTGGATCCATCGCCAACGCCTCGCGTGGTGAGATCCCGAACAGCCCGCCGTCGAACTGCGCGGCGTCGTACAGGAATCCACCCGAGCGCGTGTAGCTCGTACCCGGGTTCGCGGGATCCGGGTGGTACAACCCGTCGAGATCCCAGCCCCGGTCGACCGGGAAGCTGGCGATCGCGTCCCGCTGCTGCAGCACCAGGTTCCACAGTTCCTCGGGAGTGTCCACGCCGCCGGGCAGCCGGGTGCTCATCGCGACGATCGCGATCGGCTCATCGGAGATCGTGGCCCTGGCCGTCGGGGCGGGCAGCTCCCGGCGCTCACCAAGCAGCTCGTCGCGCACGTGGGCGGCGAGGATGGCGGGCGTCGGGTAGTCGAAGACCAGGGTGCTGGGCAGGCTCAGGCCAGTGAAGTCCTGCAGCCGGTTGCGGAGCCTGACCGCGCTCAGCGAGTCGAATCCGAGGGCCTTGAAGGGCTGCCCATCATCGAACGCGCCTGACTCGTGATGGCCGAGAACGGTCGCGGTGCTCTCCTTGACCAGCTCCATCACGACCCGGAGCTGCTCGGCGACGGCCAGCCCCGCCAGTCGGCCCAGAATGGCCTCGCCTGCCGCTTCGCCCCGCGGCACCACGCGGCGGCTCAGCGGCACCGGCTGCGGCTCGGTGTCGGGCTCCACCCGCCCGGCGGCGGCGTCGAGGGCTACCGGGCCGATGGCTGCGACGGGTTCGCCTGAGGTGTCCGCCAGCTCCAGCAGGTGACGGCCGTCGTGCGTCGGCGTGATCCGCAGCCGCAGTGACGCGGCACCTTCCGCGTACACCGCCATGCCCGTGCACGTGGACACGTCCCGTTGGTCGTCGCCGGCCAGCACGCGCAGCGCGGCGTCGACGAGCAGCGGGTGAAGGGTGAACGTGGCAGCCTGGTCAGCCAGGTCCTCCGGGAGGGTGATCTCCGGTCCCGACCAGTCCCGAAGGTCGAAGGTCGGCTGCGGCATACCGGGTACCAGCACGGCACGGGCGTGGCGGATCCACGACCCGCGCTGCCCGCCGTCGACCCTGCCGTGGATGGCGACTCCGCGGCGCCCGTCCGGGCCCGGAGCGTCGACGGTCAACCGCACCTCGGTGCGTCCGTGCTCCGGAACCGTGAGTGGCTCCTCGACCACGAGCTGGTCGAGGCTGCCACAGCCGACCTCGTTGCCGGCCCTGACGAGCATTTCGAGGAGTACGGCGGCCGGAACCCGGCTGGTACGGCCGGGGAGCAGTCCTGGACTTCGCGGCGACAGGCGGCCGGTGAACACGAGACCGCCGGTGCCTGGCACATCGATCACGGTGCCGAGTAGCGGGTGCCGGGCGCTCGCGGCACCGAGCGCCTCCGCGCCGCCCGTGGCGGTGTCGTCGGTCTCGGCCCAGTACCGCTGGTGCTGGAACGCATAGGTGGGTAGGTCGAACCCCGCCACGGTGGTCCGCTGGCCGAGCAGGCCCGTCCAGTCGACGGGCACGCCACGCACGTGCAGTCCCGCGACCGCGGCCACGATGCCGGTGGTCTCCGCGCCGTCCTTGCGCAGAGCGGCGAGGCAACTCTGTTCCGGCACGCCGAGCGTGGTGAGCACCAGCGCGGCGAGGGTCCCACCCGGGCCCAGCTCCAGGAAGGTCGTCGCACCGTGCTCGTGCAGCGAGGTGACCGCGTCGCTGAATCGGACCGCGTGCCGTGCCTGGTCGACCCAGTAGCCCGGGGTGCCGAGCTGCCCGTCGGAGGCGAGGGCGCCGGTCAGCGTGGAGACGATGGGAAGGGCACTCGGCTGGAACGACAGATCCGCCACGACGGCGCGGAACTCGTCGAGCATGGGTGCCATCAGCGGCGAATGGAAGGCGTGGCTGACCGGCAGTCGCCGCGTTTTGTGGCCACGACCCGCCAGCTCACCCGCGACGGCGAGCACGGCGTCCTCGTCGCCCGAGAGCACCACCGATTCGGGGCCGTTCACCGCCGCGACGCAGACCACACCCCCGGCCTGGGCGAGCAGGGGCGCGATGTCGGCCTCCGTCGCCTGGACGGCGACCATCGCGCCGCCGGCGGGCAGGTCCTGCATCAGCCGGCCGCGCGCGGCGACCAACCTGGCCGCCTCCCGCAGGTCCAACACCCCGGCGACGTGAGCGGCGGTGATCTCCCCGATCGAGTGGCCCACGAGGAGGTCGGGTCGCACACCCCAGGACTCGACGAGCCGGAACAGCGCGGTCTCCAGGGCGAACAGGGCGCCCTGCGTGTACATGGTCTGGTCGAGCAGTTCGTCAGCGGGCGCGAACACCACGTCGTGCAGCGGGCGGGTCGCGTGCTCGCCCAGATGCCGTTCCACGGCGCTGCATGCGGCGGCGAACGCATCGCGGAAGACCGGGAACGTCTCGGCGAGCTCGCGTCCCATGCCCGCCCACTGACTGCCCTGACCGGTGAAGAGAATCGCCAGCTTGCCCGTGACCGGGGTGCCGGACACGACCGTGGGACCTGCCACCCCACGCTCGACGGCGCTGAGGTCGGCACAGGTCTGTCGCCGGTCGGACGCGAGAACGACCGCGCGGTGGTCGAGGTGGGCGCGCGTGGTGGCGAGGGCGTAGGCGGCGTCGGCGAGCCGTACGTCGTGCCGGTCCTCGAAGAACCGGGCGAGCTGACCTGCCTGGCCACGCAGCCCGGCAGGCGTCCGCGCCGACACCGGAACCGGTATCGGGAAACCGGTCGGCTCCGACTCCGGTGTGGTGGTCACCGGCTGATCGGGGGCTGCCTCAAGGACGACGTGCGCGTTGGTGCCGCCGATGCCGAAGGACGACACCGCGGCCCGGCGGGGCCTGCCGGTCTCCGGCCAGTCGCATGCCTCAGTCAGCAGTTCCACGGCGCCCGACGACCAGTCCACGTTGGCTGACGGGCGATCCACGTGCAGCGTCCGCGGGAGGACGCCGTGCCGCATGGCCATGACCATCTTGATGACGCCCGCGACGCCCGCGGCTGCCTGGGTGTGCCCGATGTTCGACTTCACCGACCCGAGCCACAGCGGTCGACCGGCGGGTCGGTCCTGGCCGTAGGTCGCGAGAAGCGCCTGCGCCTCGATCGGGTCGCCGAGCGTCGTGCCTGTTCCGTGCGCCTCCACGGCGTCCACGTCCGAGGTGCCCAGGCCGGCGTTGGCCAGTGCCCTGCGGATCACCCGCTGCTGCGACGGTCCGTTCGGCGCCGTGAGACCGTTCGACGCGCCGTCCTGGTTCACCGCCGATCCGCGCACGACGGCCAACACCTGGTGGCCCCGGCGGCGGGCCTCCGACAGCCGCTCCACCAGCAGCAGTCCCACGCCCTCGGACCAGCCGGTGCCGTCCGCACCGTCCGCGAACGCCTTGCACCGGCCGTCGGGCGCCAGTCCCCCCTGTCGAGAGAACTCCACGAAGGTTTCGAGGGTGCCCATCACCATCACACCACCGGCCAGGGCCATGGTGCACTCGCCGCGGTTCAGCGCCTGCGCCGCCAGGTGTAGCGCCACCAGCGAGGAGGAGCAGGCGGTGTCGACCGTGATGGCGGGGCCCTCGAAACCGAAGTGGTAGGCGACCCGACCGGAGATGACACTGCCCGAACTTCCGGTGAGGCGGAAGCCCTCGGTGCCGGATGCCTGGTGCGTCCGCATGCTGTAGTCGTGGCTGTTGACGCCCACGAAGACACCGACGTCCTGCCCGGCCAGGGTGGTCGGGTCGACCGCGGCCCGTTCGAACGCCTCCCACGATGTCTCCAGCAGCAGCCGCTGCTGCGGATCCATCGCCAACGCCTCCTTCGGTGAGATGCCGAAGAAGGCGGCGTCGAATCCGGCGGCGTCGTCGAGGAAGGCGGCGTGGCGCACGTACGTGGTGCCGGCGTGGTCGGGGTCTTCGTGGTAGAGCCCCTCGGTGTCCCAACCGCGGTCGCGGGGGAACTCGGCGACGGCGTCGACCCCGTCGGCCACCACCCGCCACAGATCCTCGGGGCTGTGCACGCCCGCCGGGAAGCGGCAGGCCATCGCCACGATGGCGATCGGCTCGTCGGTCGTCGGAGCGGGGGCGACGGATTCGGCCGGACGGCGGGTCGTCCCGCCGCCAAGCCTGGTGTGGAGGTGCTCGGCGAGCGCCGCGGGCTTCGGATAGTCGAAGACCATTGTCGGGGAGAGGGTGAGCCCGGTCGCGACGGCCAACCGGTTCCGCAGCTCCACCGCGGTCAGCGAGTCGAATCCGGCGTCCTTGAAGGTTCGGCCGGGGTGGACGGCGTCGGTGTCGGCGTGTCCGAGCACCTCGGCGGCGTGCCTGCGCACCAGGTCGAGCACGACCTCGGTCTGCTCGGTCTCGGCGAGACCGGCGAGGCGCTCGGCGAGCGACGCGGGGCCAGCCGTCGCCCTGACCATCGGTCGCGGCGCAGGAACCAGACCACTCAGCAACGGCGGGACCGGAGCACCGCCCGCCGCCGACCTTCGCAGGGCAGGCACGTCGAGCTTCGCCGCGACCAACGTGTCAGCGGCGTCAAGGGTGGCATCCAGGAGTGCCATTCCCTCGGTGGCGGAAAGCCCTCTCATGCCCGTGCGCTTGTTGCGGCTCAGGTCCGCGGCCCCCAGGTGCCGGGTCATGGCGCTGACCGGCGTCCAGTAACCCCAGGCAAGGGACACGGCGGGCAGACCGAGGCGGTGACGCTGCCGCGCGATCGCGTCCAGGCACGCGTTGGCCGCTGCGTAGTTGGCCTGCCCGGGGTTTCCCAGGACGCCCGCCGCGGAGGAGAACAGGACGAACGCGGCGAGGTCCAGGTCCCGAGTGAGTTCGTCCAGATGTAGCGCCGCATCCAGCTTCGGTCGCAGCACGGTGTCGACACGTTCCGGGCTCAGCTCCGTGAGCACCCCGTCGTCGAGGACGCCGGCGGTATGCACCACGGCGGTGAGCGGATGCTCGGCCGCAATGGCATCCAGAACGGCCTTGAGCTGGGCGCGGTCTGCCGTGTCGCAGGCAGCGACGGTGACGGACGCCCCCATCGCGGTCAACTCGCTGTGCAGGTCCGGTGCCTGGCCGCGGCGGCTGACCAGAACCAGGTGCCGGATGCCGTGCGCGGTGACGAGATGCCGTGCCGTGGTGGCACCGAGCGTTCCCGTGCCACCGGTGATCAGCACGGTGCCGTCGGGGTCGAGCGGACGACGCTCCCCCGAGACGTCCGGCGAGACGCGCGCCAGTCGGGGCACCTCCGCGACGCCGTCGCGCACCCTCAGCTGCGGCTCACCGCTCAGCAGCACGGCGGGCAGTACGGACCGGGATGCGTCGTCGAGGTCGGCCAGCACTATCCGGCCCGGGTGCTCCGACTGCGCCGAGCGCACCAGGCCCCACACCGCAGCCGCGTCGAGTTCGGCGCAATCCCCGGTGACGACGACCAGCCGGGTGTCCGCCAGGGTTGGTTCCGCGAGCCATGCCTGGAGCAGTGCCAGCGCGGCGTTGACCGAGGTGCGGGGATCTCCGGTGACCGCCTCGTACAGCAGGACGTCGGGAGGCGCCGCGGCAATCGCGGCGACGTCCTCGCCGGTCACGACGGGCACGATGTCGACGGCGCGGTCCACGACAGGGAGCGGCAGCTCGATCCAGTCGACGCGGAACAGGGAGTCGTGCGGTAGTGCGCCGGAAAGCCCCGCCTGCTCGCCGGAGAGGGGCCTGCCGAGGACCGCGCCGACCGTCATGACGGGTTGCCCCGCGGCGTCGGTCAGCGTCAGACCGGTCCCCTGCTCCGACGTCACGCCCGGCTGTACGTGCACTGCGGTGGCGCCCGAAGCCAGAAGGGTCACCCCGGTCCATACGGACGGGAGCATGCCGTCGGGGATGACGGTGCGGACGGCCGCGTCGAGCAGGGCGGGGTGCATCCCGTAGCGGTCGGCGTCCCGAAGAGCAGCGTCGTCCAGGCTGACTTCGACGGCGGCCCCGGCCTCCGGCACGGTCCTCCGGGATGCGGCGGGGCCCAGCGTGCCGTGCGCGTGGCGCGTCCATGGTGCGTCCAGCGGGGCTTCCGCGGCGCGGGAATAGATCCCCACGGACCGCCGTCGCGTCTCGCCGGGCTCGCTGACGATGGCCTGGATGTCGCGGCCGCCCTGCGCGGGCAGCACCACGGGCGCATCGACGGTCAGTTCGTCGAGGGCAGGGGTGGCGACCAGGTCGCCGAGCCGGATGGCCAGCTCCACCAGAGCCGCGGGTGGCACCAGGACGGCATCCGCCACGAGGTGGTCTGCGAGCCAAGGGTGCGACCGCGCGGACCACCTGGAGGTGGCCGCGAATCCGGTCGAGTTCGGCGAGCTGACGACCGCGCCCAGCAACGGGTGATCAGCCGCCACCTGTCCCAGTGACGTCGCGTCCGTCGCAGACTCGGCCGACCGCAGCCAGTAGTGCTGATGGTCGAAGGCGTAGGTCGGCAGGTCCACCCAGCCGGACGCGGGCGGGACCATCCTGGCCCAATCGACGGGTACGCCCCGTACGAACAGCTCGGCCATCGAGGTCAGCAGCCGCCGCAGGCCGCCATCGTCACGCCGCAACGTGCCCGTCACCACGGCATCGGCGTCGTTCACGATCTCGCTGATCGGCTGGACGAGCACCGGATGCGCGCTGACCTCAAGGAAGATGCCATAGCGCTGGCCGATCAGGTCGGCGACAGCTGGACCGAACCGCACCTGGTTGCGCAGGTTCCGGTACCAGTAGCCGCCGTCCACCACCCCGGCGTCCTGAATCCATTCGCCGGTCACCGATGAGTAGAAGGGAATAGCCGGCGCCTGCGCGTCGATGTCGGCCAGCGACCCCGCCAGCAGGTCCTGAATGTCCTCCACATGCCGGGTGTGCGAGGCGTAGTCCACCGCCACCCGCCGTACCCGAACGCCCCGGCTCTCCAGTGACACGAGCGCCTCATCCAACGCCCGAGCCTCACCAGCGATCACCACAGACGACGGCCCGTTGACCGCGGCGACCTCCACCCGGTCGGCCCACGGCACCAGCTGCGCCACCGCGTCCTGCTCGCTCAAGGCGACCGAAGCCATGCCACCACGTCCCGACAACGCCGAGGCGATGGCCTGACTCCGCAACGCCACCACCCGAGCCGCGTCCGCGAGGGACAGCGCGCCCGCCACGCAGGCGGCCGCGATCTCACCCTGCGAGTGGCCCACCACCGCGTCGGGCCGCACACCCACCGACGACCACAACGCCGCGAGACCGACCATGACCGCGAACGACGCCGGCTGCAGGACATCGACCCGATCGAGCACACCCGGCTCGGCATCGCCCCGCAACACGTCCACCAGGGACCAGTCGGTCCATGGCTCCAGCGCGGCGGCGCACTCCGCGACCCGCTCGGCGAACACCGGAGACGATTCGAGCAGCTCCCGGCCCATACCAGCCCACTGTGTCCCCTGCCCCGGGAACACCCACACCAGCTTGCCCTCGACGCCGACCCGGCCGGTCACCACACCAACCGGATGCTCGCCGCGCGCCAGAGCACTCAGGCTGGTCAACGCTTCCCCGGCAGTGCCCGCCACCACAACGGCCCGCTCGCCCAACACCGCCCGGTTCGAGGCCAACGCCCCGGCCACACCTGCCAACGAAGGACCGGAACGCTCGACGAACGCGGCCAGCCGACCCGCCTGACCAGCCAACGACGCCGTGCTCCGCGCCGACACCACCAACGGCACCACACCGACGCGCGGCGCCTCATCTGCGGCCGGCTCCTCGGCAGTCGGTTCCTCGGGCGCCTCCTCCAAAATCACATGCGCGTTCGTCCCGCTGACTCCGAACGACGACACCCCCGCCCGGCGCGGACGCGCGCCCCGCGGCCACTCGCGCGCCTCGGTCAACAGGTTCACGGCACCCGCAGACCAGTCCACCCCGGGAGTGGGCGCGTCGACATGCAGCGTCGCCGGCAACGTCCCGTGCCGCAACGCCTGCACCATCTTGATCACGCCAGCGACACCCGCAGCCGCCTGGGTGTGCCCAACGTTCGACTTCAGCGACCCCAACCACAGCGGCTGCCCCGCAACACGGTCCTGACCGTAGGTCGCCAGCAACGCCTGCGCCTCGATCGGATCGCCCAGGGTGGTCCCCGTACCGTGGCCCTCCACGGCATCCACGTCGGCTGGCGAGAGCCCCGCGGTGGCGAGTGCCCGGCGAATGACCCGCTGCTGCGCCAGACCGTTCGGCGCCGTCAAACCGTTCGACGCACCGTCCTGGTTCACCGCGCTGCCCCGCAACACGGCCAGAATCCGATGCCCACGCTCCCTGGCCACCGAAAGCCGCTCCAGGACGACCACACCCGCGCCCTCGGCCCAGCCGGTGCCGTCAGCGGCGGCAGCGAACGCTTTGCACCGCCCGTCGGGCGCGAGAGCCCGCTGCCGGGAGAACTCCACGAAGGTTCCGGGCGTGGCCATCACCGTCGCCCCGCCGGCCAGTGCGACAGAGCACTCGCCCTGCCGCAGCGCCTGTGCGGCTAGGTGCAGTGCCACCAGCGACGACGAACAGGCCGTGTCGACCGTGACCGCCGGTCCTTCGAAGCCGAACACATAGGACACCCGGCCGGACGCCACGCTGGCGGCTGACCCGGTGGTCGTGAATCCTTCGACCTCCGGCGCGTCAGCGCCGACTCCGTAGCCGTGGCTGAAAACGCCGGTGAACACGCCGACATCGGTGCCCTTCAACGACAGGGCGTCGACCCCCGCCTGCTCCAGCGCCTCCCACGAGGTCTCCAGCAACAGTCGCTGTTGCGGATCCATGGCCAGCGCCTCACGCGGCGAGACCCCGAAGAATCCCGCGTCGAACAGCCCCGCCTCGTGCAGGAAGCCACCTTGACTCGCGTACGAGGTACCCGCCCGATCAGGGTCGGGATCGAACAGACGGTCCAGGTCCCAGCCCCGGTCGCCGGGAAACTCGGAGACGGCGTCGACTTCGGCGGCCACCAGATTCCACAGGTCCTCCGGTCCCGTCACCCCACCGGGCAGCCGACAGGCCATACCCACGATGGCGATCGGTTCATCGGGGTCGGCCACCAGAACCGGCTCGACAGCCGCCTGGGTGATTCCGAGGATCTCGGCCCTCAGACAGGCCGCCAGGGCCCGCGCGGTGGGGTGGTCGAAGACGACGCTGGTCGGCAGCCGCAGCCCGGTGCTCGCCGTCAGCCGATTGCGCAGCTCGACGATGGCCGTCGAGGTGAAGCCCAGGTCGCGGAGGGCACGGTCGGCCGGGACCGAGTCGGGCCCCGGCTGTTGCAGCACCACCGCGGCCTGCGTCCGGACCAGATCGTCCAGTAGCGCCAGCTGTGCGCGTTCGTCGAGTCCGGACAGGCGATTCCTCAGGGTCGCCGCGATGGCGGCGTCGGGCTCGTCCACGCTCATCAACGCGTCGTGGCGATCGGTCGCCGTGTACACCAACCGACCGGGCTGTTCGGCGAGGAGACCCCGCTGGATCTTGCCCGATCCGGTCCGGGGAATGCTCGGGACCTCGTGGACCTGTTCCGGCACCTTGTAGGTGGAGAGCTCCTCACGGCACCGGGTCAGCAGGGTCTGGACGTCGAACCCGTGGGGGCCGGGGACCACATACGCGACCGGCACTTCGCCGAGCGTCTCGTGCGGCACGCCGGCCACCGCGACGTCGGCGACACCCGGGACGGTCCGCAGCACCGCCTCCACCTCCGTGGGGTGGATGTTCTCCCCACCGCGGATCACCAGCTCCTTCATCCGTCCGCAGATGGTGAAGTAGCCGGCGTCGTCACGCCGGGCCAGGTCACCCGTGCGGAACCAGCCGTCCCGCAGCGCCTCGGCGGTCGCCTCCGGGCTGTTGTGGTAGCCGACCATGACGTTCGGCCCCTTGACCCACACCTCTCCCTCGGCGCCGACGGGGCGGTCGAGCCCGGTGGTGGGGTCGACGATGCGGACCCCGACACCCGGCACGGGCAGGCCACAGGACCCCTCGACCCGCGGGCCGTCCGGCGGGTTGATCGTGATGGCTCCGCACGTCTCGGTGCTGCCGTAGGCATCCACCAGCGGGACCCCGAAGGTCTCTTCGAACTCCCGGCGCAGCCCGGCCCCGAGGACCGCTCCTCCGGCCAGGCCGATCCGCAGGCTGGGTGCGGCGAACCCGTGCTGCTTGGCCGCCCTCACCAGGTGCTGGTACGTCGTGGGCACACCGGCCAGGAACGTCGGCTCCTCCGCCCGGAGCACCCGGATCACGTCCTGCGGGGAACTACCGTCCATGATCCGGGCAGTTGCGCCGACCACGGTCACGGACAGCACGCATGCGATGTGCGAGAGGCTGTGGAACAGCGGGAGCGGCCAGAGCACCCGATCCTGATCCGTCAGCCGCGGAATCGGTACGTAGCACGAGGCGACGGACCAGAGGCAGTTGCGCTGCGTCGAGAGGACGCCCTTGGGCCGGCCGGTCGTGCCCGACGTGTAGTGCATCCAGGCCACGTCGTCGAGGCCGAGGTCGTCCCTGGCCGGATGGTCCGGTTCGCTGACGGCGAGTTCGTCGTACGACAGCACTCCCGCCGGGGCATCACCCGTGGCCAACACGGTGAGGTGCGGCGCGGGCCGGAGCCGCTCCGCCTGCGCGGCATCGGTGATGACCACCGTGGCGCCGCTGTCGGACAGCAGGTACTCCAGCTCGGCCTGCGCCGAGGCGGGGTTGAGCGGCACCCCGACGCCACCGGCGCGCACGATCGCGAGGTAGCTCTCCACGGTTGACACCGACTGGCGCAGACAGATGGCCACCCGGTCGCCGGGCCGTACGCCGAGGCCCGTCAGGTGCCCGGCGAGCCTGCGCGTCCGCGCCTCGAGATCGGGGTACGTTACCGCCCGCCGGTCGTCCTCAAAAGCCACCTTGCCGGGAAAGCGGGCCGCGTTCTCCTGAAGTGCGACGGGCAGCGGCTTGATGAGATCGGTGCGCACGGTGTGGCAGATCCTTTCGAGGACTAAGCGGAAGAACGCTCACCAGCAGACGGGTAGGTTCTTCACCGCGAAGACGGACCCCTGCAGTCGCAGCGGCACCTCGTCGGCCGGGACGGCCAACCGCAGGTCGGGGAACGCCTGCAGGAGTGCCGACAGGCCGGCGCGCAGCTCGACTCGCGCCAGGTTCTGGCCGAGGCACTGGTGGACGCCGAAGCCGAACGCGACATGACCGGAGGTCTCGCGGTCGATGTCCAGCGTCGCGGGGCACGCGAACTTGGCCGGGTCACGGTTGGCCGCCGGCAGCGACACCGTGACGGTGTCTCCCTTCTTGATCACCTCGCCGTTCAGCTTGAGGTCCTCCCGAGCGGTGCGGTACGTGTGGTACTGGTTCACCGTGAGGTAGCGGAGAAGCTCCTCGATCGCGGCGTCGAGCTTCGCCGGATCCGCGCGGAGCATCGCCAGTTGGTCCGCGTGGTGCAGCAGCGCGAACGTGCCGACGGCCAGCGCGCTCTCGGTGGTCTCGTAGCCCGCGAACAGCAGCAGAGTGACGATGTTGCGCAGCTCCTCCCCGGTCAGCTCCTCGTCGGCGACCAGGGTGCTGATGAGGTCGTCCTCGGGCTGCCGGCGCCGCCTCTCGATGACCTCGTCGAAGAACGCCCCGGCCTCCTCGTACGCGGCGGCGGCTTCCGCCGCGTCCGCCTCCGCGTCGTGCAGGAGAATCACCGCGTGCAGGTAGCGATCCCGCTCTGCGTACGGCAGGCCGACCATCTCGGACAGCACCCTCAGCACGAGCGGCTTGGCGAAGGTCGTGACCAGATCCGCCGGGGCCCCGTGCTCCCGCATGACCTCGATCTGCTCGGCGGCCACGGCCTCGACGTGTGCGCTCAGCCGGCTCGTCCGGCGAACGGTGAACTCACCGGTCAGCATCCGGCGGTAACGGGTGTGCTCGGGCGGGTCCATGTGGATGAACATGCCGGGGATCAGCGGGTGGGTCGGGATCACCTGCCCCTGGTGCGTCACCGGGAAGTGACCGACCTCGCAGCTGTGGCTGAACCGCGGGTCGCTGAGAACCTCACGCACCAACTCGTAGCTGGAGACGATCCAGCCGACATGCCCGTCGGGGTAGAGCATCCTCGCGAGCGGACGCTGTTCGCGCAGTGCATCGAATACCGCGGGCGGATCGAACTTGTCGGTCCGCGCCCACGGCACCTCGAAGGAAATGGCGTCGGTCATCGATTCCTTCTCACTCAGAAATGGTGTGCGGGTGAGCGGCTTCTATTCGGCGATCTTGGTGCGGCCAATCCAGCGGAACACCGCGGCCTCGTATCCGTCGACCGTTCGGTATTCACCATCGTGGACGAAATGCTCGTAGCCGGCTCCGTGCCGAATCTTGAGTGTTTGCCCCAGCTCCGCCTCCGGGACACTGCGGTGTGCCGTCGACAGCTCAACCGGTCCACCGCTGAGGATGACTTTCACCTGCGTGACACTCATCATGATCTCCAATTCTCGCCGGACCATTCCGCCCACACCTGGGCGCGAGATGACCGCCCCGACACCATTGGCTCCGCATCCGCGAGAAACGATCAGTCAGCTCGTTCTCCGCCGTCGGCCAGGGCCGAGCTCCTCATCCGATATCGACGGGTTGGCCGGTGTGCACCGATTCGTAGGCAGCCTGAATGATCCGCTGCGTGCGCAGGGCGGCCTGGCCGTCCGGGCCGATTCCCTCGCCGGTCTCGATCGTGCCGAGGAAGTCGCCGAGCATCAACGGGTACGGGTCCTCACCGCCTGGCTCGCGCCGTTCACCGCCGGTGGCGGCGTCGAATCCGCCGAGGAGTCGCGGAGCTAGGTCGTACTCCACGCTCGCCTTGTCACCGATGAAGGTGATGGCCGGTCCGCGCGCCGGCGACCGGCTCCAGCTGCAGTCGAACGAGGCGACCACCCCACTGCGGTACGAGACGGTGAGCACTGCCGCGCTCTCCGGGCCCGTTCGGTCGCTGAGCACGCTGTTCACCTGTGCGTAGACCTGCGTCGCGGGTTCGCCGTCGAGCACCATGTCCACCAGGTCGAGCAGGTACGGGGCGTTGGCGGCAAGGGCTCCGCCGTCCACGTCGGCCGCCGGCGGGGTGTTGTACGAGCCGTGGATGGTCGTCAGCGTGCCGACGACACCGTCGGCGATTCCTCGGCGCACCGCGGCGAACGCCTCGCTGTAGCAGGCCGGGGACGCGAGCGTGAGCCGGACACCCCCCATGTCACAGGTGTCCACCATGGCCTTGACGTCCGGCACCTTGAGGGCCAGCGGCTGCTCACACAGCACGAACGCCTCCGCCTCGGCCAGGCGCTCGACAAGTTCCCGGCGGCGGCCGACCTCGCTCGTGACCACGACGGCACTGGGGCGCCATTCGAGCACCTCGTCCCAGTCGGTGGCGAAGGACACCCCGAGTTCCCCGGCGACGCCTCGGCCCCGAGCCTGGTCGTCCGGCGAACCGTCGGGGTCCGCGATGAGCAGCTCGACGTCGGGCATGTCGTGCAGCAGCCGGGCGTAGGTGTCGGCGCGCTCGGACGCGAAGGACAGGACGGCGACTCTCATGCGGCTCCCTTCACAGGCAGTTCGACGGCACGGCCCGTCCACGCGGACTCCGCTGCCGCCTGGGTGATGCGGACGGCAGCCAGCGCGTCACGGGCGCCCAGTCGCGGCTCGGGCCCGCCCGCGAAAGCTTGGGCGAACTCGTGCATCTCGGTGGCGAACACGGACTTCCCGGCGTAACCGAAGCTGCCGGCCTCGCCATCGACCACCCGGACCTCCTGCGGCCATTCGGAGTCGTGGCTCACGGTCCCGCCGGTACCCGAGACATGGAACGCCACCCGGACGGGCGGTTTCGGCGCGGCCGTCCACCGGCTCACGATCTGGCTGATCGCGCCGTTGGCGTGGGTGAGGATGGCGGTTCCGGTCGCCACCGCCCCCGCCGGGGCCGGCGCGGCGATCTCACCCTGGTAGCGGGCGTGTACCCGCCTGACCTCCCCGAAGATCCAGTAGGCAAGATCGACGCCGTGCAGCATCTGATCGGTCAGGATCCCGCCTGACTGAGCGGACGCCTGCCCCGTCCAGGGCCGCGGGTGGTACGCGGAGAATTGGAATCGAGCGAACGTGCCAGCGCCCACGCGACCGGACGCCACCAGCTCGTGGAGCCGAGCGAACGCCGGGGCGAACCGCACGTCGTGGGCTGGGTAGAGCCGCACACCGGCCCGCTCCGACGCGTCGACGATCTCCTCGGCCTCCGCGGTGGTGGCCGCCAGTGGCTTCTCACACACCACACCCACGCCTTTGCCGATGGCGGCCAGGGCGATCTCGCGGTGGGTGCTGGTCGGGGTACAGATGTCCACGGCATCCGCGCCGTCCAGCGCCTCGGCCAGGGAGTCGACAGCCCGCACGCCGAACTCGCGCGCCAACTCGGCGGCCCGGCTGTCGTCAGAATAGACACGGACGGCCGCACCTGCGTCGATCCAGGCGTCCAGGTGGAAGCGTGCTATCAGTCCCGCGCCGATCAACGCCACCTCAAGCTTTCGCATGCATATCCAGCCCTTCTTCCAGATGCCGGACCTACGGAACTCACAGGCGCGGAGGTTCTATCCCTGAACCCAGATTCGCTCCCCCGCCTGTCAGGGGCCATAACCAACGTGGGTAGTTCAGAGGGTGGTTCGGTGTTTTATAAGCTTTGTCGGCTTGGTCCGATGTAGTAAATGTGGGCTGTGACGGCAGCCGGCGGGGTCATGGCCGCCCCGGGCCGATCATTGTTGAGCCGGGTATCCGAGCGGAGGACCAGAAGCGCCTTGCGTGGGACGTCCCGCCTCCAACGCCCAGCCCGGAGTCGGCGGAACCGGCGAGATCGGGCCACCGGTTGGACGCTGGCGTGCCGGTTCGGCAGCTGGCGAGCCCGGCGCGTTCGGCTGCCGACGGCGGCGGAGGCGGAGCCCACGGACCCGCCGGACCATCCGGTCCAGCGGGCCGGCTCGGGGCGCCGAGGCAGAAATCCACCGCGAACTGCCCACCACCGGCTGGCCTCGGACACCCCACATGACCGACCGGGGCGCGGAGCTGCGGATTAGAAGGTCAGGGGTTTGAGTCCCTGCGGACACACCAGCTTTACCAGGCAATACTCATCACCTGCGCTGGGCCAGCAATGAAGTGTGATCTTGGCGTCACCAACAGCCCATACGACGCGGAGTTAAGATGATGTACATCAATGTCTTGCTGCGACCTCTGTCGATCTCAGCTATCCTTCCAGGGTCGTCGAAGATGGGCCCCGACGGCAGCATCCCCGGGACGTCTCGCTTTACATTCATTATCGACCGACACGACGTGGGACGTGGAGAAGACAGTGAACAGGACGTTTACCGGAACGAAGATGGGGCGGGTCACCCGTCAATTGACGATGGCCCTGATGCTCATCCTGGCCAGTGTCGGGGTGGCCGTCGGGAGTTCGGGCGCGGCGGCGCAGGCTGCGACGACGACCACCTGCGCGGCCTCCGGCGTACCCGGCGGCTGGGTCGTCACCCAGGTGTGGATCAATCAGCCCGCCTGCGGCTACACCAACCAGTACCAGATCACCAGTGACCTGTCCGCGGGGATGACCGTCTGCGCGGTCGGCGGAGTGCCGGCCGGTTGGGTGGTCACCCAGGTGTGGGCCAACCAGCCCGCCTGCGGCTACACCAACCAGTACCAGATTTACAACAACTACGGAGCCGGCTGGACGGTCTGCGCCGTCGGCGGAGTTCCAGCCGGTTGGGTCGTCACCTACGTGTGGAGCAACTCAGCCACCTGCGGCTACACCAACCAATATCAGATCTACAACAACTACGGGAACGGCTGGACCATCTGCGCCGTCGGCGGAGTGCCCGCCGGTTGGACCGTCACCGAGGTGTGGGCCAACGCGATCGACTGCGGATACACCAACCGTTACCGGATCTACCGGCTCTGAGTCGACGCACTAGTCAAGCGTGGGGGCACCTCGGTCGAGGTGCCCCCACAGCGCTAGATCGACGTGCGGCACACCGTCTCGAAGCCCGCATTACCGCCGCAACAGTGGCGCCGGCACTCGCCTCGGCGGTGCAGGGACTCCGGTACCACCGCGCCCGCGCGGCGTTCGCCGATTAACTGCACCACATCCTTGCGAAAGCTGTCGTCGAGCAGGTCGTCGGTAACGCGACCCGCCCGAGGTGACACACCGCTTCCGGCGGTGCCGCCAGTGCAGCGCTGCCGGGGGTCTCGAGGTGTACGTGATGGATCCCAACACGTTGCGTTCCAGCTCAGGCTCTACGCGATCACGCCTTCCCGGCCTGCTGCCAGGCCGCCGACCAGCCCTGGCCGACCTTCTGGGTGCCGGCCGGGAAGCCGAACGCCAGTTGTCAACCGTCGATCATCGTGGCGCCGGTGTTCCGGAGCGTGACCGTCGCGGTGAAGCCGCCCGGCCAGTTCGTCGCCGCATAGCCGACCGAGCAGCCGCCGGTCGGCGCGGACCGCACGGCCAGACCGGGCGAGGCTGCCGGGACGTTGGCCGCCGCGTCCCGGGCGGCACCACGAAGGTGTCCGAGGTGTCCGGCCACGACCCGCGATGCTCGGCCCCTGACCGGCCGGAACACCGTCGGTGGACGGCGAATGGACCGGCGGATGGCAGGTTCTGCGGGCAAGACCCCACCCCGGAAGGAGGAACCATGAAGAAGATCGTCGTGCGCAAGCCGGGCACCGTCCGGCTGACCACCGCCGCCACGTTCTACGACAACCCGCTCTGCTGGCCGTTCTGAGCCGGTGGAACCGACACACCGGGGTCCGGACCGCAGCGACACAGCGGTCCGGGCCCCGGCCCCACCGCCCGAGAAGGCCACCATGACGATCGCACCATCCACGATGCACCAGCCGCTACGCGTACATCCGCTCACCTACCTGCCCGACGGGGACGACGTCGTGGTCGGGCGGACCGACGTCGACTCGTTCGGGGTCTTCCCGCCCGACGGTGCCGAACTGCTGCGCCGGATCGCCGACGGGATGCCACCGGCCGAGGCCGCCGACTGGTACGCAGAAACCTACGGCGAGCAGGTCGACCTGGCCGAGTTCCTGGGCGTTCTGTCGGAGCTGGACTTCCTCGCCGGCGACGCCGAGCCGACCGCCGCTCCCGCACGGCTGCGCTGGCAGCGGCTGGGGCGCTGGCTCTTCTCCCCGCCCGCCTGGGTCCTGTACGCGCTGCTGCTCACCGGCGCGGTCATCGCGATGGCGGCGCGGCCACGGCTGGTCCCGCACACCGACAATCTCTTCTACACGGACTACGTCACGGCGCTCGCGTTGACCGTCTTCTTCGGCCAGATTCCGCTGATCCTGGTCCACGAGAGCTTCCACGCGCTGGCCGGGCGCCGGCTGGGCCTGCGCTCCACCCTACGGATCAGCCACCGACTGCACTTCCTGACCTTCGAGACCAGCCTGGACGGTCTGGTCGTGATGCCGCGCCGGCAGCGCTACCTGCCGATGCTCGCCGGCATGCTCGCCGACCTGCTGCTGATCTCGGTGCTCACGCTGGCCGCCGTGCCCACTTTGCGCTCCGACGGGACACCGTCGCGGCTGGGCGGCTTCTGCCTTGCCCTGGCCTTCCTGACGGTGCTCCGCTTCGCCTGGCAGTTCGCCTTCTATCTGCGCACCGACCTGTACGGGGTGGTCACCACCGTGCTCGGCTGCCACGACCTGCAGGGTGCGGCCCGTCGGGTGCTCACTAACCGCGCGCGCCGGCTCCTCGGGCGTACCCTGGTCGACGAATCCGGGCTGCACCCACGGGACCGCGAGGTGGCCCGCTGGTACTCCTGGCTCCTCCTGATCGGTTACTCGGTCTCGCTCGGTGTGCTGGTGCTGGCGGTGATCCCGACCACGGTACGCACCCTCGTCATGGCCGGTGACCGGCTGGTGCACCCCGGTCAGGGCATCGCTGGCATCGCCGACTCGCTGATCTTCCTCGCCGTCACCGTCGGCCAGCTCGTCCTGGTCGCCGTGTTGATACTGCGCAACCGCCGGCAGCAGCGATCCGCTGCCGACGTCCGTCACCTGGCCCAGTGAGAGGAGCGCGCACGATGGCGCAGCACGTGTGGATCACCGGCGAGTACGCGTACCAGCGCCTGGCCGCCGCCCGCGACCTGACGGCGGCACCGCTGGCGGAGCCGGTCGACGCACACCGGCGCCGGTTCGGGCCCTACACCGCAGCGAACACGTTGTTCACCGCAGTGGTCCCGGAGATGCTGGCGGCCATGCCTGAGTTGGTGCACCGGCACGACATCGAGGTGCTGTCGGTCGCCCCGGACCTGCGGCAGCTCGTACCCGCCTCGCGGGAGACGCTCACCTCCCTGGCGGTGCCCGCCGAACGGACCCGGTTCTACTCCCGGGTCCGCACGCTACGGCTGTCACACGGCCTCACCGAGCTGCTCCGCGACCACGTCCGCAGCCTGGGCGGCCCACGCCGTACCCTGGTCCTCGACCGCCTGGACGACGCCGACCCGACCGACGCCGAGTTCGTCTCGGTCCTGCTGCGGCGGGTCGATCCCAAGCTGCTCACCGTGGTCGTCGGCACCGGCACCGGGTGCCTCGACGACGAGCTGGCCGCTGCTCTCGACCGGTACGCGCAGCGGTGCGAGGCACCGTCGGTGCCCCGCCCCGACTCACCGCCGGCCGACCCGGCCCGAGCCTACGTCGCCGCCGACTGTTGCGCCGACGACCCGGCACTCCTGGCCGCCTACGCCGACCTGGACCCGGCCGCCCGCTGCCGGCTGCACGCCGAGCGGGCCGAGGAACTGCTCGCCACCGGGCTGCAGTCGCCCCGGCTGGGCGCGCTGCCGTACCACCTGGAGCGGGCCGGCGATCCGGCCGAGACGGGGGCCAGGGCACTGCTGGAGGCGCTGAACTACTGCGTGGATATGGGGTTCTACGACGCCACCCTAGACCTCGGCCGCCGTGGGCGCGCGGTCGTCGACCGGGCCACCCAGGAAGGCCCCTGGTGGGCGTTCACCACAAAGATGACCACCTCGCTCTCGGCACTGGGCCGACCCGAGGAGGCCGAGAAGCTCTACGACGAGGCCCGCGCCCTGAGTGTCAACCCGATCATCCACCGCCAGGCTGCCTATGCCACTGCGATGATCTACACCCGGCACCGGGACCGGGACCAGCGCGACCACGTACGCGCCCGGGCCTGGATCAACCAGGCGATCGCGATCGCGAGTCTCCAGCCGGAAGGCGCCGACCGCAGTTTCTCCACGGTGTTCCAGCAGAACGGGTTGGCCCTCATCGAGATGCACCTGGGAAACCTGCCCGGCGCGCTGGACCTGGTCTCCACCGGGCTGGCCCGGCTCGACCGGGAACTGGGCGCGGACGAGCACCAACTGCACCGCTCGGTGCTTCTGCACAATCGGGCCCAGGTGTTGGCCGCTCTGGGCCGGCTGGACGAGGCGCTGGCCGACTTCACCGCCGTGATCGCGGACGATCCCAACCATCCCGAGTACCACTTCGACCGAGCGAACCTGCTGCACCGGTTGGGCCGCGACGAGGAGGCCCTGGCCGGCTACGCCGAGGCGATCCGGCTCAGCCCGCCGTTCCCGGAAGCCCACTACAACCGCGCCGACGTGCTCGCCGGCATCGGTGACCTGGAGGCCGCACTGCACGACCTGTGCTACGTGCTGGAACTTGAACCGGGTAATGTGGACGCCCTGGTCAACCGGGCCGGCCTGTACGCCGTCCTGGACGACGCGGCGGCACTGCGCGCCGACCTGGAAGCCGGCCTGGCCATCGAGGGGGCGAACCCGCACCTGCTCTGCCTACTGGGCCAGATTCAGGCCGAGGAGGGCCGGGTCGCCGAGGCGGAACAATCCTACCGGCGGGCGCTGGAGGTCGATCAGGGTGCGACCGCGGCCTGGTCCGGCCTGGCCGCGCTGGCCTTCGACGCGGGTGACACGCTGGCAGCCGTCGGCCACCTGGACCGGGCGCTGGCCGTCGGCGACGACGCGGCGCTGCGATACAACCGGGCCACCGCGTACCGGGCGCTGGGTCGGTACGACGAAGCGTTGGCCGATCTGACCCGGGCGGCCGAGCTGGACCCGGCCGACGAGGAGATCCGCCGGGAGCGGGACGAATGCGACCAGGCGCTGAACGTGGCCGCCGCCCGGTGACCGGATGCCCCCTCAGCCGCCGAGGACCCGGCCGTACGCGTCGCGCAGCAACGCCCCGGGGGTCAGGCCCAACTCCCGGTCGAGCAGCCGGCACACCCGCTGGTAGGCGGTGATCGCCTCCGCCCGACGGCCGGCCAGGGCGAGCGCCCGGATCAGCATCGCCCACCACTGTTCCACCAACGGCTGGTCGGCTACGAGGCGCCGGAGCAGGGTGATCGTGCTGTCGGGGCGGCCCGCCGCCAGTTCCGCCTCGACCAGCACGGCTTGGGCGCCGCGGAGCAGCTCCTGGAGATGCACGCGATCAACGGCGGGCATCTCCACCGCACTGCTGCCGACCGGATCGGCTGCCCAGAGCGACAACGCGGCGGTGAGGTGGCGACCGGCGTCGGCCGGGTCCCCGGCCGCCAGCGCCTGCCGGCCCCGGTCGGCCAGTTCGTGAAAGACGTGCAGATCCAACTCGCCGGGCTCGACCAGCAAGCGGTAGCCACCGGGCCGGCTCTCCAGCCGGTCACTGTCGTGCCCGGCAGCCACCAACAGTGAGCGCAACCGCCACACGTACGTCTTGAGGTTGCCCGGTGCCGAGCGGGGTGGGTGTCCCGCCCAGACCATCTCTATCAGCCGGCCGACGGCGACCCACTCGTTGCCACGCAACAGCAGACTGGCCAGCAGGCTGCGCTGCTTGGCTGTCGGCGCTTCGCGCCAGGTGCCATCGGCATTCCGTACCGCGACGGCGTCCAGCACACGGAAACGCACTGCGTGAACCAGTCCGACGACTACTCCCGCGTATGGAGACATGACAATACGTTATCGGTCCGCTACGCAGCAGGTCATACCCAGAATGTGTTAGACATCCGGGCACGCCGACGACCTCGGCCCGACGTGTCGGGATACGGCATACGGAAAGGGGGAGAAATAGACGATGTCCGGTTGCTTCAGCAGCTGACCAATCCGGTCCTGGAAGGCGCTCTCGACGGTGAGATCACCGATCACCTGGGCGATGACAAAGGCGACCCGGGAACGGCCGGCCGGCCCGAACGGACTCGCTTCCTGGTACGTCGCGAACGTCCGCACCCCGGCGCCCAGCTGTCTCTGTTCGACACCGTCGAGGGATGGCGACACCAGGTCGTCGCCACTGACACCCCAACCGGCAACGGCAGCGCGGTGCGCGAGCGGGGCAGCGGCGAGCAGGATGCGCGGATCGCGAGCGGTGTGGTGGTGGACACGAACCGTTGGCTTCCTCGTCACATTCGGGCGGTGCGACGTAGCGTTGACGGCTGGCCAGGGCGGGTTCGTGTGCCGCACGCCTGGTCGACGCCGATCCGCGAGGTGAAGATGGTGAACACCCGGTGCCCGTGACGAGTGGCGCGCAGCTGGTTGCGCTGCCGCCGGTGGCCGCCGCACCGGTGACCCCGGCGGTGTTCCGGTCCGCCTCGGCCCCGGCCCGGCGCACGCTCGTCGACATCCTCGACGACTCCGTGCGCGCACACGCCGAGGCGGTGGCGATCGACGACGGAGGCACGGCGCTGTCGTACCGCGACCTGGCCGCTGAGGTCGAGGCCGTACGGCGGTCGCTGGCCGGGCACGGCGTCGGTGTCGGTGATCGGGTGGGCATCCGGATCACCTCCGGTACGGCTGAGCTGTACCTGGCGATCCTCGGCGTTCTCGCGGCGGGCGCGGCCTACGTGCCGGTCGACGCGGACGATCCTGAGGAACGCGCCGAGCTCGTCTTCGCCGAGGCGGGAGTCGTCGCGGTGCTCGGTGACGGGCTGGCGGTCTCGCTCCGGCGTACCCCCGGAGGTCGGATCGGCCGGCCTGGTCCGGACGACGACGCCTGGATCATCTTCACCTCCGGTTCCACCGGCACCCCGAAGGGTGTGGCGGTCAGCCACGGCGCGGCGGCGGCCTTCGTGGACGCCGAGGCGCGGTTGTTCCTCGCCGACGAGGCCAGCGAGGCGATCGGCCCGCAGGACCGGGTTCTGGCCGGGCTTTCGGTGGCGTTCGACGCGTCCTGCGAGGAGATGTGGCTGGCGTGGCGGCACGGCGCGTGCCTGGTCCCGGCCGCGCGCTCCCTCGTCCGCAGCGGTGTCGACCTCGGCCCGTGGCTGGCCGAGCAGCGCATCTCGGTGGTGTCGACGGTGCCGACCCTCGCCGCGCTGTGGCCGGTCGAGGCGCTGGAGGAGGTCCGGCTGCTGATCTTCGGCGGCGAGGCCTGCCCGCCGGAGCTGGCGCAGCGCCTGGCCGTCGAGGGTCGCGAGGTCTGGAACACCTACGGGCCGACCGAGGCGACGGTGGTCGCCTGCGCCGCGCGGATGACCGGCGAGGAACCGGTACGCATCGGCCTGCCGCTGGCGGGCTGGGAGCTCGCCGTGGTCGACGCCACCGGCACCCCGGTCGCGATGGGTGGGACCGGCGAGCTGGTGATCGGCGGGGTGGGGCTGGCCCGCTACCTGGATGCGGGAAAGGACGCCGAGAAGTTCGCACCGCTGCCCGCGCTCGGCTGGCAGCGGGCGTACCGCAGCGGTGACATCGTCCGGGCGGAGCCCGAGGGGCTGCTGTTCGTCGGACGCGGTGACGAACAGGTCAAGCTCGGCGGCCGCCGGATCGAGCTCGGCGAGATCGACGCCGCGCTGCAGGCGCTGCCCGACGTCGTCGGGGCCGCGGCCGCGGTGCGCCGCACCGCCGCGGGCAACCAGCTGCTGGTGGGGTACGTGGTCCCGCGCGACGGCGCCACGTTCGACGCCGCGGCGGCGACGCTGCGGATCCGCGCGCAGCTGCCGGCGGCGCTCGTGCCGCTGCTGGCCGTGGTGGACGCGCTGCCGACCCGGACGTCCGGCAAGGTGGACCGGGCGGCGCTGCCCTGGCCGCTGGCCACCGGGCAGGACCCGGCGGCCGAGCTCACCGCGACGCAGCAGTGGCTCGCCGGCGGTTGGGCGGAGATCCTGGGCGTACGCCCCACCGAGGCGGACGCCGACTTCTTCACCCACGGCGGCGGCAGCCTGACCGCGGCGCAACTGGTCGCCTGGGTCCGGCGCCGGTACCCGCACGTCTCGGTGGCCGACATCTACCGCCACCCGACGCTGTCGCGGCTCGCGGCCGTGCTCGACGCGCTCGACACCACGGCGGCGGAGCGCCGGGAGGTCCGGCCGACGCCACGGCGTGCCGGGCTGATCCAGGCCGCGCTGCTGGTGCCGATGCTGGCGCTGGTCGGGCTGCGCTGGCTGACCGTCCTGGCCGCCCTGGGCAAGGTCGTCGCCCTGCTCGTTCCGACCCCGTGGGCGCCGGCGGTGTCCTGGTGGTGGGTGGCGCTGGGCTGGCTGGTGCTGTTCAGCCCACCGGGCCGGATCGCGCTGTCCGCCGCGGGAGCCCGCCTACTGCTGCGCGGGGTACGCCCCGGCAGCTACCCGCGTGGTGGTGGCGTCCACCTGCGGCTGTGGGCCGCCGAACGCCTCGCCGAGCTGACCGGCGCCACCAGCGTCGCCGGGGCGTCCTGGATGGTCACGTACGCCCGGGCCCTCGGCGCCCGGATCGGGGCCGACGTCGACCTGCACTCCGCTCCGCCGGTGACCGGGCTGCTGCGGCTCGGCCGCGGCGCGGCGATCGAGCCGGAGGTCGACCTGTCCGGCCACTGGGTCGACGGCGACGTGGTGCGGATCGGCCGGGTTCGGGTCGGCGCCGACGCCCGGGTCGGGTCGCGCAGCACCCTGATGCCGGGCGCTCGGGTCGGCAAGGGCGCCCGCGTCGGCGCGGGTTCGACGGTAGCCGGCGCCGTACCGGCGAACCGACACTGGGCCGGCTCGCCGGCCACGGTCGTGGCCGACAAGGATTCGGACGGCTGGCCCGGGCAGCGTCCCCCGCGCTCGCGCCTGGGCGCACGCCTCTGGCCGCTCGGGTACGGGATCACCGCCCAGGTGTTGGCGTTGGTGCCGATCGTGGCGGCCCTGCCGGCGCTCGCCCTGCTCGGCTGGACGCTCGCCGTCCGGCCGACGGTCGGCGCGGTGCTGGCCGCCGTCGCGGTGGCGACCGTCGCCTACATCGTGGGCTACGCGCTGCTCGTGCTCGGGCTGGTCCGGGCGCTCAGCATCGGCCTGCGGGCCGGGTACCACCCGGTGCAGGGGCGGGTGGCGTGGCAGGTCTGGACGACCGAGCGGCTGATGGGGATGGCCCGGGTCGGGCTGTTCCCGCTCTACGCCAGCCTGTTCACGCCGGTGTGGTTGCGGCTGCTGGGCGCCAAGGTGGGGCGCGGGGTGGAGGCGTCCACCGTGCTCGCGCTGCCGGCGATGACCACGGTCGCCGACGGGGCGTTCCTGGCCGACGACACCATGGTCGCGACCTACGAGCTGAGCGGCGGATGGCTGCGGGTGGCCCCGGCGCGCATCGGTAAGCAGGCGTTCCTCGGCAACTCTGGGATGGCCGCGCCCGGGCGGTCGGTGCCGAAGCGTGGCCTGGTCGGTGTGTTGTCGTCGGCGCCCTCCAAGGCCAAGAAGGGCTCGTCGTGGCTCGGCGCACCGCCGATGCCGCTGCGCCGTACCGTGCAGGCGGTCGACACCAGTCGCTCCTTCGACCCGCCGGTCCGGCTGAAGCTCGCCCGGGCCGCGATCGAGCTGTGCCGGATCGTCCCGGTGATCTGCGCCGGCGCCCTGGCGACCGGCGTCCTGGCCGTACTCGCGCTCGTCTGGCGGGTGGCCGGGTGGTGGGCGGCCGCGCTCGCGGCCGGGCCGGTGCTGCTGGGCGCGGCGATCGTCGCCGCCGCCGTCGCGACGGCCGCGAAGTGGCTGCTGGTCGGGCGCTTCCGGGTCGGTGAGCGGGCGCTGTGGACCTCGTTCGTGTGGCGCAACGAGCTCGCCGACACGTTCGTGGAGGTCCTCGCCGCACCGTGGTTGGTCCGCTTCGCGACCGGCACGCCGTTGCTCGCGGCGTGGCTGCGCTCACTCGGCGCGAAGATCGGCCGGGGCGTCTGGTTGGAGACCTACTGGTTGCCCGAGTACGACCTGGTGCGGCTGGGCGACGGCGCGACGGTGAACCGCGGTTGTGTGGTGCAGACCCACCTGTTCCATGATCGTGTGATGAGCATGGACGAGGTCACCCTGGACGCGGGCGCCGCGCTGGGCCCGCACGGCATCATCCTGCCGGGGGCGAGCATCGGCGCGCGGACCACCGTCGGGCCCGGTTCGCTGGTGACCCGCGGCGACGCCGTGCCGGGCGACAGCCGGTGGTGGGGCAACCCGATCGCGACCTGGCCGGCGCCAGCGGCCCGGTCGGCATGAATCCGAAGGCGTCGGTGTCGAGCGGCGCGACGCCCGGTGCCGCTCGCTCCGGCGACTCGTACCTGCCGGAGCACGGCAACGGCGGCTACCGGATGCTGCACTACGACCTCGACCTCCACTACCGGGTCGAGTCCAACCGCCTGGGCGGCCGGGCGGACCTCACCGGGGTGGCCGGGCAGTCCTTGTCGCGGTTCACGCTCGACCTCGGTCGGCTCCGCGTCCAGGACGTCCGGGTGGACGGCCGTCCGGCCAAGTACGTGCACCGGCCGGACAAGCTTCAGATCAAACCGGAGCGGCCGATCGGCGCGGGAGACATCTTCCGGGTGGAGATCCGGTACGCGGGAAAGCCGGTGCCCGTCTCCGGCCGGTGGGGGGAGATCGGATGGGAGGAGCTCACCGACGGAGCGCTCGTGGCCAGCCAGCCGAACGGGTCGCCGTCCTGGTTTCCGTGCGATGACCAGCCCGGCGCCAAGGCCACCTTCCGGGTGGCGGTCACGACCTCCTCCGCGTACACCGTCCTGGTGACCGGTGATCCCGTGCTCCAGCACCGGGGCGCGAGCACCACCACCTGGGTGTACGAGCGCCGCGAACCCACCTCGCCGTACCTGATGAGCGTCCAGATCGGACGCTACGAGTTGCTGGATCTCTCGGTGGGTGGCGTGCCGCAGCGAGCCGCGATCCCACCCGGGTTGCGCAGGACTGTAGCCCACGACTTCGGCCGGCACGGCGAGATCATGACGGCGCTACAGCGGCTCTTCGGGCCGTACCCGTTCCGGGAGTACGTCGTCGTGGTCGCCGACGACGACCTCGAGGATCCCGTCGAGGCGCAGGGCATGGCCATCTTCGGGCGGAACCACGTCGACGGGCGGCGCACGCACGAGCGACTCGTCGTCCACGAGCTGGCCCACCAGTGGTTCGGCAACAGCCTCACGGTGGCGGACTGGCGGCACATCTGGCTCAACGAAGGCTTCGCCACCTATGCCGAGTGGCTGTGGTCCGGCGTCGCGGGCGACCTGCCGACCGACGCCCTGGCCGCGCGGTGGTACGCATGGGTCGCGGATCGGCCGAGCCGGGTCGTCCTCGCCGATCCCGGCGTCGAGAAGATGTTCGACCCGCTGGTCTACAAGCGCGGTGCGCTCGCGGTGCACGCGCTGCGCAAGAGGGTCGGCAACGAGGCGTTCTTCGCGCTCCTGCGCGCCTGGGTCGCCGAGCACCGCCATGCGACCGTGACGACCGAGCAGTTCCGGCTGCACGCCCAGCGCTTCGCCGGCGAGCCCCTGGATGATCTGTTCGGTGCCTGGCTGGACAGCCCGACTCTGCCCCCACTGCCACTCTGACGCCGGTTCGTTCCGCTGTCAGGGCAGTTCGGGGGTCGTCGCAGACGACATCGACAGGGGACTGCCGACGAGTGACTCCGCGACGGAGGTCAGCCGCCGCTGACCGTGACGCTGTCGGCGGCCCGCCGCGGTGAGCTCGTCGCAGCGTCCGGCGGGGGCGGCAGCGCCGCATGCGTGAGTTCCAGCACGGCCGATACGTTCAGATCGATGGTGCGTCGCCAGTCGTCGATCGACAGCAAGGAAGGTCCGTTCGCCGCCGTGCTGGCCGACGTGGTGCAGGGTGTCGTCGACCAATTTCCGCCGGATGCGGCGGGTCTACCCGGCTACGCCGTCCACTCGTACGACGAGTATCTGGAACGACCAAAGAAGGCTGGGCTGTCCGTGTGAGGGCACGGCTTGAGGTCACCCCCCGGACGGCCCACTCTTCCCACCAGCCCCCGTCAAGATCATGCTCGGGCTTGCATGGCCGTCGGTCGTGTAGTCCGGCCGCAACCGTCATCGCGGGTGGAGGTGAGTGCCATGCGGTGCGGATGACCACGTCAGGCCCTGACACGATCCGGCCCTGACAGCAGGCGACGCCCCGGGCGCCGTCGAGCCCTGTCAGGGTCCCGTCAGCTCGCGCAGCTGTCGGGCTTCGCGCTGTCCGCAAGGGCTGACGCCGAGGCAGACACCGGTGTGACGGCATCGCTCGACCTCTTGGCTTCGATACGGCAGTCCAGCGCTACCAGCTGTAAGGCTCACTCAGGAGCACGACGACCATGGAGCCTTGACCCTCACCGAACTCCCAGCCGGCGATTACCCTGCTGCCTGGCAAGGCGGCGATCGGCCGAAAATCGCCTGGGCATTCACCGGGGCCGAGGTAGTACCCGCCTGCACTCCGTGCCCAGCGAGCGTCGAGGCACAGTCCGCGAAGGTGCCGTCGCAGCGCATCGTCGCCGACCTGGTCCAGGGCCGACTCCCAGCGAGGGTCGACCACACTCACACCGGGCTTGACGTACCCGTGCCGTACGAGGCTGTCACCGATGTCGCTCAGGCCGTCTGGAGCGCTCATCGTCCACGTCGCCGTCCGCATCGCGTCCAGCAGCGAGCCGTCCGTCCGCGGCCGCAGGAGCAGACGGGGATACCGTCGGTAGCCGTCGGGGCTGAGCTCGTCGAGACTCAGCGAGCCGGCCTGCAGCGCCCTCCCGAGGTCCCTGCCCCACACCATGGCCCGGCCATCGTCCGTCGTGACGGTGAGCAGCGGCCCAAGCCCGGCGGGCCGCACCTGCGTGGCGATGAACGCCGACCTGGCCAGGTCGGGCACCCAACGGCCCGGGTCGAGCCACTCACCGCCGTTGTCGCCTGAGCTTCCGTTAACCTCGGCGACGAGTTCCGCGGGATCAAGGTCCTCGAGCGCCTCGCCGGCGGTCTCGTCGTCGTAGTAGAAGACCGCGTACGTCCCCGCCACGTCGAACTCCGCCAGCGGCCGGCCCAGCATCAGCCCGAACGCGTGACCCAGCAGATCGTCCCAGGGGGACATGCCGTCTCCTTCCGATAGCTGCCGCCCAGCGTGACCGGTAAACCGCGACCGCTCACAGGTGATGATGCCAGCCCTGCATCCGAGGCTGCAGAGCGCAGGCATTCGTATTCGGTCCAAGCACACAGGGAGATCGACTAGAGACGATAGATGAGGTTCTTCGATGCCTGAAGGTCGTCCCCGGCTCAGGGGTGACGCGTGGAAGGCCTACTGGATAAGGGCCTCGCTCGGCGGATACAGCTACGTGGCCTGCCCGAGTCGGCCATCGCCGAGGATGCCGCGCGGACGTCTGCAGATGCGACCGCTGTTTGACCGCGGTGGTGAGGGTGAGCGGTTCCTCGTCGGTGACGTGGTAGAGAACGCGTCGGAGCGGCCGGCCACCGTGTCGGCCGGCGGTGGAGCTTCCGGTCGGTGTGGTCGTCACCGAACCAGGCGCCCGTTTCGGGCGGGTCGGGCTCGTCGTTCGGGTCTTCCTTGGTGCCGGTGACCGGCGGAAGGGAGAGGGGCGCGCGGGCTATCCGCTGCCGCTCTTGTATCCGCCACAGATGATTTTCACCGTGGCGGCGTTGGCGGGAACGGCGGCCAGCCCGACCGCCAGGGCGGTCGCTGTAACGATCGCCGCAGATGCGGCCAGGATCCTACGAAGCATGTTCTCTCACATCGCCGGACCGGGTCGCCAACCTGAAGGTTGACCCGTCTACAACTTCACGGGCCGGCAAATAGATCGCGGGTCGTCTATTTGCACACCACGCTCTCGGTGACCACCGCGGGACTCGCCGACCCATCGGGGTCGGCCTCGGGCCGACTGTCGGCCGGGGCGGGGTGCCGTGCGAGGGCCGCGCCGTGAGCCCCCAGGCTCGAAAGCTGCCCGCACCCCACGGGTGAATCGCTCATGGTTGCAAGGAGTCCTAACCGAGGTTCCCCCGGCATCTCGGAGGCTTTCGATCATGCTCCGATGGAGCTGAATGGAGTCATCGGCCTGAAGGGGCTCTGGTCAGGGCACTGCCTTGGTGCAGCCAGGACGATCACGGGAGCCCCGGTGTCGGCTTCGGCATGGACGTGACCACAGCCGGCTGTGCGGCGTCGAGCGGTGACGGTGGTGACCTCGGACGGCTCGACCAACAGGATTAGGAACGGTTGTTCTTGACTGGTCGTTCCTTAATCACTAGGGTTCTCGACATGGGACGCCCGAGGGGTTTCGACGAACAGGCCGTGACGGCCGCGGCGGCGGAGCTGTTCGGCGGCCGGGCCTATGACGGGGTGTCCGTCGACGACCTCGTCCAACAACTGGGGGTGCACCGCAACAGTCTGTACAAGACCTTCGGCAGCAAACGAGGCCTCTATCTCGCCGCTCTACGGTGGCACCTCGAGCACCGGCTACCGCCACTGACCGAGCAACTCGCCGCCGGCGCGAACGTCGCCGACGACGGCGCACTCGATCTGCTGTTGCTCGCCGCGGTCGAGCGCGCCCCCAGCGACGTCGAGGTGGCCACCCTGGTCGCCACGGCATGGCAGGCGCTTGATCAGGCCCTGCAGCGGGCGCCGGCGGCCCTCGCCGACGGCCCTCCCCCGGCCGCGTTGAACGCGCTGCTGGGAGAGCGGCTGCGAGCCCGCGCCGCCACGGCCGCGGGCGACCCGTCGTAACCCTCACCCGCTCACCGACCACCTCGCCCGGCGCCGCTCGCGCCGGCGCCCCACCACGTCCCGCGGCCGGCGCCGCAGGGCTTCGGAAAGGACTCATGTGATGGCCAACGTCTTCATCGACGGTGACGATCTCGTTGTGCAGATCGAAGGTTTGGACAGGTTGTGGTCACTCAAGAGCCGTCTGGCGATCCCGTTGGCCAACGTCCGCGGCGCCACCGCCGACCCGGGGATCGCCGACGAGCCCAAGGGCCTGCGGGCTCCGGGAACGCATCTGCCCGGCGTGATCACGGCCGGCACCTTCCACCAGGACGGTGAGTCCGTCTTCTGGAACATCCGGGACGGCGCCCGCGCCGTCGTCATCGAACTCGCCGACGAGCAGTACGCCCGCCTGGTCGTGGAGGTCGCCGACCCCGCCGCCACGGTCACCCTGATCGAACAGGCGATCACGCGATGAACCCGTTCGCCCGGATCACCCGTGGGGTCGCGGTCGGTGCCGTCATGGTGGGCGGCATCACCGCAGGAACCCTTCCCGCCACCGCCGTACCGGCCAGGCCGACCACGCCCGCCACAGACCGCGAGATCACCTTCACGGTGGACGGCACCACCACGTACGGCACCCTGCACGTCCCCGCCCACCGCCGAGGGCAGAAATTGCCAGCCGTGTTGCTGCTGCCCGGAAGCGGTCCCACCGACCGCAACGGCGACCAGCCGCCCGCGCTCACCCCACGCACCCTGGCCAAACTCGCCGAAGCGTTGGCGCACGACGGAGTCGTCAGCCTGCGCTTCGACAAGTACGGCACGGGCCGGACCGGGCTGGGCGCCTACGCCACCAGGCCCGAGACCCTCGACTATCCTGCCCTCGTCCGCCAAGCCGATGGGGCGTACCGGCTCCTCGCCGGCCAGCCCGAGGTCGACCGGCGAGCGGTACGCCTGATCGGTCACAGCGAAGGCGCACTGACGGCACTGCGGGTCGCGGCCACCGCCACCCCACGTACCGCCGGGGTCGGGCTGTTGCAGCCCCTGGCGAGACGGTTCCTCGACGTGCTCGCCCAGCAGCTGCACGACCAGCTCGCCGCCGCCGTCACCGCGGGCCAGATGAGCCAGCAGGAGCAACACACCGTCGGGCGCGCAATCGACCGGGCCGTCGCCGACCTCCGGGCCAACCGCCCGCTCGACACCAGCGCCATGCCCCCCGCGCTCGCCGAACTCTTCCGTGCCCTCGCCGGTCCCAGCCGGCGCTACGTGGAAACCATCGACGCCGTCGACCCCGCCTCGGTCGCACAGCAGCTACCGCCCCGGACTCCTGCCCTGCTCACCTGCGGAACCCTCGACCCGCAGGTCCCGTGCCGCACGACCACACCGCTGGCGGTAGCGCTGGACCGGGCGCACACCAGCGGGCCGGGCCGAATCGTGCTGCCCGGCGTGGCTCACGACCTGACCGACCCCGCCGATCCGGACGTGCTCGCCCCGGCGACACTCGACGCACTGCGTCACTTCATGCGGCACGGCGTCAGACAGCCGAGGCCCGCCGTGCCAGGGTTGGATCGGGCGCGGGCGAAGTCGATGCCCGCCGCGGCGGGTCCTGTCGCGAGTGCCCGCCGTCGGTCGCGACGCTCAACCGATGAGAGGTGACGGCACGGTGCACGATCGGGGTGGCCGGTTGTCGGGTTGACCGGGGATCGGAGAACCGACCGCACCGGTGGTGACATGGCGACATGACCGGAGATGTCTTCGCCAAGATCCGCGCGTACGAGGCGTACGCCCTCCGCCAGGAGTTGGAGGCCCAGCGCCTGCTGCCCTACTTCCGGGTCGCGGAGGGACCACCGACCGCGCTGACCGTCATGGATGGAATGCCGCGGGTCAACCTCGGCTCGAGCAACTACCTCGGCCTGTCCGGGGACCCGCGGGTGACCGCCGCCGCCCACCAGGCGACCCTGCGGTACGGCACGTCCGCCAACGGCTCGCGGCTGATGAACGGCACCACCGAGCTGCACCTGCGGGTGGAGGAGGCGGTGGCGAACTGGTTCGGCGAGGAGGACGCGCTGGTCTTCGGCAGCGGCTACACCACCAACCTGGGGGTGATCAGCGCGCTGGTCGGGGACGGCGACATCGTGGTCTGCGACGCCGGCGACCATGCGTCCATTCTGGATGGTGCTCGGCTGGCCCGGGGTCGGCTGCTGGCGTTCCGACACAACCGGATGGACCGGTTGGAGACGCTGCTGCGGCGGGCCGGCGACACCGACGCCGGCGTGCTGGTCGTGGTGGACACGGTCTACTCCATGCAGGGCGACCTCTCCGACATCGTGACCGTGACCGGGCTGTCCCGCCGGTACGGCGCCCGGCTGCTGGTGGACGAGGCGCACGCGGTGGGGGTGCTGGGCCCGGACGGCCAGGGCGTCGCGGCGCTGGCCGGCCTCGCCGACGGAATGGACCTGCGGATGGGCACCTTCTCCAAGGCGCTCGGCGGCAGCGGCGGCTTCGTCACCGGCCCCGCCGACGTGATCGACTTCCTGCGGGTGCAGGCGCGCGCGTTCATGTTCACCGCTGCCGCCCCGGCCGGCGGGCTCGGCGCGACGCTCACCGGTATCGAGATCGCCCGGTCCGCCGAGGGTGAGGAGCGGCGGGAGCGGCTGGCGGCGAACGCGTCCCGGCTGCGGGGCGCCCTGACCGAGCTGGGCTTCGGCGTGCCACCGGCGCCGGTGTGGGACAGCGGGGTGCAGGTGCAGACCCCGATCCTGCGGGTGCCGGCGCCGGACGACGAGACGGCGGCCCGGATGTGGCGGCACCTCTACGACGAGGGTGTCTACGTCAACGTCGCGCTCTACCCCGCGGTGCCCCGGGGCCAGGCCCAGTTGCGGGTCTGCGTGATGGCGACGCACACCCGCGAGCAGTTGGACCGGGTGGTCGACGCGTTCGCCTCGCTGGCCCGCACGCTCCCCGTCGGCCTGCAGGCGCTGGTGGCGGGGTGAGCGGGGCGCCGGACGGTCGGGGCGTACCCGGCCGTCCGGCGCCGCGCCCGGCTCAGGAGCGGACGAGACCGTCCGTGAGCGCCGTCCGCAGCAGCAGGTCGTTGCTCTCCGGCGTGCCGATGGTGACTCGTACGCCCTCACCGGGGAACGCATGCACCAGCAGCCCCTGAGCCGCACAGGCGGCGGCGAACCCGGCGCTGCGCTCCCCCAGCGGTAACCAGACGAAGTTTCCCTCGCTGGGCGGGACGGGGATTCCGGCGTCCATCAGCGCCCGGTGGACCCGCTGCCGCTCGTCGGCGAGCTCCCGCCGGCGGGCCGCGTACTCCGGCTCGGCCCTCAGCGCCGCGATCGCCGCGGCCTGCGCCAACTCGGGCACCAGGAACGGCATCGTCACCGCCCGCAGCCCGGCGATCGGCCCCGGATGCCCGACCGCGTACCCGACGCGCAGGCCGGCGAGCCCGTACGACTTCGAGAAGCTCCGCAGCACCACCAGGTTGGGGTGCCGAGGCAGGGTGGCCAGGCCGTCGGCGGTCGCCGGATCGGTGGCGAAGTCCCGGTAGACCTCGTCGAGGACGACGAAGACCCGCCGGGGTACGCGGTCCAGGAAGCGGTCCAGGTCGTCCTGGCGAATGACGGTGCCGGTCGGGTTGTTCGGACTGCACAAGAAGATCAGCTTCGTACGGCGGCGGACCGCCTTCGCCATCGCCGGCAGGTCGTGGTGGTGGCCGCGCAGCGGGACGCGCCGCACCGGCACCCCCATCCCCTCGGCGATGAGCGGGTACCCCTCGAAGGAGCGCCACGCGAACAGCACCTCCCCGCGGCGTCGGCCCCGGGCCACCAGGTGCAGCATCTGCTGGATCAGCCCGGCACCGCCCGCGCCGACCGTCACCTGATCAACCGGCACCCCGTGGTACGCGGCGATCGCCTCGGCCAGCGCGGTCGGGTACACCTCCGGGTACCGGTTGATCCGGGAAGCCGCCACGGCAACCGCGTCCAGGACCGCGGGCGGTGGGGGGTACGGGCTCTCATTGGCCGCGGCCCGGTGGATCTGCTCTTCGGACATGTCGCCTCCTCGGCCCGACGCTATGCCGATCGGCGACCTTGGAAAGCGACCGTACGGCGCGACCACGGGAGCAGGGCGGGGCTGCCCGGTCGGGCACCCCGGTCGGCGCGGTCGGCATCGGCTGCCCCGCCCGGACGTGGACTGGCAGCGTCGCCGGCTGGGGCCCTGCGCCGGGCCCACCGCACCCCGACGACAGGAGCACCCGTGGCCGCCTCGCCGGACCGACCCACACCATCCCGCACCGCCGTCCTGGTGGTGGTCTGCCTGGCCCTGTTCATGGCCCTGCTGGACAGCACCGCGATCAGCCTCACCCTGCCCGCGATGCGCGCCGACCTGGACGCCGACCTCACCGGCCTGGTGTGGATCGCCGACGGGTACGTGCTGGTCTTCGCCGCGCTGCTGCTCACCTCCGGCAGCCTGGGCGACCGGATCGGCCGCGCGCCGATGTTCCTCGCCGGGCTGGCCACCTTCACCGCCGGTTCGGCGGTCTGTGCCGGCGCACCGGGGGTGGAGGTGCTGGTGGCCGGCCGGATCGTGCAGGGACTGGGTGCGGCCCTGGTGACGCCGCAGACGTTGGCGATCCTGTCGCACACCTTCCCGGGGGCACGGGAGCGGGCCCGCGCCTTCGGTATCTGGTCCGGGGTGTCGGCGCTGGCGCTGTTGCTCGGTCCGGTGCTCGGCGGTCTGCTCGCGGCCCACTTCGGGTGGCGTTCGGTGTTCCTGGTCAACCTGCCGGTGGGGGCGCTGGCCCTGGCGCTGGGCGCCCGCGTCCTGCTCGGTCGGGACGGCACCGCCCGTCCCGACGGCCCGCTGCGCCGGGTGGTCGACCTGCCCGGGCAGGTCCTCGCCGTGGTGTGGCTCGGCACGCTCACCTTCGCCCTGGTGGAAGGCAGCCGGTACGGCTGGCGGTCGCCGGTGATCACCGGCCTGTTCACCGCCTCCGTGCTGGCGCTGGTCGTACTGCTGGCCGTGGAGCGCCGGGCGGCGCATCCGATGCTGCACCTGGAGCTGTTCCGGTCGGCCACCTTCTCCGCCAGCACCCTGGTGATCGGGCTGGTCGCGTTCGGCATGTACGCCTCGTTCTTCCTGGTCAGTCTCTTCCTCCAGCAGGCCCAGGGCTACTCCGCGGCGCAGGCCGGGGTGCGCTTCCTGCCCGCCATGTCGGCGGTGATGGTGGCCTCCCCGCTGGCCGGGCTGCTCGCCGGACGGGTCGGCGCCCGGGTGCCGGTGGCCGCCGGGGCGGTGCTGATGGGGGCCGCCCTGCTGCTGCTGGCCCGAGTGGGCACCGACGCCCCGTACGCCAGCTGGTGGCCGTTGCTGGTGTCGTTCGGGGTGGGCATCGGGCTGGTCATCCCGCCCGTCAACAGCGCGCTGATGGGTAGTGTGCGGCCCGAGCGCGCGAGCCTGGCCTCGGCCACCGGGGAGACCGGACAGCAGGTGGGCGCGCTGATCGGCATCGCGGTGCTGGGCGCGCTGGTGACGGACGGATTCCGCCGGGGGGTGGCCGACGGGGCCGGGACGGCAGGGCTGTCCCGGTCCGACTCCGCCGAGTTGGCCCGACGGCTCTTCGCCGAGGACGGCGACGCGACCGGCACGACGAACCCCGCGGTCACCGCGCTGGTCCACCGGGCGCTCACCGACGGCATTCACCTGGGGCTGACCGCCGCAGGGCTGGCGGCGCTGGCCGCCGGGGCGGTGGCACTGCTCATCCGCGAGCGGCGCGGGGCACCGACCTCGGCCGTGCCCAACGCCACCGCCACCGCCACCGCCGCCGCCCCGTCCGGCCGCTAGCCCGCTACCGACAGTCCGGCCGCTAGCCGCTACCGACACCGCCGCCGGCGGAGCCGGTGAACCGGGCCGGCCCCGCGGTGCCTCGGCACTGCGGGGCCGGCGAGGCCGTCCAGCCGACGGGGTCAGGCCTGGGTCGCGGGCGCCGTGAGCTGGGGCGGGCGCTGCATCTCCTGCCACATCTTCGGCGCGCTGCGGGCAACCACCACCTTCGCCACCTTGCCGACCGCCCAGCGCAGCGCCTTGTTGCGCACCGGCTTGAACCGGTTCACCCGCAACACCCGCTCCCGGATCCAGAAAACGCGCTCACGGCGGCGCCGCTCGTACTCGCGCAGGCCGGAGTCGACGTCGGCGGCGGTGGCCAGGCAGTCGCCGAGCACGACGCCGTCCTCGATGGCCATGCACGCGCCCTGGCCCAGATCGGTGGGCAGGGCGTGGGCGGCATCACCGAGCAGGGTCACCGGGCCCTCACCCCAGCGCTGATGCCATTCGTGGTAGTAGACGTCCAGCCGACTGATCGTCTGAGCGGGAGTGGCACGAACGAAGTCGGGGGCCGACCCGCCCACCGAGGCGGCTAGCTCGCCGGCCCGGCCGGCGGCGCCACCGGGATCATCACCGCCGGGCGCCCGCTCGCACGACAGCGTCCAGACCACCCGGTCACCGCCGATCAGCCAAGCCCCGCCCCCGATCCGGGTGTCCGGGTTCGAGAAGAGGTGCACGACACCGCGACTGAGCCCGCACGTGCCCGGCGCGATGCCCCGATAGGTCGACCGTCCGGTGTGCACCACCGGCAGTTGCCCCCGCAGTTGGGTGAGGATGGTGGAGCGGATGCCGTCCGCCGCCACCAGCGCGGCGCCGGCCACGGTGCGACCCTCGGCGAGCTTGAGGATCACCCCGTCGCCGGCGAGCTCGTACCCGGCGACCCGCTGCCCGTATTCCGGCAGCACGCCGTGCGCGGCGCAGGCCTCGCGCAGCATCTCGATCAGGTCGCCGCGCCCGATGCCCACTGCCGGGGTGCCTCCGTGCGAGATGCTCTCCGCGGTCCGCATCCGGAACATCACCCGCTGCTGGTTGTCACGGCTCTCCGAGCCGGTGAGGATCTCCGCGCGGTCGAGCAGTTGCTGTTCCAGCCCCAGGTACGCCAGGGAGGTGGTCGCGTTGCTCCAGATCGTGTGGCCGAACCCCGCGTTGGCGATGATCTCGTCCAGCGCCCGCCGTTCGTACACCTGTACCGCGATGCCGTGCCGGGCGAGGGAGAGGGCGGCGGTCAGGCCCCCGACTCCGGCCCCGGCGATGAGGATCGGTCGGGTCAGCTTCATCGGTGCTCCTCGGGTCGTCAACGCCGGGTCATCAGCAGCAGGAGAGTGCGGGGCCGGGTGGGCAGATACTCCAGGTCGAAGGCATCGCCGAAGAGTTCCTTCTCCTCGCCCGGGGCGATCATCGGCGCCATCTTCGCGCCTCCCTTGAGTTCGTTCTTGTCACCCTGGAAGCACCAGATCAGCACCTTGCCGCCGGGGCGGCTGAGCCGGTGGATGGCTCGGGCAACCGCCGCGCGCGCCTCACCCTCAGTGTCGTTGAGCGCCCCGAAGTCGCAGATCAGGTCGTACGAGTCGGCGAGTCCGGGGACGGGGCCGGCACCCAGGTCCGCCTCGGTGAAGGTGCACCGGTCCCCCACGCCGGCGGCGGCGGCCCGGGCCCGGGCCCGGCGCAGGGCCACCGGCGAGAAATCCACCCCGACGACCGGGGCGAACCCCTGCCGGGCAAGGTAGACGGCCTCGGCGCCGGTGCCGCAGCCCAGGTCCAGAGCGCGCGGCAGCTCGCCCGGGTTGAGACGGCCGGATTCGACCAGCTCGGTCAACTGCGGGCGCACCTCCTTGTCCCACGGCGCAAGGTTGAGCCGGTACAGCGTGTTGTAGAACCAGGGACGCAGCCGCATCAGGAGATCCTCTCGGTGCCCGCCAGCCCCGACGGGGCCGGCTCCAGGTCAGCGGTGACCCCCTCCAGCAGGGCCGCCTGCTCGTCGTGCAGGAAGAAGTGCCGACCGGGCAGGACGCGTACGTCACAGCCGCCGGAGGTCAGCGTCGCCCAGCCGGCCAGGGTGTCCGGCGGGGCTTCGGGGTCGTCCGCGCCGCCGTACACCACCACCGGGGAGCTGATCCGCGGACCAGGACGCCAGCGGTAGGTGTCGGCGGCCTCGAAGTCGGCCCGCAGCACCGGCAGCACCAGATCGAGCAGTTCCTCGTGGGCCAGCACCTCCTCTGGGGTGCCGGCCAGCTCACGCAGTCGCTCCTTGAACGCCGCGTCGGGCAACCGGTAGTCGTACTGGCCGGTGGGCTGCGGGAGTTGCGGAGCCCGGTGGCCGGAGACGAACAGGCACGTCGCCGGCCGACCGTGCAGGTGCTCCAGCCGGCGGGTCAGCTCGAACGCGACGAGCGCGCCCAGGCTGTGTCCGAAAACGGCGTACGGGCGGTCGATCCGCACCAGCACCGGCCCGAGGATGTCGGCGGTGATGGCGTCCACGCTGGACAGCGGGGTCTCGGTGATCCGGGCGCCCCGGCCGGCCAGCTCCACCGGCACCACCTCGACGGTGTCCGGCAGGTCCCGCTGCCACCGGCCGTACACCCGGGTCGCCGAGCCGCCGGCGTACGGCAGGCAGAAGAGCAGAGTCTTGGCCACGCCTCAGCCCTCCGGCCGGTCGGAGACCCGACCCGTGGTCGCGGCGATCGTACGGAACTGCATGTTGGACGTCCCCTCATAGATCTTGCCCACCTTGGCGTCCCGGAAGAACTTCTCCACCCCGTAGCCGGGGATGAAGCCGTTGGCGCCGAGCGTCTCCACCCCCAACGCCGCAGCCCGCTCCGCGACCTCGGACGCCACGTACTTCGCCATCGCGGTGGCCCGCAGCCGCTGGGCCGGCGATCCGCCGTGCTGCAGCAGCCGGGTGGTGTCGTAGAGCAGGGCGCGGGCCGCCTGCAACTCGGCGGCGAGGCGGGCCAACGGGAAGGACACCCCCTGGTACGCGGCGATCGGCTGGCCGAACTGCTCACGTCGGCTGGCGTAGCCGGTGGCCGCGTCGAGCACGCCCTGGGCCAGGCCGACGAGTTGAGCGGCGATCCCGACCTTGCCGACGTTCAGGGTCTCCGCCGCGAGCAGCTCACCCGCGCCAGGGCGGCCGAGCACGTCCCGGCGGCCCACCCGCACCCCCTCGAAGGTCACGTCGCAGGTGGAGCTGGCCCGGATGCCCATCTTGGCGATCGGCGGCCCGACCGTCAGACCGGCGCTCCCCCGGTCGACCAGGAACGCGGTCAGCCCGACGTCGACCAGTCGCGCGAAGACCACGAACAGCCCGGCCTCGGCGGCGCCACTGATCCAGCGCTTCGCACCATCGAGGACGAACCCACCGCCGTCGGCGACCGCCCGGGTGCGGCCGGCGAAGGCGTCACTGCCGGCGTCCGGCTCGCTGATCGCGTACGCGCCCACGGTCCCGTTGGCCAGCCGGGGCAGGTGGCGGCGGCGGGCGTCGCCGTCACCATGGCGCAGCAGGGCGCTGGCGACCAGCGCATTCTGCACGTCCACCAGGACTGCCACCGACGGGTCGACCCGGGCGATCTCCTCGATGGTCAGCGCCACCGCGAAGAGGTCCCGGCCGGCGCCGCCGTACATCTCGGGGATCTCCACCCCCATCAGGCCCGCGCTGAAGAGCTCCTGTACCAGATCGGGGTCGATCCGGGCGGCCTCGTCCATGGCCTGGACGCGGGGTCCCACGCACTGCCCGGCGAATCCGGCCACGGTGTCGCGCCAGGCGCGGTCCGACTCGGGCAGCCAGGTGACCGGCTTCGGTACGTCCGGTGCGGGGTGGACGGTCATCGGGCGGCTCCCTCAGGATCGGCCTGGGTCGCGAGCCGGTCGGCGGGCGCCGCCGCCCGGCGGCCGCTGACCGCGGCCAGGAAGGCGGCGAGGTCGTCGCGACCGAGCCCGGCGAGCGGGAAGTCACCCGGGTCCACCGCCGATGCTCCCGGGTGGTCGCAGCGGGCGGGCAACTCCGCCAGCGCGGCGCTCAGCGCCTCGGCCACGGCGTCGAGCACCGGCCCGTCGTCCCCGCCGGTGCGGGCCGCGTGCAACTCGACCCACAGCTCGCCGGCGGCGAGATGGCCGGTGACGATGAGCCGGTGCCCCGGTCCGTCATGGGCCTGGGGGGCCCGCGCGGGCTCCGCCGCCGCCCCGGAGGCCCCGTCGAGGTCACCGAGATGGCGCACCAGAAGCTGGGCCGGGGGTCGCCCGCCCCCCGGGACGCCGGCACCGGCCCCACGGGCGTACTTCACCGCGGACACCAGATCGACCAGCTCACCGGTGAGCGGCACGGTCAGCGGGACGACCGTCGAGTACGGGCCGACCGCGCCGGAAAGGTCCAGTTCGGGCACCCCGTCGGCACGCAGGTCACGCTCGACGTCGACCACCGCCCGCTGCGCGCCTGAGGTTCGCAGGGCGGTGGCCAACGCCACCAGCAGCACCTCGTCGGCGGTCAGCCGGTACGCCCGCGACGCCGCGTCCAGCAGGGCCGCCGCCGCGTCCGCCGGCACACGCAGCAGCCGGCGGTACGCGGGGCCGCCAGGCGCGGACGCCAACGACAGTGGCTGCCGTCCGGCCTCGTCGTCCGGCAGCGGCTCCGCCGCGTCGCCGCCGGCCGCCGCGGTGAACGCGTCGTCCAACCGTTCGGCCCAGCGGCCGAGCGGAACGGGCGGGCCGACCAGGTCCGGCGCGCCGCCGCCGACCGCGGAGCGCAGGGCGCGCCGCAGGTCGGCGTAGAGCGACGGCCAGGAGTGGGCGTCCACGCTGAGGTCCGCGACGAGCCAGATCAGCCGACGGTTGCCGTCGCCCAGATCGAACAGGGCGGCCCGGGTCAGCGGCCCGTCGACCGGATCCAGTTCGGCCCGGATGTCGGCGACCATCTGGGCGCGGGCGTTGTCACGACGCGCCACCGGTAGCGGGGCGAGGTCGATCAGCGGCACGTACTGTTCGTCGCCGGCGCTCACGCGCTGCCGCCAGCCGTCCGACCCGGGCACCAGCCGCAGCCGCAGTGCCGGGTGGGCGGTCAGCAGCGCGTCGAGCACCCGGCCGGCGGCGTCGGAGTCCAGTTCGGCCGGCACCGGCATGTCGAGCACCTGAACGCCGAGCGGTCGGGTGGGGCCGTCCGGTCCGACCAGCGCGCGTTGCCACGGTGTGAGCGGGAAGGTCTGGTCAGCGATGCCCCGGCCGCTGGCGGCGGCTCGCGCCTCGGCGACCCCGGCCAGCTCTGCGATCACCTGGTGGGCGAAGAGGTCCGCGGGGGTGATCTCGATCCCCTCGGCAGAGGCCCGGCTGATGATCTGGATGCCGGTGATCGAGTCACCGCCGATGGCGAAGAAGTTGTCGAACGGGCCGACCTCGGGCTGGCCCAGCACCTCCGCGGCGAGTCGGGCCAGCAGGACGGCGGTGGGGGTCGCCACCCCGGCCGGGGCCTCCGGGCCGCTCAGCCGGGCCGGGTCGGGCAGGGCCGCACGGTCCACCTTTCCGTTCGCCGAGAGCGGCAGCCGGTCCAGGGTCAGCAGCGACTGCGGCACCATGTACGCCGGCAGGGCGTCCACCGCCGCCGCCCGGACCTGGTCGATCAGGGCGTCCCGGTCGGCCGCCGGGTCGGCGGGCACCAGGTACGCGACGAGGCGGCGGTGGTGTCGGTCGCCGGGGGCGGCGGCGACGGCCGCGGCGACCCCCGGTTGGCGGCCCAGCACCGCCTCGATCTCACCCAGCTCGATCCGGTAACCACCGATCTTGACCTGGAAGTCCTCCCGGCCGAGGAACTCGATGGTCCCGTCGGGCCGCCAGCGGCCCAGGTCCCCGGTGCGGTAGAGGCGCTCCCCGGTCACCGGGTGGGTGACGAACCGGTCGGCGGTCCGCTCGTCGTCCCGCCAGTACCCGTCGGCCAGGCCCATGCCGCCGATGAAGAGCTCGCCGGTCACCCAGAGCGGGCACTCCTGCCACCGGTCGTTGAGCACGTGGAAGCTCTGGTTGCGCATGGCCCGGCCGTACGGGATGGACTCCCAGCCGGGGTCGACCTCCCCGATCTCGTGGCAGATCGACCAGATCGACGCCTCGGTGGCCCCGCCGAGGCTGACCGGCAGGCAGTCCGGGGCCAGTTCACGCAGCCGCGGCGGCAGGTCCACCGGGATCCAGTCGCCGGACATCAGGAAGAGCCGGACCGACGCCAGCGCGTCCGCCGGGCCCTGGCCGGCGACGTGGTCGGCGAGCATCTGGGCCAGCGCGGGCACCGAGTTCCAGACGGTGACCCGGTGGGCGGTGACCAGGTCCACCCAGTGGCCGGGGTCGCGGTTGCTGCCGTGCCGGGGCAGCACCAGCCGGCCGCCGGCGCCCAGCAGCCCGAACACGTCGTAGACCGACAGGTCGAAGCTGAGCGAGGAGAGGCCGAGGGCGGCGTCGTCCGGGCCGATCGACCAGCGTTCCGTGACGTCATCGATCGTGTTGCGGGCGGCCCGGTGCCGGATCATCACCCCCTTCGGGGTGCCGGTGGAGCCGGAGGTGAAGATGACGTACGCCAGGTCGTCGGGGCCGGCGGGCGGCAGCGGGGCGTCCTGCCCGGCCGGCGAATCGGCCCTCAGGTCGACGGTCAGCTCGGTGACCCCGACCGGCCAGTCGCGGCGCGGACCGTCCACCCGGGACAGCACGGCCCGGCAACGGCCGAAGGTGACCAGGTGGTCCTGCCGCTCGTCGGGCAGGTCCGGGTCCACCGGCAGGTACGCGGCCCCGGCGAGCAGCACCCCGAGCGCGGCGGCGACCTGGGCGGCGGACTTGTCCACCGCGACCGCGACCAGCTCGTTGCGCTCCACGCCCAGGTCGCGCAGCCGGTGCGCGACGGCGTGCGCGTGCCGGGACAGCTCGCCGTAGCTGACCACCTGCCCGTCGGCGTCGATGACGGCGGGGCGGTCCGGCTCGCGGCGGGCCCAGTCGAGCAGCGGGTCGTGCAGCAGCCCGGCGGCGGGCGGACCGGCGGTGTCGTTGGCCGCCGCCACCAGCTCGCGCTGGGCGGCGGGGCGCAGGTCGCCCGGGTCACGCCGCCACGCGGCCTCGCCCTCGGCCAGCGCCGTGGTGAGTCGGCTGAACGCGGCGAAGACCGCGTCGAGCACCCCGTCGGGGAAGAGCTGGCGGACCCCGTGCCAGCTCATCCGCACCCCGTCGGCGGTCTCCAGCAGGGCGAAGTCCAGCCACACCTGCGGGGTCTGGGCGACCTCGTGGACCATCTCGCCGAGCCAGCCGAACCAGGTCTCGTCGCCCGGCTCGTTCTCCTGCACGACGGTGCTGGTGAAGACCACCGGCATCACCGCACCGGCCGCGCCGCCGCGGGCCCGGGCCATCTCGCGCAGCACTTCCACGCCGCTGACGTAGCGGTGCTCCAGGTCCTGCCAGCTCTGCTCCTGCAGGTGCCGGGCCAGCCCCTCGACGCTGCCCGCCGCGGCCAGGTCGACCGGGAGCAGATCGAACGAGGCGAACTCACCGACCAGGTCGCCGACGTGCGGGTGCACCGGCAGCCGGTTGGTGACGGTGACGTTGACGGTGAACCGGCCCGAGCGGCACCAGGCCCCGAGGGCGTACGCGTAGACGGCGAGCAGCACGGACGAGGCGGTCAGGCCGTACCCGCCGGCGGTGTCGGTGATCCGCTTCCAGGTGGCCCGGTCCAGCTCCAGGTCGAAGGAGACCGGTTCCGGGCGGGCGACCGCCGCGGGGGCGATCGCCAGCGGCAGGTCCGGCCGGGGCGGCAGCTCGCTGATCCGCTGCCGCCAGTACTCCAGCGAGCGGCGGTGCAGCCCGGTGCCACGCAACTCCTCGGTGGCCAGCACGTAGTCCCGGTAGGAGAGCTCCAGGGGGGCGAGGTCGTCGATGCCCTGGTGGATGCGCCGCCAGTCCCGCGAGACCAGCCGGATGCTGCCGATGTCGGCGATCATCAGGTCGAAGCCCAGGTGCAGCCGGGTCCGACCGCCGGGCAGCAGGGTGGCCCGCACGTCCCAAAGTGGCCAGACGTCCACCGGGCGCATCTGGTGCGACAGCGTCTCGCGCAGCTCGGCGAGGGTGCGTTCCACCTCGTCGGCGGGGCGGTCGCGCAGGTCGGTGGCCTCGATGACGTACGGCCCGGGGTCGGCCAGGATGCGCTGGCGGCCGTCGTCACCGACCACGGCCCGGAGCATCCCGTGCCGGCGGACGACCTCCCGCCAGCTCTCGGTGAGAGCGGCCAGGTCGACCTCGCCGGTCTCCACCTCCCAGTAGACGTGCGCGGCGACGTTGCCGCCCTCCACGCTGCCGAGCCGGCCCAGCCACTGCGCCTGCTGGATCTCGGCGAGCGGGAACGGCTCGTGCAGCTGCTCCGGTGCGGGGACGGCCGGGGGCAGGCCGGGCTCTGGCTCGTCGGCGTCGCTGTCGTCGGCCCGGCCGGCCGCGACCAGGGCGGCCAGTCCGGCCACGGTCGGTGCGGCGAGCATCTCGCGCAGCCCGATCCGGGTACCGAACGCCTCGTTGACCCGGGCGACAACCTTGGTGGCGAGCAGCGAGTGCCCACCCAGTTCGATGAAGTTGTCGTCCATGCCGACCGGGTCCGCCCCGAGCAGCTCCTGCCAGATCGCGGCGACCAGGCGTTCCCGGTCGTCCCGGGGGGCGACGTACCGGGTCTGCAGGTGGGGCCGCCCATCCAGCACCGCGGTCGGGTCGGCGGCGGACTCCTGCGGGGTGTCGTGCAGGCCACTGAGGTCGGTGGCGGCGGCCTGTCCGCTCGGGGAGATCCAGTAGCGGCGGCGCTGGAACGGGTAGCCGGGCAGGGACACGCGGCGGCGCGGGCCGTCGGCGGTGAGGTCGACGTCGACGCCGGCCGCCCAGAGCCGGCCGAGCAGGGTGGGCCCGGGGTGCGGGGCAGCCGGCGTGTCGCCGGGGGCGGGCAGGCTGGTCAGCACGGTGGCGTCCCGGGTGACCTGCCGGGCCAGGGTGCCCAGGGTCCGGCCGGGGCCGACCTCCAGCAGCACCGCGTCGGGGCCGGCGACCCGGGCGACCGACGCGCCGAAGCGCACCGTGTCCCGGATGTGCCCGGCCCAGTACGCCGGGTCGGTGGCCTCCCGGTCGGTGATCCACTCGCCGGTGCGGTTGGCGACGAACGGCAGCGTCGGCGGGGTGAGCCGGACGCCGGCCAGCTCGGCGGCGAAGGGCTCGGTGACCGGATCCATCATCGCCGAGTGGAAGGCGTGCGAGGTGTGCAGCCGGCGGTGCGACACGCCCCGCCCGTCGAGCACCCGGGCCAGGGCGTCGACGTCCTCGTCCGGGCCGGAGACCACGCAGAGCTCGGGGGCGTTGGCGGCGGCCAGGGCGAGCGTCGGGGTGAGCAGGGGGCGTACGTCGTCCTCGCCGAGGGCCACCGAGAGCATCGCGCCGGGCGGCATGGCCGCCATCAGCCGGCCCCGGGCGGCCACCAGGCGGGCCGCGTCGGCCCGATCCAGGACGCCGGCCAGGCAGGCCGCGGTCAACTCGCCGACGCTGTGCCCGATCATCGCGTCCGGGAGGATGCCGTACGAGGCCAGCATCGCGGCGGTGGCGTACTCGACGGCGAAGAGGGCCGGCTGGGCCAGGTCGGTGGATTCCAGCCGGCGGGCCGCCGCAGCCGGGTCGGCGTCGTCGGCGGGGTGCAGCACGGTGCGCAGGTCCAGGCCGAGGTGCGGGGCGAGGTCGGCGGCGACCGCGTCGAGGGCGTCCCGGTAGGCCGGTTCGGTGGCGTACAGCTCGGCGCCCATGCCCGGGTACTGGCTGCCCTGGCCGGGGAAGAGGAAGACCAGCCGGGGCCGGTCGACGGCGGTGCCGGTGACCGCCCGGGTCGGGTCGGCCAGCGCGGCGGCCGCGTCGGCGAGGTCGGTGGCGACGACGGTGCGGCGGTGCCGGGCCGGGCCCCGGCCGCGGTGCAGCGTCCAGGCGACGTCGGCCAGCGGCGGGGCGTCCGGCGCGGCGAGGGCCGCGGCCAGCTGCGCGCCGGCCGCGTCCAGCGCCGCCGGGGTACGCGCCGACAGCGTGATCACCTGCGGCTCGCGGGCCGGCGGCGGCAGCGGCGCCGGGGTGGGCGCCTCCTCGAGGACCACGTGCGCGTTGGTGCCGCCCATGCCGAACGAGCTGACCCCGATCCGGCGCGGCACGTCGGTGACCGTCCACTCGCGCAGTTCGGTGTTCACCACGAAGGGCGAGTCGTCGAAGTTGATCTCCGGATTGGGCTTGTCGAAGTGCAGACTCGGCACCAGCTCCCGGTGCTTCAGCTGGAGTACCGCCTTGATCAGCCCGGTCACCCCGGCGGCCGTGTCCAGGTGTCCCACGTTGGACTTCACGGACCCGAGGGCACAGTAGCCGCGGCGGCGGGTGCGGGCGCTGAACGCCCGGGTCAACGCGGTGACCTCGATGGGGTCACCCAGCAGTGTCCCGGTTCCGTGCCCCTCGACCGCGCTGACCGTGTCGGGGTCCACCCCGGCCACGCCGAGGGCGGTGGCGACGGCACGGGCCTGACCGTCGACCCCCGGGGCGGTGTAGCCGACCTTCCCCGCGCCGTCGTTGGTGACCGCGCTGCCCCGGATCACCGCTTCGACGTGGTCACCGTCGGCGAGCGCGTCGCTCAGCCGCTTCAGGACCACCACCCCGACACCACTGCCGAACATCGTTCCGGTGGCGGCGGAGTCGTACGGGCGGCAGTGCCCGTCCCGGGAGAAGACCAGGCCCTCCTCCCACAGGTAGCCGCTGGGCTGGGGCAGCCGGACGGCACTGCCGCCGGCCAGGGCGACGTCGCACTCCCCCTCCAGCAACGCCTGGCAGGCGACATGCACCGCCACCAGCGACGAGGAGCAGGCCGTCTGCACGGCGACGGCCGGGCCGCCGAGCCCGAGCTTGAAGCTGACCCGGTTCGGCAGGTAGTCCTTGTCGTTCGTGACCAGCAGTTCGAGGGTCTCGGCGATCGAGGAGATCCTCCGGCCACCCAGGATGTTGGACAGCAGGTACGTCGAGAGCGAGCTGGCGGCGTACACGCCGACGGTGGCGTCAACCGTGCCGGGCGGGTGACCGGCGTCCTCCAGCGCGTGCCAGGCGCACTCCAGGAACATCCGCTGCTGCGGGTCGATCAGTGCCGCCTCCCGGGCGTTGTAGCCGAAGAAGGCCGCGTCGAACAGGTCGATCCCGTCGAGCACGGAGGCCGCCCGGACGTAGCGGGGGTCGGCCAGCTGCCCCTCGGGCACCCCCGCCGCACGCAGGACCTCATCGTCGAAGAACGTGATGGACTCGACGCCGCCGCGCAGGTTGCGCCAGAAGGTGCCGATGTCCGGGGCTCCGGGGAACCTACCCGCCATGCCCACGATCGCGATGTCTCCGGTGGAATCGTCCGAGGTCATGAGTTGATCTCCTCCGAGGTGGACCGGCCGCGCCGCCGATCACGACGCCGACCGGCGCGGTCGAACGCGTCGGCCAGTGCGCCGTCGGTGTCGTCGCCGCCGTCCAGACACAGGGCGAGCTGGCGGACCGTGGGATGTTCGAACATGTTCATCAGCGGGAATGTGCGGCCCAGGGCCGCGCAGAGGCTGCGGTACACCCGGACGACGATCACCGAGTCGGCACCGAGGTCGAAGAACCGGTCGTCGAGGCCGACGCGCTCCACGTCCAGGTTCGCCCGCAGCGCATCGACGATGGCCCGTTCCACCGCCCGGGTCGGCGGGACGTAGGGCGCGCGAACCCCCGGGGCGGCGCCTGAGCCTGCTGTGAGGGCCATCCGTTCCACCGCGGAGCGGTCCACCTTGCCCTGCGCGGTCAACGGCAGCTTCTCGACCGTCACGAGAGTCGCCGGCACCATGTAGCCGGGCAGGACACGCAGCAGGTGGTCGCGTACGTCGTCGATCAGGGTGTCGCCGGGGGCGTTCCGGACCGCCGGCTGGTACGCGCCGCCGAGCAGGCTGTGCAGCAGCACGTCCTGCGGGTCCAGGGCGAGCGTGCGGCGGACCGTGTCCTCGTCGCGGACCATGCCCACCTGGCACAGGCCCAGGTCGTGCTCCGGTGCGCCGTCCTCCAGCAACTGCGTCATCTCACCCGCCTCGAGCAGGCAGAAGTGCACGGCCCGGTCCCCGTAGAGCGGGGCGATGGCCGACATGCGGCCGACCAGGAAGATCTCGAAGGCGCTCTGCTCGTGGGTGGCACGGTTGGCCGAGACGTGCACGTCTGCGGGCATCGCCACCCCGGAGTCGATCGGCACCAGGCGGTGTTCTGCCGGGTCGTAGTAGTAGGCACCGCCGGCGAGCCCGTCGACCCGGTCCGCCCGGACGTGGAGATAGGTCTGCACCGGGTAGAGGGACCCGGCCGACCCGTACCGGTACTTCGGCAGCAGCTCCGCGTCGTGCGAACGCAGGCATTCGAGCAGTCGGCCGAGCGCGGCCAGCGGAACCGGCTCGGGGCGGAAGGACCGCCTGCTGGTCCGCCGGGTCCATGCCCGGCGGGTCGCCACCTGGTCCTCGGCCTGCGGCAGCGCGAGGGCCGGTGCGGTGAGATCACGACGCAGTCCCTTGCGGGCCACCGTGAAATCGGTACGTCGGGCCGCGTCGGTCTCCACGTCGCCGAGGATCCGCTTGTCGCCGTCGCCCTGCACCAGATCATGTCCGGAGCCGCCCGACGAGGTCCCCGCGGCGGGGACGAGGCAGGCGACGAGGCGGCGGTGGTGCCGGTCGCCGGGGGCGGCGGCGACGGCCGCGGCCACCCTCGGGTGACGGGTCAGCGCCGCCTCGACCTCACCCAGCTCGATGCGGTAACCGCCGACCTTGACCTGGAAGTCCTCGCGGCCCAAGAACTCGATCAGTCCTTCTGGGCGCCAGCGTCCCAGGTCCCCGGTGCGGTAGAGCCGCTCGCCCGTCACCGGATGGGCGACGAAGCGCGCGCCAGTCTTCTCCTCGTCCCGCCAGTAGCCGTCGGCCAGACCCGCTCCCCCGATGAACAGCTCACCGGTCACCCACAGCGGGCACTCCTGCCACCGGTCGTTGAGCACGTGGAAGCTCTGGTTGCGCATCGCCCGGCCGTACGGGACGGACTCCCACGACGGATCCACGTCGGTGATCTCGTGACAGATCGACCAGATCGACGCCTCGGTCGCGCCGCCCAGGCTGACCGGCAGACACTGCGGCGCCAGCTCCGTCAACCGCTCCGCGAGGCCGACCGGGATCCAGTCACCGGAGAGCAGGCACAGCCGCAACGAGTCCAGGCCCGTTGCCCGGTCCTGCCCGCCAACGTGGTCGACCAGCATCTGCGCCAACGCCGGCACCGAGTTCCACACCGTCACCCCGTGCTCGACCACCAGGTCAGCCCAGTGTCCCGGGTCGCGGTTGCTGCCCTGCCGCGGCAGCACCAGCCGTCCGCCGGCGCCCAGCACGCCGAACACGTCGTACACCGACAGGTCGAAACTCAACGACGACAGTCCGAGCACGGCGTCGTCCGGGCCCACCGACCAGCGCGACGACACGTCGTCGAGGGTGTTGCGCGCCGCCCGGTGGCGGACCATCACGCCCTTGGGCACCCCGGTCGAACCCGACGTGAAGATCACGTATGCGAGGTCGTCGGGTCCGGCCACCGGTTCCGCCGGGGTGTCGTCGCGGGCCGGCGGGTCGACCGACAGGTCCACGGTCACCTCGGTCACCCCGTCCGGCCACTGCCGGCGTGGCCCGTCGGCAGTGGCCAGCACCACCCCACAACCGCCGAAGGTGACCAGGTGGTCCTGCCGCTCCGGCGGCAGGTCCGGGTCCACCGGAAGGTAGGCCGCCCCGGCGACCAGGACGGCCAACGCCCCCACCACCTGCGCCGGCGACTTCTCCGCCGCGACCGCCACCAGTTGGTTGCGGGCCACGCCCAGGCCGCGCAACCGGTCGGCCAGCGCCAGCGCGTGCCGGTACAACTGCCCGTAGCTGAGCGCGCCCTCCTGCGACACCACGGCCGGACGGTCCGGCTCGCGGCGGGCCCACTCCAGCAGCCGGTCGTGCAGCAACCCCGCAGCTAGCGGACCGGCCGTGTCGTTGGCCATTGCCACCAGCTCCCGCTGCGCGGCGGGCAGCAGGTCCACCGCACCCGGTCCCCACGCGTCGGCGTCGTCGGCCAGCCGGGTGAGCAACGCGCAGTACGCCTCGAACATCTCGTCGACCAGGCCGGGCGGGAACAGCCCCTCGACCACGTCCCAGTTGAAGGCCAGCGCGCCGCAGTCCTCGTACACCTGATGGTCGAACTGCACCTGCGGGGTCTGTGAGACGACATAGGTCGTCTCACCGAGCCAAGCCGCGCCCAGCGCGCCCTGGGCGCCCTCCGGGTCGCGACCCTGCTCGCGCCCGCTGGCGAAGACCACCGGCGCGAAGGTGCCCGGGCGGACACCGCGCTGCCGGCTCACCTCACGCAGCACCTCCACCCCGGAGAAGTAGCGGTGCTCCAGGTCCTGCCAGAGCTGACGCTGGATGCGTTCGGCCAGGCCGGCCAGGCCGTCGTCGGGTGCGACGTCGACCTCCAGCAGGGTCACGGCGGTGAAGTCGCCGATGACCGTGTCGATCTCCGGGTGCAGCGGAAGCCGGTTGAACAGCGGCACGTTGAGCACGAACCGGGGACTCCGGCTCCACCTGCCCAGTACCGCCGAGAACGCGGCGAGCAGCACCACGGTGGGAGTGACCCCGAGCTCGGAGGCCCGCTCCCGCAAGCGGCCCCAGCGGTCCGACTTGAGCACCTGGGCACGCCGGCTGCGCTCGACCCCGGCCGGCGCGGTCACGGTGGGCAGTTCCGGCCCGGCGGCCAACCCCGGGATGCGCTCCAGCCAGTAGGCGCGGGACCTGGCGTAGGCGTCCGACTCGCGCACCTGGTCGAGGGCGAGCACGTAGTCGCGGAAGGACACCCCCGGCCGCTTCGGGTACGCCTGCGGGTCCCGGTAGAGGTCCCCCCACTCCAGGAAGAACAGCCGGACACTGGCCAGATCGGCGATCAGCAGATCGAGGCTGACATGCAGTCGGGTGACCCGGCCGGGCAGGCGGGTCGCCCGGACCTCGAACATCGGCCAGTGGCCCGGGGGCAGGACCTGGTGGCTCAGCTCGTCCCGCGTTGCGTCCAGGTGGGCGCGCCGCGCGGTGTCGTCCATGCCCTCGGTGTCCACGGCGGGGATGGACAGCGGCTCGATCCGGTCCGGCGGGAGGATCCGTTGGGTGCCGTCGGCCTCGATGACCGCCCGGAGCATCTCCTGCCGCTCGACCAACCGGTTCAACGCCGCGGTGAGCCGGTCCAGGTCGACGTCGCTGCTCTGCACCTCCAGATAGAGGTGGACGGAGGCGTCACCCAGGTCGTAGCCGCCGCCCCGGCCGACGAAGTAGGCGTACTGCTGCTCGGTCAGGGGGAAGGAGTCGTGCCGGTGCGCCGGGTCGGCGGTGAGCGGGCGCCAGCTGACCACCTCGCCCTCGGCGCGGGTCCCGAGCTGGTCGGTGACCCGGCGGACGAGATCGGTCACCGACCCGCGCATGAACTCCGCCAGGGGCAGCGGCGTTCCGAGGTCACGTTCCAGGTCGCGGCGCAGCTCGATGGCGCGCAGCGACTCCAGGCCCAACCCGGCCAGCGGCACGTCGGTGGCGACCTGGTCGGTGGCGCCGCCCAGCAGCACAGCCAGCCGACGGCGCAGCTCCGCGACGAGCACCGGGGTGCGCAGCGCCTCGTCGAGGACGAGCAGCATGTCCCGCATCGGGGCGGCGGTCGGCGGCCCCCCGACCGGGGCGGTGACCGGCGGGCGGCCCGCCCGGGCCAGCGGGCGCAGCTCGCCGGCGACGTAGCGGTCCCGGCACGCTCCCCGCTGCACCTTGCCGCTGACCGTCTTGGCGACCCCGTCCGGACCGACGAGCAGCACCTCGTGCGCCTCGACCTCGTGTTCGTTGGTGACCGCGGCGCGCAACCGGCGGGCCAGGTCCTCGAGGTCGACCCCGATGGTGTCGGCGATCGACTGCACCACGACCAGGCACTCCTGGTCCTCGACCTCCACGGCGAAGGCCGCCGCCGGAGCCCCCGCCAGCGCGGGATGCACCCGCTCGCAGGTCATCTCCACGTCCTGGGGGTAAAGGTTGCGCCCCCGAATGATGATCATTTCCTTGAGCCGACCGCAGAGCACCAGGTCGCCGTCGTGCCGGAAACCCAGGTCACCGGTACGCAGGAACGGCCCCGTTCCGTCGGCCAGCCGCGCGCCGAAGGTCTCCTCGGACAACTCCGGGCGCCGCCAGTAGCCCTGACAGACCACCGGGCCGCGCACCCACAGCTCCCCTACCCGGTCGTCGGCGACGACCTGGCGGGTCTGCGGGTCGACCACCACGATCTCGCAGTGCGGCCCGGCCGGGCCGACGCCGACCAGGATGAGGCTGCGCTCACCACCGTCGACCGGCACCACCCGGCCCTGCTCCAGTTCGGCGGCGTCGACCCGGAGCACCAAGGGCTCCGGCTCCGCGTGCCGACCGGTGAGGAAGAGCATCGCCTCGGTCATCCCGAAGCCGGGGCCCATCGTCTCCGGGCGGAACCCGGACCCGCGGAACTCGTCGTTGAACCGGGCTATGGTGCTGGCCCGGACCCGCTCGGCGGCGTTGAAGGTGGTGTGCCAACCGGAGAGGTCCAGCCCGGCCCGCCGGTCCTGCGGGACCTGGCTGATGCAGCGTTCGAAGGCGAAGTTCGGGGCGCAACCGAAGACCGGACCGGGGGTGTCGGAGATGGCCCGCAGCCAGCGCAGCGGGTCGGCGACGAAGTCCTCCGGGGTCAGGAAGACCGCCCGCCCCCCGAGGTACTGCGACAACAACAGGTGTCCACCCACCCCGAGGGCGTGGTACGGCGAGATCCAGCTCACCACGTTCGCGCCGGCCGGCAGCCCCGCCAGCGCGACGGTCTGGTCGATCTGGTGCAGCAGGTTGCGGTGGCTCACCATCACGCCCTTGGGCGCACCGGTGGAACCGGACGTGTACTGGAGCAGTGCGAGGTCGTCACCGGTCAGCTCGGGGGGCGCCCAACCGTCGGCGGCGCCCTCGTCGAGCCGGTCCACGGCGAGCCACGGCACGTCCGCGCCGAGCCGCTCACGCAGCTCGCCGAGTCGGTCGGCCAGCTCCGCGGTGGTGACCACCACGGACACCTCGGCGTTACCGGCGATCTGTACGGCCCGCTCGGTGCGCGGGTCGCCGGCCCCGTCGACCGGAGGCGGGCAGGCCACCGCCACGCCCCCCGCGTACATCGCCCCGATCAGGCCGACCAGGAAGTCCAGCCCCGGGGGCAGCAGCACCAGCACCCGGCCGGCCGGCGGCAGGTGGTCGGCGAGGGCCGCCGCGAGGGCGGCTGAACGTCGATGGGAGGCCCCTCGGGTGAGCTCCCGGACCACTCCGCGCCCGTCGGAGGTGTCGGTGCCGGCGGGGTAGGTCAGATGCGCGAAGGCGACCGCCCCGGGGTCGCGGGCCGCGTTGGCCCGCAGGACGTCGAGCAGGGTGGTCGCCTGGACGCCGCCGTCGATGCAAAGCTCGGTCATGCGCGCTCCTGGCTGGAAGGCTGTCGGTCCGGCGCGGTCCCACCGGGTCTCTCCTGGGACGTCCACGCCGGGTGGGCGTGCGTCGGACCGGAGAACCTGCTGATCTCGCGAAGTTCCCTCACCGTGCCAACGGCCGCCTCCCGGAGCCGCCCTCCAACGGGCCGTCCGCCCGGGCACCCTCCGGGTCGGCCGCCCGTCGCACCTCCCCCGGGGTACCCGGTCGGGCACTCCACCGTCGGACGGGACCGGAGGCAGGGTGCAGGGCGCCCCGGGCCCCGGCCTAGATGCGACGCGGGCCGGGGCCGGGGGTGTTCAGGAGGTCAGCGAGGCAGGCCGCACCGTCAGCTCGGGGGTCTGCTGCATCCGTTGCCACATCCCCTTCTCGGCCACCGCCAGGTAGAGGCGGGAGAGCTGACCCATCAGCCAGCGGGTCGCCGCCGTGCGCGGCTCGGCCGCCGTGGCCACCTGCACCGACTGCTGGCGTACCCACTTCACCCGGTCGTGCCGGCGGTGCTCGTAGTCGCGCAGCGCGGCGGCCACCCCGGCCGGCGTGTCCAGGTTGCCGGCGGCCAACGCGTCGGCGAGCACCACACCGTCCTCCACCGCCTGGCAGGCGCCCTGGCCAAGGTCGTTCGGCATGGCGTGGGCGGCGTCCCCGAGCAGGGTCACCAGGCCCTCACCCCAGGTCTCGTGCCACTCGTGGTACCAGATGTCGGTGCGGATGATCGCCTCGGCCGGGGTGCGCGACACCCGGTCGCGCAGCACCGGCGGCAGTGCCCGGGCGAGCCGTGCGGCGTGGTCCCGTTCCCCCCCGGCCGGCTCCCGTTCGCCGGCCGGCGCGTGCCACGACAGCGTCCACGCCGCCCGGCCCCCGCCGATCGGGTAGACACCTCCGCCGATGCGGGTGGCGTCGTCGTGGAACAGCAGCGGCACCTCGGCGACCAGACCCTCGGTGCCCGCACACACCCCACGGTAGGTGCTGCGGCCCAGGTAGATCCCGGGCACGTCGCCGCGCAGCTGGCGTAGGACGGCGGAACGGACCCCGTCGGCGCCGACCAGTGCCGTGCCGCTGATCCGGTCGGCATCGTCGAGGCTGACCTCGACGATGCCGTCGCGCTGCTGGTAGCCGCTGACCCGCCGGCCGTGGTGCACCTGCACCCCGCGTTCGGCACAGGCGGCCAGCAGGATGTCCGCCAGGTCCATCCGGCCGATCGACAGCGACGGCAGCGCGTCCGGCTCGATGTACGGGTGGGTGCGCATGCGGAACCGCAGCCGGCCCCGCGGATCGAGGCTGCGGATCTCCACCACCCGCTCGGCGGCCGCCCGCAGCCGGTCGCCCAGCCCCAGCCAGCCGAGCGGGGTGGCGGCGTTGCTCCACAGCGTCAGCCCGCTGCCGGGCGCGGTACGGATCTCCTCGGCGGTACGCCGCTCGTACACCTCGACCGGGAGTCCGTGCCGGGCCAGCGCGAGGGCCGCGGTCAGGCCCCCCACCCCCGCTCCGGCGACGACGATCGGCCTATGCGGAACCATCGGTGCTCCCTTCCTCCGGGTGGTGCGGCCCGTCGTCCGCCGGGTCGGTGGACGCGCCGGGCGGCGGTGCCAGGAACCCGTCCGCGACCAGCGCGTCGAGGTACCGGCCGAGCAGTGCGGTGTCTACCGGGGGCGGCGGCATCTCGCCGGTCAACTCCCGGGTGTTGCGGTCGTCGAAGGTGGGCTCGCCGGGACCGGCCACCCGGCCCTCGGCCAGCGGCGCGTACATGGCCAGCACCGGGCCGAGCGCGTCGTCACCGGTGCGGGCCACGGCGGCGACCGCGTCATACCACTCGGTCAGCGCAACCCGGCGCACCGGCCAGCCCCGTTCGGTGAGGGCGTCGGCCAACCTGACCAGTGGCACCTTGGCGTCCAGGGCGAAGTGGAAGGTCCGGCCCAGTGACTCCGGGCGGCGGGCCACCGTCGTGATCACGGCGGCGATGTGGTCGACCGGCACCAGGTCGGTGGCGAGGCCGGTGTCGGGGACCAGACCGGTGGCGACGCAGGCCCGGATCACCTGGCAGACCAGGTCGTCGGAGCGCCAGGTGCCGGTGCGGGTGTCCCCGGCGATCCGGCCGGGCCGGTACACCGCGACCGGGACGCCGCGCTCCCGGGCCAGCCGCACCACCTGCTCGGCGACCCACTTGCTGTGGTTGTAGCCGGTGTCGGTGGCCGGTGGCGGGACGTCCGGCAGCACGTCCTCGCGCAGCACCGCGGTTCCGGGGTCGGCACCGGTCGCGGCGAGCCCGCCGAAGACCGACATGGTCGACACGTAGTGCACCGGCACCGGTCGGTCCATGGTGGCCAGTCGCAGGATCTCCACCGTGCCGGCCACGTTGCCGTCGCGCAACATCGCGTACGGGCGCAGGAAGTGCACCACCGCGCCGCAGTGGTAGATCTCGTCCACCTCCCGGGCCAGCGCGGCGAACCGGTCCGGGGTCAGGCCGAGACGAGGGGTGGCGAGGTCACCGGGGAGCGCCCGGATCCGGTCGGCCCACTCCTCCCGCCAGCACCGGTAGCGGCGCAGCTGGGTCACCAGCCGGCGCTGCGCGTCCGCCTCGTCGACGCCGCGTACCAGGCAGAGCACGGTGGCGCCGCCCTCGGCGAGCTGCCGGACCAGGTACGCCCCGAGAAACCCGGTGGCCCCGGTGAGCAGCACGGTGCCGGGGCGCTCCGTGAACCGGGTTTCGCCGACCGGCCGGATCTCCTCGGGCAGCACCACGTCGGCGCGCAGCGCGGCCGCGTGCTGTGCCTCGGCGGCGGCCAGGTCGATGTCGCCCTGCTCGTCGAGCAGGTCCGCGAGCGCGCCGATCCGGGAGCGTTCGAAGAGCACCCGCACCGGCAGGTCGACGTTCCAGAGCCGGCGGATGGTGGCGTGCAGCCGGGCGGCGAGCAGCGAGTGCCCACCGAGGGCGAAGAAGTCGTCGTCCAGGCCCACCCGTTCCACCCCGAGCGCCTCGGCGACCAACCGGGTGAGCCGGTGCTCGGTCGGGGTGCGCGGCGGCACGTACCCGGTGCCACCGACCGGCCCGGTCGGCGCCGGCAGCGCCCGCCGGTCCACCTTGCCGTTCGGGGTCAGCGGCAGCGCGGGCAGCGCCACCACGGCCGCCGGCACCATGTACTGCGGTAGCCGCTCGGCGACCGCGGCGCGGGCGGCGCGGATCAGGTCGTCGTCCTCGGCCGCGTCCAGGGCCGGGACGACGTACCCGACCAGCCGCTTGTCCCCCGGGCGGTCCTCGCGGACCACGGCGACCGCCTCGGCCACGCCCGGCGTGGCGCGCAGCGCCGCCGCGATCTCGCCCAGCTCGATCCGGAAGCCCCGCAGCTTCACCTGGTCGTCCAGGCGGCCGAGGAACTCCAGGTTGCCGTCGGGCAGGTAACGGACCGAGTCGCCGGTGCGGTACAGCCGCTCCCCGGTGACCGGGTGGGTGACGAAGGCCGCCGCGGTCAGCTCCGGCCGGTGCAGGTAGCCGCGGGCCAGGCCCGCCCCGCCGATGTACAGCTCGCCGGGGGCGCCGATCGGCCGGGGTCGCAACCGCTCGTCGAGCACCCGCAGCACGGTGTTCACCACCGGCCGGCCGATCGGCGGGTGCCCGCCGCCGACGATCTCGTCGGTGACCGTGGCGTAGACGGTGGCCTCGGTCGGGCCGTACCCGATCAGGAAGCGCTTGCGGCCACCCCACCGCTCGGCCACGTCGGCCGGGCAGTCCTCGCCGCCGGAGCCGAGCACCTCCACCGTTGGCAGGTGCTCCGGGTCGAGGTGGGCCAGCAGCGACGGCGGCAGGAAGGTGAAGGTGACCCGCTGCCGGTTGATCAGCCCGATGATCTCCACCCCACCGGCCAGGTCCGCCGGGGCGGGCACCACCAGCGGCACCCCGCCGAGCAGGGAGAGCACCATCTCGAAGACGGAGACGTCGAAGCTGAACGGGGCGAACTGGAGCACCCGGCTGTCGGCGTGCAGCCCGGCCAGGTAGCGGGTCAACCAGAGGTTCGTCACCGACCGGTGGGTCACCGCCACGCCCTTGGGGGTGCCGGTGGAGCCCGAGGTGTAGATGACGTACGCCAGGTCGTCCGGGCCGCTGCGCCGTGGTGGGTCGGTCTCGGGCAGCCCGGTCAGGTCGACCGCGTCCACCGCGACCACGGTGGCCGTGGTGCCGGGCAGCGCGTCGACGCGGGCGGCCTGGGTGAGCAGCACCGGGGCACCCGAGTCGGTGAGCATGAAGGCCACCCGCTCGGCCGGGTACGCAGGGTCCATCGGCACGTACGCGCCACCGGCCTTGAGCACGGCGAGCACCGCGACGACCATCTCCACCGACCGTCCCACCAGCACTCCCACCAGCACGTCCGCCCCGACGCCCAGCTCGATGAGCCGGTGCGCGAGCCGGTTGGCGCGGGCGTTGAGTTCGGCGTAGCCGACCGTCTCGTCGCCGAAGAGCACGGCGGGTCGGTTCGGGGTCGCGACGGCCTGCCGGGCGAACAGCTCCGGCCAGGTGGCGTCGGGCAGGTCCCGCACCGGCCCGTGGCCCCAGGAATCCACCTGGTCGGCCTCCTCGGCGGGCAGGTCCGGAAGCGCCGTCACCGGCCGCTGCGGGTCGACGGTGAACTCGGTCAGCAGCATGCCGAGGTGGGCCAGCATCCGGTCCACGGTGGCCGGGACGTAGAGGTCGGCGTCGTACTCGGCGAGCAGCCGCCAGCCGCCCTCGTCGGTGGGCACCACGGTCACGGTGAGGTCGGTCTTGGCGGTGCCGGGGTCGAAGGCGAGCGGCTCGGCGCGTACCCCGGCGAACTCCCGGTCACGCGCCGCGACCCGGTCCACCAGGGCGAAGCCCACCTGGGCCACCGGGGTACGGGACAGGTCGCGGGCCTGGCCGAGCCGCTCCACCAGCACGTCGAACGGCACCTCCGCGCGGGCGTACGCGGCCAGGCAGCTCTCCCGGACCCGGCCGATCAGCTCGCCGACCTCCGGCTCACCGGCCAGGTCGGCGCGGAGCACCACCGTGTTGGCGAAGAAGCCCACCAGCCCCTCGGTCTCCGGCCGGTCCCGCCCCGACACCGGTACGGCAACCCCGAAGTCGGCCTGCCCGGCGTACCGGGCGAGCATCAGCTGGTACGCGGCCAGCGCCACCATGAACCCGGTGGCGTCGTGCCGGCGGCCCACCTCGGTCAACCGGTCGACCAGCGCCGCCGGCAGGACGGTCTCGCGCTGGCCGCCGCGGTGACCCCGGTTGGCCGGCCGGGTCCGGTCGGTGGGCAGGTCCAGCACCGGCAACCCGGTCAGCCGCTCGGTCCACCAGCGCAGGTCCTCGTCGAGGTCGCCCCGGTCCAGCCGGTCCCGCTGCCAGGCCGCCACATCGGCGTAGCGCAGCCGCACCGGCGGCAGGTCGGCGGTCCGGCCGGCCACCCGGGCCCGGTACGCGGCGACCAGGTCGCGGACGATCACCTGGGTGGACCACTGGTCACCGACCGCGTGGTGCAGGGCCAGCAGCAGGTGGTGCTCGTCCACGGCGACCCGGAGCAGGGTGGCCCGGACCAGCGGCGCCTCGGCGAGGTCGAACGGCGCGGTGAGCCGGTCCCGGGTCAGCGCGTCGAGCGCGCCCGGATCATCGGTCAGCTCGACCCGCTCCAGCGGCACGGCCAGGTCGGGGTTGACCCGTTGCGCGGGTTCCCCCTCGACGGCCGCGAAGGTGGTGCGCAGCGCGTCGTGCCGGGCCACCACGTCGGCGAACGCGGCCTGCAGCGCCGCCGGGTCGAGCGGGCCGCGCAGCCGGACCGCGCTACCGATCACGTACGCCCCGGCGCTGTCCGGGTCGAGCTGGTGCAGCAGCCAGAGCCGGCGCTGCGCCGGGGAGGCGGGCAGCAGCCCGTCCCGGGGCACGGCGGTCGGCACGGGTGGTTCGATCGACCCGCCGCGCCGGCCGCGCAGCCGCTCGGCGAGACCGGCGACGGTGGGCCGGTCGAAGAGCTCCCGCACCCCCGCGTCGACGCCCAGGGCGGCGCGGGTGCGGCTCATCGCCCGGGTGGCGAGCAGTGAGTGCCCGCCGAGGTCGAAGAAGTCGTCGTGCACGCCCACGGCGTCCACGTCGAGCACCTGCCGCCAGATGTCGGTCAGGGCCTCCTCCACCTCGTCGCGCGGGGCGACGTGCCCGGCCTCGTCGGCGCCGCGCCGGGGTTGCGGCAGGGCCCTCAGGTCCAGCTTGCCGTTGGCGGTGCGGGGCAGCACGTCGAGCAGGGTGAGGGTGGCCGGCACCAGGTACTCGGGCAGCAGCCGGCGGGCGTGCGCCCGCAGGTCGGCCGCCGCCGGGTCGGCGCCGGGGTGGGGCACCAGGTAGCCGGCCAGTTCGGTGTCGTCGGCGCGGCCGGGCCGGGCCACCACCACCGCGTCGGCGACGTCCGGATGCTCGCGCAGCACCGCCTCCACCTCGCCCGGCTCGACCCGGAAACCGCGGATCTTGACCTGCGCGTCGGCCCTGCCCAGGAAGTCCAGGGTGCCGTCGGGCAACCAGCGGGCCAGGTCACCGGTGCGGTAGAGGCGCCCGTCGGGGCCGGCGTAGCCGCTGGTGACGAAGCGTTCGGCGGTCAGCTCGGGGCGGCCGGCGTAACCGAGGGAGACGCCCGGACCACCGATGGCGACCTCCCCGGGCGCGCCGAGCGGCACCGGCCGGCCGGCCGGGTCGAGCAGCACGATCCGCAGGTCGGGCAGGGGGCTACCGACCCGGTTACGGCCCGGTTCGGCCAGTTCGGCGGCGCGTACCCGGTGGAAGGTGGCGTGCACCGTGGTCTCCGTGGTGCCGTACATGTTGACCAGTTCGGGGCGCTCGTCGCCGTACCGGTCGAACCAACCGGCCAGCGCCCGCACGTCCAGGGCCTCGCCGGCGAAGACCACGTACCGCAGCGCGGTCAGCGGCTCCGTCGTGGCCGCGTCGGCGGCGGCGAGCTGGCGGAACGCGGTGGGGGTCTGGCTGAGCACGGTGACCCGGTGCCGGTGCAGCAGGGCCCGCAGCTCGGCGGGCTCGCGGGCGGCCAGGTAGGGCACCACCACCACCCGGGCGCCGGTGAGCCACGCCCCCCACATCTCGAAGACCGACACGTCGAAGGCGACCGAGTGGAACATGCTCCAGGCGTCGTCCGGGCGGAACCGGAAGCGGGTGGCCGCGCCGTCGACCAGCCGGGTCACGTTGCGGTGGGTGACCATCACGCCCTTCGGCCGGCCGGTGGAGCCGGAGGTGTAGATCAGGTAGGCCACGTCGTCCGGCCCGGCCGGCGCGTCCGTCTCCGCCAGCGCGTCCGTCTCCGCCAGCGCGTCCGGCTCCGCCGGCGCGCCCGTCGGGGGGACGACCGGGCCGGTGTAGCCGGTCGGCGGCGCGGTGGAGACCAGCGCGCGCACCCCGGCGTCGTCGAGCACGTAGCTCATCCGGGCGACCGGCCAGCCCGGGTCCAGCGGCACGTAGGCGGCGCCGGCCTCCAGCACGCCGAGCACGGCGACCAGCAGGTCGAGGTTGCGGTCCAGGTGGATGCCGACCCGGTCGCCCCGGCGCACCCCGGCGGCCCGTAGCCGCCCGGCCAGGCCGGTCGCCCGGGCCAGCAGCTCGGCGTAGTCGAGCCGGTCGGCGCCGCACTCGGCGGCCACCGCGTCCGGGGTACGCGCCGCCTGCTCCCGGAAGCACGCGGCGAGGCCGGGCCGGCCCGGCTGCGGCTGCTGGCGTACCCACTCGTCCAGCAGCAACCGCCGCTCGTCGTCGGTGAGCGGGGTGAGCGCGCCGACCGGACGGCCCGGGTCACCGGCCAGCTCGGCCAGGAGCAGCCGGAACTGCTCGGCCATCCGGTCCACGGTGGCGGCGTCGAAGAGCTCGGTGTCGTACTCGACCCGCAGCCGCAGGTCGCCGCGGTCGCCGTCGGGCACCAGCATGATCGACAGGTCGAACTGGGCGGTGCCGGGGCGCAGGTCGACCGGGGTCACCTCCACCGCGCCCATCGACCGGGCCGCCGGCGGGGTGTTCTGCACCGCGAAGAGCACGGTGAACAGCGGGGTCTGGGCCCGGTCGCGGACCGGGCGGAGTTCTTCGACCAACTGGTCGAAGGGAACGTCGGCGTGCGCGTACGCGTCCAGGCAGGCGGCCCGGACCCGGTCCAGCAGCTCACCGACGGTCGGCTCGCCGGCCAGGTCGGCGCGGAACACCAGGTTGTTGACGAAGAACCCGACCAGGCCCTCCAGCTCGGTGCGGGACCGGCCGGCGACCGGTGAGCCGACCGCGAAGTCCCGCTGCCCGCTGTACCGGGCCAGCATCAGCTGGCAGGCGGCCAGCCCCAGCATGAACGGCGTGGCGGAGCGCCGCCGGCCCGCCTCGGTGACCCGGGCGGCCAGGTCGGCGGGGATCCGGTGCCAGCGCAGGTCGCCGCGCCAGGCGCGGGTCGCCGGGCGGGGCCGGTCGGTGGGCAGCTCCAGCGCCGGCAGCCCGGCCAACCGCTCCCGCCAGTACGCCAGCTGCGCGGCGGCCTCCGGCCCGGCGGTCCACTGCCGCTGCCAGGCCGCGTAGTCCCCGTACTGGATCGGCAGCGCACCCGGCGCGACGGCGTCCCCTCCGGCGTACGCGGCGACCAGGTCCCGGGCCAGCACCTGCACCGACCAGCGGTCGCAGATCGCATGGTGCAGGGCAAGGTGCAGCACGTGGTCGGTGGCGTCGACGCGGACCAGGGTGGCCCGCAGCAGCGGCGCGACCCGCAGGTCGAACGCCACCCCGGAGAGCCCGGTCAGCGCCTCGTCGAGCCGGCCCTCCCCGGTCAGATCCACCCGCTCCAGCGGCACGGCCAGCGCGGGCGTGACCACCTGCACCGGCTCGCCGTCGGTCTCGTGGAACGAGGTGCGCAGCGTCTCGTGCCGGGCCACCACCGCGTTCAGCGCGGCGTGCAGCGCCTCGGCGTCCAGCGGCCCGGCCAGCCGCACCGCGCCGTCCACCGTGTACGCCCCCGCGCCGCCGGGATCGAGCTGGGCGAGGAACCAGAGCCGGCGCTGACCGGAGGAGGCCGGGAGCACGTACCGGCCGGCGAGGTCGCCACCGACCTGCGGCATCCGGAACTGCGCGGGAATCGGCGTGGCGGCCTGTGGGCTGGCCGCCGCGGCACCGCCGGGAGCGCCCCTGGAGGTTCCGACCGGCGTGGCGTCGGCGTCGGCCCGCGCGGCGCCGGACGGTGTGGTGTCGGAGGCCGGCGAGGGCAGGACGGCGGCCAGACCGGCCACGGTCGGGGTGGCGAAGACGGCCCGGACCGGCAGGTCCACCGCCAGCGCGTCGCGGATCCGGGCGACCACCCGGGTGGCCAGCAGGGAGTGCCCGCCGAGGGCGAAGAAGTCGTCGTCCCGGCCGACCCGGTCGAGGCCGAGCACGTCGGCGAAGATGGCGGCGAGCCGTTCCTCGGCGGCCCCGCGCGGCGGGTCGTACGCGCCGACGTCCGGGCGCAGGCCGTCCGGCGCGGGCAGCTTCGCCCGGTCGACCTTGTTGCGGTTGGCGGTCAGCGGCAGCGCGTCCAGCAGCACCAGCGCCGACGGGACCATGTAGTCGGGCAGCCGGTCCCGACAAGCGGTGTGCAGCGCGCCGACCAGCTCCGACCGGTCGGTGTCGTCCGGCTGGCGCAGGTCGGCGTAGCCGACCAGCCGCTGGTCGCCGGGGGTGTCCTCGCGGACCACCACCACCGCGTCGCGCACCCGCGGATCGCCGCGCAGCACCGACTCGACCTCACCCAGCTCGATCCGGTGCCCACGCACCTTGACCTGGAAGTCGATCCGGCCCAGGAACTCCAACGTGCCGTCGCCCCGCCAGCGGACCAGGTCCCCGGTGCGGTACACCCGAGCGTCGGGCACCTCCGGGTGGGTGACGAACCGCGCGGCGGTCAGCTCGTCGCGCTGCCAGTACCCGGCCGCCACGCCGGCGCCGCCGATCCACAGCTCCCCCGGCACCCCGACCGGCACCCGCCGGCCGGCGTCGTCGACCACGAGCAGCTCGGTGTTCGCCACCGGCCCGCCCAGCGGCAGCGGGTCCTCCCCGCCGTGCACCTGGTGGACGGTCGACCAGACCGTGGTCTCGGTGGGCCCGTAGAGGTGCCAGACCGTCGCCCCGGCGGCGTGCAGCCAGTGCGCCAGGTCGGCCGGGACCCGCTCCGCCCCGGCCAGCGCGGTGAACCCGGCCGGTGGCCGCCAGCCGGCCTGCTGGAGCAGCCGCCAGGTGGTCGGGGTGCCCTGCAGGTAGGTGACTCCACTGTGCCGCAGCCGCTGTGCCAGCCGCTCGCCGTCGACCACCGTGGCGTGCGGGATCATCTCGATCTTCGCGCCGACCAGCAGCGGCAGGTAGACGTCCAGGACCGGCATGTCGCAGGAGAGCGTGTTGGCCGCCCCGACGATGTCGGTACCGGCCAGGCCCGGCCGGGCGGCCATGCTGAGCAGGAAGTTCACCACCGGCCGGTGCGGCAGCGCCACGCCCTTCGGCCGGCCGGTCGAGCCGGAGGTGTAGATCAGGTACGCCAGGTCGTCCGGGCCGGGCCCGTCGGGCAGCGGGTCGGCGGGTCGGGCGTCGATGGCCGCTCGGTCGCCGTCGAGCCGGACCACCGCCACCGACCCGGGCAGCTCGGGCAGCAGCTTCACCAGCTTGTCCTGGGTGAGCACCACCGAGGCGCCGGAGTCGCGCAGGATGAACGCCACCCGCTCCACCGGGAAGGTCACGTCGACGGGCACGTACGCGGCCCCGGCGCGAAGCACTCCGAGCAGCGCCACCAGCACGTCGCAGCCGCGCTCGGCGACGAGCGCCACCCGGTCGCCCCGAGTCACGCCCAGGTCCCGCAGGTGCCGGGCGAGCCGGTGGGCGCGCGCGTCCAGCTGGGCGTACGTCAGCGACCCGGCCTCGTCGGCGACCGCCACCCGGTCGGCGTATTCGGCGAACCGGGCGGAGACGTACCGGTCCACGCTGGTTGCCGGCACCGCCGGCCGGGCCCCGGTGCCCCAGCTGGTGAGGCACGCCCGTTCCTCGCCGGGCAGCGCCGGCAGCGCCGAGAGGCGGCGTCCGGCGTCGGCGGTGAACGCGTCGAGGACCAGCCGGTAGTGGGCGAGCAGCCGGTCCACCGTCGCGGCGTCGAACAGGTCGGTGTTGTACTCCGCCACCACCCGCTGGGTGACGGTGTCCGGACCGGCGGGGAAGACGGTGAGGGTCAGGTCGTACTTGGCGGCGCTCTCCGCGGCGCGCAGCGGCGCGGCGGCCACCTCGCCGAGGCGCAGCGACGGGGTGGGCAGCGGCGCGGCGATGAACATCACCTGGAACAACGGGCTGTGTGCCAGGGCCCGGTCCGGGCGCAACCGCTCCACCAGCCGCTCGAACGGCACGTCGGCGTTGCCGTAGGCGTCCAGGCAGGTGTCCCGGACCCGGTCGAGCAGCTCGCCGACCGTCGGGTCGCCGGTGAGGTCGGTACGCAGCACCAGGTTGTTGGTGAAGTAACCGATCAGCGGTTCCAGCTCGGGGCGGTACCGGCCGGAGACCGGCGAGCCGACCGGCACGTCGAGGGTGCGGGCGTACCGGGACAGGGTGAGCGCGTAGCCGGCGAGCAGGGCCATGAACAGGGTGCCGCCGCGACCGGCGGCGACGGCGGTCAGCTCGGCGACCAGGCCGGCCGGAAGCTCGGTGGTGCGGGTCGCGCCGCGGTAGGTCTGCACCGCCGGGCGGGGCCTATCGGTGGGCAGGTCCAGCACCGGCAGGTCGGCGAGCCGACTCCGCCAGTGCTCGAGCTGACGCCGCTCGGCCGGGCCGCCGGCCCACCGCTGCTGGGCCACCGCGTAGTCGCCGTACTGGACCGGCAGGTCGGGCAGCGCCGGCTCCACGCCGGTCGCCAGGGCGGTGTACGCGGCGGAGAGCTCGCCGGTCAGCGCCTCGATCGCCAGCCGGTCGCCGATGGCGTGGTGCAGGGTGAGCAGCAGGGCGGTGTCGTCGTCGCCGAGGGTGGCCAGCACCACCCGCAGCAGCGGCGGGACGGCCAGGTCGAACGGCCGGGTGGCGTTCTCGCGCAGCAGGTCCGCCAGGGCGGCGTCCGGGTCGGCGGCCCCGGTCAGGTCCACCTCGGACAACGCGGTCGGCACGTCCGGGTGGATCACCTGCTCCGGTTCGCCGTCGACCGCGGCGAAGCCGGTCCGCAGCGTCTCGTGCCGCCCGACCACCAGGGCCAGCGCGGCGCCCAGCGCGTCGCTGTCGAGCCGGCCGCGCAGCCGCAGCCCGCCGTGCAGGTGGTACGCGGCGGCGGTGTCCGGCTCGAACTGGGCGAGGAACCACACTCGGCGCTGCTGGAAGGAGGCGGGTAGCCGGACCAGCCCGTCGGCGCCCGGCCGGCGGGGTGCCGGGGTGACCCGCGGGGAGTCGCCCGGGCCGGCCAGGTCGAGCACCGCGGCGAGGCGGGCGACCGTGGGGTGGGCGAAGACGGCACGGACCGGTACCTCGGCATCCAGCTCGGCGGCGATCCGTCCGACCAGACCGGTGGCCAGTAGGGAGTGCCCGCCGAGGGCGAAGAAGTCGTCGTCCCGGCCGACCCGGTCGACCCCGAGCACCGTGGCGAAGATGGCGGCGAGCCGTTCCTCCGCGGGCCCGCGCGGGGCCTCGTAGTGGCTGCCCCGCCGCACCGGGTCGGGGGCCGGCAGGGCGCGCCGGTCGAGCTTGCCGTTCGGGGTCAGCGGCAGCGCCGGCAGGGCCGCGACGGTGGCCGGCACCAGGTACGCGGGCAGCCGGGCGGCGCAGGCGGCGCGCAGCGCGTCCGGCGCGGCCTCCCCCACCACGTACGCCACCAGCCGCTGGTCGCCCGGGGTGTCCTCGCGGACCACCACCACCGCGTCGCGTACCCCGGGCTCGGCGCGCAGCAGCGACTCGATCTCCCCCGGTTCGATCCGGTGCCCGCGCACCTTGACCTGGTGGTCCAGTCGGCCGAGGAACTCCAGCCGGCCGTCGGCCCGCCAGCGCACCAGGTCCCCGGTGCGGTAGACCCGGGCGTCCGGGCGCTCCGGGTGCGGCACGAAGCGTTCCCGGGTCAGCTCGTCGCGGCGCAGGTAGCCGGTGGCGACGCCGGCGCCGCCGACCCACAGCTCCCCCGGCACCCCGACCGGGCACCGCCGCCCGGCCGGGTCCACCACGAGCAGTTCGGTGTTGGCCACCGGCGAGCCGAGCGGCACCGGGTCCTCGTCGCCGGCCACCGGGTACACGGTGGACCAGACGGTGGTCTCGGTCGGCCCGTACAGGTTCCACACGGCGGCGCCGGCGCCGGTCAGGGCGTGGGCCAGGTCGGGCGGGAACGCCTCGCCGCCGCACCAGACCGCGAAGCCGGGGCCCGGGCGCCAGTCGGCGGCCAGCAGCAGCCGCCAGGTGGCCGGGGTGGCCTGCACCACTGTCGCACCGGCCTTCGCCAGGTGGGCGGCGAGCCGGGGGCCGTCGGCGGCGACCTCCCGGGGCACGACGTCGACCCGGCCACCGACCAGCAGCGGGCCGAGCAGTTCCAGCGCGGCGATGTCGAACGACAGCGTGGTGACGGCGGACAGCACGGTGTCCGCGTCCAGGCCGGGCCGCTCGGCGAGGGTGTTCAGCAGGTTGACCAGCGCCCGGTGCGGCACGGCGACGCCCTTGGGCGTGCCGGTGGAGCCGGAGGTGTGGATGACGTACGCCAGGTCGTCCGGCCCCGGGGACGCCGGCCAGTCGGCGGCCTCGGGCAGGTCACCGTCGAGGCGCAGCACCGGTGTGCCCTCGGGCAGCGCGTCGACGGTCGTCCCGTCGGTGAGCACCAGCGCGGCCTCGCCGTCGGCGAGCACGAAGCGCAGCCGCTCGGCCGGCAGCGCCGGGTCCACCGGCAGATAGGCCGCCCCGGCGCCGAGGACGCCGAGCAGCGCCGGCGGCAGGTCGACGTCCCGGTCCACGGCCACCCCGACGAGCTGCCCGGGGCGTACCCCGGCGGCGTGCAGGGCGGCGGCGATCCGCCGGGCGCGGGCCACCAGGTCCGCGTACCCGAGGCGGCCGGAGACGCCGGTCACCGCGGTGCGGTCCGGGTCGGCGGCGGCCCGGGCGGCGACCAGGGCGGGCAACGTCTCGGCCGGCAGCTCCCGCCGCGGCCCGCGCCCCCGGTCGACGAGTAGCGTCCGCTCGTCCTCGGTGAGCAGCGGCAGCGCGGACAGCGGCCGGTCCGGCGTGTCGACCGCCGCGTCGAGCACCTGCCGAAGGTGGGCCAGCAGCCGCCGGGCGGTGTCCGGATCGAACAGTGCGGTGTTGTGCTCCACGGTGACGGTGAGGCCGCCGTCCGCGCGGGGCACGCAGGTGACGAAGAGGTCGAACTTGGCGGTGCCGGGGTCGACCCGGAACAGTTCGGCGGTGAACCCGGTGGCGGTCAGCGCGGGCAGCGGCACGTTGCCGAAGACGAACATCACCTGGAACAGCGGGCTGCGGGCCAGGTCCCGCTCCGGGCGGACCCGCTCCACCACCCGCTCGAACGGCACGTCGGCGTGCGCGTACGCGTCCAGGCAGGTGTCCCGGACCCGATCGAGCAGGTCGGCGAAGCCCGGGTCGGCGCCGGCGTCGATCCGGAGCACCAGGTTGTTGACGAAGAAGCCGATCAGGTTCTCCAGCTCGGGGGCGCGCCGCCCCGCGACGGGGGTACCGACCGCCAGGTCGTCCTGGTTGCAGTGCCGGGCCAACACCGCCGCGAAGCCGGTCAGCACGGTCATGAAGAGGGTGGCCTGGTGGTCGCGCCCGAGCCGGTCCAGGCCGGCGGTCAGCTCGGTGGGGAGCACCGCCTCGACGGTGCCGCCGGCGAAGGTCTGGGTGCTCGGCCGCGGCCGGTCGGTGGGCAGCTCCAGCGGCGGCAGCCCGGCCAGGCGGCGCTCCCAGTGGTCGAGCTGCCCGGCCTCCTCCTCGCCGCCGACCCACTGGCGCTGCCAGGCGGCGAAGTCGCCGTACTGCACGGTCAGCTCGGGCAGCGTCGGTTCCACCCCGGCCAGGGCGGCGTCGTAGCAGGCCAGCAGCTCGCGCACGAAGACCGCCCCGGACCACTGGTCGTAGACGGCGTGGTGGAACGCCACCACCAGCACCTGGTCGGCCGGGCCGAGGCGGTGGACCACCACCCGGAACAGCGGCGGCCGGGTCAGGTCGAACGGGCGGGCCAGCAGCTCGCGGATCCGCTCGGCCAGGGCGGCGTGCACGGTCGCCGTGTCCGACCCGGCGGGCACCAGACCGGTGACGTCGACCCACTCCACCCCCACGGTCAGCTCGGTGGCCACGGCCTGCGCCGGTTCCCCGTCGACCAGGACCAGCCCGGTGCGCAGGGTCTCGTGCCGGCGGACCATGGCCGCCACCGCCGCGTCGAGGGCGGCCCGGTCCAGCTCGCCGGTGATCCGCAGCGCGCCGTGCTCGGTGTACGACGTCGCGCTGCCCGGTTCGAGCAGGTCCAGGAACCAGAGCCGGCGCTGCCCGTACGACGCCGGCAGCAGGTACGCCTCCCGGGTGCTGACCGGGTTGTCATCGACGCTCACGCGGACACTCCTCGCTGTGGTGGCACGGACGGTGCGGGGGCCCGCGCGCCCGTCCGGGCGCGCGGGCCGTGGGGGTCAGACCCGCTGGGCCAGCCGGGGCTGGCGGGTGATCGCCGGCGCGGCGACGGCCGGCCGCTTCGCCAGGTCGTCGATGGCGGCGGCCAGCCGTTCCAGGACGGGGTGGTCGAAGACCGCGCGGACCGGCACCTCGACGCCGAGGCTGCCGCGCAGCTTGAAGGCGACCCGGGTGGCGAGCAGGGAGTGCCCGCCGAGGGCGAAGAAGTCGTCGTGCGCGCCGGCCTTCTCCACCCCGAGCATCTCCCGCCAGGCCGCCGCCACCGCCTCCTCGGTCCCGGTGCGGGGCGCGACGTACTCCCGGTCCACGCTCGTCCGGGCGCCGTCGAAGTCCGGCAGCGCGCCCCGGTCGGTCTTTCCGTTCGGGGTGAGCGGGAACCGGTCCAGCGTCACCAGGTGGGCGGGGACCATGTACTCCGGCAGCAGCGCGCGCAGCCCCTCGGTCACCTCGACGTCGACCACGGTCGTGGAGTCCGCCGGCACCAGGTACGCCACCAGCCGGGTGTCCCCGGCGATCTCCCTCGGCAGCACCACGGCGTCGGCGATCTCCGGCCGGTCCCGCAGCACCGCCTCGATCTCGCCCGGCTCCACCCGGAAGCCCCGAATCTTGACCTGCTGGTCGGCGCGGCCGAGGAACTCCAGCTCGCCGTCGTCGGTCCACCGGGCCAGGTCGCCGGAGCGGTACATGCGCTGCTCGCCCTCGCCGGCGTACGGGTCGGACCGGAAGCGGGCGGCGGTCAGCTCGGGCAGGTTCCGGTAGCCGAGGGTGACCCCGGCGCCGGCCACGAAGATCTCGCCCCGCATCCCCGGCGGCACCGGCATGCCGCGCTCGTCGAGCAGGTAGATCCGCAGGTCGGGCAGGGGTCGGCCGACGTTGCTGCGGACCGGGCCGGTGAGGTCGGCGCGGGTGATCCGCCGGTAGGTGGAGTGCACCGTGGTCTCGGTGATCCCGTACATGTTGACCAGGCGGGGCTGCTCGTCGCCGTACCGGTCGACCCAGGGCGCCAGCGCCGGGATGTCCAGGTACTCACCGGCGAAGATCACGTACCGCAGCGGCAGCCGGGGCGCGCCGTCGGCCAGGGCCGGGGGCATGAACTGCCGGAACGCCGACGGGGTCTGGCTGAACACGGTGACCCGCTCGGCGGCGAGCAGGGCCAGCAGCGCCTCCGGGTCGCGGACCGCCTCGTGCGGCACCACCACCAGCCGGGCCCCGTGCCCGAACGCGCCCCACATCTCGAACACCGACACGTCGAAGGCGTACGAGTGGACCATGCTCCACCCGTCCTCGGCGGTGAACTCCATCCGGGTGCCCGCACCGGCCACCAGTCGGGCCACGTTGGCGTGGCTGACCAGCACCCCCTTCGGGTGCCCGGTGGAGCCGGAGGTGTAGATCAGGTAGGCGACGTCGTCGGGGACCGGGCCGTCCGCCGGCGGCTCGGCCGGACGCGCCGCGATGGCATCGGCCTCGGCGTCCAGGTCCACCACCCGGCCGGCGAACTCCGGTACGGCTTCGGCCGCCGCCCGGTGGGTCACCAGCACGTCCACCTCGGCGTCGGCGAGGATCCAGCGCATCCGCTCGGCCGGGTGACCCAGGTCCAGCGGCACGTACGCCGCCCCGGCGGTGAGCACGCCGAGCACGCCGACCACGGTCTCCAGCGACCGGTGCAGGCACAGCCCGACCCGGTCGCCGGGGCGTACGCCGGATTCGCGCAGGTGGTGGGCGAGTCGGTTGGCCCGGGCGGCGAGCTCGGCGTAGCTGAGCCGCTGTCCCGCGTACACCACCGCGGTGGCGTCCGGGGTGGCCGTGACGGCGCGGGAGAACAGCTCGGGCAGCGCGGCGACCGGCTGCGGCTCGGTGGCGTTCCACTCCAGCAGCACCTGTCGCCACTGCTCGGTGGGCATGATGTCCATGTCGCCCAGCCGCAGCTCGGGGTAGCGCGTCATGTTGGTCAGGGTGGCGGAGAACTGGTCCACCAGCCGACGCACCGCGGTGGCGGTGAACCGGGTCTGGTCGTAGACCATCCGCGGCACCGGCATCGCCTCGCCCGGCATCACGATCATGGTGATCGGGAAGTGTGGGCGGCCGTCGTAGGTGGACTCCACCAGCTCGACGCCGTCCAGACCGAGGTCGGGCACGGGCACGTTCTCGAAGGCCAGGTCCAGCTCGAACAGCGGACGGTTGCCCGGCAGGTCGGCCAGCCGGCGCAGGTCGGTCAGCGAGATGTCGGCGTGCTCACGAGCCCGGGCCATGTCCGTCTGCAGCTCCCGCAGCCAGTCGACGAGCGGTGCGTCGTCGCGGATCCGGGCCCGCACCGGCATGGTGGCCAGCATCGGCCCCATGATCCGTTCGCTGCCGGTCAGGGTCGCCGGGCGCTGGGTGCCGGTGGAGCCGGCCAGGACATCGGCCCGGCCCAGGTAGCGGCTGAGCACCAGCATCCAGGCGCCCTGCATGACGGTGTTCAGGGTGAGACCGTGCTCCCGGGCGAAGGTGGTCAGTGGAGGGATCTGCTCCAGCAGCTCCGGCGTCGGCAGCACCGCGTGGGTGGGCTCACCCTCGGGCAGCGGCACGACGGGCGCGGGGCCCAGCTCGAGCGTGTCCGGGGCGGTGTAGCCGGCCAGGTGCTCGCGCCAGAACTCCTCGGTCGCCGACCGGTCCTGCCGGGCCCACCAGGACAGGTACGCCCGGTAGGGCCGGGCCGGCGGCAGGTCCGCGGCACCGCCGGTGGCGTACGCGTTGTAGAGGCTGGTCAGCTCCGCGAAGGCGAGGCCGAACGACCAGCCGTCCATCAGCAGGTGCGAGAAGCTCCAGAAGAACTCCCACTCCTCGTCGGCGAAGCGGATCAGCCGCCCACGCATCAGCGGAGCGGTGGCGTAGTCGAAGCCGGTCATCCGGTCCGCGTGGGCGAACTCGTCGTACCGCTCCCGCTGCTCGGCCGGGTCCGCGGCGCGCCAGTCCAGCACGTCGATCGGGAACTCCACGTCCCGGTGCACCACCTGGAGGGCCTTGTCGACGCCCTCCCAGTGGAAGCTGGTCCGCAGCACCGCGTGCCGGTCCACGATGGCCTGCCAGGCGGACCGGTACGCGCCGACGTCGAGCGGGCCGCGCATCCGCATGGTCACCTGTTCCAGGTAGATGCCGCTGCCGGGCGAGTACAGATTGTGGAACAGCAGCCCCTCCTGGATCGGGGACAGCTCGTAGACGTCCTCGATGCCCTCGAGCTCCATCAGATTCTCCTCCCGGGCCGGGGTGTGCCGGCTCGCGTGTGGTCGGGCGGGTGGGGTCGGTCCCGCCGGGCGGCGGGGTCCGCGAGCAGCGCCCGGACGGCGGCGACGGGATCCGGGCGCCGCCCGGCCGGTTCGGCGCCGGCGCGGGCCGGCCCGACGGGCAGGGCCGGCCGGTCCGGGGTGAGCTGGGTCAACAGCGCGGTCAGGGTGCCGCCCGGCCCCACCTCCACCGGCACGTCGCGGTCGGCGAGCTGCCCGGCCGCGTCGGCGAAGCGGACGGGCCAGCCGGGCAGGCGCAGCCAGTGCTCCCGGTCGACCGACTCCTCGGCGCTGACCGGGCGTCCGCTGACCGTGCTGATCCAGGTGATCCGGGGCGGGCGGGGCGTCGTGCGGCTCAGTGCCGCGGCGACCGGCCCGAGCCGGGACGGCACGTCGTCGGGGTGTCCGGTGACCGGCACCACCGGCCGGTGGCAGGTCACGTAGAGCTGGGCGAGGGCGCGTTCCCACCGCCGCAGCTCCGGTTCCGGTCCGGCGACCACGCAGCACTCCGGCGTGTCCACGGCCACCAACCGGACGCCCGGTGGCAGTTGCCGGGTCACCTCGCTGGCAGGCATCCCGACCGTCATGGTCGCGGTCGGCGGCAGGTCGGCGTCGAGTCGGCCGTACGCGGTCGCCAGCCACAACGCCTCCGTCGGGTCGAGGACGCCGGCCACGCAGGCGGCGGTGAGTTCACCCGCGCCGTAGCCGAGCACGGCGTCGGGGCGCAGCCCGCCGGCGGCGAGCTGCCGGGTCAGCGCGTACTCCAGGGCGAACAGGGCGACAGCCGCGCAGTCCGCCGGCACGGCCCGGTTCGGTGGGCCGAGCAGCGCCGCCCGTACCCGGTCACGGAGGGTCGCATCCAGGGTGGCCAGCGCGGCGTCGAGTTCGGCGCGGACCACCGGCTCGGCGTCGTACGGGGCGCGTCCCATGCCGGCCCGCACGGCCGCCCGCCCGGGGTACAGGAGGACCAGTCGGGGCGGGCGATCGGTGGTCAGGGCGTCCGGCGCCGGCGCGTCCACCCACGCGGTGGACCGGGACGTCTCGGTCATCGGGTCCCCTCTCCGCCGTGCCCACGCCGGTCGGTGCGCCGGCACCGGCGCCGCGACACCGCCCGTCGATCACGTTGCCGTCCGGCCGGCGGCCCGGCCGCCCTCGGACGGAGACTCCGCCCGGGCACACCCCGGCGGGGCCCGCCCGCGGTGCCCGAACGGCTACCCGCACCGGGCGCCCCGGGGCGGGTGGGCGGTGCAGTGGGGGTGATCGACGCGGTCACAACCGGGTCCGCATCTCCCACAGCTCCGGGAAGAACCGTTCGTCGCGCCGCGATCGGAGGTACTCCACCCCGCTGGAGCCGCCGGTGCCCGGCCGGTGGCCGATCAACCGCTCCACGGCCAGGGCGTGCCGCGAGCGCCACATCGCCCACGACTCGTCGTGGTCGAGCAGCGACTCGGCGACGGCGAGCAGGTCCCGGTCGGCGCCGTCGGCGCGCAGCAGCCGGACCGGGTCGGCCACGCCCCGTCGGCGCAGCACCGCCCGGAAGGCGTCGCCGACGCTCGGCTCACCCAGCCGGCGCTCCAGCCGGGCGAGGTCGACGCTGCCGGGCGTGAGCACCCCCGCGTGCCGCCGGCGCCGCAGGCCGGACAGGTACTCGATCTCCCGGTAGCGGACGGACTGGAATCCGCTGGCGGAGCCGAGGTGGGAGCGCAGGCCGGCGAAGCCGGCCGGGGTGAGGGTGGTGAGGGTGTCGAGCTGGCTCACCAGCAACCGGTCCACCGCCACCACCCGGCGAAGCCGGTCCAGCGCGGCGGGCAGCGCATCGGCGTAAAGGGCGGCACGGGCGGCGACCAGCTCGTGCAGGATCAGCTCGAACCACACCTCGAACGCCTGGTGCACCAGCACGAAGAACCGGCCGTCCGGGTGGTCCGGCACCTGTTCGGTCGCCGCCATCAGGGCGTCCAGGTGCAGGAAGGAGCCGTAGTCGACGGGTGCCGGGGCCGACGCGGCGGCGCCCGGCTCGGCGCGCTGGTCCTGGTGGAGGGTCATCGCCGCGAACCGCCTTCCGTTCCGGTCGGCGGCGTGGGTCGCCACCGACGATGGTGAATCTGGCACCGTCCCGTCACCGCGGACAGCCACCAACGCCCCCGACGACCGGGGCCCCGCCACCCACCCGATGGACCGGCCCGATCGGGGCGGACGTCGGTGCGACACCGGGGCGGTCAGCGGTAGGTCCGGTGCACCCGTGGGCCGAGGCGGGTGAGCAGCTCGTTGGGGATGGTGCCGACCGCGTCGGCCAGCTCCACCAGCGTCGGCTCGCCACCGGTGCCCGGCCCGAAGAGCACCACCGGGTCGCCGGCGACCACCGGGGCGTCGGGCACGTCGACCACGAACTGGTCCATGCAGACCCGGCCGCTGATCCGGCGCCGCCGCGCGGCGAGCAGGACCTCGGCCCGGTTCCCGGCGGCGCGCGGCACGCCGTCGGCGTACCCGGCGGCCACCAGGGCGAGGGTGGTGCGGCGGGTGGTGACGTACTCGTGGCCGTAGGAGACCGGGGTGCCGGCCGCCACCTCACGGGCCAGCACGACCGGGGCGCGCAGGGTCATCGCCGGGATCAGCTCCACCGGCGGCGGTCCGGGCAGTGGGTTGACGCCGTAGATCGCGATGCCGGGCCGGACCAGGTCGTACCCGGCCGCCGGCACGGACAGCGCGGCGGCCGAGTTGGCCAGGTGGCGCAGCCGGGGGGTGATGCCGTGGGCCGCCGCCACCTCGAGCGCCTCCGCGAAGGCCGCCAGCTGTCGTTCGGTCGACGGATGACCCGGCTGGTCGGCGTTGGCCAGGTGGCTCCACACGCCGACCACGTCCAGCTCGTCCCCGACGGACTTCCCGGCTGCGAGCAGCAGCTCCGGCCAGCGGGCCGGGGTGGCGCCGGCGCGGGCGCAGCCGGTGTCGACCTTGAGGTGCACCCGGGCCGCCCGTCCGGTCCGCCGGGCGGCGGCCAGCAGTTCGTCGAGCACCCACCGGTCGGAGACGGAGACGTCGACGTCCGCCGATACGGCCGGCGCCAGGTCCTCGCCCGGCCGGGGCAGCCAGCACAGCACCGGCGCGGTGATCCCGGCGGCCCGCAACGCCAGCGCCTCCGGCAGGTAGGCGGTGCCGAGCCAGCTCGCGCCGCCGGTGAGCGCCGCCCGGGCGGCGGGGACCAGGCCGTGGCCGTACCCGTCCGCCTTGACCACGGCCATCACCTCCGCGGCCCGCAGGTGGCGCAGCGCGGAGACGTTGTGCGCGATGGCCGCGAGATCGATCTCCGCTTCGCATCCGACCATGCCGCGACTGTGGTCCGCGGGCTGGCGCGGCGCACTACCCGATCGGACCGTCCGGTGTGCCGGTCCGCGTGGCCGGGGAACGGCCCGCGGCCCACCCGCCCCGGACCGGGTGGGTACGAACCGGCACCCCGACCGGGCCTGGTCGGGTACTCCGACCGCCACGGCCGGCCGGCGGCGACGAAGTGGGTCCCTCTTCCGGGGGTACGGGGCCACCGGGGCGGGCTTAGCGTCCGGAACGCGGCTGCCCGTCCCCGTGGACCGGCAAGCCGACAGGTATCCGCGTGCGGCAGACCGGTGGGAGCGAGCGATGGACGAACAACAGGCATTGGCACTGGTGACCAGCCTGGTGGCCCGGGGCCGGGGAGTGGACGTGCGCGCCCTGAGCCCGGAGACGAGTCTCGTGGACGACCTCGGTTTCGATTCCCTGGACGCCTCGGAGCTGCTCGCGGCCCTGCACACCGAGACCGGCACCCACCTTCCCCTGTCCGACCTGTCCGACCTGCGCACGATCGGGGACGTCGGACGTGCGCTGACCCAGCAGGAGGCCACCCCGTGATCACCGCTACCGGCCGACACATCGACCCGGAGGATCCGGTCTGGATCCTCAACCAGTACCGCGCCGCGGAGGTGCACGGCGCGGGCGCCATCATGCGGATGGCCCGGCTCGCCGACACCGGCCGGCTGCGCAGCGACCTGTCCCGGCACCTGCGGGACGAGGCGGTGCACGCCTGGTTGTGGACCCGTGCGATCGAGGAGTTCGGCGGCGAGGTGGTGGAGGTGGCACAGCCCTACCAGGCCCGCCTCTCCGCGCACTTCGGCATCCCGAAGACGCTCACCGACATGCTGGCGCTGACCCTGGTGTCGGAGAAGCGCGGGCTGTCGGAGTACGAGCTGCACGTGGGCCAGGAGGACCTGCCGCAGGAGGTCCGCCGCCCGCTGCGCGCCATCATCCGTGACGAGGCCTGGCACGTCTCCTACATCGAGGAGGCGCTGCGGGAACGGGCCCGGGAGGACCGACGGGTGGACGACATCATCGACCGCGCCCACGAGGCCGACGTGCGGGCGGTGGCCGAGCTGGAGGCCGAGGCGACGAACGCCTGACGCGAGGTCGTACCGGCTGTGCCCGCGGCGGCGGGCGCAGCCGGTGTCCCGTCCGGCACCCACGCCACCCGCCGGGCCAGTTCGACTCCGCCGCAGCCTCGACGACGATTGGCGACCCGATGACGCAGCTCGACCTGTCCCCCACCGTCACCTGGCCGGAGAGCTACGCGACCGAGCCGGGCCTGAGCCTCGAAGAGATCGTCCGGCCGTACGGGTCGTCGGCGATGGTCAGCTTCCTCGCCGCCGACGGCGCCCGTGACGGCGCCAGTTACGACCTGCTGGCCCGGCGGATCACCTACGCCGCACACCGGTTGCGGGCCGCCGGTCTGCGCCCGGGCGACCCGGTGGCCCTCACCGTCGCCAACGACCTGCCCACGGTCACTGCCGCGTTGGGGATCTGGGCCGCCGGTGGCACCCTGGTCTCGCTGCCGCCGCCGCCGCGACGCGACCGCGCCGGGTACGCTCAGCGGTTCGGCCCGGTGCTCGACGCCATGGAGTGCCGGCTGTACCTGACCGACGCGCCGGACGAGGCGCCGTTGACTCCCCGGGTGCGCGGCCTGCCGGTCGCCGCCCTGCACGGCGAGGAGCGGGTGGCCGATCCCGAGCCCACCATCCCCCGTACGGCGCTGGTGCAGTTCACCTCCGGCAGCATCGGCACGCCCAAGGGCGTCGCCGTGCGCGGCGACACCTTCGCCGGGCACGTCAAGATGATCAGTCGCTGCTTCGGCCTCGATCCCGACCGCGACACGATGGCGACCTGGTTGCCGCTCTACCACGACCTGGGCTTCGTGTGCTTCTTCGGCTCGGCGTTCTACGCCCGGATCACCCAGACGCACCTCGATCCCAGGGCGTTCGTGCTGGACCCGAGCCGCTGGCTGACGCTGCTCGCGGCCGAGCGGGCCACGATCAGCGGGGCGCCGAACTTCGGATTCCGGCTCGCCTCCCGGGTGCCGTACCCGCCGGGGCTGGACCTGTCCGCGATGCGGGCCTGCCTGAACGCCGCCGAGCGGGTGGTCTGGTCGGACCTGCTGGACTTCCACCGGGTGGCCGGCCCGCTCGGGTTCCCCTGGGAGGCCGTCATGCCCGCGTACGGGCTGGCGGAGGGGACGGTCGGCGTGTCCTGCGCCCCGCACGACCGGGGCCCGGTGCTCGGGCCCGACGGGCACGTCTCACTCGGCCCGCCGCTGCCCGGAAACCGGTACGCCGTCTCGGGCGGGGACCCCGCCGGCAGCTTGCTGCTCGACTCCGACTGGCTCTTCGAGGGCTACTGGACTGCCGACGGTTTCCAGGACCGGACGCCCGGGCCGTTCGACACCGACGACGCGGCGTTCGTGCACGACGGCGAGCTGTTCGTGATCGGTCGGCGGGCCGATGTGGCGTCGGTCTCGGGCCACAACGTGTTCGCCGAGGACGTCGAGGCGGTGGCGCTCGGCTCGGGCGGACCGGAGCTGCTGGGCTGTGCGGCGTTCAAGCACCGGACCGAGGGCGGCGAGCGCTTCGGACTGGTGCTGGAGATCTCCCCGCGCGAACGGCAGGCCGCCACCGAGCTGGCCCGTACGGCCCGGCGAGCGGTCAGCGAGGCGCTCGGCACCCGGGCGGCGCCGGTCCTGGTGGTGCAGCGGGGGGCGATTCCGCGTACCACCTCCGGCAAGCCGCGCCGCTGGGCGCTGCGGGACGCCGTTCTCGGCGGGGAACTGCCACCCCGTCGGGTACTGGCCACCCTGGCCTGAAGGGAAGGGGGTGGGGCGCACGGCGCGCCCCACCCCCTTCCGATGTCTCACGGTCGCGGCGCGTCCCCGGCGGCCAGCAGGTCCAGCTCCGCGTCGAAGCGGGGGTCGGCCCGGAACAACCGGCTGGCCAGCAGCTCGGTGAGCACCTCGTCGGCGCCACCGCCGATGCGGGCCAGCCGCACGTCGCGCCACCAGCCCTCCAGCGGGAAGTTGGTGGTGTAGCCGCGGGCGCCGAAGGTCTGGAGGCAGTCGTCGGTGACGCCCTCCACCGTGTCGCAGACGACCAGTTTGAGCGCGGCCACCTCGTGCGCGAAGCCCTCTCCGGCGACCGCGCGGGCCACGGTGTCGCGCAGGGCGGCGGCGGCCACGCCGAGCCGCGCGTGGGCGTGGGCGAGCCGGTGCCGGACCACCTGCTTGTCCAGCAGCGGCCTGCCCTCGATAACCCGACGGCGGGCGAACGCGGCCGCGAGGCCCAGGGCCATCCGGCCGGCGGTGAGCAGCTGGGCGCAGATGGACAGCCGCTCGAACTGCAGCAGCCGGCTGGCGTACGCCAGACCCATGCCGGGCGCGCCGAGCAGCGCCTCCGGGCCGAGGTGGGCGTCGAGGCCGACCTCGCCCACGTCGCAGGAGCGCAGGCCGGCGGCGGCGAAGAAGCCCTCCACGTGGACTCCCGGCGCGTCCAGCGGCACCAGGAACAGGGCGAGGTCACGGGGGCCGCTGCCGGCGACCCGGCCCACCGCGAGCAGGTGGGTCGCGGCTCCCAGGTTCGACACGTAGCGTTTCCGGCCGACCAGGCGCCAGCCGTCCCCTTGCCGGGTCGCGGTGGTGCGCAGGCCGGCCAGGTCCGACCCGCCATGCGGCTCGGTCGCCCCGAAGCAGCCGACGGCCCGCCCGTCGAGCGCGTCGTCGAGCAGCGTCCGCTGGGCGTCGCCGTCGGCCAGCCAGCGCAGCGCCCCGACGAAGACCTCGCTGTGCCCCATCGCGGCGAGCGCGAGCCCGCTGTCGAACTCGCTCAACTCCTCGGCCATGGCGATCAGCCGGGGCACGCCGGCCGCGGCACCGGGCAGCCACCGCTCCCGGAACACCCCGTGCGCCGCCAGGATGGGCAGCACCTCCCGCGGGAGATGCCCGGCCGCGGCCCAGTCCGGCCTCCGGTCCGCGTCGAGGGCGGCGAGCGCGGCCCGCACCGAGCCGCGGTACTCGCGCTCCGTCACGGTGGCCGGCGCGCTCACGCCACCAGCTCCCGCCACTCGGGGTGGGCGGTGTCGCGCCCGGTGGTCAGGTCGACGTAGCCGGCGGCGATCCGCTGGGTCACCGGGCCGACCTTGCCGCCGCCGATCGGGCGACCATCCACGTTGAGCACCGGGACGATCCCGGCCGCCGTGCCGGTGAGGAAGCACTCGTCGGCGTGGTAGAGGTCGGTCCGGACCAGGACGTCGGCGCGGGCCGGCACGCCGGCCTCGGTGGCCAGCGTCAACACCGTGTCCCGGACGACGCCCTCCAACGCGCCGGAGGCCAGCTGTGGGGTACGCAGCTCGCCGTCGCGGACCACGAAGAGGTTGTGTGCCCAGCCGTCGGTGACGTGCCCCTCGGTGTTGAGCATGATCGCCTCGTCGTACCCGCTGGTGAGGGCCTCCATCTGGGCCAGGTAGGAGTTGAGGTACTGGCCGGTGGCCTTCGCCGCGGGGGGCAGCACGTTCGAGGGCATCCGCTGGAAGCTGGCCACCTTGGCCTTCACCCCGTGCTGCTTGGCGCCGCCGGCGAGCGGCCCGTCGGAGGAGGCCAGCACCGCCACCCGGTACGGCGCGGTGAGTGGGCTCTCCCCGGCGCCGAGGAAGACGATCGGCCGCAGGTACGCGTCGGTGAGCCCGTTGGCGCGTACCACCGACCGGCAGGCCTCGGCCAGGTCCTCCACTTCGTACGGCAGCCGGACCAGGTAGGTCGCGGCGGACCGGGCGAGGCGGCGCAGGTGGTCGGTGAGCCGGAACACCGCCGGCCCCTGCGGGGTGCCGTGACAGCGGACCCCCTCGAAGAATCCGATCCCGTAGTGCAGGCCGTGCGCGCTGACATGCACCTGCGCGTCGTCCCAGTCGACCAGCGAACCGTCCAGCCACACCTTGGCACCGGTCATCACGCTCTCCCTCCATTGCCCCACCGCTGCTGCTCCGGCGCGGACACGATGCGGCGGCGAAGGTTCACCACGGCGGGATCCGGAGGGGCCGCACGCTCCTCGGTGAGCAGGCCGTGGTTGAGGGCGACGGTCACCGCCACTGTCCGGTTGGGACAGTTGAGCTTGGCCAGGACGTTGCCGACGTGCCGCTTCGCGCCGTGCTCGGAGATGCCGAGCCGACGGGCGATCTGCTTGTTGCTGAGCCCTTCGGCGAGGAGCTTAAGGGCCTGCCGCTCACGGGGCGTGAGCATGAACGGCGGGTCCGACCGGGGCTTGCCAGTGGTCCGCAGCTCGTCGAGAATGCGCCGCGCCAGCGAGCCCGGGATGGGCATCTCGCCGTGCCGCAACTTGCGCAGGCTGTCGGCGAGAATGGCCCGGTTGAGGCCGGGTTCGAGCAGAAACCCGTCGACCGGCAGCGCCGCGACATCGGGCAGCAGCGCGTCCTCGGTCCTGCGCAGCAGGAACAGCGTCGACGTACCGGCCCGGGCGGCGGCCGCGAGCAGCTCCCCCGTGCCCTGCGCCGCCCCGTCCACCGCGACGATCAGGATCTGGTACCTCCCGGTCTCCAGCAGCCCGATGGTGGCCTGCGGATCCTCACCAGCGTCCACGGCCGTCACGCCCGGCAGGTCGGTCAGCATCTGACTGAGACCGCACCGGGTCAACTCGTTGTCGATCACCACCAGGACCGCGACGGCCCCCGCCCGCAGCCGGTTCTCGCTCACCTCGTGCATGCTTCTCCTCCGCGGGCCGGTTTGGCCCCTCGCGCACCCGGCATCCGACACCGGCGGCCGACCCCTGGCCGCGTTTCGCCGACACCGTCGAGGGGGACGTGACTGACCGGACGGACAGGGCCAGACATCCGGCCCGGTCGATCATTTCAGCGAATGCTAACTGCGATCGGCCGTTCGCACCAGAAAACAGGAATAGAACTCTGGTGAGTGGTTGGCGGTTCGGTCGGCGACGGCCGGCATAGCGGCTTTCGCTGCTGGGCCGGTCGTGCAAGCATGCGTTGTGCCGATCAACTCAGCAACGAGGCGGGCGATAATGACCGTTCTGCGCACAGCAGGCGCATTAGCATTGATGGCCGTTGCGATTGGGGTCGGCTGGGCAGCGACGTTCGCCGTGGCGCGGGCCACCGAGCGGCCGGCGCTCTTCCTCACCGCCGGGCTGCTGGGGTACGCCCTCACGCTGACACCGGCCGTGTGGTGGCTCACCCGGCACCCGGCCGGCGAACCGACCGGACGCTCGCGCGTCGCGCTGGCCGCCGTCGCGGTGGCCCTGGTCCTCGTGCCGGCGGCGTGGGCGGTCCTCGACCCGCAGCGGCCCGACGTGCCACCCGCACCGGAAGGCACCCGCTTCTGGACCCTGCCGGACGGCAACCGGATCGCCGCGCTGCGGATTTCCGCGCGTCCCGCGGCGACCGCCGACCCGGTGGTGTTCCTGCACGGCGGCCCGGGTGTGGCGGACCCGGACCACGACGCCCCGGTGCTGGCCCGGCTGGCCGACAGCGGCCGTGACGTCTGGTTGTACGACCAGGTCGGGGCGGGTCGCTCCAGCCGGCTGGCCGATCCGCGCGGGTATTCGCTGGAGCGCGACGTGGCGGACCTGGAGCAGGTCCGTCGGCTGATCGGCACGCCCCGGATGGCGCTGATCGGCCACTCCTACGGGGCCACGCTGGCCGCGACGTACCTCGCCCGCCGCCCCGAGCACGTCTCCCGGGTGGTCTTCTCCTCGCCCGGGCGGCTGGTGCCCGAGGTCGGGGACGTCAGTGGCACCGGAATGCTCGGCCGGCTGGCCCCGCGGCAGCGGCTGGCGGCGTTCGCGACCCTGCTACGGCCGCGGGCGACGCTGACCTACAGCCTACTCAAGGCCGACCCCCGGGCGGCGCACGCGCTCTCCGGCGACGACGAGATGGACAGCCGCTTCGTCACCCTCTACGCGCAGTCGGCGCCCGGCCTGGTGTGCCCCGGCAGCCCGCCGCCACCGCCGCCGGTCCGACCCGGCTTCTACGCCAACGAGGTGCCGTTGAACAGCACCCGGCCGGCCGACGACATCCGCCCCGCCCTCGGTGCGGTGCGCGTACCGGCCCTGATCCTCAAGGGCGGCTGCGACTACCTGCCCTGGTCGTTGGCGGTCGACTACCGGGACAGCGTGCCCGGCAGTCGGCTGCTCTACTTCGGCGACTGCGGCCACCAGCACTACCTGGAACAGCCCGACCGGTTCCTGGCCGTGATCGACGCGTTCCTGGCCGACCGGCCGGTCCCCTGGCCGGTCTGGTTGGGCGCCGAGCCTCCCGCGGGCTATCGCGGGACGCGTTGACCCCGCCCGCCGGCATCGACGGACGACGACTCGACGGCCGACCAGGGTGCCGGACATGGCCTCTGAACAGGGCTTTCCTTCATCGTTGGAAATTGTGCTAGCTTCTGCTCACCGAGATGGTGTTCACCCGTTCACCGTGTCGATTTAGCCACGCCGCCACGACCCGCTCAACCGGCGACAGAACTGCTCTCCACCCCTTCGCAGAAGCATTTTGGCAGCCCGCGCCGGAGATACTCGACAGTAACTAAATTCTTGAGCGCGCAAATATTAACGGCCGTTTCCGGAACGGCAATGGCCGGCGCCGGTCGCCGGTGCACCGGGCCCACCCGAGGGCGTTCGGGCAGCCGGACGAGCCGACCCGGCACGGAGCTCAGGGCAGCCGGACGACCTGACCGGCGTAGAGCAGTCCCGCGCCGAAGCCGAGCAGCAGGGCGAGGCCACCGCTCACCTCCGGAACCCGGGCCACCAACCGGTCCATCGCCATCGGCACCGACGCGGCGGCCGTGTTGCCCAGCTCCGCCACGTCCCGCGCCACGACCACCGACGAGGGCAGGTCGAGCCCCTCCACCAGGGCGTCCGTGATCCGGTCGTTGGCCTGGTGGGGAACGAACGCGGTCAGCTCGGCCGCCGTCACGCCCGCCGCCGCCAGCGCGGCCCGGGCCACCTCCCGCATCCGGGTGACCGCCCACCGGAAGACCGTCGGCCCCTGCAGGCGCAGGTAGGGGAAGCCGGCGTCCGGGTCATCGCGCAACGCCGACCAGGACCGGGGCTGCGCGATGGCGTCACCGCGGCCGCTCTCCGACCCCCAGACCACCGGCGAGATGCCCGGCTGACGGGACGGCGCCACCACCGCCGCACCGGCACCGTCACCGAAGAGGAAGGCCGAGGACCGGTCGCGCGGATCCACGATGTCGCTCATCCGCTCGACCCCGACCACCAGGACGTGCTCCGCGGAGCCGGCGGCGACCAGGTCCCGCGCCACGCCCAGCGCGTAGCAGAAGCCGGCACACCCGGCGTTGAGGTCGAAGGCGGCCGCCACGTCCGCCCCCGGGCCGAACAGGCGCACGATCTGGGTCGCGACGGCCGGGGCCTGCCGCAGGTGGCTCATGGTCGTGGCAATCACGCAGTCGACCCGCTCCACCGGGAGACCGGCCGCCGCGAGCGCCTTCGTGCCCGCGCCGTACCCCATCACCGCCAGGCTCTCCTGCGGCCCGGCAAACCTCCGCTGGCGGATGCCGGAACGCCGCACGATCCACTCGTCGGTCGAGTCGATGCCGGCGCACACCTCCTGGTTGCCGACCACCCGCTCGGGCAGACAGCTCCCGACACCGACGATCGAGGCGTGCCGCCCGGTCAGTCTCGACACCTCCACCAGTCCCTCCCTGCCCGTGGTCGGCTCGGCGCCCGGCTACGGGCGTCGCAGCCATCCTCACCCGGGTGCGCCGGTGGCGACGATCCCCGCCCGCATGGCCCGTCCGTGCCGGCGCATCAGGACGACCGGAGTACCCGTTCGTACCCTCCGTCCGGTCACCCCCGGCAACCCGTCCGTCCACTCCGGACGTACGCCCTGACGGGCCATTGCCCGCCGTTTTCGGGCGCCGTCGAACCGATCCCACCGCTGCCGAGGTCCGACCGCGGCCGATGGTGATCATCGAGAGCGTGGAGCGCACCCGAGTCCAGGTGCCGCGATTCCAGGAGCGGGGACCGATCGGTCGGGTCAGCCGGGCCCGCCGGCAGCCATCGTGGCGGCCAGACCGGCGACCGTGGGATCGGCGAACAGCGTACGGATCGGTAGGTCGATGCCGTAGTCCGCGCGGATCCGGGCCATCAACCGGGCCGCCGTCAGCGAGTGCCCGCCGAGGGCGAAGAAGTTGTCCCGCACGCCGACCGGCGCCGGCAGCAGCAACAGCTCGGCCACGACCGCGGCCAGGCGGGCCTCGACCGGTGTGCGCGGAGCGACCGACTCCTGACTCGACGACGCGCTCCAGTCGGGCTCGGGCAGCTTGCGGTGGTCGACCTTGCCGCTGCGCGTGAGCGGCAGCTCGGGAAGCACCACGTACGCGGCCGGGACCATGTAGTCGGGAAGCGTCCGCCGCAGGTGTTCGCTCAGCCCCGCAGGCGGCCGGTCGGCGCCGTTCGCGGTGACGATGTAGCCGACGAGGCGCACGTCGTCTCTGCCGCCACGCACCGACACCACGGCCTCGGCGACGTCCGGGTGGCTGCGTAGGGCCACCTCCACCTCGCCGCTCTCGATCCGGTACCCGCGGATCTTGATCTGCCGGTCGGCCCGACCGGCCAGCTCGATCCGACCGGTCCGGCGCCACCGGCCGACGTCACCGGTGCGGTACAGGCGGGCACCCGGCCGCCCGGTGAACGGGTCGGGCCGGAAACGGGCCGCGGTCATCCCGGGTGAACCGTGATAGCCGTGGGCCACCCCGGCTCCCGCGATGTAGACCTCGCCGAAGACGCCGGGCGGGACCGGCCGCTGCCGGGAGTCCAGCACGTACAGCCGGGTCCCGGCGATGATCGACCCGATCTCGATCGGGGCCGGCGATCCGGCGACGAGGTCACCGCCGGAGTAGATCGTCGTCTCGGTCGGGCCGTACAGGTTCCACACCCGCGCTCCACGGCCGGCGCCCATCACGTCGGCGAGGTCCCTGGGCAGCGGCTCCCCGGCGGTCATCCGCAGCGTCACGGTCTCCGGGATGCCGTCGGCGTCGACGAGCATCCGCCAGCCGGCCGGCGTGGCCTGCATGGCCGTCGCGCCGCTGTCGATCAGCAGGTCGCGCAGTCGGGCCGGGTCCTTGACCTGGTCGGTATCGGCGACCGCGACGCGGCCGCCGGCCAGTACCGGCGCGAGCAGCTCGACCAGGGCGATGTCGAACGCGAACGTCGACACGGCGACGAACCGGTCCCGCGGGCCGAGGGCCAGCATCGGCACGACCGCGTCGAGCAGCGCCGCGATGCCGCCCTGGGTCACGGTGACCGCCTTGGGCCGGCCGGTCGACCCCGAGGTGAAGATGGTCACGGCCGGGGCCGACGGCGGCCCGTCGAGTACGGGATCGGGCTGCTCGAGGTCCGCCGGGAGCGCGGCCAGATCCACGACCGGTATCGACGCCGCCGCCGGCGGGAGGGCCGGCGCGACCGCGACGCCGCTGTCGACCACGATCGCGGCCGCCCCGGCATCGGCCAGCATCATGGCGATGCGCTGTTCCGGATAGATCGGGTCCAGCGGTATGTAGGCCGCGCCGGTCGACCAGACGCCGAGGACCGTGGGCAGGAGCCGGGCGCCGCGGGGCAGCAGGATCCCCACCCGGTCGGCCGCGCCGACGCCCCGGTCGGCGAGCGCGGCGGCGATCCGCCGAGCCCGGTCCCGCACCTGCGCGCCGGTCAGCTCGCCGTCGCCGCCGGTGACGACGACCGCGTCGCCGTCACATGCCGCGTGCAGCCGGGCCACCGCGGTCGCCCCCGGGTCGAGGTGCGGGCCGCCGTCCGGCCAGCGGTCGGTGACCAGGGCCGACAGATCGGGGGACATGATCTCCGCGTCGGCGACCACGCCGTCCGGGTCGTCGGCGAGGCGGCGCAGGATCGCCCGGAAGCCGTCGGTCACGAGTTGCCCGGTCGCGTCGTGAAAGAGGTCGCTGTTGTAGCTGACCCGCACCCGCGGGCCGTCCGCCGCCTCGGTGACGGTCAGCTCGATCTCGAACTTCGCGGTGCCGTTCTCCACCAGCTCGGGTCGCCAGTGGAGCCCGCCGCGGTCCGGGACGGCCCAGGACTCCTCCATCGCGAACATCACCTGGGTCAGCGTGAACCGGGCCGGGTCGCGGTCCGGGCGCAACAGCTCCACCATCCGCTCGAACGGCAGCTCCTGGTGGGCCAGCGCCCGCACGGTCGCGCGGTGGACGGATCGCACCAGGTCGCCGAGCGTGGCGTCCCGGTCGATCCGGACCCGGATCGGCACGGTGTTCATCAGCAGGCCGACCATCGTCTCCGTCTCCGGTCGGGTCCGGGCGGCCATCGGTACCGCGATCACCAGGTCGTCGCTGTCGGTCAGCCGGGACAGCACGACCGCGTAGGCGGCCAGCAGGACGGCGAACACCGTGCTGCCCTGCCGGGCCGCGAGCTGTCGGAGCGCGTCGGCCAGGCCGTTGTCCAGAGTGGTGTGGATGGACCGACCGGCGAAGGTCTGGCGGGCCGGGTACGGCTCGTCGTTCGGCAGCGACAGCGCCGACGGCGCCTCGGCCAGCTCGTCCTGCCAGAACCGGCCGGCCGGCGCGTACCCGCCGTCCTCGGCGTGCCCGAGCTGCCAGATGGCGTAGTCGGCGTACTGGATTGCCGGCTCCGCGACGGTCGGGGCGCCGTCGCGGAGCATCGCCTCGTAGTCGGTGGACAGCTCGTCGAAGAGGACCCGGAACGACCAGCCGTCGGCCACGATGTGGTGGGCCACGACCGCGAGGACATGGGCCTCCGGCGACATCCGGACCAGGGTGGCCACGGCGAGCGGCCCGTCAGCCACGTCGAAGGTGATGCCGGCCATGTCGCGGATCAGCGCCTGGGCGGCCGGTACCCGCTCGGCGTCGGGCCGGTGCTCGACCGAGGTGATCAGCAGCGGTCGCGGATCCGGCTCGTCGTCGACGATCTGCACCGGCACGCCGGCCTCGTGGCGGAACGTGGTGCGCAGGGCCTCGTGCCGGGCCAGGGCCGCGTCCCAGGCTCCTTGCAGCGCGTCGACGTCGAGCGGACCGTCCAGCCACACCGCCCAGGAGATGTTGTACGTGGGCAGGTCGGGGTCCATCTCGACCAGCAGCCACATCCGCCGCTGGGCGAACGACGTCGGGAGCTCGTAGATTGCCACACCTCAGCCTTCCTGACTCTGCTCAGCGTTCTTCTGGTCCACTGCGACCAGGCGCATTTCGCTGGTGTAGCGCTGGCCGTCGGCGTCGACGAGCCAGGCCTGATCCGGTTCCGGCAGCATCTCCACGACGGTCACCGTCGCCTCCGCCCCGCCGTGGCGGCGACAGCGTCGCACCGACCGGGAAAGCATGTCGATCGACGCGAGGCTGGTCAGGTCCGCGTAGATCGGCTTGCGCTCGCCGGTGAACCGGAGGAACACGTGCCGGGGCAGTCCGTGGCCGGTCGCCCAGGCCCGGGCCTGCAGGTACCGGGCGCTCTCGTCGCCCGTACCGGCGAACGCCAGGTCAGCGGCGGCGAACGTCCACCGCTCCCGACCGACCACGAGATCGTCGACGGTGATGCGGGGCGTGTGGGGGGCGGGCGGCACCGGGTCGAAGCTGTTGACGATCACGCTGATGATCAGGTCGCCGAGGACCGGGAGCAGGTCGCGCTCGAATGTGCCGTCGCGGCGCCGGACCCGCAGCCCGGTCGACGAGTCGATCACGTCGCAGTCGCCCACGGCCAGGGTCGTGGCCGGGTCGTAGCCGTTGGCGTCGTGCGACCAGACGAGCCACCGGTCGCCCGGGGACACCAACGCACCGGCCTGCCGGGTGGCGCTGCCGCCGACCTCGGCCGTCTCGGCCTGCCAGACGACCGGTCCGGCGAGGTCGTGCCGCATGGCCGCGTGGTAGCCGTCCGGGTCGTCGTGCAGCTCCAGCCACGTGCCGTAGCGGGCGGTGACCTTGCTGGGGTGGACCTCACCGAGCACCCAGGTGAGCCGGCCGCCAGTGGCGGCGTCCGCTCCGGCGATCATCAGGTCCGGACTGTGGAACACGGCCGTCGGCCACGGCCGTGGCGGCGCCGGGAACCGGTCGGCCGCCCGCCGTCGCAGGTCGGCCGAGCGCAACCGGACCCGCCGGGAGCCTTCGGGCAGATCGAGGATCGCCGACCAGCGCTCCTGCAGCGCCGTCACCGCGGGCTGGATGATGGCCGACGCCCGGTGGAACAGGGCGTCGTTGACAAGCAGCCAGAAGTCGGCGAACGGCACGACGTCGGTGCCGAGCGCGGCGGCCCGCTTCCGGTAGGCCGCCTCGAAATGGCCGGTGTACGCCTCGGCACAGGCGCCGAGGAACCAACGGGCGCTGTCGAGCACCAGCGCCAACGCATCCCGGATCCCGTCCAGCGTGTCGGCGCCGAGCCGCACGCTGTCGGCGCGCCGGCACTCCTCGTAGGCGACCGTGCGGCCGGCGTACAGCTCGCCGGCCCGTCGGGTGGGCGGGACGCCGGCCAGGCGGGTGAACGTCGCCTCCAGGCCGGCCATGGCCGCGGCCACCCCCTCCGGGTCACCGGCCGCCCCGGCCAGCTCGTCCCGGGCGGTGGTCAGCTCGTCGAGCGCCCGGGTGGCCGCCGCCCGGACGTCGGCGTGGGTGACCCGGGCCAGCAGCGCCCGCATGGTCCGCTCCGGATGGATGTCGGGCGGGGAGATCTCGACCTGCCAGGCCAGTCGGCGCTGGTCCGCCAGCCGGGCCAGCACGGTGAAGACCTCCTCGACGTCACGCAGCCCGGCCGACTCGTCAGCGAGCGCCAGGTCGGCGACCGCGCCGCCGTCACGCGCGCCGTCGACGGCCCGCAGGACCGCCGCCTCGGCCGGGGTCAGCGGCACCGGCGGTGCCAGTGGCACCCGGAGCTGGCTGCCGTCGAGGCCGACGAACGGCATCCGGCGCGGTACGAGCCAGGGCCGAAGGGCCGTGGTGTGGTCGGCCAGGACCGCGGCGACCGCCCAGCCCTCCAGGTAGGTGAGGCGCTCGGCCAGGAACCGCCCCGCCGGATCGTGCGTGATCCGGATGCCGGCGCCGTCGTCGATCCGCGACCAACCCACCGGGCCGAAGAAGCCGATGGTGTCGTTCTTCGCGCAGTACCGCTGCAGGTAGCTCGCGATGAGCGCCTCGTGTTGACGGTCCCTGGTGTCCCGCTTGGCCGGCTGCGGCCCGCGCCGGACGACCGGATCGAGGCCGGTCGTCAGCGCGTGCCGGTTCTGCCAGGCGACCGCTTCCCGCAGCGCCGGCCGGCTGGCCACCTCGTGCAGGACCGCAGACTGGCGTCGTACCGCCGCGGTGAACTCGGCCGAGTAGGTGGCCCTGGCCGGCTCGCCCGCGGCGACGACGGCGTCCGCCGCCGCGGCCAGATCGGCGGCGCCGAGGCCGGTCAGCAGGTGGGCCGGGAAACCGGCCGCCCGCAGGCAGACCGTCCGCCACAGCGCCCAGTCGCCACCCAGGTGGACCAGGTGCGGCGCGAGTTTCCGGCCCGGCGGCGGCTTCGGGGCACGGGCGCGGTAGGCGCGGCGGTCCTGGCGGCCGATGGTGGCCGGTCGCGCCGCGACGGTCGCGGTCCGGTCGCGGGCGGCGTCGATCGCTGCGGCACAGTCGACGAGCGTGGGCTTCTCGTAGAAGGTGGCCATGGGCAGCTCGACGTCGAACACCTCGCGGATCCGGAACATCAGGCGGGACGCCAGGAGCGAGTTGCCACCGAGGGCGAAGAAGCTGTCCTCGCGGCCGACGTCGCCGCCGTACGGGCCGTGGGCGGGCAGCAGCCGCCGCCAGGTGTCGGCCAACCGCTCCTCGGTGTCACCCCGCGGCGGGGTGACCTGCCCGCGGGTCTGGACCTCCGGTGCGGGCAGCGCGCCCCGGTCGATCTTGCCGTTGGCGTTGAGCGGGAACCGGTCGAGGGCCCTGAACCCGGTGGGTACCAGGTATTCCGGCAGGCGACCGACCAGGAAGTCGCGCAGCGACGGCGGCCGCAGGAGACCCGGGTCGACACCGTCGGCCGGTGTCACGTACGCGACCAGGTGCCGCTGCGCGCCCTGACCGGCCGCCAGGACGACCGTGTCACCCACGTCCGGATACGCGCGGAGGACCGACGCGACCTCGCCGGGCTCGACCCGGAAACCGCGGATCTTGATCTGGTCATCGGCGCGGCCGACGAACTCGAGTGTCCCGTCGGCGCGCCAACGGGCCAGGTCCCCGGTCCGGTACAAGCGCGTGCCGCACCCGTGGGGATCAGGCACGAAGGCCCGCGCGGTGGCCGAGGCGTTGCCGACGTAGCCGCGGGCGAGGCCGTCCCCACCGGTGAACAGCTCGCCGGTCACACCGATCGGCACCGGCTGGCCGCTCTCGTCGAGCAGGTGCACGGAGGTGCCCTGGATCGGGCGGCCGATCGGCACCGTCGACGCCACCTGGTGCGGGTCGGTCATGACGTGGCAGGTGGTGAACGTGGTGTTCTCGGTCGGGCCGTATCCGTTGACCAGCGGTCGGCGGCCGCGGGCCGACAGGACGGCGCGCACCGTGCCAGGGCTGAGTGCGTCGCCGCCCGCCAGGAGGACGGGGACACCGGCGACGGCCTCGACATCCGCCTCGGCCAGCTGGTGGAACAGGCCGGCGGTGAGCCAGGCGACCGTCACGTCGGTGGTGCGCAGCAGGGCGGCGATCTCCGGCAGCCCGAGCGGGCCGGGCGGCGCGATCACCGCCGTCGCGCCGGTCAGCAGCGCGCCCCACAGTTCCCACGTGGACGCGTCGAACGCGACCGGGGCGAGATGGAGGAGCCGCTGGCCCGGGCCGAGCGGGGCGAACGACGGGTCGTGGACGAGCCGTGCCACCCCGCGGTGCGGCACGGCGACACCCTTCGGTACGCCGGTCGAGCCCGAGGTGAAGCTGATGTAGGCCAGGCTGTCCGGGTGGGACAGCTCCGGCAACGCCGTCCACTCCTCGGCGGCGTCGGTGGGCTCGGCGTCGACGTACACCGTGTCCACCCCGGGCATCTCGGCCCGGTCGGTGGCCCGCGTCGCCAGCAGGAGCCGGGCGCCAGCGGCGGCGATCATGGCCGCCACCCTGGGCGCCGGACCGCCCGCGTCGATCGGCAGGTACGCGCCGCCGGCCTTCGACACGGCCAGCAGAGCCACCACCAGATCGAAGCCGCGCTCCATCGCCACCGCGACCGGCACGTCGGTGGCCACCCCGTGGCGGCGCAGCCGCGAAGCCAGGGCGTTGCTGCGCCGGTCCAGCTCCGCGTAGGTCATGGATTCGGTGCCGAAGACCAGCGCCGTCGCGTCCGGCCGGCTCGCGACCTGGGCCGCGAACAGGGCGGGGATCGTCCGGCCCGGCTCGGCGTCGGCCACCGCGGGCCCGCGGCTCCAGCGCGCGAGCCGCCGCGACTCGTCGTCTGGGATGAGCCGCAGCCCGTCGATCGCGGTGCCCGGTCGGGCCAGGGCGTCGGTGAGCAGGTTCAGGTAGTGCTCGGCCATCCGGGACATGGTCGACGCGTCGAACAGGTCGGTCGAGTACTCCCAGATCAGGTTCAGATCGTCATCCTCGGGTCGGGACTCCCGGCCCACGCGCTGCGCCCCTCGCGGCACCACGATGATGTTGAGGTCGGCCTTGGCCGAGCCGTTCGCCCGCTCGGTGACCGCACCGGTAAGCCCACCGAAGTCGAGGTCCGGCACGGCCGAGTCGTGGAAGCTGAACATGACCTGGAACAGTGGGAGCCGCGCGGCGTCGCGTTCCGGCCCGATCGCGTTGATCACCGTGTCCAGCGGGGTGTCCGACCAGGCCAGCGCGTCGAGCACGGTCTCCTGGACCTGGTCGAGCAGGTCGGTGAACGACATCCGGCCGTGTGGCCGGGTCCGCAGCACAACCGTGTTGACGATCATGCCGATCAACGGCTGGATCTCGGGCAGGCTCCGGTTGGCCATGCCGGTGCCGACCAGCAGGTCCCGCTGCCCGGTGTACCGGTGCAGCAGGGCGGCGAAGGCGGTGTACATGGTCGAGAACAGCGACACCCGGTGCTGCCGGCTGAACGCGCGCAGCGCGCGGGCCAGCTCGGCCGGGACCTTGATCCGCGGCGCCGCGCCACGCAGGCTCATGACCGGCGGCCGCGAGTGGTCGACCGGCAGCTCCAGCAGAGCGGACGCGCCGGCGAGCCGGGTGGTCCAGTGGTTGACGTGGGCCTTCAGCACGTCACCGCTCATCCACTCCCGCTGCCAGATCGCGTAGTCCGCGTACTGGACGGCCAGCTCCGGCAGGGGCGACGGCTGACCGGCGGCGAACGCCGGATAGAGCGCCGACAGTTCGGACAGGAACACCGCGAGCGACCAGCCGTCGTGGATGAAGTGGTGTTCGACGTGGACGAACGTGTTCTCGCCGTCCCCGTGGCGCAGCAGCAGCCAGCGGGCCAGCGGCGCGCTCGCCAGGTCGAACGGCTGGGCCAGCTCGGCGGCGACCACGTCGTCGGCCTGCTCGCGCGGTACGTCCACCACGCGCAGCGGCGCGCCCACGTGTGCCACCGGCTGCTGCACCGCGACGCCGTCGACGCTGACGAAGGCGGTCCGCAGCATCTCGTGCCGGCGCACGATCTCGTCGAGCGCGGCGCGCAGGGCCCCGGTGTCCACGTCGCCGTGCAGCGACACCGTGGCCTGGAAGTTGTAGGCGATGTTGTCCGGGGCCAACTGCGCGAAGAACCACACCCGTTCCTGCTGGAACGACAGGGGAATGAGCCGACCGCGGTCGGCCCGGGCGATCGACGGCGGGGTCGGTGGGACCGGCGAGTTCAGGTCCGGGTCGGTGTCCACCTCTGGTCGGCCGGTCCGCTCGTCGACCAGGTCGGCGAACGCGGCGATCGTACGGGCGCAGGCCAGCTCGGCCAGGCTGAGCTTCGCGTCGAGCTCGACGGCGATCCGGGCCGAGAGCCGGCCGACCAGCAGCGAGGTGCCGCCGAGGGCGAAGAAGTCGTCGTCGGCGCCGACCGCCACGCCACCGAGCAGGTCGGACACGATCCCGGCCACCGCGCTCTGGGTCGGCGTGCGATGCGGCGCGGTCACCCCGGCCAGGCCGGCGGCCACCCGGTCGGGCGCGGGCAGCGCGGCCCGATCCACCTTGTCGTTGGCGGTCATCGGCAGCGCGGGCAGCACGACGACGGCGGCGGGCACCATGTAGTCGGGCAGCCGGGCCGCCACGAACGCGAGCAGCTCGGCCGGTGTGGCGTCCGCGGCGACGTAGGCGTGCAGCACCGGGTCGGCGGAGCCGGTGCGCTGGGCGGCCACGTAGGACTCCCGGACGGCCGGGTGCTGGCGCAGGACGGCCGCGATCTCGCCGGGCTCGATCCGGAACCCACGGATCTTGACCTGGTCGTCGAGCCGGCCGAGGTACTCGAAGGTGCCGTCGGGCCGGCGGCGGACCAGATCGCCGGTGCGGTACATCCGCTGGCCAGGGACGGTGACGTCGGGCACGAACGACCGCGCGGTGGCGGCCGGATCGTTCAGGTAGCCGCGAGCCACGCACGCGCCGGCCAGGCACATCTCGCCGGGCTCGCCGTCGGGTACCACGTCGAAGCCGTCGAGCACGTGACAGCGCACGCCGTCGACGGGCACGCCGATGGGTGGCGGCACCGGCCCGTCCGACGGCACCGCGGCGGTCGTCGCGGCCACCGTGCACTCGGCCGGGCCGTACACGTTGACCAGGGTGAACGGCAGGCCGGGCGGCGCTCCGCGCTGCAGCGCGGAGCCGCCGGTGTGCATCCACCGCAGCGTGCTGTGCGCCGGCCACGGCACGTCGAGCACCGCCTCGGCCAGCGGCGTGGGCAGGAAGGTCGCGGTGATCCGCTCGTCGGCCAGCCAGGTGACCAGGTCCGGCGGCGAGGCGCGCACGGCCGCGGGCGGCACCACCAGCGTGCCGCCGGCCGCCAGCGTGGGCCAGGTGTCCCACACCGAGACGTCGAATCCGGGGGCGCACAGCAGCGTCGTGCGGTCCTGCGGGCCCAGGCCGAAGGCGTCCCCGTGCCAGCGCATGAGGTTCGCGAGGCCGCCGTGGCGGACCGCGGCCGCCTTGGGCCGGCCCGTCGAGCCGGACGTGAAGATGACATAGGCCAGCGCGTCGTCGTCCGGTCGCGGGACGGGCTCGTAGCGTCCGGTGGGCGCCTGCGCCAGGTCGACGACCTCGGGATCGTCGAGCTCCACGCCGGCCGACAGCAGCGGCCGGGTGGTGATCACGGCGGCGGCCCGGGCCAGGCCCAGCAGCTCCGTGGTCCGCGTCGCCGGATGGGCCGGATCGAGCGGTACGTAGGCCGCGCCGGCCAGCAGCACGGCCAGCTCGGCGACGACGATCTCGGCGGACCGGTCGACGTAGACGGCGACCGCGTCACCCGGTCGCACTCCACGCCGGGTGAGCCGGACCGCCAGACCGCAGGCGTGTCCGGCCAACTCCCGGTAGGTGAGCCGCCGGTCGCCGTCCTGCACGGCGACCGCATCCGGCGCCTGGGTGACGCGGGAATGGAACTGATCGAGGATCATCAGGCATGCTTCCTCTGGTGGTGGCGGCTTGATTCGTGGCGTCGTGGGTCAGGCACCCGACGCCATGGCACGGCGCAGGCTCAGCGGACGCATGTCGGTCCAGATCTCCTCGATGTGGGCCAGGCAGTCTGCCTCGGGGCCGCGGAAGCCCTCACCGCGCCACCCGGCCGGCAGCTCACGGTCGGCGTCCCAGATCGAGTACTGCTCCTCGTCGTTGACGACCACGAGGTAGGTGCGGTCCATCGTCAGTTCCCCTCTCGCGCGGACCGGCCGGCCACCGACGAGGCAGCGGACATGGTCACCGTTGTTCCGGACCCGGCCAGGGCCCGGCTGATCGGATCGGGCACCCGTCCGTCGGCGATCCGCACCGAGGTCACTCCGCCCGCCAACGCCTCACGGGCGGCGACGAGTTTGAGCGCCATGCCGCCGCCGGCGACGGGTCCGGGCGCGCCGGTCGGGGGCACCTCGTAGGTGCTCTGCACGCTGGTGTCGTCCCCCGGGTCGGCGAGCACGCCCGGTGCGCCGGTCAGCAGCACCAGCCGGTCGGCGCCGAGCGCCACCGTGAGCGCCGCCGCCACCCGGTCGGCGTTGACGTTCACCGGGTGGTCGTGCTCGTCGATGGCGGGCGGCGACACCACGGGCACGAGACCGGACCGCAGCAGGCATTCCAGCAGTTCGGTGCGTACGGCGCCGATCTGGCCGCTGTGGTTGTCCCGCACCAGCACGGTCCGGCCGTCCACCACCGAGCGGACGGCCGGTTTGCGACGGGCCTGCAGCATGCCGCCGTCGAGGCCGGTGAGGCCGACGGCGGGCACCCCGAGGCCGGACAACGCGGCGACGAGCGCCGGCTTGACCGCCCCGGCCAGCGCGAGCAGGACGACCTCCAGCATCGCCGGATCGGTGTATCGGGCCGACACCCCGTCCGGGGCGACCAGGGTGCGCTGCGGCACACCCAGCTTGCCGGCCAGCCGGGCGATCTCGCCGGAGCCGCCGTGCACCAGCACGACGGACTCGCCCCTCTGGACGAGCCGGGCGACGTCGGCACAGATGCTCGTGGAGTCCACGGCCGGGTTCCCGCCGCACTTGACGACCGTCAGCAGTCTGGTCACGGCTCTCCTAGCCGGGGTGCAGGCCGGCGAAGGACAGGCCGAGGGTCTCCGGCCAGTCCATGCGGATGTTCAGGCACTGGACCGCGTTGCCGGCGCCGCCCTTCATGAGGTTGTCCAACGCCGCGATGACGGTCAGCCGGCCGGTGTCCTCGTCGAACGCGAACCCGACGTCGCAGAAGTTCGAACCCGCCAGGATCTTCGGCTCCGGGTACCGGTACAGGCCGCGTTGCTGCGCGACCAGCCGGACGAACGGCTCATCGCGGTACCGCTCCCGGAACGCCCGGCGTATCGCCTTGGAGTCGACGCCGGGTTTCGGGGTGACGTGACAGATCGTCTGCACGCCCCGCACCGCCTCCACCCCGGTCGCGGTCATGGTGACCCGCACGCCGACGTGCCGGGTGATCTCGGCCTCGTGCCGGTGTCCGGTCGGCGCGAACACCCGCATCGCCCCGCTGCGGAGCGCGTGGAGGTTGCCCTCGCCGGCGGTGGCCCCGGATCCACTGGATCCGGTGCGCGCGTCCAGCCGCGCGTCCGGCCCGATCATGTCTCGGATCGGGTGCAGCGAGAGCACGCCGGCCACCGCCATGCATCCGGGCACGCTGACCAGGTCGGCGCCGCGTAGGCGCTCCCGGTGCAGCTCCGGAATTCCCGGGACGAACTCGCCGAGCAGGTGTGGCGCGGCGTGCGGAGTCCTGTAGTAGCGCTGGAAGACCTCGGTGTCGTCCAGCCGAAAGTCGCCGGTGAGGTCGATGACCTGCTTGGTGTGTCCGATCCAGCGGTCGATCTGGGTCATCGCGGTGCCGTGCGGCGTGGCCAGGAAGACGGTGTCGTACTCGTCCACGTCGTCCACCGAACAGAACAGCAGGTCGGTGGCGGATCGCAGGTTCGGGTGGACCCCGTCGACCCGTTTTCCGGCGAACCGGGACGAGACCGCGGCCGTCACCTCGACCGCGGGATGGCCGACGAGCAGTCGCAGCAACTCCCCGCCGATGAATCCGCCCGCGCCAACGACAGCGACGCGGATCACTCGCCCCAGTCCTCTTCGATCTCGGGAGCCAGCGCGAGCACCGCCGGACTCAGGGCAACGATCTCCAGATCGTTCCGGCAGCCGACGCACTCGATGATCTCGTTGAGCCGTACCGCATCGCTGATCGGCACCTCGTCCGCGCATTCTGGGCAGGCCGACATGGTGGTCATGGGTGACGTCCTTTCACTGGTGGGTCCCGAGGCGAGCCATCGCGTCGAGTGCGGTGCGGACCATGGTCACGATCCGTTCCGAGGTGATGTCGTAGTGCGTGAGGAGGTGTTCCTGGTTGCCGACCGTGTCGACGAACTGGTCCGGCATCCCCAGCCGCAGGACCTTCGTCGGCGCGGCCTCGGCCAGGGCTTCGGTCACCGCGCCGCCCAGGCCGCCGCTGCGCCAGTGCTCCTCGACCGTCACCACGAGCGCGGCCGGTCGCGCCGCCTCGATCAGCGTCCCGGTGTCGAGGGGTCGCACCGTGTGCAGGTTCAGCACGGTGGTCTCGATGCCGTACCCGGCGAGGGTGTCCGCCGCGGCGAGGCAGGCCAACGTGGGGTAGGGGCCGCAGCACGCGAGGACGGCGTCGCCGCCCGATCGCAGCGTCTGCGCGCGACCGATGACCGGCGCGGGGGCCGGCGGCAGCGGCGGCGACGGTTTACGGTCGAGGCGGACGTAGAGCGGTCCCGGCAGGCTCAGGCTCTGCGCGACGAACGCCTCCGTGGCCGCCGCGTCGGCCGGCACCACCACGGTCATCCCTGGTAGCACCCGCAGCACGGCGAGGTCCTCCAGGGCCTGGTGGGTCGGGCCGAGGTGGCCGGCGGCGAGACCCCCGTGGGTGGCCATGATGCGGACCGGCAGCCGGTTGTACGCAATGTCGATCTTGATGGCTTCCAGTGCGCGCGAGGTGGCGAACGCGGCCATCGTGTTCACGAACGGCATGCGCCCGCAGGCGGCCATTCCGGCGGCGATCCCCATCAGGTTGTGCTCGGCGATGCCGAGGTTGAGGTACTGGTCCCCGGCCGCCGAGGCGTGCTCCGGGCGGAACAGGCCGGTGTCCGTGTCCAGGCAGATCACATCCGGATGCCGCTCCAGCAGGGAGAGCAGGCAGTCCCGGTACGCCTCTCGGACCGCGCGGCTCATCGGGTGCCGTCCGTGACGGTTAGCGCGGCGAGCGCCCGGGCATGGTTGCGCGGCGACAGTGTCACGTAGTGGCTGTCGGGCCGGCCGGCGAGGAATGAGAGCCCGTGCCCCTTGACCGTGCGGGCGATCAGCACGCTCGGCCGGCCCGGCTCCCACGGTGCGGCGGCGAGGTGGTCGGCCAGGCCGGTCGCGTCGTGGCCGTCCAGGTCGCGGACCGCCCAACCGAAGCTGCGCCAGCGCTCGGCCAACGGTTCCATCGGCGCGATCCGCTCGGCCGGGCCGGTGAGCTGCAGCCCGTTGCGGTCCACGACCGCGACCAACCGGTCCAGCCGCAGCGACGCGGCCGCGATGGCCGCCTCCCACACCGAACCCTCCTGGAGTTCACCGTCGCCGAGCAGCACGAAGCTGCGTGAGTCACGGCCGGCGTACCGGTTGGCCAGCGCGAACCCGCATGCCAGCGCGAGACCGTGGCCGAGCGACCCGGTCGGCAGCTCGACACCGGGCACCGCCCGCACCGGATGACCCATCAACCGGCTACCTGGCCGTCCGTATCCGGCGAGCTCCTCGACCGGGAAGAAACCCCGTTCGGCGAGCGTCGCGTAGAGGGCCAGCGCGGCGTGACCCTTGCTGAGCAGGAAGCGGTCGCGGTCCGGGTGGTCCGGCCGCCCCGGGTCCACGTTGAGCACCGAGAAGTACAGCGCGCTGAGCACCTCGACGCAGGAGAAGGCGCCGCCGAGGTGGCCGCCTTCCGGCCCCGCGCACATGTCGACGACGTGGGTGCGGATGCGGGCGGCGACCGCCTCCAGCGTGTCCTGGGCCGTGGTCATGACGCCGCCGCCGCGAGCGTCGCCACCGCGTCCCCGTTCGCCCAGACCTTCTCGAACGCGTCCGCGTAGCGGCCGAGCAGCTCGCCCGATCCCGGATTGAGGTGACGCTTCTGGAGGGCGAGGGAGTCGGCGATGATCGCCCGGGCCACCGGGTAGTCCCCACCCGGGGCCGGTTCGCCGGTCACCGTCCACGGATGGCCGGCGCCGAACCCGACGCGGTCGACGAACACCTTTTGGTCGGGCAGCGGCATGAGCTGGTACTGCGACATCGGCACACCTTCGGCGCGCAGCAAACGCCGCAGCGCCGAGCGCAGCGCCGCCGGCCGTACGTCGTCGGAGAGACCGAACCCGGCCCGCTCGAACCGGATCCGCAGGATGTGCCAGACATGTGTGGTGTCCGGGAGCGCGGTCGGCACGCGCAGGCCGGGCAGCGCCGCGAGCCGGGCGAGAAATTCGGTGACGTTGCGTTGCCGCCGGCGTTCGTACTCGTCGAACCGGGCGAGCTGCGCGATGGTGAAAGCGGCCTGGATCGCGTTCATCTTGTGGTTCCAGCCCAGGCCGTGGGACACGTAGTCACGGTCGCGGCCACTCTCGATCACCTCGCCGAACTGTCGGGCCCGCCGGACCGCCTCGGCCAGCTCGGCACGGCCGGTCACCAGCAGGCCGCCCTCGCCGCAGGTCGGGATGTTCTTCGTGACCTGCAGGCTGAACGCTCCCGCGTCACCGATCCCGCCGACCGGCCGACCCCGGTAGGTCGCGCCGGGGGCCTGGGCCGCGTCCTCGATCACCGCGAGGCCGTGCCGGCGTGCGATGTCGAGGATCCGGTCCATGTCGGCCGGCGCGCCGTGCAGGTGCACCGGGATGATCGCCGCGGTCCTCGGCGTGATCCGACGCTCGACATCGTCCGGGTCGAGGTTGAACGTGACCGGGTCGACGTCGGCGAACACGGGAACGGCCATCTGGTGTACCGGGGCGAGCCCGGTGGCGATGAAGCTGAGCGCGGGCACGATCACCTCGTCGCCCGGACCGATCCCCAGCCCGGCCAGCGCCAGGGACAGCGCGGCCGTACCGGTGGACACCGCGACGCAGTGGTCGAAGCCGAACCGCTGCGCCCAGTTCGCCTCGAGGGTGGCGACCGGGTTCACGCCCTCGGTGTTGGACACCAACCGGCCGCCGTCGAGCGTGTCGAGGACGGCCTTGCGGTCCTCGTCCTCGATCAGCGGCCAGTCCACGCCGCGCCGGTCCTTCGGTACGGCGGCCGAGCCGCCGAACGCTGCCAGCTTGCTCATCGCTGCCTCTCCCGGGGTGGTCAGATCGCCGCGTCGACGGCGTCAACGGCGTACGCGTACGTGCCACGCAGGACGGTGGCGTGGTGAGCGATGTCGGCGGAGACCGCCCGGGCATCGGCGATCCCGTGCGCGCCGGTGATGCGCAGCCCGGTCCAGGCGTGGGCGACCGCCTCGACCGCCCGGCCGGCTCCGGCGAGGGCCGGGTCGCCCCACTCCCGGCCGCAGCGGCGCAGGAGTTCCCCGTGCAGCGACGCCTGCGCCTGCATGCCCCAACCGAACGGGTACAGCTCGCGCAGCACGGCGGCGTCCCCGGCCCGGCATCGGTCGACGAGTTCTCCGGCGAACGCGTCGAACCCGGCGAGACCGGTGCGGGCCGCGGTGGCGGTGGTGAAGCCGTCGACGTCGACGCGCAGGTACCCGCGGAGCAGTTCGGGGGTCAGCGGCGCGGGCGGGGCATCGAGCCGGACGTCGAGACAGCGCCGGCCGATCCGCGAGTCGCTGAAGAACGCGTCCTGCACGTCGGCCGGGTTGGCCGAACCCCAGCTGTTCAGGAACTCCCCGATCGGGACCGGGCCGCGGTAGGCCGGCGGCATCGCGTCCGAGACGTGGACGAGTCCGCGGTCCTCGTCCAAGCCGTAGATCACCACGAGGTGAGCGGCGTGCACGTCGCCGTAGGCGGGTCGGAACGGCAGGTAGAAGTTGTCCACCGCGGCGATGACCGGCTGGTCGCGGGCCAGCGACTCGCGGACCTCTCGCCAGACGTCGTCCTCGTCGGCCGGCTGCCACCAGCGGGCCCGCAGCTCGTGGTGCGGGGCCAGGGCCGCGCCCAGGTCGCCGTCCGGGCAGGGGTAGTAGAACTCGTCGAACCGGACGTCACCCGGCAGGTGCAGGAACCGCCAGCCCGCCCCGAGCACGGCCAGCGGGTCGGCACCCCGCCGGGCCACCAGCGTGCCGAACGTGGCCTGCAGGCAGCTGATCAGGTCGCGGTACCACAGCTCAGGCTCGGCGATCAGGTAGGTCCGGGCCGTCACCTCACTGGTCATGATCGGCCTCCGCGTGTTGGACGGTGACCGCGAAGATGTGCATCGCGGCGTTGCGCGGCAGGCGGATGCCGGCGAGGTCGGCACGCCGGGGAACCGGCACCCGTTGGGCCCACATGACGGCCGGCACGCCCTGCTGTACGTGGTGCGGGTAGTGCATGACCGGGCTCTGGAACGCCAGGATTTCGCCGAACCAGGCCGGTGCCGCCCAGAAGTCGGAGACCCGCAGCCACTCGGCGTCGACCGGGCCGTCACTGAAATTCAGCTCGACGGTGTCCTCGCAGCGCCGCTCGGCCGCCGCCAGCACGTGCACCCAGTCGTAACGGCCCTCCGCCACGGCGATGAACTGTCCTTCGCAGCGGACGTTGTCCGGGCCGACGCACACGGGTGGGAAGCGGAAGGGCACGCCCGCGACGTGGACGAGGCTTTCGCTGGCCGGCAGGTGCTCGGCGGCGAACGAGTTTCCCCACACGTTGAAGTGGCCGGCCTTCGTCGCCGTCGCCGACGAGATGGCGACGTTGTTGCGGTGATCGGATATGTCGACCGGATCGCACCGCCGGGTTACGGCACTGGAGACGAGCATGTCTCCCCCTCACTGGAAGGCCCTTCGGTGGTACCAATCTATGCGGCCGAATCCCTCTGCTCATCTCTCCAGTGATTACCGCAAATGTCTAGAATGACCTTTCGATGCACTCTCCGGGTAATCAAACTGACTATTTAGCCCCTTTTCATCGTGATCAAGGGCGGCTGGTCGGGCAGGTGGGGGCATGTCGATCCTCCGGACAGGACGAGGCTCCCGGTGGGACGGCGGTGGACCAGTGCGCGCCGCCCGGCACGGGAGCCTCATCGCCGGCCTTCCGGTCAGCCCCCCGCTGCCCACGGGTGGCCCGACCCGCCTGACCGAGCTGATCCGCGACCGGCGCCGCGCGCCCGGTGGTCAGGGCCGGAGTGCCGCCACGCGCAACCGCTCGTAGTACGGCAGGTGGTAATCGCGGTAGCCCCGCAGCACCGGATTCGCGTCGACCACCGCGGCGCTGTCACCGGCCTTCCGCCCGAAACCCGTGGTCTGGCTGGTCGACTGGTGCCACCGGCCGGTCGCCTGCCACTCCGGCCGCATGCCCGGCCGCCAGCTCAACGCCTCCGGCACGAACGGGATGCCCACCGCCGCGCAGTACGCCCGCACGGTGTCCTCCGGCCGGTCCAGCAGGTCGTCCGAATCAATCACGGTCGGCGTCGTACCGGTGGCCGACCGCACCGCGTCGAAGACCTCGCACAGCCAGGCGAAGCCGATCTCGTCGCGCCCCAGGTTCGGGTTCAGCGCGAAGTGCGAGGCGATGGCCTCGGTCGGGTGGCGAATGATGAACGTGTGGGTGGCGGCCTTCAGGAAGGCTCGATCGGCGAGCAGCGCCGGGTAGCGAAAGTCCATGGTGTCCTTGAAGAACACCGGACGCTCGGCGGCGACCGCGCGCAGGGCGGCGAGCACGTCCTGTTCGCTGTGCGCGACCCGGTCTCCCACCTTCGCCTCACCGAAGTCGACCACCTGGGAGAACGGTTCGTGCACCACGAGGTGGTCGTTCCGCTCCGCCATCATCCGGGCGAAGGCGGTGGAGCGACTGCGCGGCGCGCTCCACAGCGCGAGCACCGACATCCGCTCGGGGTTGCTTTCCATGTGATTCCCTCCGTTTTGACGCATTGAACGTAGTCCATTGTCGTACAGGTCGGGTGCGGATCGGGTAAGCCAAAACCGCACTTTGCACTGGTGCATGTCAATGTAACGCGTCGTCCCGGATGAGCCTCGCACGGACGCGTTCAAGGTCGAGTCGCCTGTAGCGTCACGGGGCAGCCGAATTGTGCCGTCCCATCACGGAGGACATGATGCCATCGATACCGGAGCATCCCGACGACGGCCGGATCGCCGTGTTGGCCAGCCGGGTCGGCGCGGACGAGAAGCGACTGTTCGAGGCGCTCGACCGGCGTGGTGTCGCCTTCGACCAGGTCGACACACGACGGCGTTGGTTCGCGGCCGGGCAGCGCGACCTGCCCTGGCAGCTCGTGCTGAACCGGGAGATCGGCCAGGTTCGGGCCGAGTACGCGGCCCGCTGCCTCACCTCGGCCGGCGTCCGCGTGGTCAACAGCGCCGACGCGACCGCGCTGTGTGGGGACAAGTGGCGTACCACCATGGCGTTGCAGGCGGCCGGGCTGCCGGTGCCCCGCACCGCGCTCGGCCTCACCCCCGAGGCCACACTCGACGCGCTGGACGCCATCGGCTATCCCGCGCTGATCAAACCGCTGGTCGGGTCGTGGGGTCGGCTCGTGGTCCGGCTACCTGACCGCGCCGCCGCGGAAGGCGTACTCGAGTACGTCGCCGCGCTGCCCGGCCCCCAGTCGCACCTCGGGTACGTACAGGAACTCGTCGACAAGCCCGGCCGGGACCTCCGGGCCATCATGGTCGGCGGTGAACTGCTGGGCGCCGTCTACCGGGTCGCCGAGGTGTGGCGGACCAACGTGGCGCTCGGCGGCCAGGCCCGGCCGTGCGAACCGACACCCGAGATCACCAAGCTGTCGACCGACGCCGCCGCCGCGGTCGGCGCCGACATCGCCGGCGTCGACCTGATCGAGGACAGCGAGGGCCGGCTGCTGGTCCTGGAGGTCAACCACCGGGTCGAGTTCTCCGGCTTCCAGGCCGCGCTCGGCGACCGCGTCGACGTCGCGGACCGCATCGTGGAACACCTACTCGAGCGAGGACCTCGATGAACTTCGCATTCACCTCGTCCGGAGCGGTCACCGAGACGTACGCCGTGGGTCTGCTGCGCGGGATGCTGGAGGTCCCGTCCCCCTCCTACCAGGAACGCGCGCTGGCTGATTTCCTGGCCGACGCCATGGCGGTCCTGGGCTTCCGGTCCCACATCGACGCGGTCGGCAACGTCATCGGCGTGATCGATCGCGGTGACGGACCGACCTTGATGCTGATGGGACACCTCGACACCATCCCGGGCGAGATCCCGGTCCACTCCGAGGACGGCAAGCTCTACGGCCGGGGCGCGGTCGACGCGAAGGGACCCCTGGCGGCGATGATCTGCGCCGCGGCCAGCGCGGTGGACTTCCCCGGCCGACTCGTCGTGGTCGGCGCCGTGGAGGAGGAGACCCCGTGCTCACGCGGGGCGATGGCGATCCGGGTCACCCACGAACAGCCGGACGCGCTGATCGTCGGCGAACCGAGCGGATGGTCGAGCGTGGTGCTCGGCTACAAGGGCAAACTCGACCTGCGCTACACGGTCAGGCTTCCGTCCACCCACCCGAGCAACCCGGCACCGAAGGCCTCCGACCTGGCGGTCGCCTGCTGGACCACGCTGGTCGACCTGCTCGGGCCGGACGCGAGCCTCGGCGTGTTCGATCGGCCGGGCGCGACGCTCTGCCAGCTCAACGCGGACCTGACCACGGCGACCGTCGACCTCAGCATCCGCACCCCACCGGGCCACGACGCCGAAGCGCTGGTCCGCGACCTGCGTGACCGCCTGCCGGCCGGTGACATCGAGGTGCTGAACTCGGTCGCCGCCTGCCGTGCGAGCCGGTCCACGCCGGTGGCGCGCGCCCTGGTGTCCAGTATCCGGCGGCTGCACGGCCAGCCGCGGTTCCTGGTGAAGACCGCCACCTCGGACATGAACACCCTCGCCGAGGTCTGGGACATCCCGATGGCCACCTACGGCCCCGGCGACAGCCGGCTCGACCACGCTGACACCGAGCACATCGTGTTGTCCGACTACCTGCGTGGCATCGACGTGCTGTCCATCGCCATCTCGGAACTGGCGCACCTGCCCGTCAGGTCGGACGGTGATCAGCAGACCGGTTCCCGGGAAGACCCTCCGACGATCGATGCGACCAACTTGAACGGGAGCTTCGCGTGAGTTCAGACGTGAGATCAGCGCCGGACAGTGTCGCCGGCGACAAGAAGCAGTCGCTCGCCGCGATGTTGGCCAACGCGCGTGCGAGGGTCACCGGCGGGCCGCAGCGCCGACAGGATCGCGACAACGTGCCGCTGTCCCATTCCCAGAACACGTTGTGGTTCGTCGACCAGCTGCAACCCGGGGAAACGACCTACAACGTCGCGTTCGCGTTCCGGCTCGACGGCGAGCTGAACGCCGACGCCCTCACCGCGGCGCTCGCCGGCATCGTCGCGCGCCACGAGGCGCTCCGGACGTACGTCCTCGTCGAGAACGACCAGTACTTCCAGGGCATCGTCGAGCATCCCGAGGTCGCCGTCGAGCGGTCGCACGTGGACTCCGAGACCGAAGCGAACCGGATCCTCGCCGAACGCGCGGAGACCCGCTTCACGTTGACGGCGTTTCCGCTGTGGAAATTCGATCTGATCACCGTGCGTGGTGACCTTCACTTCCTCAGCGTGGTCTTCCATCACATCATCTTCGACGGCGTGTCATCGGCGGTCTTCTTCGACGAACTCGTGCGGGAGTACAACACCCGTCGGGTCGGTGCCGTGCCGGAGATCGAACCACCGGCCGTCCAGTTCGCCGACTTCAGCGCGTGGCAGCGCAGGCGTCTGCAGGCCGGGGCGTGGCAGGCCAGCGTCGACTACTGGACGGAGACCCTGCGCGACGTCGAGGTCATGGACATTCCCGGCGATCGTCCGCTGCCACCGGAGGCGACCTACGCCGGCAGCTCGGAGACGAGCAGTTGGAAGGGGGTCGCGGCCGACGTCAAGCGCCTCGCCCTGGCCCTGTCCACCACGCCCGCGACGGTGTACGCGACGGCCATGGCCTGCGTGTACCACCGGTACTCGGGATCCGAGGACGTCATCTTCGGAATGCCCAACGCGAACCGCGGCGAGATCGAGACCGAGCGGACCATCGGCTTCTTCATCAACATGATGCCGCTGCGTTGCCCGGTCGCACCGGACGAGACGTTCCAGGAATGCCTGGTGCGGATCCAGCAGCGACTACGCGGCGCCCAGGCGCACGGATACCTTCCGCTCGAGGAGATCGTCGCGCACACGAACGTCCAGCGGGACTCCTCCCGGTCGACGTTGCTGCAGTACACGCTGACGATCAACGAATGGACCGACCAGCTCCAACTCCTCGACGGCGTCTCGCTGACCGGCATCCTGCCCAGGACGACGCGCGCGAAGTTCTTCCAGCAGTGGACGCTCAACCAGGCCGACGAGGACCTGGACGTCAACACCGTCTACAACACCGACATCTTCGACCTGGCCACGATCCAGACCATGCAGCGGGTGTTCGTCGGGTTCCTCCGCCGGGCGCTGGCCGCGCCGGACGTCAGCATGCAGCGACTCTGGGATTCCGACGAGGAGACCCGGGCGCTGCAGGGCCACCTCGGCGTCGGCACCCGGGCGCCGGTGCCCACCGGCAGCGTCTTCGCACACTTCCGCGACGTCGTCGACGAGCACGAGCACCGCGTGGCGGTCAGCACGCCCACGGCGCAGCTGACCTACGGGCAGCTCCTGCGCCGGGTCGACCAACTACGCGCCCACCTGAGCGCGGCCGGGGTCGGCGCCGGCAGCCGGGTGGGCGTCGCGCTCGAACCGTCGCCCGACTTCCCGGCCGCCGTGCTGGCCCTCATGTCGCTGGGTGCGGTCTACGTCCCGATCGACGCGATGAACCCACGCGGCCGGATCGAGGCCATCATCAACGACGCCGACCTGTCCCAGGTGATCTGCGACGCGACCACGGCCGGGATCTCACCGGCGCTGGAACGGCGGTTGCCGGCCGACGCCGAGCCCCCCGCCGACCGGCCGGAGGTGGCCCGCGGCGAGGACGCGGCCGCCTACCTGATGTACACCTCGGGCAGCACGGGAACGCCCAAGGGCGTGCTCATCAGCCACGACAACATCCTCGGCTTCATCCGCAACGTACGGACGCTGTTCGAGCTCTCCCCCGACGATCGGGTCCTCGGCTACGCGTCCTGCGGGTTCGACGTCTCGATCTTCGAGATGTTCGGTGCGTTGCTCAGCGGCGCGTCGCTCCACCTCGTACCGTCCGGCCAGCGGCTGAGCATGCCGGATGTCCAGCAGTTCCTGCAGGAGCGCCGGATCACCGTGACCGACCTGCCGCCGTCGGTGATGAAGCTGCTCGATCCGGCACCGCTGCGCGACCTGCGCATCGTGTTCGTCGGCGGCGAGGCGTTCTCCCACGAGCTCGTCCGGGCGTGGGGCCAGGGCCGCCGGATCTTCAACGGGTACGGCGTGACCGAGTGCACCGTCACCAGCATCGTGAAGGAACTGCGGGAGCCGCTTTCGCCGGGCGCCCTGCCCATGGGCGGCCCGATGGACAACCACACGGCGTACGTGCTGGACGACCACCACCGGCCGCTACCCCAGGGGGCCATCGGCCAGCTGGCGCTCGGCGGAGTCGGACTGACGGCGGGCTACTGGCGCCGGGACGAGGACAACCGGAAGAAGTTCATCTCGGACCCGATCGGTCCCGATCCGACGGCCCGGGTCTACCTGTCCGGCGATCTGGCGCGGCTCAACGGCAGCGGTGAACTCGTGTACGTCGGGCGACGCGACCGACAGGTCAAGATCAATGGTGTACGGATCGAGATCGGCGAGATCGAGAGCGTGATCCGCGCGGCCGACGGGATCAAGAACGTGTACGTACAGGTCCGGGCGGACGGGGATCAGAAGCGGGTGGTGGCGTACTGCGCGACCGGGGTGGGCGGCACCGTCTCCGAGGCGGCGCTGCGGGAACACTGCCGCAAGCGCCTGGTGTCCACGATGCGGCCCAGCAACTTCGTGATCATGGAGGAGCTGCCGATCAACGCGAGCGGGAAGATCGACGAGCGGGCGCTGCCCGCCGCCGGCGTCGACGCCGCCGGGGTCGAGTCCACGCCCGTGGAGCAGCTCAACGACATCGAACGCACGATGCTCACCGAGGCGTTCGGGCCGATCCTGGGGCGGGTCGACTTCTCCAAGACGGCCAGCTTCTTCGACCTGGGCGGGACGAGCCTCCAGGCCGTGCAGCTGATGTCAAAGATCAAGAAGCTGTTCTCCACGACCATCTCCCTGGTCGTGTTCTTCAACGACTCGAGCGTGCAGAGCATGGCTCTCGAGGTCGAGCGGGCCCGGTTGGCCAGCCTGTCGCCCGCGGAGCTCGAGGAGGCCATCGAGCAGATGAGTGAAGAAGACGTCGCCCGACTCCTGGCCAGCGAGTAGGCCGGCATGGATGACGGCAAGCGCCTCAGCACCTACCTCGGTGCGAGGTCGACGGCGACCGGCGTACCCGGCATCGTCGAGATGAGTCAGCCCGAACAGGCCGAGCGGGTCCTCCTGTTCGCCCATCCGGTCGGCGGCAGCCTCCTCGCGCTCCAGCCGCTGGTGCGGAGATTCCGCGACTACCGGTGCATCGGACTGGAGGCGTCGCTGGAGGTCCTCGTCGACGGGGAGCCCGCCCCGTCGATACAGGAACTCGCGCGGCGGTACGTGGCCGGCTTCGGCGACCGCTGTCCCGACGTCGACGTGGTGTGCGGCTGGTCGTTCGGCGGCGCTCTCGCCTGGGAGATCGCCTGCCTGCTCGCGCGACAGGGCGTCCGCCCGAAGGTGGTCCTGCTCGACTCGACGTGGCGGTTCAGAGAATACGAGGAGCCCACGCCGAGCAGGCGGCTGCAGGAGTTCGTCGGCGACGCGCTGAGGTCGTGCGGCCAGGACGGCGCGTGGCTGTCCGACTCGCCGACCGCGGCCGCCGAGGCCCTGGGCATGGACATGGAGACGTTCTCGGAGCGCTTCGAGATCTTCGCGCGGAACTCCCGTCTCATCGGCACCTGGTGGCCCACGTCCGGCGATCTCGACGTCGTCTCGATGCGCGCCGCGGAGTCCTCCAGGTCGGACTGGCGGGAGATGAGCTCGGGTGACGTCGAGTTCCAGGACCTGGCCGGCGGCCACTACGACCTGCTCACCGATCCCGAGAACCTGGCCGCCATCGAGAAGGTCATCCGATCCGCTCTCGCGGCTACGGGCACCGCCGCAGACACGGGCACGGGCACCATCGCAGGCACGGGCACGGGCACGGGCCACGGAAACGCCGCGCCCGATCTGTTCGCGTCGCTGGCCGAGCTGATCGACACGCCCCGGTGGCGCGACCTCGTGATCCGGTCCCGGCGGATGGACGGGCGGGCCATCGCCGAGGCGTACCGGGAACTCGGTCGACGCGGCCTGCTCACCCCGGACTGGCCGCGCGAGTTCGGCGGCTCGGGCACGTCGACGCGGGTGAGCGTCGAGCTGTTCGAGCGGTTCATCGCGACCGGTCTGCCCGACCTCGTGTACGCGCTCACCGTGCAGATCGTCGGCTACTTCGTCCTGAAGTCCGGCTCCGACCGGCTGAAACGCGAGCTGCTCCCGCGCATCAGCCGGGGCGAGGAGTTCGCCACCGTGCTCTACAGCGAGCCCGGCGCGGGCAGCGACCTCGCCTCGCTCCGCACGCGGGCCGAGCGCCGCGGCGATCGGTATGTCATCACCGGCGTCAAGGTGTTCAGCATCTACAGTGACATCTCGGGTTCCGCGCTGGTGGCCGCGCGCACCGGGGCGGACGGCAACAAGTACGACGGCATCACCCTCTTCGTCGTCGACCTGGCCGCATCCGGCGTGACCGTCGAGCTCGTCGACACGATCCAGCCGGAGCGCATGTGCCGGGTCACGCTCCGCGACGTCGAGGTCGAAAGTTGGCGCCGGGTCGGTGAGGACGGCCGCGGGTGGGGGCTGCTCGACGGTGCCCTGGCCATCGAACGCACCGGCATCGACCACGTCGTCCGGGCGGCCCGATGGCTGACCGCGCTCCGTGCGGCGACCGGCCGACCCGACGACCTCCAGCTGCTCGAGGGACAGGTCGAGTGCGCCACCACGGTGGCGCGCGCGGCGACCGAGGTGTTCCTGCGCCCCGACGTCGCGGCGACCGACACCGCCGTGGCCAAGCTCTACACGAGTGAGACCTGCCAGCAGGTGGGACACGAGGTACTCCGCCGCTGGCGGACGCTCGCGGACCGGACCGACCTCGACGACCTCGTCCGCGAGGAGCTGTATTCCGGACTCACCGAGTCGCCCGGGCTCACCCTGTCGGCCGGCTCGTCGGAGATCATGCTGTCCACCATCAAGGTGGACCTCGGCGAGGAGTACTCCCGCCGCTGTCGCGAGATTCCCCGACGCTTCGGGCCCGAGCTGGTCGACACCCTGGTGGAGGTCCTCGAACCGGTCGGCGCCGGCGTCCGGGCGCAGCCCTTGTTCGCCTACTCGCCGACCCGCCGCACGGCGCTGGCGGACACCCTGGCCGAGCTGGGATTCGACCGCATGGAGCGCGCCGAGGACGAGGGCGGTCTCGGGCTCGGCCTCACCGCCGGGTGCGCGATCAGCCTGAGCCTCGGGTACCTCGGTTACGAGAATGCCTACCGGCCCGGTCCGATCGGGTCTCCCGAGGACCGCGTACGCCACGCGGCGTACGTGCTGGGCCTCGGCGTCGGGCTGTTCCGCACGGCCTGGGAGCACGCGGCCGACCGCGAACAGTTCGGCCGGCGCCTCGTCGACCTCGACGCGTTGATGTTCCCGCTCGTGCGGTCCTACGCCGAGCTGCACGCGGTGGGCACGCGCCTGTACGAGATCGCGCACACCACGGCGCAACTGGACGAGAGCGCGCTCCGGCGGTTCGAGCTGGTCCAGCAGGACGCGATGGTCCGCCTCGTACGCGCCGGGATGCAGGTCATGGGCGCCCGAGGCATCACGGAGTGGTCGGTGGCCTCGTGCTTCTACATGCGGTGCGCGGAGAACATCGGGCTGCTCGACCCCCTGTCAGGCAAGGAGATGTGCTGATGCGAGTCGATCTCGACGCTCCCGGAGCCGGGGAACTCTACGACGAGTCGCGGTATTCGGACCAGGGCATGCACGCGGTGTGGCGGGAGATGCGTGCGCGCGGCGGACTCCACCGCCAGGTCACCCCCGACGGGCAGGAGTTCTTCGCGGCCATGCGCCACGCCGACGTCCGGGAGGTGCTGAGCAACCACACGGCGTTCTCCTCGGCGTACAGCACGATGCTCAGCGTGCGCGGGGACGGGGACGTCGCGGCCGGGGCGGCGATACACCTCACCGACCCGCCGGTCCACTCCGAACTCAAGCGCATCTTCACCCCGCTGATGACGGTGCCGGCGACGCAGCGGCTCGCGCAGGGAATCGAAGAGCGCATGCGAGAGTTGTTCGACGCCATCAGGGGCCGCGAATCGTTCGACTTCTGTGCGGACATGGTCACTCTGCCGATGACGATCACCGGCGCGCTGATGGGCATTCCCACGAGTGAGTGGCCGGTCACCGGCCGGGCGACCGTGCGCGCGATGGGCGGAACGGACGTCGGCGAATCGGAGTACCAACGTCGCCTCAACCTCTTCGAGGCACACACGACGATCATGACCGTGCTCGGGGACGTCCTGGAAGACCCTCCGGCGGGTGACTCGGTGCTCGGCCGGTGTCCGCGGACCACCACGGTCGTGGTCGACGACCCGGGCCGGGACGTCGCCTTGCTGAACGCGTACGCGTTCCTGATGGGGGCGAACCCGACCATACCCCAGACGATCAATCAGATGCTGATCCTGCTGGCCGGCGACGACGACCTGTGGTCGTGGTTCACCCGCCAGGAACGCACGGAACAGAGGTTCGTCGACGAGGCGCTGCGGTGGGCCAGCCCGATCAACCACGTGCTGCGGCGTACGACCGCCGACGTGACGCTCGCCGGAACCGAACTCCCGGCCGGGTCGTTGGTCACCGCGTGGCTCGGCTCGGCGAACCGCGACGAAGAGGTGTTCCCGGAGCCGTTCCGGTTCGTCCCCGACCGATCCCCCAACCAGCACACCGCGTTCGGGTTCGGTGTGCACCGGTGCATCGGCCAGCATGTTGCCATCGCCGGCCTGAAAACATTCTTCGATCTCTGGCGCGAGAGCGTCCGATCCGTTTCCCTTGCTGGTGAGCCCAGGCATCTCGTGTCGAACTTCCTGAACGGCGTCGTGAGCCTGCCGCTATCAGTCAGCTGGAGATAGGGCGGCACCGACGCCGCGGAGAGAAGGACGCGTGAGTGACCTCATGGCAACCGTGGTCGGCCCGGGCGACTGGCCCAGGGTGGACCGGTTCTTCGGCCCGAAGGGGCTCGTCGAACACTGCTTCTGCCAGTACTTCCGACTGGAGCGCAAGGACTACTCCGCATGCCGTTCCGCGGCGCGGCGGGACCGCCTCGCCGAGCTGATCACCACTGGCGAGCGGGTCGGAGTCCTCGGTTCGATCGACGAGGTACCGGTGGGCTGGATCGGGGTCGGTCCCCGCCTGGGCTTCGCGCGACTGCGCACCTCCCGCGCGGCCAAGCTTCTCCCCGGGGACGACCCGGCACGCATCTGGTCCATCGTCTGCGTCTACCTGGCGCGTGAGCACCGGCACCAGGGCCTGCTCCAGATACTGATCAACCGGGCCGTCGAATGGGCCCGGGACGAGAAGGCAGACCTGATCGAGGCCTATCCCGAGGACGACCGGGACCCGGCGACCCGTATCGACCCGCGCAGCTTCCGCGGCCGGGTCACCACGTTCGAGGCCTGCGGATTCACCGTCGTCGAGCCCAGGTTGAAACACCGGGCGCTGATTCGCAAAGACCTTCGATAACCTGTTGAGGAGTGCACATGGGCCTGGGGCGTAGTTTCAACCGCCTGTGGTTGTCGCAAGGCTTGTCGAACACGGCCGACGGCCTGGTGTCGGCGGCCATGCCGCTGCTCGCCGTGGCGATCACCCGGGACCCGCTGCTGATCAGCGGGATGACCGTGGCGAACTTCCTACCGTGGCTGCTGTTCACCCTGCCGTCCGGTGAGCTCGCCGACCGCATTGATCGACGCCTCATCATGGTCGTCGGTAACGTGTTCCGAGCGGTCGCGTTCGGTCTGCTCGTCCTCGCGCTGCTCGCCCACCTGCAGAGCATCGTCATCCTCTACCTGGCGGTGTTCCTCTCCGGCGCAGCCGAAACGATGGTCGACAACGCGGCGTTGACGGTTCCGCCGCGCCTGGTCGAGCGCAAGGACCTCGAGCGGGCGAATGGACGCCTGTTCGCCGTCCAGTCGGCCATCAACACGTTCGTCGGTCCGCCGGTGGGTGCCCTGCTGTTCGCGGTGTCGGCATGGTTGGTGTTCACCACCGGCGCCGGGCTGTTCGCGATCGCCGCGCTGGCCCTGATCACGCTGCCCCGTCTGCTGCCGACGGCGAGCAACGTCAGCAACTCCCGGCCCACCCCCGGCTCCATCGCGCGCAGCATCCGGGCCGGCTGGTCCTACTTCTGGAACCACAAGTTGCTGCGTCGGGTGGCATTCATCTCCGCCTCGATCAACGGTTTCGGAGCCGCCACCGGCAGTCTGATCGTGCTCGTGGCGACCGGGCCGCTCGGCGTCACACCGGCGTGGTGGGGCGTCTTCATCGCGGTACCGGCTGTGGGCTCCATCGCCGGCTCACTGATCGCCTCGAAGCTGGTCCGGGCGATCGGCGGTGGGCCAGTGACCTGGCTGGCGGCCCTGGTGCCCGCGGCCACCTACGCCGCGTTCGGCCTCAGCACCAGTGTCGTCCTCGTCGAGATCTTCCTGTTCTGCAGCTCGGTGGCGACCGCGATGAACCAGATCGTGGTCAGTACGCTGCGGCAGGCCTCGGTACCCGACGAGCTGCTGGGCCGGGTCACCGCCGCCTACCGCCTGATCGTGCTCGGCGTCGTACCGCTGGGTGCGTTGCTGGGCGGGGCGCTGGCCCACTGGCGGGGAACGTCGGCCACGTTCATCGGCGCCAGCATCGGGTTGACGCTCGCCGCACTCGTGTTCGCCTCGCGGGTGACGACGCGAGGGCTCCGCGAGGCCGAGCAGGCCGGCCACGCGACGACCGCGTCGTCGCCCGAGCCCGACCAGAACGGATCCGGCCCGGGCGAGCTCGCGGACGTCGAGCCCGTCGCCCGGCAGACCTGACCACGGCGTACGGAGCTGACCCTGAAACGCTTTCGGGGTCAGCTTCCGTGTGTCCGGGGCAAGCGTCCCTTCGCGGGAGAGAGAACCGGCCCGGGTGGCGGCCGGCTGCGGGATGTCCTCCGACCGGCGCGCGCACAGCCGCCGGTGGGGGTCGGGTACTCGCCTTCAGGTCGGAACCGCCCACCGTGTGTGGGAAGACTTCACCCGTACAAACATTCACGATGGGCACGCACGTGTGATTCGATGTCCGGACAGGCGCCGGACATCGACGTTCGCACACGCAGGCGATCGCGCGGGTCAGTCGCCCCGAGCTTTCTACAGCACCGGACATAGGAGGCCGCGATGCCATGGACTTGGCGCTTCAGTCGCTAGAGCACCTATGCCTGGACCTACGACAACTCCGACTCCAAGCGGGCGGCCCCAGCCTGCGTGACCTGGCCACCCGGGTGGGCATCAGCAAGAGTCAGCTGGGGGCGATCCTGTCCGGACGGGTTCGCCGGCTGCCCGACTGGGACGTGGTCAAGGGGCTGGTGGAAGCCGTCCGAAAATACAGCGCCGACCGCGGGCAGTTGGCCCGGCTGTCGTTGACCACCGGGGTGGACGAGTTCTGGCGGCCCCGTTACACAGCGGTCGAACACGCCTTCAGCTGCCGGCAGATCCAGCCTTCCGAGCCACTGCGGATCCCCGAACCGGTTCCGCCCGAGCCGTACCCGCCGGTCGTACCGCACCAGCTGCCGCCCGCCGTGTCCCACATCATCGGCCGATCCCCCGAGCTGGCCGCGTTGGACGCGTTGATCACGCAGGACGTGCCGGCCGGCTGCGCGGTGATCGCGGTCGTCCGCGGCATGGCCGGCGTGGGCAAGACCGCGCTGGCCGTGCACTGGGCCCACCAGGTCGCCGGTCGCTTCCCCGACGGGCAGCTGTACGCCAACCTCCGCGGGTGCGGTCCGGACGGGGCGCCGATGTCCCCCGACGCTGTCGTGCGGGACTTCCTGACCGCCCTGGGCGTGTCGGCCGAACGGATTCCCGCGACCGCCGCGGCGCGCATCGCCCTCTACCGTTCCCTCCTCTACGCCCGCCGGATGCTGGTGGTGCTGGACAACGCCCACGCGGTCGAGCAGGTGCGGCCCCTCCTGCCGGCGAGTTCGGGCTGCCTGGTCCTGGTGACCAGCCGGAGCCGGATGGCTGGTCTGATCGCCGCCGACGGCGCCCGCTCGGTGAGGCTGGACGTCCTGGCCGACGAGGCGGCCGGCGAGCTGCTGGCGCGCCGCCTGGGGCCACACCGGGTGGCCGCCGAGCCGAGCGCGGTCCGCGACGTCGTCGAGCGGTGTGGAGGACTGCCGCTGGCGCTGGTCCTCGTCGCCGCCCGGTCGCTGACCCACCCCGCCGTGGCCCTCGACACGCTGGCTGTTCGACTGTTCGATGGCGGCCGCGAACCGAACGCGCTCGCCGGCGATCCGGCCACCGACCTCGAGGCGGCGTTCTCCTGGTCGTACCGGACGCTCGACCCGCCGACCGCCCGGCTGTTCCGGTTGCTGAGCCTGCACCCGGGACGGGACGTCAGCGCGGCCGCGGCGGCCAGTCTGGCTGCCCTCCCGCTGGCGGAGGCGACCCTCCGGCTGTCCGAACTCAGCGAGGCAGCCCTGGTCACCGAGCGCGGGCCGGGCCGGTACGCGCTGCATGGCCTGGTCGGCGCCTACGCCGGCGACCTCGCCGCGCACACCGATCTCGAAGACGCCCGGCGCGCCGCGACGGTCCGACTGCTCGACCATTACGTGTACAGCGCGCGGGCCGCCTCGACCCTCCTGGATCCCGGCGACGACCCGGACCCGGTGCCGCTCGCCCCGCCGGCCGCCGGGGTCACCGCTGAGCCGCGGCACACCGACCGGTCGCCGGCGACGGCCTGGTTCGACGAGCGGCGCCCCGTGCTCCGTGCCGTGCTGCACCACGCGATCAACGCCGGGTTCGCCGCCCACGCCTGGCATCTGGCCCGGAGCCTGGACGCGTACCTGACCCATGGCGGCCACCGGCCCGACCGCGTGGACGTCTGGCAGGTCGCGCTGCGCGCCGCGGAGCGACTCGACAACCCGGACGCCCGGACGATGGCCTGCCGCCGGCTGGCCGACGCCTCCCTCCGGCTGGACCGGACGGTCGAGCTCCTCGCCCACAACGAGCGCGCCATGGTGTCCCACCGGCGTCGCGGTGGGCCGCCCTCGACGGCGAGGTCAGCTCGCCCGCTTCTCCAGGTCAGTACTTCGCCCATCCGACTGAATGAGACCGGACCGGTAGGCCAGTGACACGAGCTGCGCGCGGTCGCGGACGCCGAGCTTGGTGCGCACCCGGTAGAGATGGGTGCGCACGGTGGCCACGCCGATGATCAGCTCACGGGCCACGTCCTCGGTCGACATTCCCCGGGCCACCATCTGCGTCACCTCCCGCTCACGCGGGGTCAGGTCGGTCACCTCCGGATACTGCGGCGGGGCCGTGGTGTCCGGTTGCTCGCGGAACCACGTGACCAGGCGCTGCGCGACGTTCGGGGCGAGCATGGCCCGACCCGCGGCCGCTGCCCGGATCGCGGCGACGAGCTCCTGCGGGCTCGCGTCCTTGCCGAGCAGGCAGCTCGCGCCAGCGAGCAGGACGTCGCTGACGGTCTTGTCGGCGTCGGACGCGGTGAACACGACGATGTTGGGCGCCGGGTCTTCCTTGCCGAGCCTGCGGATCATCTCGAGGCCGGAGATGATCCGCAGGTTCAGGTCGGTGACCACGACATCGGGCCGTGCGGTGCGCGCCAGCATGATCGCCTCCATGCCGTTGTCGGTCGTCCCGATCACGTCGATGTCCGGCACCGCGTCGAGCAGCGTCCGCATGCCGTCCCGGACGACCGGCAGTTCATCGCAGATGAGCGCGCGGATGGTCATCGCGTCTCGCCTCCGGACGGGTCACCGGAGACCCGGTCGACGAAGGCCGCGACACCGGTCACGGTCGGGTCGTCGAAGAGATCGAGAAGCGTCATCTCTACTTGAAATTTCGTGCGCACCAACGCGACCAGTCGCGCGGCGAGCAGCGAATGACCGCCGAGGGCGAAGAAGTTGTCTTCGACACCGACCCGTTCCTGGCCTAGCAACGCGGTGAACAGCGCGGCCACCCCCTCTTTGGTCGTCCTACCGGGTTGGGTCAGGTCATCGACGCCCTCGTGAGGCGGGAGATCCGCCGTGTTCGTTCTCTGCGAGACATCAGCCATCTGTCTGTTGTTCTGCGCGCGGGTATTGGTGGGCTATCCATTAGATATCGGTGCCGGAGAATGCGCGCCGGTCGGCCCTCCCGGATTGACGAGTCACGGGCCTTTCGCCCGGTTGCCCGGCTGGCGGGGGCCCGCCGCCGTCCGGTGGTACACCGTGGCCAGTCCCAGAAGGCGCCGAGGCGATCGTCAGGCGATACCCCATCGATATCGTCCCCGGGTTGCCTGGGCGCTGGCGAACGAGTGGAGGGGTTGGCGGTGGAGCTGACGACGTGGCGTGAGCTGTGCGATCGGGGACGTGACCTTGTCCTGTGCCTGGACTTCCCGGGCGGGCGGGCCGCCGCCGGCTTCTCCGACCTGGCCGCCGGGGCACCCGTCGAGCTGTGCTTCCTCCATATCGCCCAGTCGGGCCTCCACCCGGATTCGCGGCTGGACGCGCACGTCGCACAGTGGGTGGGCGAGGCGCTCGGGACCCGTCGCCCGGTGCGGGCCGTGCTGGGCTTCTGCGCCGGAACTGCGCTGGCGACACGGGTCGCGGACGCGGTCAGCGCCACGGCCGGCGCGACACCGCCCACGGTCCTGCTGTTCGACGCGGCCGCCGTTCATGACGACGCGCTCCGCGACCAGTTCGTGTCGTCGGTCCAGGCCTCCGCCGCCTACCTGGCCGAGGGCGAGCTGGAGGATGCCCGACGGTGGTCGCGGGAGCTGCTCGCCACCGGCCGGGACGACCTGCCGCGGGTCGCCACGGCGTTGATCGACCGGTATGACCAACTCATGTCAGGTATCGCCGACCGGCTGTCCCTGGGCGAGGCCATCCGCCGGGAGCTCACCGACGGATTCGCCGCGTACCTGGCCTACCTGCTCCTGGCCGCCCAGGGCGGGCTGGATCTGCGGGTCGGCACTCCGCTGTTCCTGTCCTCGCGGGATCACCCGCTGCCGGTGGATCCGGCGCGCGGCACGTCGTTCGGGGTCGACCGCGAGGGGCTGCTGGGCGACGCCGACGTGTGGAAGGTCGTCGCCAGCGTACTGGGCGAACAGCGGCCGTGATCCGGGACCGCGCCGTTCCAGGTGCCGGTGTCGCCAGAGTGACCATGGATGGGTGTGGTCGAACGGTCGCCTGCAGGCCGGCGGTGACAGCGGCATACGCCAGGAAGAACCTCAGCTGGCAGTTCTCCGGCGGGCCGGCCGTGCCCGAATACTGACGCCGCACGCCAACGGACCTGGTGCCCTTCTTCAGGAGGCCGGTGGCGTCGACGCTCAGCACCCCGTCGTCGTGGGCGAGGTGCTCGGACACGCAGTCGGACAGGCCGCCGCGGACAGCGTGCGGGCCGGACGCTCGCCGGCGCGGCTCTGCCCGTCCGAACCGGTGCGCGAATCGCACCAACAGATCATCCGGACCCGCCCGCCCGCGGTCGCACAGATCAAACACAAGCGCGACGGCGAGCCCCGCCCGGTGAGTGACCACCACAGGCAGGCGGTGCGACCACCCGACCCATCGCACGAAAGCATCGGCGGGCAGGTGCGAGTGCGGCTGGAGCACTAACGTCACCGCATCCGTGGTTCACCGAATATCCGCGCACGCGGTGCGCCGACCGCCGCGCGGGATTCCCACCGCGTCCATTGCTGTCCACAAGATTTGCTGGACACTCCGGTATGACCTGCGGTTACGGTCCAGGCGTCCGCGGCGCGTCCGGAGTGAATGGGAATCAGTCTATCGGCGAGCGACGATTCCTGCAGACGGCTGAAGCCCGCGATGCCGCCGACACGGGGACCATCCAGCGCGATATCGCCGATTTTGCGACGGACGCGCTGAAGCCACCTCATATCGAAGAGGGAGCATACTCGTGCGGTTACGCGTTCTCGGTCCACTGGAGGTCGTCGGCACGACCGGCCACCTGTCGTTCCCGCCTCGGCAGCGGACCGTTCTCGCCATGCTGCTCCTCGAACCCAACCGCGTGGTGACCGTCGAGCGCCTCGTGGACGCCGTCTGGGACAACACGCCACCGCGGACCGCGAAGGAGCAGGTCCGGATCTGCGTCTCGGCCATTCGGCGAGCCATGACCGCCAGCGGCCGGCCCGACGCGATCGCGACCCGCCCACCGGGCTACTCGATCCAGTGCACGGACCGGGAACTGGACCTGCTGGAGTTCAACGAACTGGTCGCGAAGGGCCGGCGCCTACTGGGTCAGGGCCGGCCGCACGACGCGGCCGACGCGCTCGGTGACGCCCTGCGGCTGTGGCGGGGCACTGTCCCGCTGGTCGGCGTACGCAGCCAACTCGTCCAGTCGATCGGCACCCGGCTGGCCGAACGGCGACTGGCCGTGATCGAGGAGTACGTCGACGTGCGACTGCGGCTCGGCCAGCACCAGGAGCTGGCCAGCGGGCTGGCCGAACTGGTCGCGGCGAACCCGTTCCGTGAGCGACTGCGGGCACGCCTGATGATCGCGCTGTACCGGAGCGGACGGCAGGCCGAGGCGCTGCACACCTACCGGGTCGGCCGGCAGTTGTTCGTGGAGCAGCTCGGCCTGGAGCCCGGAGCCGAGCTGCACCGGTTGGAGCGGGCGATTCTCGCCGGAGAGCTGGCCGACCTGCTGGAGCCGGAGGACGCGTCCCGTCCGGTACCGGTGCGGCCCGCCGTGCCCCGCCTGTTGCCGGCCGACATCGGCGACTTCACCGGCCGGCGGGACCTGATCGAACGGGTGCGCACGGCGCTGCGCGGACCGCGCGACGCCGGGTCCCGTGCCATGCCCATCGTGGCTGTCGCCGGCCGGCCCTGGCTGGGCAAGACCACCCTGGCTGTGCACGTCGCCCACGCCCTCGACAAGGAGTACCCCGACGGCCAGCTGTTCGCCCGGCTCGGCGGAACCGCCCGCCCGGCCGACGCCGGTGGAGTGCTGGCCCGTTTCCTCGCCGCACTCGGCGTACCGGGCCACGCCGTACCCGACGCCCTGGAGGAACGGACGGACATGTACCGCAACCTGCTCAGCGACCGCCAGGTTCTCGTGGTCCTCGACGACGCGGCCAGCGGGCAGCAGGTGGCGCCGCTGCTGCCCGGCGGTCCGACATGCTCGGTTATCGTGACCAGCCGCGCCCGGCTGGCCGCGCTCGGCGGCGCGACGACGCTGGCCATCGGCCCGCTGGATGCCCGGGAATCGGTCGAACTGCTCGCCAGGGCGGTCGGCCAGGAGCGGGTCGACACGGAGGCGGCCGACCTCGCTCTGCTGGCCGACCTGTGCGCCGGTGAGCCGCTGGCGCTACGGCTGGCCGCCGGTCGACTGAAGAGCCAACCGCACTGGCCGGTACGTGACCTGATCGTCCGCCTGTACGACGACCGCCGCCGGCTGACCGAACTGTCCTACGGCGGCCTGGACCTGGTGGCGATGGTCAACGAGATCTGGCAGGGGCTCAGCCCGCTGGCCCGGCGTTTGCTGCGGCGCGTCAGCCGGCTGGACGACCTGCCCTTCCAGGGCTGGATGTGCGCTCCCCTGCTGGACGCCGCCGAGCAGGACGCGCAGGACGCGCTCACCGAAGTGCTGGACGCCGGGCTCCTGGACATCGAGCGACAGGACGGCCACATCGTGTTCCAGCTGCGAGGCCTGCTGCGGGCGTTCGCCCGGCGACCAGCGGCCGAGGAGCCGTCCTTCGTCGACACCGGCCGCGCGGCGGAGCGGCCCGGCGACAGCCGCGACGACGTCCGCGGGGATCGCAGCCGCCTCAGCACATCGAAGTCAGCGCCCGAGCCGGGATGACCGCGCGTCCGGCAAGTGCTGGAGTACGAGCAGGGCCGGCGCGGACCCGCCGAAGACGTGCTCGCCGTGTTTGACCGCACGTATGGGCCGGCGGCTGGCCTGTCCGCGTTGCGGCGGGCCGCGCTCGCCGCCCGGGCCCGTCGCCCCGACCGGGAGTTGCTGCGCGATGCGGAAAGGGTCGCACGGCCCGTCCCTGCCACGGCGTCGGGATCGCTGGCGGGCCCGGCTGTCGGCTCGCCCGGCGCGGGCTCCGCTCCGGTTGCCGAGGACGACGCCGGCGACTGTCAGGGCGGGGGAGGCGACCCTACGCGGTCTCCAGAGACCGTCGGGCGGTCGAAGCGCCCCGACCGCCCTGGTGCGGGTTCTGCCGTCCGGCGACGACTGGCAGGGTTCCCCGGGCGTGTCCTCGCACCGCTGGCCTACCTCGCGGCCGGCAGCATGGCGACACAGTCTCGCGATCGTGCGCAGCCCCTACGTTCGCGAGCAGATGCCGAAAGTCGAGGCGTCTGTCGCGGAGCTTCCCATGCATCACAAAATGCAGGTCATCGCCATCTACCCTAACCAGTACTTCGTACCGATGACCATCCAGTTCATGCACGATGCCGGTAGCTGGGTCATGGGTGGGCAGCCCCGGCCAACTGTTCGTACAGCACGCCACGTTCCTCACCCTCGAAACGCTGCAGGCTGGACTAACGGAATGGGCAGAGAATCATGAATGCCGCACCGCGAACCCGATGCCGGAACTCGCCATCCGCCTCTACCAGCTCACCGCCCACCTCGGCCCGGAACGCAACCGACTCTTCCGCGACTTCGTCACCGCAGTCCAGGCCCACGAAGAGCCGGGAAGCTTCTACACCTACCCCGGCCTGACTGCGGCCCTGGATGCCGTGGCCTGAGCGTGTAACGCAAATTGCGCAGGCGACGGCTGGACAGCGTTCACCAGCGCCGCCCCGCCGTACCGAGGCGAAGCCGGCCGGCGGAGAAGCAGGGCGTCACTGGCCAAGGACCGCTTTCGCCGTGTACAGCTCCTGGGATGTGTACGGATTCGTAGGGGACTGATCTCGGCGGTCGCCGAGCTCATAGGCCGCGAAGGTATTTGAGGACTTCCAGGACGAGTGTCATGGTCGCGCCGAAGGCTGCGCCGCCCGCGATCACCGCCGTGGAAGGGTCAGCTCCGCTGTGGTGGAACAGCACGGCTGCGACGACCCCGACACCGCCGGAGATCATTACGGCGGCCGCGACGGATCGGTGCTCGCGGGAGAGCTTGCGTCTCGTCATCGGGCACCGCCGAACAGCCGGCGGACTACCACATCGCGGGTCTCGGCGACCCGGGCGGCCAAGTCGCGCGCCGCCACGACCTCCTCGTCAAGTGCGCGTAGCGCTGCGACCAGCGACTGCTGCCGAGCCTGCGGCGGCAACGGGATCTCCATCGCCGCGACGTCCGCTGCGGTCACGTATGCGGTTACGGTGGCCCGTACGAACGCCTTCATCCCATCCTTGCCCGCTGCGGAGCGCAGATATGCGTACAGGTAGTAGGGGTTGAGGACGTCGGGGTCTGAGACTCGCAGACGCAGCAGGTTTGTGCTCAGGAGCCAATCCGACTCGGTCGGTCGCACGAGGGCGGGTGCCGTAAGTGCCCCGGTCCGCACGCAGAGCACATCGTCGGTGCGTAGCCAGTAGTCCTTCAATGCCTTAGCGGTTGCTCGTGGTGCTCGCGGCGGTTTGTCCGCCACGATTCTCCCGTCACGCAGGTGCCGCGGCAGGACGATGGGGACTCCCTGCTCGTCGGATCGCTCTTCAGCTCGCAGCCGCGAGTATGAATAGCCCGCTTTGACGTCGCAGACGTCGCCAAGACGGACGATCTGCGCGCCGAGCGGCTGGGAAGCAACGACCGCTGCATCCTCGGCCGCCCTGCGGCAGTGGAAGGCCCGCGAGTAAGTCGCGCCCAGGCCGGCGCGGGCGGCTTCGGCGTCGGGGGCACGGAGCCCCATCGGGCCTGGTAAGTACTCCGCAGGGTTGAGCGAGTAGGACTCCGGCCGGATGACGGCCTTGGTGACGGCGGCACTCAGACCCTCGATGCCCGGGTGTGGCCGACCGGCCGCACGGTCGGCAAGGAACGATCGCCATGCTCTCAGGATGTCGGCCTGGCCTCCCTCATCGAGCAGCGTGCGGCCACCGCTTGACACACCGAGGTTCACCGCGTCGACGAACAGGATCGGCTGGTCCGACCCGGGTGCCCGCCGGACGATCCAGACGCTGGTGGCAATGGACGTGCCGGCGTACAGGCCGGGTGGGAGGGCAATGACCGCTTCCACCATGGAATCGTCGACCAGTCGGCGACGGATTTCCCGCTCGCGGGCGTTGGTCGAGACGGCGGCTATCCGTGGCATGATGATTGCGGCCCGGCCATCGTCGCTCAACTGTTCGATGCAGTGCAGGAGCCAGCGGAAGGCGGATCGGGCTGGCGGTGGTGGGAATGGTTGCCAGTCGGTGTTGGGGCGCCGGTCGAGCCACGAATCGCTCCCGAACGGCGGATTGGCAAGGACGTGCGTGACCGTTGCGCGCCGAGCTTGTTCCGCCGGACGCAGGTCGGCTGGCTCGCCTAGGGCCAGCAGGGTGAGTCCAGAGAGGCTCAGAGCAGCGGCATCGGGGCCGAGCCCGTGTAACCGTAGGCTCCCCGGCCGGGCCGCCACGTCGGCCGCAGCGATGAGCAGCTCGCCAGCTCGCAAGTACGGGTCGTAAACGGACTCGGCAGAATCGTCGATCACCGCCTTGGCAAGGAGGGCCGCAACCGTGCGCGGGGTGAGGAAGCCGCCCGGGGGCAGGGCGGCGTCGTACGCGTCAACGAGGGTGTGCACGTTCGCAGCGCCGAGTTCCGAGCGGCCGGACATGAGTCCCCGGACCTCAGGGACGCTTTCCGGGGTCAGCCGCCGCAATGCGGCGAAGACCTCGGGCGAGACGCTGTGACGCCGCGCCGCCTTCCCGGCGGTTGTCGCGATGCGGTCGATGAGCCATCGCGCCCCTTCGGCCCCTGCATTCGGTGTGATCAGATCGTTCAGCCCGGCCCAACCCTGCGGGTCGCGCTCGCGCAGAAAGATCAACGTGAGGCGCAGAATGAGGTTGTCGATCTCGACGGTCGTGGGATCGCCGGGCAGGTTCATGCCAGGCATGTGGCTGGGCTTCGCCGCGGCGAGGCTCCGCCGGATCCGGTCGGCGTAGCTGCACTCGGTTCCGTCGTCGGCCGCGCGAATCGAGCCATGTACCTGGCGGGACTCGAGCCACTCCAGCACCTCGGGAAGCGCAAAGCGGCCCTCTCCGACGGGACGTGGGAAGTCGCGGCGCTTGGCCCATGAGGTCACCGCCGCGCGGCTGACCCCGGCCAGCCTGGCAATCTCCGAACGTGTGACTTGCTGCATCTCTCTCCCCGGCCGTCGCTAGTGGACTTGATCGAAGGTAGAGGACACCGGGGACACCGACAACCGTGAGCACCCGGAGATGCTCACCTGCCTCCTGGTGAACGGAAAGCCCCGACCAGGGGCTTCGTTGGGCATTGACCGCAGAGAACGGGCACCGAATAAACTTCGTTAACTCTCTAGGTGTTAACCGCCAAAGGACGGGGTGGCTGAAACGATAGGTGAAGCTTCGCCGCATTCAGCCCGCTTCGTCGAAGTGGGCCGGCCGGCCCCGCCCATGCGGAGCGGCTGGAGACCGTTCCGGCCGCTCGACATCCGGCTGTCGGAGGTACGGCCTCGGCTTGGAACCACCGGCGGCGAGCCAGGTCGCCGGGCTCAGGTTGGCGGCTGGCGAGTCGCGTCACGCGGAGACGGTTTCGTGGGGTTGGATTCAGGGCGTCGCCGTGTCTGGGAGCGCCGCCGTGAATCCGTATGATCAGCTTGCTGGCCTTGACCTGCCGACCCTTCAGGTGTTGGAGGGGGCTCTGGCGCTGGGTGGCCTGGTCACCGAGGTGGAGGTGTCGGCGTTGGTCGGCGCCGACGCGACGCCGTACCTGCAGCGTGCCGCCGATGCGGGGCTTGTCGCGCGGCTGCGGGGCCGGCTCACGGTGAGCGGCGAACTGCGGGAGGTCTTCGCCCGTCCGCTGGGTGTCGGCCCGGCCGCCGCGCAGCTCGCCGCCGTGTTGAACGTCGATGATCTGAAGGTCGTGGCACGCAACCTGGGGCTGCCCACGAAGGGCCGCAAGGCGGACCTGCTGGAGGCAGTGGCGGAGTTCTTCCTCGACACGGACAACGTGCACGCTCTGGTCAAGCGGATGCCGGCTGCGACGCGGACGGTGTTGGAGGAGGCTGACCGCGACGGTGGACGGATCCGTCGCCGTGGCGGAAGCGGCATCGCACATCGAAGTCGGTACAAGAGCCGCTATCGGCAGGTGCATCCGCTGGACTGGGCCGAGGAGCACGGGCTGGTCTACCGGGTGACCTGGGAGGACTATCAGCTGGCGGGTCAGGTTGCGCTCGCTGTGCGAGGAGCGGACTACCGGGTGCCGTTCCAGCCGCAGGAACCACCGGTCACCTGGCGTACGCCGAATCCCCCGGCAGTGCGCCGCGACGCCCAGGCCCAGGGCATCGCCGTGGTCGGGCTGCTGTCGGCGCTGCTGGACGGGGCTGGACGTGAGCCGCTGGTCACGGTCAAGGCCGGCGGCGTGGGCGTGCGCGAGCTGACCCGGACGGCGAAGACGCTGGGAGTGACGGTTCCGACCGTGCGGCTGCTGCTAGCGGTCGCCCAGGGGGCCAGGCTGGCCAACCTCGACGATCGCGTGGTCCCGACGGCCGCGTACGACCGCTGGCTCCAGCTCGGTCTGGGCCGACGGCTCGCGGTGATGCTGAAGGCGTGGCGCGAGCTGGACTATCTGCCGTCGTCGCAGACTGGGCCGTGGGTTCCGGAGCACCGCCACAGCTGGTCTGCGCAAGCCCGGATCGCCGCGCTGCGGGCGTTGGGCGACCGGGCGACGACGAACCTCGAGCAGGCCGCCCAGTGGATGTGGTGGCAGCAGCCGCTGACCTTCGGCGGCACCACGACCGTGAGGGGCCTGCTGGACGAGGCCTCAACCCTGGGGATCCTCGGCGCGGGCGCTGTCAGCCCTGCTGGGCAGGCGCTGCTGGCCGACGCGGACATCGCCGAGGCAGTCGGCGATCTGGGTGAGGTCGCCTGTACCGCCCGGCTGCAGGCCGACCTGACCGCGGTCGTGGCCGGAACACCGAGCCCGGATCTAGCTGAGCTCCTCGGTGCGACCGCCGTCGTCGAGTCCCGCGGCACGGCCACGACCTGGCGCTTCAGCCCCGCGGCGGTACGCGGTGCGTACGACGCAGGCTGGACCGAGCAGCGCTTGTCCAAGGCCCTGACGAAGATCGCCGAAGGCGGACTGCCGCAACCACTGGTCTACCTGCTGGCCGACGTCGCCCGCCAACACGGGTCAGTACGGGTCGCGCCCGTGGCAAGCACCCTGGTCAGCGACGACACCGCGCTGCTGGCGCAGATCTGCGCCGACAAGCGGCTGGACAAGCTCAACCTGCGTCTGCTCGCCCCGACCGTGCTCGCCAGCCAAGCCACCACGGCCTACACGATGTCTGCCCTGCGCAAGGCCGGCTACGCGCCCCGCCAGCAGAACGCCGACGGCCGCGACGTCATCGAGAAGGCCCGCCGCCACCGCGCCTGACGGGCTGGAGAGCGCCATGCTGATCGTACGCGCGACCAAGAAACTCCTCGATCACACCCACCCGCCTCGGGCTGTCGAAGGAGACCACGACACGACCCTGCTGGGCCCGTGGTACGCCACCGCGCTGTTCTGGCGGCCCCGGCTGGCGCTGCTGGTCAACGAGCGAACCCTGCTACCGGTCCTGCTGCCCCTGGCACCAGCGCGCAGCCTTCCCGCCCGCGTCCCCGACGAGATCGCGACGGTCCTCGACGCCCACCAGGTGCCCGGGGCCTTCATCGCCGACGAGCTACGGCACATGCAGGACTGCCGATTCGCCACGACGGCCAACCACAGCGTCGTCGGGATCATGAACGAATTCACCAAGCTCGCCGAGATCTACACCGACGATTCCGCTCACCCCAACCTCGTCACACTCTCGCTGCGGCTGGCCACGACGCCCTGCAGCCCCCTGTACGCCACGAACGTCAACCCCGACCGCGAACTGGCAGCACTGGTGGGCGCTGCCGGATCAGGGAAGGGGGTCGACGGCGTGTGAAGTGACCCCCTGAGACCGGACACCTCCTGACTTGGCATCCTGCCGAGGAGGAGGAAACCGCTGTGGCTCGACAGAGCAAGTACCCCGAGGAGTTCCGGCGCCAGGCAGCGGCCCTGGTGCTCGACTCCGGACGTACCATTCGGGACGTCGGCCGGGAGTTGGGCGTCAACCACGAGACGCTGCGCAACTGGGTCGACCGGCTGCGGCAGGAACGCGACGGCGGCCGGCCCAGCGATCTGGCCGCCGATGAGCGGGCCGAGCTGGTGCGGTTGCGGCGTCAGGTCGCCCAGCTGGAGCTGGAGAAAGAGATCTTGAAAAAAGCCGCGGTCTTCTTCGCACGCGAGACGGAGCGGTGAACCGGACCGAGGTGTACCGGTTCATCGTCGCGGAGAAGACCACCTATCCGGTCCGTCTGCTCTGCCGCCTGCTCGGCGTGGGCCACAGTGCCTTCTACGACTGGCTTCGGCAGGGACGTCAGCGCGCTGCTGAGCGGGAACGCCACGACCAGCAGCGCGTCGAGATCACCCAGCAGGCATGGTCAGAGCACCGCGGCGTCTACGGAGCCCGACGACTCACCGCGGAGCTGCACGATCGCGGCCACCGGTGGAATCGCAAGGCGGTGGCCCGACTGATGCGGCTGGCCAGGATCGAAGGCGCCCACCGCCGGCGGCGGGGCAAGCCCCGCCGCAAGGCCGCGTCCACGGCCACCGCGCCGGACCTGGTTCAGCGGCAGTTCACTGCCACCGCACCAGACCGGCTGTGGGTCGCCGACATCTCTTACCTGCGCACCTGGGAAGGATTCCTCTACCTCGCCGTCGTGGTCGACGCCTACTCCCGCCGAGTCGTCGGCTGGGCGATGGCCGACCACCTGCGCACCGAGCTGATCCTCGACGCCGTCGGCATGGCCATCCAGCATCGCCGGCCGGCCCGAGACCAGCTCATTCATCACTCGGATCGAGGGACGCAGTACACGTCGTTCGAGTTCGGCCGCACCCTGCGCTCCTGCGGCGTCCTGGCCTCGATGGGCTCGGTCGCCGACTGCTACGACAACGCCATGGCGGAGACGTTCTTCGCCACCCTCAAAACCGAACTGGTCTACACCCGCGCCTGGCCATCACGGCACGAACTGGAGATGGAGGTCTTCTCCTATATCGAGGGCTTCTACAACCCTCGCCGACGGCACAGCCGTCTGGGTAACGTCAGCCCCGACACCTACGAGAAGATCCACCGAGAGTCCCTGACACACATCGAGGTGTCCGGCCGATAGGGGTCACTTCATCAGGCGTGTTGGGCTAAGCCGTCGATGACGGTGAGGCGGTGCTTGAGTCGATAGCGCGTCCTTGATTGCAACGTGCCTGAAGACAGGTTGACCCAACCTGTCGGAAGTTGGTTCGGGTGACGTTCGATGAGGACGGCCCAGTAGTCGTAGTCCGGCTGTCGATTCCTGTGCCCAGGGCTACGCTTCGGCCCCTGAAGACCGTAATCTTACGGCGTCGGTCACTGGTGCGTCTCGGAGAGTAGCGAGGAAGTGTTGGTGAGTGCCGCGACGAGGGCGCGGTAGGTAACGGTCGTCTGGGAGGAACTGCGTGCCAAACCCGCCACGGCTGTGGTGGCAGGACATCGATCCGGTCGTGTGGCGGTGCTTCGGCCAACCCGAGGACCTGGCGCGCGAGCGCAACACGGCAGTGTTGGCAGCCCTGGAGGAGTTGGCGACACGCGCCCCGATGTCGACGCCGGCCGACATCGCCGCGCAGATGCGCGACGTCGGCTTCCGCGACCAGGTGACCGAATTCGAGCTGCGTACGGTGCTCGACTACCTGACGAGCGCGCATCTCGTCGAGCCATTCCGGGACTATGCGGCGCTCAATGCGGGTTTGGATGCGGTGGTCCGCCGGCAGGAGGCGTGGGCGCTGACCAAGATCGGCCGGGCCGTGGTGGCCGCGGTGCGCACGGCTGTCGTCGACTCGCGGCGGGCGCTGCAACTGCCGAGCCGTCTTCTCGACAGCGTCGAACGCACGGTCCGTGATCTGATCGAGCATCTCTCTTCCGACGCTGGGCTGCTGCCAACCGACCTGGATGACGTCCGGACGAGGCTGGACGAGATGCAGCGTGTCACCGCCGACTTCTACGCTGCGCTGGCGCAGATGGTGCAGTCCGACGTCACCGATGATTTGCTGTTCGGGGAGAACCGTGATCGTGTCATCGAGGCCCTGCGGCAGTTCCCGCGCGAGTATGGGCGAGCGCTGCGCCGGGTCGAGGCGGCCCTGACCGACTTGGAGTCGGCCGGGCACCGGCCGCTGGTCGAGACCGCCGCCATGCACGCGGGCCTGCTCGACGCTCGCGATCAGCAGGACTGGATCGACGAGCGGGTGCGTCGGCTGTCCGACCTTGCCGCCTGGTTCGCCCCTTCGGGTTCGGTGCAGCGGCTGATCTCCTCGGCGGCCGGCGCCGTGCACACCCTCCTGGTGGCCATCGATCGACGCTACACAGCCCTGCGGCGTGGCTCGGATCTGGCCGCCGACTTCCGGGAACTCGCCTACAGCTTGTACGCCCAGCCGGACGACGAGGCTGCCCGCCGGGTGTACGCGGCCGCGTTCGGCCAATGGCCTGCCGTGCACGCGGTCGTCGGGACGGCCGAAGAAGACGTCGCCTACGCCACCCCGGCAGCCGGCGGGATCAGCCGGCACCAGGTGGATGTGATCCTGCGCGAGCACGAACGCGTCGGTCGCTCCAGCGGCCGTCCCCGCAAGGTCCCGGACGCCGGTGCTGCCCGGGCTGCCGCTCTGGAGAAGGCCGCCGCCACTGCGGCGAACCGGCGGCGCTTCAGCGCGTTGCTGGCCACCGACGGCGAAGTGCCGCTGAGCTATTTCACCGGTCTGGAGACACCGGCGTTGGTGATCCTGCTCGGCGCGATCGAAGCTGCGCGCAACACGATCGATGCCGCCACCGGATACGGCGAGGTCCATGCCGAGGGTGCCAGCGTGGTCGTCCGGGTCCGGTTGGGCCGCCCCGAGACCCACCTGCCGGTCCGGCTTGCCGAAGGGACCCTGGTGGCGCCGGAACTCTTGATCACCGTGACCCCGACCGAAGCCGCCCAGGATCCGCAGGTCGTGATGACGAAGGGCGCCGCATGACCCAGCGGCTTCTCGACCCGGATCTCGCCGACGCGGCACGCCACCTGATCCTCACCTGCCGGATCTCTTCGGCCGAAGATCCGGTTCGCTACCGGGCGGTGCTGCGCGGCCGGCGGGAGATCACCGACTTCTTCCGTACGGAATTAGGGTGGACCCTGCACATTCACGACGTTGGTGGGATGGTGCGCCTGCATAAGCGCCGTGACGATGTTCCCGGGGATCGCGGACCGCGGCTGCAGCGGCGAAGCGGACGAGGCGAGTTGGCTCCCGCTCAGGTGCTGGTGCTGGCCGCGCTGGTCTGTGAACAGTTGTGGCGGCGTCCGCGGATCAGCCTGCGCGAGCTGTTGCAGTCAGTGGCTCAGGTGTGCGCCGCCGAGACGGCCACGGGTCGGCTACCGGCTTTCCAGATCGTGGCAGCGGACGGGATCAGCAAGCGTGAAGCACAGGCCGCACGGGCGAACATCGTAGATGCGATCAAGCTGCTGCAGATCGACGGGGAGATCAGCGTTGACGCGGACCTGGACCGGGCGGTGCAAGACGAGAACGCGGAGGTGTTCATCACCGCTGACCGCGACAGCCTCGCCAACAAGTTCGCCTCGTTGTCGCCGACGCTGTTGTCGTTGAGCAGCCGAGCCCCCAGCCAGCACGTCGCCACGCTGACAGCGGCTTCGCTTCCGGACGCCGAGCCGGACGCCATCGCGCAACGGCAGGCCAGCGTGGAGGGGCGCCGGCTGACCGCGCTACGGCGGGTGGCGGACGACCCCGCCGCTGACCCGCAGGACGACCCGAACCCGGTCGGCTACCTCGCCACCTCGACCGGCCGGGAACGCGCGTTGAACATCGCCGCCGCGCTGGGGCTTGTCGCCAGCGTGCGCCGCGACTGGTGGGAGATCACCGACCCGACGGGAACCGCCTCTGACTTCGACTTCCCGCAGGGTCGCAAGACAGAGCGGCAGGGTGCGCTAGCCCTGCTGTCACACCTGCCGCACCACGGCGCGTCCGAGGTAACCGCCGGTGAGGTCACGACATTGTTCGAAGAGATCCGTCGAGACATGCCGCGGTGGGCGGCCGGCTATGCCGAACGACTGCCCGTCCTGGCCCGGGCCGCTGCCGGGGAACTGGTCACCGCCGGCCTGCTCCGGGTCACCGGCGACGAAGACCGGTGGCAGATCACACCGGGCGTGCACCTGTGGCGCGTGCGGGCACGGCATGGCCAGCCCGCTCGCCCGGGCCGGCACCGCACAGAAGCCGACTCGGACACGAGGGAGGAGCCAGCGTGACTCTCATCGCGCACCCGGGCCGACAGCCAACCGGAAGCCACGACACCGCCGGCCCGGTGTCGGATTGGAACGACGGACCGATCGCTGCCGACAGGTGGCAGCCGACCCGGGCCGGTGCGGTGAACTCGTGGGCGTGGACCGACGAGACGCTCATGTTCGCCAACGGCTGGCTGGCGCTGGCCGGGCCGAACGGATCCGGCAAGTCCTTGACCGCCTCGATGCTGGTCACCGTACTGCTCGACGGCGAGGTGTCGCAGAAGGCGCTGTCGGTGTCTGGTGAGGCCGTCGGCACGCTGATCGACCGGCACACCGACCGCAACGCCAAGGAGGACCGCACCGGAGCGTGGTGGCTGGAGTACGGCTACCGCGACAGCGGCACCGGTGACGTTCGCTACCTGACGACCGGGTTGTGGCTGCGCTCGCAGAGCAGCGGCTTGCAGAAGGCGTTTTTCATCACGCCGGGCCGCGTCGGCACCGACCTCTTCCTCGCCCGACAGCGAGACCCGGTACCGATCGAAGGGCTCGCCGAGCAGGTTGCCGCCGCGAACGGCCGACTGTTCACCTCCCACGACCGTCTCACCATGAAGGTCCGGGACTATGTGAACCTTGCCGAGGAGAACCAGTACCGCGACGCGATCCGCACGACGTTGTTCGCGCCGTTGGACTCGGTGCAGTTCGACGCTCTCGTCGGAGTGTTGCGCAGCCTGCGCAGCGTCCGCACCGCAGAGGCGATCTCCCCGAATCAGATGCGCGCGGTGCTGACCGAGGCGCTTCCGGCGCTAGATCCTCGCGCGTTGCAGTTCATCGCCGACACCATGGAACGCATCGCCGATCTTGAAGCGCAACTGAAGCAAGCCCGCGCCGAGATTCGACAGCTGGAACAATCGGAGCAGCAATACCAGCGTTACATCGACGCCATCATCGCCGAGGAAGCCGCCCGACTGGCGAATGCCCAGACGGTCTTCGACGACCACGCCCGTGAAGCGCGCACCGCCGAGCAGCAGCTGGCGGACGCGCAGGCACACGCTGCGCGGGTGCAGGCCCGGCGCGAAGAACTGCGCGGCGAGATCGCCGGTGTCCGCGGCCGGCTCCAAGCCGCCGAGGATGCGCTGCGAGACCATGCCGGCGCCGAGCTTCCACATCTCGAAGAACGCCTCACTGATCTACGCAAGCAGCAATCCGAGCTGGAAGCAGCCGGCCTGGACCTGCAGGAAGAGTCGCAACACGCCGCCCAGCAGGCAATGGAGTCCGCGGATCAGTGCCGCAACAGTCAGCGCCATCTGACCGGGATCGGCTCGCGGCTACGCGCGACAGCCGCCGACGTCGGGGCGCACGCATTCGTCGATCGTCTCGCCGAGGTCACCGAACACCTCACGGCAGCCAACAGCCTCAACCAGGACCCACCCAAGATTGACCTCGCCCAGATCGCCGAAACACCCCGCGGCTGGATCGAGACGCGCACGACAACCCTCAACGGCATCGACACGATGCTGCACGAACACGACATGGCAGAGATCGAACAACGCACCGAGGCCGGGTATCTCCGCACCGCCGAGGAGACCCGGGACCGTGCCGCCGACCGCGCCGGGGATGCCCGCGCCGAACGCCGTGCCGCCGAGCAGGCCCTACTCGACGAATTGGACCGGTGGGACAGCCGACGGGCCCAGCTTCCGTCCGTACCGGCGGACCTGACGACTGATGCCGAGGACCGAATCGACCCCGACCGGCTGGTTGCCTGGCTGCACGAGGCCGGGACCGCCACCCGGGAACGCATCGCCCTGGCAGCCCGGGAACAGGACGTCGTGCACAGCACCCGCCTCGTGCACGTCGCCGAGGGTGCGGCACACCGGGCCGCGCAAGCTCGGGATAGGGCCGAACAAGTCGCCGATCAGGCCCACCGTGACCTGGAGGACGCGCAGGCGCAGGCCGACCTCGACCGTACGGCCTTCGACGAACAAGCACACCAAGCTCGAGCCGTCCATGACGCCGCCGTGGACGCCGCCCACGCCATCACCGCCACAGCTGAGCGAGCTCTGGCGGACGGCCGCGTGGACGCCACCCTGGCAGCAACCGAGTGGAGCCGCCAGGTGGCCGAGTGGCGCGCCGGGCTCGTCCACCTCGACGGCCGCACGGTGAACCTGCCCGACGATCCGGATGTCATCGACCTGCGGCAGCCGTTCCTCGATCTGGAACGGGCCCACTCGGCGGCCGTCAGCGGTCTGCAACGCGCGATCGCCGAGGCAGGGCGTGCCGTCGATGAGGCGAGGCAACGAGTCAGCGGGATCGAGGACGAGCTCGATCAGGCCCGGCGACAGCTGCCGGTGCCGCCAGCGCCACCGTGGCGGTCGCCGCGCGATCCGGGCCGTGGCGTGCCGTTGTGGGCCGCCGTTGCTTTCGCCGAGCACGTCAGCGCCGAACAGGCCGACCGTATCGAAGGTGCCCTGCTGACCGCGGGGCTGCTCGATGCGCTGATCGCCGGAGACCGCCTGGTCGGCGACGGTGACCTGGTGCTCGCTGGCGACCGTCCCGTGGTCGGGCAGAGTCTCGCCGACATTCTCGTTGCGGAGAACGGCTCGGGCGCCGACCCGCGGCACGTCGAATGGCTGCTGCAGGCCGTCGCCATCGACCTGGCCGGCAGCGACCTCAGCATCGGGCACCTGCGCACCGGCAACGTGATCGCGTCGGCTCCACCCAATTACCGAGCCACGTTCATCGGCCGAACCGCCCGCGAACGCGCCCGGCTCGCGCTCGTCGCCGACCTCGAACAGCGACTGGCCACCGCGCGCCGAGATCTCGATGCTGAGAAGCAACGCGTTGAACACCTTGAAGCCGCTGTCCGCGCGTCCCGCCGGGAGCGGGATGACTTCCCGCCCGCCGAGGTGGTTGCCACGGCACGCGAGCAGGTCAACCAACTGCGGCTCGGCGTCGCGAAAGCTCAGCAGCACACCACGCAGGCACTGGCCACCGCCGCAGCGCAGCTCACCGGCCTGCTCGCCGAGTTCAACGATGCCCGCACCGCCATAGACCGGACAGTGGAGACTGCCCGCCGGCGACGCGAAGAGGCGGCCGGCGCACTAGGACGATCCCGGCAATCCGAGTCCGACGCCAGTGACGCCCTGACCACCGCGCGGGAGGAGCTGGCGGAAGCCACCGAGCGGCGCAACGAGGCCCGAACGGCTCAGCAACTGTGCGCCGCCGAGGAACAGCGATTCCCCGACCTGGAGCACCTGCGCCGCACCACCCGTGATGAGGACGCCGCCGAACGGGACCAGGCCGCCGCCCGCGCCTCGGTCGACGAGCACCGCCACAGGCACCAGCAAGCCAGCGACCGCGTTCGCACGGCGCTGCGCGCACTGCATACCGCCGCGACGCTGCCCGACGGCGCCATCCTGCCAACCGACCGACAAGTGCTACGACGACACCGGGACCTGGTCGCTACCCTGCTACAGCAGATCGAAGCCTGGCAGAGCGCCGGGCAGCGAACCCTCGACTTGCTCGCAACGGCCCAGCGCGAGCAGCGGACCGCGGACCGGGTCGCCGGCCGGTTCCAGAAGGCAGTTGTCGCCGCGGACCAGATCCGGCTCACCGCCGAGGAACTGGACGCCCGAATGGAGCAGACCCGAGCGCTGTACGGGGCGGAATACGCCGAGCTACGCCAGACGAAAGACCGGCTCGCCGACGAACTGACCGACAAACTGGCCGAGGTCGAGCGAGGCGAGGCCGAGTTCCGCACGCACGACAATGCTGCGGTCGCCGCCACCACCACGCTCGACAAGATCGCGCCGCGTCGTCGAGAGGCCGACCAGCACCGCACCGACTGCTTCGATCGAATGTGCCTGCTGATCACCCACGGCTTCGCCGAAGTGCCGGAAACCTTGCCGCGTGACAGCGACAACCGGCCTGCCAACCTGACCGCCGCGCTCACCTGGTCGCGTCAGCTACTCGCCGGCAAACCCACCACCAGCGCCCGGCTGGACACCCTGAGGATCGCCCGGGAACGCGTGCAAAAGCAGCTCGAGAGCACGATGCGGTCCGTCAACCAGGCCCTCGCAGAGTTCGATCAGCAGCTCGACAGCACCACCCTCGAGGGCACCGAGTGGCGACGCATCACGCTCGCCGCACCCAACGCCGCCGTCGGCGAGGATCTGCGGCAAGCCGCCGAGACACTCCGCGCCACAGCCGAGGGCCTCGAACGAGATCTGCGCCAGGACGTCAAAGCGACTCTCAAGACGTCGATGTTCACCCAGCTGCGGCGTGACATCCAGACCCGCCGCGAAGCGGCAAGGGAACTTGTCCGACAGATCCGGGCCACCCTCGAGAACGTCCGGACCGGCGTGGCCCGCGTCGGCGTGCAGGTCGACTGGAAGGTCCGCGACGACGGCAACTCCCAGCAAATGGTCGCCCTACTCAAAGCGCCACCGTCCGACGAGGTCTTCGACCAGATGTACGAGATCCTGCGGGAACGGATGGAGGACGCCGGCGAGGAAACCTGGGCCGACCGGGTCGCCCACACCTTCGACTACCGCTCCTGGCACCAGTGGGAGATCAGCGTTACCCACAGCAGCTTCGGCGCCGACCAGTTCAAGCCGGTGAACACCCGATCCAACCCGCTCAAAGGCCTGTCCACCGGCGAATCCCGACTCGCCACGATGCTCCCGCTGCTGGCCGCCGCCTGGTCGATGTACTCCGGCGACACCTACCAGGGGCCTCGCCTGCTGTCCATCGACGAGATCGACGCCGCCTTCGACGACCGCAACCTGCGCCAGATACTCACCCTGCTGCGAACCTGGGATTTCGACGTCCTCGCGACCACACCCACGATCGCCCCGCTGATCAAACGCGAAGCTCAGCACGTCGTCGTCCACGAAGTCATCACCGACGGCCGGCACCGCGTGACCGTCCCGTGGCTGTGGAAGGGCAGCGGGGAACCGACACCCCTACCCCTCGCCGCACCTACCGCAGACACGCCCCCCGGCCGGACACTGAACCATGCCGGCTGACCTCACCTACCTGGCAGAAGACGTCGACCTGCATCCTCTGTGGCGCGCCGTCCACGGACGTCTCTGCGCCGGCACCCGCCCCGAGACGATCAACACGGTTCGAGTCCTGGCACTGAGCACAGCCGGTATCGCGCAACTGCGGACCTGGCTCGACACCTCCACACGCCGGCGCCGCGGCACATCCGCCGTCACCGTGTCCGGCGATACCGCCACGGTCCCGCTGCGAGAACTCCTCGCCGTGCTCCACATCGATCGAGAAACGCTCATCGCACTGGTCGAGAAAGCGGTGGGAGAACCGGTCATCGACCGTAGCGCCGCCACGCTGGCCGCGGCGGACCGTCGTGCGCAGCTGTGGCAGTACGCGACCGAAGAGCTTCCTGACCTACCGCAGCTCGTCGCCCGAATGCGGGTAACCGGCGTCGGCGAGGACGACACCGCGATCCGGCACAGCATCGCTGCGCTCGCCGCAGCCCTGCGACGCATTCCAGCCCGGCCACCGGTACCGCTGGCGAAGCTCGCCCACGACATCACCGGCGACCCGCACTACTTCGACCTGACCACCCTCAACGGCATCCGCCTCGTGGCCGCAATCGCCGAACGCGTCGGCCAGACCGAGCCAAACCGTCCGGATCTTGTACGCGCGCTGCTGGCCACCGTCGGTGTCATCGCCGACCGGCTCTCGGCGACCGTCCTGCTCTTCAACGTCGAGGCTGTCGGCGACGGACCGATCGACCGGCGACTGCGCGATTCACCGGCCCCGATGGCGCTCACCCTGCTCGACCTCGTACACCATCCGCCCATTCTCGCGCCGCAAACCCTGACGGTCGTTGAGAACCCGTCGGTCGTGGAGATCGCCTTCATTGCCGGGGTGCGGCAACCAATCGCCTGCACCAGCGGCCAGTTGCGTGCGATCGATCATGTGCTATTTCAACTCGCTGTCGCGCACGGCGTGCGCCTGCGCTATGCAGGCGACATCGACGCCGCGGGCAGACAGATCGCAGCGGTCGTCGCATCGACGTATGGGGCCGAACTGGTCGCGATGGACGACGACACCGCCTCCGAAGCTCGACATCACCCGCCGGCCATACCCCGGCCCAGGCCGCGCGACGGTGAACAGTCCCACGCGCTCACTGCCGCAACGGCCGCCGTCTACCAGGAACACGACATCCTTCTCGCGCGAATCCTCGGTGCTCACCGGCTCTGAACCCGCATGGCCCGGCGTCCCGGGTCGGCAATGATCGTGCCGCCCTCGCTGTCTCTTGCAGGGCAGCTCAGATGGAGCCACGCCTACCCGCCAGATTCCGCCGCCACAAGGTCAGCGCCGGGCCCGCCGCAGCAGCCGATGTGAGCGACCCACGCGAAAATCGTCGGCGTCCGCTCCTGGTAAGCGGCGTTGTAGCGGTGACGACCTTCGAGAAGGTGGTAAGCGCCTGCATATCGAGGGTCACTGAACTGCTCGAATCGAGGCCCGCCGGGTACATGAACCAGAACGATCGCCGGCAGCCAAACCCTAGCCCGGATCGCACGGCGGAGGTCTTCAATCTTGGCGATCCCTCCGGTGTCGTCGGGGTCATCGTGGAGCTGCCATTTCTCGACCTCGGCAACGGGGACGTGCTCCTTGTGGAAGCAGCGCAGTTCGTCGCTGGCATCAAAGATCCCGGCGAGGTTCTCCACCGTCGAGTCGTGATGGTGGTCAGGCACCTCAGCGTTCAACGCCTCCAAGCTCCACCACGCCGCGTTCGTTCCCATGCTGGCACAGAGTACGGGCAGCAACGAGACGGGACTCGCGACGCGGCAACAAGGCACCGTGCGGTGATCGTTCTTCCTGGCGCAGCGTGTACAGCGTCCTAGGAGGATGGCCCCGCCGCCTACGGCCTGGCATTCTCGGCGTTCATGGAGAAGGCCGCTGGCCGTAGCGACGACGACGCGATGACACCGCAGCGCGAGGACGAGCTCCTGCGCGGCATGCTCGCCCATCAGGTGGGGATCGAGCCCGATCGTGCGGCAGCGGTTCTCGATCTCGCGGCGGTCGGTGTAGTCAACAACGCGTGGCGCAATGGCCCTGTTGAGGACTGGCATGCCGGGGATGGCCCGCTCAACGACGGTGACATGCTCCGTATCAACGCGCATACGAGTTGGCGGATTCGACAGATCATTCGGCGCTGGCGTTATGAGGTGGGTCTACCGGCAGACGCCGACGCCGGCCAGCTCGACGACGTCAGCGTGGACGATTGGGACTGGCTGGCCGTGCGGTTCTGGCGCTGGTTGGTCAATCCTCAGCGTCTACTGCCGGGTGGCTTCCGGCTCATCGAGTTCGCCGGTGACGATCTGGCGGACTATAACGAGCAAGTTGCGGGCACGTTGGGTGCCTGGGCGACCACAGCGGAGAAGCGCGGTGGGCGGTACGCGGCTTGGCGCGCCGCAACCCACGGGGGGCTGGCGTGCCGCCATTGGTGGGGCACGCCGAGTTGGCCCGACCTTGTCCACGCCTTCGTTACGGTCCTAGACGAGCCGTCTCATCGGCACTGGGGTCCTGACGGCCAGTGGCGTCGCGGGCTGCGGCAGGAACCTGTGCAGGTGCAAGACCGCAGCGGGTTACGGAAACTCCTACTGCGCTCGCCGTGGCTTTTGGACCAGCCAGCTGCCCAGTGGGTCGTCGCTGCGGGGATCGGCCACCTGCTGCCTCCCATGGCACCGTTGCACGCCAGTACCGACGTCGGGGGCGGCGCTTCACGACCCGGCTAGCGGTGGGTTCCACTGCGGTATGCGGCCGCCCCAGCCTCCGCGTCATGGGCGGGGAACCGCTGCTCGCTCTCGGCTACGGCCAGCGGGTGTGGCTGACCGGTGAGGGCCACGAGTGCGGTGGCGACCGCGGGCAGGTCCGCCTTGATGTAAGTGGTGGTGGCCGGTCCACGGCAGTCGGTGTGTCCGGCGTAAGCGCGGGCCACGGCGTAGCCGAAGTGCCGCTCGACCCAGGTGAGGGTGGTGTGGCGCAGCCAGTGGGTGGAGATGCCGTGCACGGCGACCCACGGTAGCTGCCGGCCAATACGGGCCCAGAGCAGGTCGTAGCGACGGTATGTGGCGGGTCGGCCGTTGCGGTAGCGCAGCAGCGCATCGGTCGGTGCGACGGCGCCGCGGGCTCGGGCGTGGTCGTTCAGCCGGCCGGCGAGCATGGGGGTGATGGGCTGCCAGCGTTGCGTGCCGCCCTTCTCGGACAGACGGATCAGCGCGTGGTCGGTGTCCAGGTCGATCAAACGCAGCGCGAGGGCGCCGGCGCGTCGGCAGGCCGTTTCAGTGTGCAGGCGCAGCAGCAGCGCGTCGAGCACGATGTCGTTGCCGCCGCTGCGGGCGGCGGTGTTGATGTCGGACACCTCGTCGGGGGTAAGAGCACGGCGGGTGTTGGGCAGCCGGCGGGGTTTGCGGATCCGGTGGGCGGGGCTGTCCACGGCGGTGAGGTGGCCGTCGGCGACGGCGCGGTTGTAGAAGGCACGGGCTGCGGCGACGAGATGCTCGCCGGCGTGCCGGCCGTTGCGGGAGTTGCGCCGAGGGCGGGCGCCGGCGGCGGCCTGTCGCATGAGGGCTTCGAGGTGACTGGCGCGCACCGCGTCGATACGCACGTCGCCGAGGGCGGCGACCATACGTCTCCAGGAGCTGCCGTAGGTGCGTCGGGCGCCCTGGCTCGCCGCGGCGACAACAGCAGGAAGGTACTCGGCGACCGTCGGCACGGCAGGCGCGCTACTGCCGGTGAGGTCGGCGGCGGTGAGGCCAAGGTGCGCAAGGAGGGCTCGGGCGGTGGCGACACGATCGGGATCCGTGGTCATGAGGGCTCTCCGAGGATGCGGATGTGCAGGTCGGCCAGGACCGCGGTGATGGTGTGTGAGGGGTGCACGAGGATGCGGCTCTGGCGGGGCAGGGCGGCCAGGAGGACAGGCTCGCCGGTGGCGATGCCGCACAAGTGTCGGGCGGCCGCCGGTAGGGGCAGTTCCTCGCGGGTGCCCACGGCGTGCGCGCCGTCGACGGCCGGGGTGATCAGGATTGCGCCGGTCACGACGTTGACGTGCAGCGTCAGGCCTGGCGTCCAGCCCAAGGCCCGCAGCAGCCCACGAGCGGTGACCCGGCCGGCGGCGTCGGGCCGGCCCACGTCGAACAGCACACCATCGTCACTACGGGCCGCAGGCGCGGGCAATGTCGGCAGCGGCGCCGGCTCCGGCGATGCGACCGGCAGCGGGGTGGGTACGAGCGCCTCGACGAGCTGCTCATCGGACTGGCGGGGACGCGAGCGGCAAAGACTCACCGAGGCCACCACCAGTACGGACGCAACGGTGTCAGCGCAGGCGGAAGCCACTCCCGACGCCTGGATGCACAGATGAAACGTAGCGTTTCGCGTCTCCACGCGAGGGGAGTTGATCTCGCGTGGATCTCCACACGTAGTGGTGTCCGAGGGGGGACTTGAACCCCCACGCCCTATACGGGCACTAGCACCTCAAGCTAGCGCGTCTGCCATTCCGCCACCCGGACCTGCTCGTTCAGCCTACCCTGCCGGCGCCGGCGAGTCGCTCACCGGTCAGCCGCCCTGGCGGGCCGCACGGGGCATTACTGTACACGGCCCGGATGGATCTTGCTAATTGCCGTTAGCGGCTTCCATCTGCGGCACAACACCGCAGCTCAGCGGCCTTGTTGCGGAAGTCGGCGGAGCCGGACCCGGTCGGCGGGTAGCGTGCGGGCCCGGCCGGCGGGCAGCATGGCTGATGTGTCGCAGCCCTCTCCCCTCTTGGCCGTCCGGCAGCGGGCGGCCGCGCTCCGCTCCGCCGGTGACCTGTCGGCCGCCCGGCGGCTGCTCTCCGACACGATCAACTCGGCCCGCTCCACGTACGGCGAGGATCATCCCGAGCTGATCGGCACGGCCCACCTGCTGGCTCGGCTGCACCGGGAGGCCGACGACCCGGCGGCTGCCCGCCGGGTGCTGGAGGAGGCGTACGCGGCGGGTGAGCGCCGGTGGAGCGCCGCGGAGCCCCTGATGCTCGCCCTCGCGTCGGATCTCGCCGACGTGGCCGACGAGTTGGGCAACCGGCACGAGGCCCGACGCAACTACCGCCGGGTGGCCACCGCCGGGCCCGCCGTGCTCGGCGAGGACCATCCAGCGGTACGCGCCGCTCGGGCGTACCTCGGTATACCCGCCGCTACGGCCCCACCGGCCGTTCCGTCTGCCCGGGCTGTCGAGCCCGAGCGGGAGACGCCGGCCTCCGCGCCTGCGGCGGCCCGGTCCTCCGCCCCGCCCTGGCACACCCCCGGGTCGCCCCCCGTGCCACTCCCGGCGGCACCGACCTCAGCGCCACCAACCTCAGCCCCACCCGCCTCAGCCGCGCCGATCTCGGCCCCGCCGACCTCAGCGCCGCGACCGGGATCGGTGCCGCCGACGGCGCAGGTTCCGGGATGGGCTGCGCCGACCGTGCCTACTCCGTCGCCCTGGCCACGGCGAGCCCCTCGTGATCAGCAGTCGTCCCCGCCGGAACCCGAGCCGCCAGGTTCCGACCTGCGCCGACCACCCACGTCCGCGTTCCCCACCTCCGCGCCACCGGCCTCCGCGCCACCCGTCTCCGCGCCACCCGCCTCCGCGCCACCCGCCTCCGCGCCACCCGCCTCCGCGCCGCACCGGCCAGTCGCCTCGGCACCGCCGGACGCCGTGCGATCCGAGCGGACCGCGCCGGAACCAACGGTCCATGTGCCGCCCCGGCGGGAGCGCCCTGGCCCGCACGTCCCGATGCCCCGGTCGGCCCCGCCCGCGCTCGGCCCGGTGGAGTCGCCCACGCAGCAGCACCCGACCACCGCGCAGTGGCCAACGGGACGTCCCGCGGCGTGGCCGGCCGCGCCCCTGTCCGGCCCCACCGCGCCACCACACCCGCGCACCGCCCCGGACGGGCAAGACCGGCCCGACCCGTCCGTCGACATGCCCGCGCGACCCGGTCCGACGACGGAGGCGCCGGCCAGGCCCGACCCGTCCGTCGACGTGCCCGCGCGGCCCGGGCCCACGACGGACGCGCAGGACCGGCCAGACCCGGCCGTCGACGTGTCACCGGGGGCCCTGTCGTCCGCCTCGGGGCCGACCGCACCGGCGCCGGCCGCACCTGCTCCAGCCGCGCCGGCCCGGCGGGAGGCGCCCGATCCATGGGCACTCGGCTGGGACCGGCCTACCGTCCAGGTCCGGCAGATCGCCGCGCCGCTTGCCAAGGAGGAGGCGGCGCCGCGGCCCGGCCCGGACGACGCTGACTCCCCCGTTTCCGTACCGCCGGTGTCCACCCGCCCGGCCGAGAGCCGGGCCTTCCCGCCGCGGCCGCGTACCGACCCGGACGGTACGCAGGGTCCGGTTTCCGTGCCGCCGGCGCGGCACAGCTCGGTCGACGACCGGGACTCTCCACCGCTGCCGATCGGCACGCCCCCGGTCGACCGGTCGCGACCGGCCACCCCGGCGTGGGAGGAGGGCCGGACGGCACTCGACGTTCCCACGGCGGAGCAGGCGATCGTCGCCGCGCCGGGCGCGGAGCACCGGGCCGCCGCCGGCACCGTCGCCCCGGTGACGCGCGGCGTCCCCGCCCCGTCGTCGCGGGAAGCCCTGTCCCCACGGGAGGCACCGCGGGCGCGGGAGACACCGCCGGCGCGGGAGACACCGCCGGCACGGGAGACACCGCCGGCGCGGGAGGACGCCCCGACGTACCCCGGGGAGGATGGGCCCGGCAGGCGTGGCCGGACGGTCGCGGTCGCGGTGACCGGCGTCGTGCTGGTGGCCGTGGCCGGCGCGGCCGGCGCGGCGACGCTCGGCCGGGACGGGTCGACGTCGGGGGCGCCGACCGCCGCCGCGAAGGCCGTCTCGACGACGCCGGCCAGCCCCCCGCCCACCGAATTGCGGCTGCGCGACGACGAAACGGTCATCACGCTCAGCTGGACGGATCCGTCCGGGGGCAGGGTGCCGTTCATGGTCGCCGGCGGTCGGGCCGGGAAGGCCCTCGAGGTGATGGCGACCGTCGAGCCTGGACAGACCAGCTACACGATGAACGGGCTCGACGCCCGGTTGGACTACTGCTTCACCGTGCTGGCGGTCTACTCGATCGACACCGCCGCCCGGTCCGGGCAGGTCTGCACCGCCCGGGCCACGACCCGTTCGGGCGGCTGACCAAGCACCCGGACACGGCGGGTGTCCACGGGGGAACGCTGCGGGTTTCCCCGCCGGCCACCGGCCCATATGATGTGCCACGGCTCGGGAAAGGGTGGGCGGCAGAACCTCGCCCCGCCGCGCCGCCCGCAGCCGAGGAGCAGCACCGTGAACAGGCCCCGGGAACCGCTCACCCAGCCGGAGGTGCGGGGCTTCGCCGCGCTCGCCGCCCGGCTCGCGGCGAGCGTCGACTCGGTGCTGCTGGGCAAGCCCCAGGTCGTCCGGCTGGTGCTGACCGCGCTCTTCGCCCAGGGGCACGTGCTGCTGGAGGACGTGCCGGGAGTGGGTAAGACCACCCTGGCCCGGGCCGTGGCGGCGGTGGTCGAGGGCGACTGGCGGCGGATCTCGTGCACTCCGGACCTGCTTCCCGCGGACGTCACCGGGACGACCGTCTTCGACCAGGCCCACCGGGGCTTCGTGTTCCACCCCGGGCCGGTGTTCGCCAACATCGTCATCGCCGACGAGATCAACCGGGCGGCGCCGAAGACGCAGTCGGCGCTGCTGGAGGTGATGGCGGAGTACTGCGTCACGGTCGACGGGGTGCGGCATCGGGTGCCGCAGCCGTTCCTGGTGATGGCCACGCAGAACACCATCGAGACGGACGGCACGCACCGGTTGCCCGAGGCGCAGCTGGACCGGTTCCTGGTGCGGCTGGCCGTCGGCTATCCGGACGAGGCCGCCGAGGTGGAGGTGCTGCGCGGCGCCACCGTCCGCACCCCGGACGCGCTGTCAGCGGTGACCGACGTCGGGACGGTCGGCGAGATGGTGCGGATGGCCCAGCGGGTGCACATCGCCGAACCCCTCTACGGGTACGCGGTCCGGCTTGCCGCCGCCACCCGCACCCATCCCCAGGTACGCGTCGGTGTCAGCCCCCGGGGCGTGATCGCGCTGACCCGGGCGGCGTGCGCGTACGCGCTGATCGACGGCCGGGGCTGGATCATGCCGGAGGACCTGCGGGCGCTGGTCGAGCCGGTCTTCGGGCATCGGCTGCTGCTCACCCCGGACGCGCAGCTGCGCGGGGTGACCGCCGCGGAGGTGCTGCGCCAGGCGGTCGCGACGGTGCCTGTGCCGCACCCCTCGGGCCGGCCGGCCGCGCTGCACCGCTGACCGCCCGTCCCGCCGGGGCGGAGGCGGCGCCGTGCCGCCTCCGCCCCGCAACGCTCAGCGGAACAGGTCGTTCGCCGTGCGCAGCACCGGATGACGGGTCAACGCCTCCGGGTCGGCCAGCTCGGGGGTGCGCACCTCGACGACGGTCGACTCGCCGGGCAGCAGGGTCTCCAGCATGGTGTCCGCGACGGCGGCCGGGTCGAGCAGGTCGACCAGCAACGCCAGGTCCTTCACCAGCGACTCGGCCCGCACGTGCACCCGGTAGCCGGTGTCGGTGCGCTCCACCCGGGTGCTCGTCCTGGCCGGCGGCAGGCCCGCGGCGACGTCCTCGGCCGCGTACCAGAAGGCCCGGGACGGGCCGTCGGCGGTTGCCGTCAGCAGGTCCGCGCCGCCGGACAGGGCGGTGGGCAGCTCGACCACGGTGGCGTGGCGCGCGGCGGCGTCCAGGTCGACCTTCTCGCGCGCCCGCACCTCACCGGCGGCGGTCCTGGCCTCCACCAGCACGCTGCCCTGCCACACCTCGTCGGTGTCGTTGACCGCGACGAGGGCCAGGCCGCCGTCGCGCGGTTGGAAGGTCAGGACCCGATCGGCGTACGCGGCGCGCAGCGCGTACCAGGCGGGCTTGCGCCGTCCGTAGCCGTCGACCACCGCCCAGGACACCACCGGCCAGCAGTCGTTGAGCTGCCAGAGGATGGTCCCGGTGCAGTAGGGCGCCAGGGACCGGAAGTGCTCGATGCCGAACCGGATGGCCCGGGCCTGGTTGAGCTGGGTGGCCCAGTGCCAGTCGCGGATGTCGGTGGGCGCGGGCAGGTGCGGGGCGAGCCCGCGGGCCAGCTTGTCGTTGCCCTCCTCGGCCTTCTGGTGCACCAGCATCTGCGGGCCGTCGGGGGTCAGCGGCTCGTCGTGCACGGCGGCGGTCAGGGTGGACCAGGTCGGCGGCCCCTGGAAGCCGAACTCGGCGACGAAGCGGGGCTTCCAGTCGGCGTAGTGGGTGTAGTCGCGGTTGTTCCACACGTCCCAGATGTGCACGGTGCCGAGGGCCTGCTCGTTCGGGCTGGCGAACGGCCCGAACGAGTAGGGGCTGTTCGGCGCGTACGGGCGGGTCGGGTCGAGCTCGGCGACGATGCCGGGCAGCACGTCGAGGTAGTACCCCTCGCCCCAGGTCTGCCCGGCGAGGCGTTGCCGCCAGCCGTGCCACTCGGCGAAGCCGACGATGGTTTCGTTGCCGCCGCACCAGAGCACCAGGGACGGGTACGGGGCGAGCCGGGTGACCGCCTCCCGGGCCTCGGCGACCACCTCGCCGCGTAGCGGCTCCTCCTCGGCGTAGGCGGCGCAGGCGAAGAGGAAGTCCTGCTGGACCAGCAGCCCCCGCTCGTCGCAGAGCTCGTAGAAGTCCGCCGACTCGTAGGTGCCGCCGCCCCAGACCCGCAGCAGGTTGACCCCGGCGTCGGCGGCCTGCGCGAGCCGGTCGGCGTAGCGGGAGCGGTCCACCCGGGAGGGGAACGCGTCGTCGGGGATCCAGTTCACCCCGCGTACCAGCACCAGCTTGCCGTTGACCTTCAGGTGGAACGGGATGCCCGCCTCGTCGGGGGCGGTGTCGAGCTCCACGGTGCGGAAGCCGATCCGCCGCGACCAGGTGTCGAGCACGGCCGCGTCGCCGTCGGTCAGCTCGACCGTCAGCTCGTGCAGCGGCGCGTCGCCGTAGCCACGCGGCCACCACAGGGCGGGGTCGGGCACCACGAGCTCCAGCTCGGCGGTGTCCGCCCCGGCGTCGACCGACGCCTGCGCCCGTACGCCGCCGACCGTGGCGGTCAGGGTCAGCGCGACGGCGGTGGCGCGTTCGAGGTCGACGTGCAGCCGGACGACGCCGTTGCCGGCCTCGACCGTCGCGGCGGGGCGTACGGTGGCCAGCCGGGCGGTCCGCCACCGCTCCAGCCGAACCCCGCGCCAGATCCCGGCGGTGACCAGATCCGGTCCCCAGTCCCAGCCGTAGCCGCAGGCCATCCGGCGGACGGCGTTGTACGGGTGGGCGTTGCAGTGGGTGCGCGGCCCGTTCTCCTGGCTGGCCCGCAGCGTCTCGTCGCGGGTGGCGGCGAAGTGGACGGACAGCTCGCGCGGCCCGTCGCGCAGCGCGTCGGCCACGTCGAAGCGGTAGCTGCGGTGCATGTTGCGGGTCTCGCCGAGGCGGACCCCGCCGAGGCTGACGGTGGCGAACGTGTCGAGGCCGTCGAAGACGAGGTCGAGCCGTTCGTCGGCGCCGAGCGGCTCGCCCGGGTCGAGGCTGGTGGTGTACTCCCAGGCGCAGTGGCCGATCCAGGTCAGTTCCCGCTCGTTGTCCTCGACGTACGGGTCGGGGATCAGCCCGGCGGCGAGCAGGTCGGTGTGCACGCAGCCGGGCACCTGGGCCGGCACGGTGGCGGTGGCGACGGCGTCCGGCGGGGCGGGCGCCTCGGTGGCTGTCGGTGGGGCGGCGAGTCGCAGGTTCCAGGGACCGGATGGCACGAGATGCTGCATGACGCTCTCTCTCGTCTGCGGGACAGGGACGTCCGGGCACGGGTGCGCCCGGACCGGTGGGTCAGGTCACGGCCTCCAGCGAGCCCGCGGCGGCGCCGGGGGTGGCCGGTGCGGCGGTGCGGGCGGGGTAGGCGTAGCGCAGCGCCCGGCCGTCGCGCTGGTGGGGACCGGGCGGGGTGAGCTCGCTGCGCAGCACCAGCACGGCGCCGCCGACGGCCGCCGCGTCGGAGCCGCTGGCCGACAGCACGGCTCGGACCGGGTGGATCTGGCGGCCGAACATCGAGCGGTCCAGCTGGGCCTGGATCCCGGCGCGGTAGAGGGGGCCGGCCGCGGCGAAGCTGGGGCCGGCGAGGACGATCAGGTCAAGATCGAACATGCCGCACATGGCGACCGCCGCGTGCCCGAAGTAGCGGGCCGAGTCCTCGATCAGCGTGCGTGCCGCGTGGTCGCCGTGGGCTGCGGCCTCGGCGATCCGCCCGAAGTTGGCCACGGTGTCGGCCGGGCCGTCGGTGAGCGCGAGCCGGGTGGCGAGGTCGGCGTCGGCCCGGGCCCGGTCGATCACCGTCTGCGGGCCGGCGAAGGCCTCCAGGCAGCCCGGGTTGCCGCAGCCGCAGCGCTTGCCGTGCACGTCGAGGGAGAGGTGGCCGATCTCGACGCCGTTGGCCGAGCCGCCCCGGTAGACCTCGCCCTCCACGACCACGCCGCCGCCGATGCCACTGGCCAGGTAGATGCAGCCGTAGGTGCTCGCCGGGTCGACCCCGCCGACCCAGAACTCGCCGACGGCCGCCGCGGTGGCGTCGTGGTCGAGCAGCACCGGCAGCCCGAGCAGCTCCCCGAGCCGGGTGGCGACCGGGTAGTCCTGCCACTCCGGGGTCGGCTGCGCGGTGCGCAGCACGCCCGCCAGCCGGTCCTGCGGCCCGTGGCTGACCAGGCCGACGCCGAGCACCGCCCGGCGGTCGATGCCGGCGCCGTCCAACAGGGACTCCACGTGTCGGGCGAGCAGCGGCAGCAGCCGCGTCGGCGGGGACATGCCGGACCCGCCGAACGAGGTGCGGGCCACCGGGCGGCCGGCCAGGTCGACCACCACGAGTGCCGAGGTGCACCGGTCGAGTTGGACGCCCACGGCGTAGCGGGACGCGGGGTCGAGGCGCAGCAGCGTACGCGGCTTGCCGCCGGTCGACTCGCCCCGGCCCGCCTCGATCACCAGGCCGTCGTCGATCAGCTCGCGGACCACCTGGGTGATGGTCGGGCCGGCGAGCCCGGAGCCGGCCGCCAGCTCCACCCGGCTGATCGTGCCGGCCGAGCGGATCAGATCGAGCACCACCCCCCGGGTCTGCGGACGACCGGACTGACCTGCGGCGTTGGCCATGCGGCTCCCTTCGAGGAAACCTCATGGTAATCGATTGACTTTATTTGTGAAACTCAATAAGAATGTTTTTGGCGGGCGTTCGGGACGGTGCGGGGCACCGGGACCGACCTCCACGGTCGATCGGGTCCGAGGCCGCCGGCGAGGCGTCCGACGCCGCACCCGAAGGCGTTCGACGCCGTCCACGAGGCGCTTCGGGCGAGGAGGAACCACCGATGCTCCACTCAGGTGTGCACAGGACGAGGTCGGCCGTCGCGGCGGTCGCCGCCGTGGCTCTGCTGGCAACCGGTTGTTCGTCGGGCGGCAAGAGCACCGACGGTAAGGACGCCACACTGGTCGCCTTCACCGGGGCGTCCACCGACTACCAGATCAACTTCAATCCGTACGCGCCGTCGTCGATCGGCGGCGTCGGCACCATCTACGAGCCGCTGTTCTTCGTCACCCCGGTGACCAAGGAGGTCGTCCCCCGGCTCGGCACCGAGTACAAGTGGAACGACACCGGCACGGTGCTGTCGCTCACCACCCGCGACGGTGCGACCTGGTCCGACGGGCAGCCGTTCAGCGCGAAGGACGTCGCCTTCACCTTCGACATGCTGAAGAAGAACCAGTCGCTGAACGCGTACGGCTTCGACGGCACGGTCGCCGTCGTCGACGACACCCACCTGACCATGACGTTCCCGGAGCCCACCTTCGTGGACACCCCGAACATCCTGGGCAAGACGTTCATCGTGCCGGAGCACCTCTGGAAGGGCGTCGACCCCACCACCTCGGTGATGGAGAAGCCGGTCGGCACCGGGCCGTACCTGCTCGACTCGTTCAAGCCGCAGGCCTACACGCTCAAGGCCAACCCGAAGTACTACGGCGGCGAGCCCAAGGTCAAGGCGATCCGCACCGTCGCGCTCTCCGGCAACCAGGCCGGCGCGAACGGGCTGGCCAACGGCACCATCGACTGGTTCACCGGCCCCGTACCCGACGTGCAGAACTTCGAGAAGTCCCATCCCGGGTACCAGCTGATCACCGTCCCGCTCAGCCAGACGGTGCTGATGACCTGCTCGAACGCGGCGCTCGGCTGCGCCGGCCCGCAGACCGAGGTGGCGGTCCGCAAGGCGATCTACTACGCGATGGACCGCAAGCAGATCAACAAGCTGGCCTTCCAGGACACCAGCTCGGACATCTCCCCCGGCTTCGCCCTGCCGGAGCGGGACAAGGCCGTCCTCTCCGCCAAGCTGACCGAGCCGCTCGCCCCGACCACCGCCCAGCCGGAGAAGGCGACCGCGCTGCTGGAGGGCGCCGGCTGGGTCAAGGGCGCCGACGGCAGCTACGCCAAGGGCGGCAAGCCGCTGACCCTGAGCATCAACGTGGTGAGCGGCTGGACCGACTACATCACCGCCGTCGACACCCTCGGCGCGCAGCTCAAGGCGGCCGGGATCAAGACCACGGTGGTGCAGACGTCCTGGAACGAGTGGACCGAGAACCGCGCCAACGGGAAGTTCCAGCTGCTCATCGACAGCCTCGGCTCCGGCCCGGCACCCGACCCGTACTACCTCTACACCAACCACTTCCTCACCGCGAACACCAAGCCGGTCGGCAAGGGCGCCTCGCAGAACTACGCCCGGTTCAGCGACCCGAAGGTGGACGCCGCGCTCGGCCGGCTGCGCCGGCTCGCACCGACCGACGCCGCCGCCCGGCAGCCGCAGTTCGACGTCATCCAGCAGGCCGTCGAGGAGAACATGCCGTACATCCCGGTGCTGACCGGCGGCACGATCATCGAGTACAACACCAAGAAGTTCTCCGGCTGGCCGACGGCCGACCAGCCGTACGCCTTCGCCGCGTCCTGGGCCACCCCGGACAGCTCGCAGGTCCTGCTCAGCCTGACACCTGCGGGCAGCTGACCATGGCGGCCACAACGACGGGCCGACGGCCGGCGCCAGGCGGTGGGCGACCATGACGTACTTCATCCGTAAGGTCGGCTTCTATCTCGTCGCCCTCTGGGCAGCGGTCACCCTCAACTTCCTCATCCCCCGGCTGATGCCGGGCAACCCGGTGGACATCCTGCTCGCCAAGCTGGAACGACGCGGCGGCCAGGCGGACGCGGCCACCCGACGGTCGTACGAGCTGCTGCTCGGCGCCCCCACGGGCGAGCCGATCTGGCGGCAGTACCTCGACTACCTCGGCAACCTCGCGCACGGCGACCTGGGCACGTCGATCAGCCAGTACCCGGCGAAGGTCAGTGACGTCATCGCCGTGTCGCTGCCCTGGACCGTCGTTCTGATCGGACTCGCCACCCTGTTCTCGTTCGTGCTCGGCGTCGGCTTGGGGGCGATCGTCGGGTGGCGGCCCGGCTCCTGGCTGGACGGTCTGGTCCCGGTGACCACCCTGTTCGCCGCCGTGCCCTACTTCTGGCTGGCGCTGCTGCTGGTGCTGATCTTCTCGTCGGTGCTGGGCTGGCTGCCCGTACAGGGCGGCTACGACGTGACGCTGGACCCGGGCTGGAACGGCCCCTTCCTCGCCTCGGCCGTCCAGTACGGCACCCTGCCCGCGCTGACCATCGTGATCTCGTCGATCGGCGGCTGGCTGCTGGGCATGCGGAACATGATGGTCTCCACCCACTCCGAGGACTACATCCTCACCGCCCGCGCCAAGGGCCTGCGCGGCCGGCGGATCCTCACCGCGTACGCCGCCCGCAACGCGGTGCTGCCATCGGTGGCCAGCTTCGCCATCTCACTCGGCTTCGTGGTCGCCGGGTCGATCGTCACCGAGCAGGTGTTCTCCTACCCCGGCATCGGGTTCAAGCTGCTGCAGGCGGTGCAGAACAACGACTACGCGCTGATGCAGGGCATCTTCCTGTTCATCACCCTCGCGGTGCTCGGCGCGAACCTGCTGGTCGACCTGCTCTACGGCGTGATCGACCCGCGCACGCGGGCCGGCGGCTGACGGGGGTGCGGCGATGACCAACGTGGAACTCTCCGAACCCGCGGTCGCCGCGCCGGCGCCCGGCACACCGGGCCGGGCCGGCTGGCGGCTGATGCTCCCCACCCCCACCCCGCTGCTGATCACCGGCTTCGTCCTGGTCGGCCTGGTCACCCTCTTCGGGGTGCTCGGCCCACTGCTCGTCCAGGACCCGAACGTGATCAGCAACGACGGGCTCACCCCACCGAGCGGCGCGCACCTGCTCGGCACCACCCAGACCGGCCAGGACGTCTTCGCCCAGCTCGCCTACGCCACCCGCGGCTCGCTGCAGATCGGCCTGCTCGTCGGGGTGCTGGCCACCGTGCTGTCGGCCTTCTTCGGCGTGCTCGGGGCGTACCTGGGCGGGTTCGCCGACGAGGCGTTCTCGCTGTTCTCCAACGTCATGCTGGTCATCCCCGGCCTGCCGCTGGTGATCGTGATCTCCGGGTTCGTCCCGCCCGAGCAGCGCGGCCTGTCCACCATCGCCCTGGTGCTCGCGCTGACCAGCTGGGCGGCGGCCTCCCGGGTGCTGCGGGCGCAGACGCTGTCCATCCGCAACCGCGACTACGTGGCCGCGGCCCGGGTCACCGGTGAGCGCTTCTGGCGGGTGATCGGGGTGGAGATCCTGCCCAACCTGCTGCCGGTGCTGGCCGCCCAGTTCGTCTTCGCGGTGATCGCCGCCATCCTCGGCGAGGCCGGACTGTCATTCCTCGGCCTCGGCGCGTCCAACTCCGCGACGCTGGGCACCATGCTGTTCTACGCCCAGAACGGCTTCGCGGTGCAGTTGCGCGCCTGGTGGTGGTTCATCCCGCCCGGCCTGATCATCGCCCTGTTCGGCTGCGGACTGGCGCTGATCAACTTCAGCATCGACGAGGTCATCAACCCGCGGCTGCGCAACGCCCGCGCGTACGCCCGGTCCCTCCGCGCGGACAGGAGCGCCCGATGACGACGACCGCACCACCCCGGCTCACCGTCCGGAACCTGTCGGTCGAGTACGCGACCAGCCCACCGGTGCGAGCGGTACGCGACGTGAGCCTCACCGTGGCCGCCGGGGAGATCCTCGGCCTGGCCGGCGAGTCGGGCTGCGGCAAGACCACCCTCGCGTACGCGATCAACCGGCTGCACCGGCCGCCGGCCCGGATCACCGGCGGCTCGGTGCTCTTTCACGACGCCGACGGCAGCACCATCGACCTGCTCAACCTGCCGGACCGGCAGCTGCGGGCGTTCCGTTGGTCGAAGCTGTCGATGGTGTTCCAGGGCGCGATGAACTCCCTCAACCCGGTGATCTCCATCCGGGCCCAGCTCGACGACGTGCTGACCACCCACCGGCCCGGGCTGAGCCGGGCCGAGCGGCACCGGCGCGCCGGCGACGCGCTGGCCCGGGTGGGCGTCGACCCCGACCGGCTGCGGTCGTACCCGCACGAGTTCTCCGGCGGGATGCGCCAGCGGGTGATGATCGCGATGGCGCTGATCCTGGAACCCCAGATGATCATCATGGACGAGCCGACCACCGCGCTGGACGTGGTGGTCCAGCGGGACATCCTGCGCGAGATCGTCCGGCTCCGCGACGAGCTGACCTTCTCGGTCGTCTTCATCACCCACGACCTGCCGCTGCTGCTGGAGATCAGCGACCGGATCGCCGTCATGCTGGCCGGCGAGATCGTGGAGCTCGGCGCGGCCCGGGAGCTCTACCGGTCACCCCGGCACGCGTACACCCGCAAGTTGCTGGCGTCATTCCCCAGCCTCACCGGGGCGCGCGGCGGGTTCGTCCGTACCGGCGTGCGCGACGAGGAGGCGACCCGATGAGCCGGGTGGAGGTCAGCAACCTGACCAAGCGGTTCGCGCTCCGGCGGGGCTGGCGGCGCACGACGCTCACCGCGGTGGACGACGTCTCCTTCGACCTGCTGCCCGGTCGCACGGTGGCGCTGGTCGGCGAATCCGGGTCGGGCAAGTCGACGGTGGCCCGGATGCTGACCCGGCTGGAGCGCCCCAGCGCCGGCCGGATCGACGTACGCCTCGACGACCAGACGCCCGTCGTCGGCTCGCTGTACCACCGGCAGGTGCAGATGGTGTTCCAGGACCCGTTCGCGTCGTTGAACCCGTTCCACACCGTCGAGCACCACATCGCCCGGCCGCTGCTGCTGCACCAGCGCACCCGGGGGCGCCGGCAGACCCGGGAGCGGGTGCTGGAGATGCTCGCCCGGGTGAACCTGAACCCGGCCGAGGAGATCGCCGCCCGCCGGCCGCACGAGCTCTCCGGCGGCCAGCGCCAGCGGGTGGCGATCGCCCGGGCGCTGGCGCCCGGCGCCCAGGTGCTCATCGCCGACGAGCCGGTGTCCATGCTGGACGTGTCGATCCGGCTGGACGTGCTGAACCTGCTGGCCCGGCTGCAGCGGGAGGACAACCTCGCCGTCCTCTACATCACCCACGACCTGGCCACGGCCCGGCACTTCTCCGACGACATCCTGGTGATGTACCGGGGACGGATCGTCGAGCGCGGGCCGGCCGACGAGGTGATCCTCGACCCGCGGCACGACTACACCCGGCTGCTCGCGCTGGCCGCGCCCGACCCCGAGCGGCCCGGCAAGGTGCTCTCCGGCGGCCCCGACACCGACCGCGCCGCGCTCGACAACACCGCCACCTACGACCACCGCACCCACTCCTGGACCGGCCCCGGCGCGCTATGACGACCGGTGGCGGGCGGCCGGCGCGGCGCCCCGGTCGGGCCGGGCGCGGTGGGTTCAGTCCGTCGCGCCGGCCGCGCGCAGCTTGCGGACCAGCTTGCGCAGCCCGGCCTGCCACCCGTCCGGGTCCTCGGCGCGGCGCACCGCGTACCCGGCCACCTCCGGGTGCGGCAGGATCAGGAAGCGCTCCTCGGCCAGCCCGGCCACCGTCGCCTCGGCGACCTGGTCGGGGGTGAGCACCGCGCCGGAGGCCGCGATCACCCGCGCGGCAAGGCGCCCCTCGGTGAGCCCGCCGGAGAGCATCGGCGTGTCCACGCCCTGCGGGCAGAGCGCACTGACCCGCACGCCCCGGTCCCGGTAGGTGATCGCCAGCCACTCGGCGAAGCCGACCGCCGCGTGCTTCGTCGCGGTGTACGGGGCGTCCCCCACCGCGGTCAGCACGCCCGCCGCCGAGCAGGTGTTCAGCAGGTAGCCCTCGCCCCGCTCCAGCATCGCCGGCAGCACCGCCCGGGCGGCGTACACGTGGGACAGCACGTTGACCCGCCAGGCCCGGTCCCACTCGGCGTCGTCGGCCTCCACCCCGGCGCCGGTGGCCACGCCCGCGTTGGCGCAGAACAGGTCGATCCGGCCGTACCGTCGCTCGGTGTCGGCGGCCAGCTCACGGACCTGCTCCTCGTCGGTGACGTCCACGGTCACCGCCCGGGCGACCGGGCCGATCGCATCGGCCACCGCGGTGACCCCGGCGGTGTCCCGGTCGGCCAGCACCACGGCGGCGGCGCCCTCGGCGACGAAGCGCCGGGCCAGCGCGGCGCCGATGCCGCCCGCTCCCCCGGTGACCACCGCGATCCGATCGGTCAGGTTCATGCCCGCTCCCCCGCCCCGAGCCGGCCGATCAGCTCGCCGAGCGCCGCGGCGCCGCCGGCGGTCAGTTCCGGGGTGGGCAGCAGCGCCAACACCGGCACGTCCACCCCCGCCTCGGCGTACCGGCGCACCCGCGCCACGCAGTGCTCCGGCGAACCGTGCAGCACCAGCGCGTCGACCACCTCGTCGGGCACGGCCGCGCCGGCGCCCCGGCGGTCGCCGGCCGCCCAGGCCGCCCACATCGGGCCCAGCGCGCTCTCCCGCCCCAACCAGCGGTGGAACTCGGCGTACGCGGGCACCGTCAGGTAGCTGGTGATCAACCGCCGACCGAGCTTACGGGCGTAGCCGGCGTCCTCGGTCGGGCAGACGAAGATCCGGGCGACCACCTCGAAGTCTGAGCCCCGGCCACCCAGCTCGGCGAGCGCCTTGGGCACGTCGTCGGCGGCGAGCCAGTTCAGGATCACCCCGTCGGCCTCCGCGGCGGCGAGCCGCAGCATGCCCGGGCGCAGCGCCGCGAGCAGCACCGGCGGCGGCACCGCGGGCGGCCGCTCCAGCGTGAACCGGCGGACGCCGAAGGTGTCGAACGCCCCGTCCACGGTCTCCCCGGCCAGCGCCGCCTTGAGGAAGCGCAGCACGTCCCGGGTACGCCGGAACGGCTCCTCGAACGGCACCGCGTTCCAGTCCCGCACCAGCACCGGCGAGGAGGCGCCGATACCGAGCGCGAACCTCCCGGGGGCGGCCTCGGCGAGCGCGGCGGCGCTCATCGCCAGCAGCCCCGGCCCGCGGGTGAAGACCGGGGTGATCGCGGTGCCCAGCCGCAGCCCCGGCTGCCAGGCGGCGGCCAGGGCCAGCGGGGTGAACGCGTCCGCGCCGTTGACCTCCGACGACCACACGTCGGTGAAACCGGCTCGGTCGAGGGCCGCGTAGACCGCGGCGTGCTCGGCGAGCGGCACCCCGCCGAGCGGAACGGTCATGCCCCATCGGTTCGTCATCCGGTCGATGGTGCCCGCTCGGCGGGGGCCGGACAAGACGTGCGCGGACCCGGATAACTCCGATTGCCGGCCGTACCGCCGGTCGGAGGTGTTACGACTGCCAGGTGAACCGGGCGGACGACGGACGAGATCACGGCGGAACCGACGGGTTCCTGCCGCTCGGCGTCGCGCCGGAGCGGGCCACGTTCCTGGAGCTCTTCTTCGACCTGGTGTTCGTCTTCGCGCTCACCCGCGTCTCGGCGCGCGCCTTCGAGGACCTGGCCATCGACGTCGGCGGCACCACGGGGTGGGCGCCGTTCACCGGCGGTGGCAAGACGTTGCTGCTGCTGCTCGCGCTCTGGGCGGTCTGGCAGGGCACCGCCTGGACGACCAGCCGGTACGACCCGTACCACATCGGATTGCAGACCGTGGTGATCACCGCCCTGGTCGGCACCATGGTGATGGGGGTGGCGATCCCCCGCGCGTTCAGCACCACCGGTGTCGCGTTCGCCGTGGCGTACGTCGTCGCCCAGGTCACCCGGCCGCTGGTCCTGCTGGTCGCGCTCGGCCCGCACCAGTACCGGCCGCTGAAGCTACGGATGCTGATCACGTTCTGCTTCACCGGGGTGTTCTGGTTGACCGGCGCGTTCCTGCCGACGAACGCCCAGGTGGTGCTCTGGGGCCTGGCGCTGCTGATCGAGTATCTCGCCGGCCGGTTCGGTTGGCCGGTGCCCGGGCTGGGCCGCTCGACGGTGAGCAAGTGGCAGGTCGCCGGCGAGCACCTGGCCGAGCGGTACCAGCAGTTCTTCCTCGTCGCGCTGGGCGAGACGATCCTGGTGACCGGCCTGTCGTACAGCGACGGCCCGTTCGGCGTGGCCCGGACCGGCGCGTTCGCCGCCGCGATCGTGACCTCGGTGCTGCTCTGGCGGATCTACGTCCAGCGCGCCGGGCAGATCCTCGGCGAGGCGGTGACCAGGGCGAAGGAGCCGGCCCTCATCGGCCGGTCCGCCGCCGACACCCACCTGGTGATGGTGATCGGCATCGTGGCCACCGCGATCGGCTACGAGCTGGTGATCGACCATCCCCTCGGGCACACCAGGCTGCCCTGGCTGGCCATGTGCGTCGGCGGCCCGGCGCTCTTCCTGGCCGGCCGGGCCCGGTTCGAGTACGAGGTGTTCGGCCGGGTGTCCCGGTCCCGCTGGATCGGCATCCTGGTGCTGCTGGCCGCCGCCCCGGTGCTGCGGCACCAGAGCTCGCTGTACGCCTCGGTGGTGGCGGCGCTCGTCCTGGCGGGGGTGGCGGTGGCCGACGCCCGACGGGCCCGCGGCGTACCGCCCGAACCGGCCGCGCCGCCGTTCTGACCCGCCCGTTCCGACCCGCCCGGTGGGTCGGGGCGGGGCGCGGGGCGCCACCCGGCGCTAACCTCCACGGGTGACCTTCTCCATCGTCGCCCGCTCCGACGACGGGCTCCTGCACGGCGTCGCCGTGGCCAGCAAGTTCCTCGCCGCCGGCGCGCTGGTGCCGGCCACCGAGGCCGAGGTGGGTGCGATCGCCACCCAGGCGCACGTCAACCTCGCCTACGGCCCGCAGGGGCTGGCCCTGCTGCGCTCCGGCGTGACCGCGGCCGACACGCTGGCCGGGCTGGTCGCCGCCGACCCGGGCCGGGACGACCGCCAGCTGGGGATCGTCGGGGCGACCGGCGTGGGCGCCAGCTGGACCGGCCCGCGCTGCCACGACTGGGCCGGCGGCCAGGCCGGCGACGGCTGGGCGGTGCAGGGCAACATCCTGGCCGGCCCGCACGTCGTCGACGCGGTACGCGATGCCTGGCTGGCCGGGTCGGCGCTGCCGTTCCCGCAGCGGCTGCTCGCCGCGCTCCGCGCCGGGGACCGGGCCGGCGGCGACCGGCGCGGTCGGCAGAGCGCCGGCATCCTGGTGGTCCAGCGCCGGGGAGGGTACGCGGGCACCGGCGACAACCTGGTCGACCTGCGGGTGGACGATCACCCCGAGCCGCTGACCGAGCTGGAACGGCTGCTCGACATGCACACGCTGCTGTTCGGCAAGCCGGACCCGACCACCCTGCTCGACCTCACCGGCCTGCTCGCCGAGGAGGTGGCCGGGCTGCTCGCGACGGCCGGGCACCCCGTCGGCGAGGCCGGGCTCGACGACGCGCTCGCCTCCTGGGCGGGCGTGGAGAACCTCGAGGAGCGCCTCGTCGCCGGCCGGATCGACCCGATCGTGCTGGCCCACCTGCGCGGCAGCGTCCCGCACGTCCCCGCCCCCCGCACCGCCCCCTGACTACCCCACGCCCACCCGGCCCCGTGCCGCCCCTCGCGCCCGGCACACCCAGCGCCCAGCCGGCGCCCTCGGCCCACCCGGCGGGCGCCCTCGACCTGCGCGGCGACTCGTCCCGACGCGCCGCTCGCCGCCACCGCCACCGCCACCGCCACCGCCACCGCCACCGCTCAGCGGCCCATGATCGTCTGACCGTCAGCCAGTCGACACGCCGACGGGAGACTGGCTACTCCTCAGACGATCATGGTTGCTCCGCCCGTTTCATGAGCGGGCCGCCCGACGAGGTCAGCCGGCGAAGGAGAGCCGGCGGAATCCGGCGGTGGCCACGACAGCCCGCTCCGCCTGGTCGAGCGGGGCTCTGCCGGTGGTCTTCAGGACCAGGGTGAGCGGATCCCAGCCGAGTGCGTCCGGCGCCGGCGCCCCTCCGGTGATCAGGTCGCCGATCACCGCCGCGGCGGCCGGCGTCAGCCACGGCTGCCGGCCCACCGCGGCCGCGAGGTCGAGCCCGTGGACGCCCACCTCCACCACCCGGGTCACCAGGAAGTCGGCTGCGGTCATCGCCTCCCCGTGCCGGGTGCGCACCAGCCGACCCACCGGGTAAGCGCCGACGGCGGCGTCGGTGGCTCGCCAGGCGTCCCCGAACGCCGCCCGGGCCGCCGCCAACCTGGCAGCCTCGTGGACCCGCGGCGCCGCCAGCCGGGCGGCCTCGGCCTGGGCCGCCGTCACTCGGGCCGCGTCCACCTCCGGGGCGAACTTGGCCGGGCCGAAGTATCCGGCCGCGTCCACCTCGGCGCGCGGTGGGGCGGGCGCGGCGAACATGCCCGCCAGCCGCCCGGCACCGGTGCTGACGTGCGCGACCAGGTCGCGGACCAGCCAGGGCGGGCAGGGGGTGGGCAGGTCAAGGTCCGCGTCGGTCAGCGCGCCGAGGATCCGCTCCAGTCGGGCGCACTCGTGCCGGAACGCCGCTCGTACCCGGTCCATGGTCGTCAGCCTCTCACCCGGTTTCGGGCGGCCGGGGCCGGGTACGCGCCGGGCCGACGAGAGGGGCGGACGAGACGATGGCCGGGATCATGTTGCGCAGCACCGCGTTCAACGACCACGACCTGCTGCCGGGGCGCTTCTCCCGGGAGGGCGGGAACGCATCGCCGCCGTTGCAGTGGGCCGACGTGCCGGAGTCGGCCCGGGAGCTGCTGTTGTTGGTGGAGGATCCGGACGCCGGCCGGAGCCCGTTCCTGCACTGGTTGGTCACCGGCATCTCCCCGGCCTCGACCGGGGTGGCCGAGGGCGCCGTGCCCGATGGCGGGCGGGAGTGGCCCAACGGCTTCGGCACCACCGGCTGGGACGGGCCGCACCCGCCGCAGGCCGAGGAGGCGCACCGGTACTTCTTCCGGCTCTACGCGCTGGAACGCCCGATCGACCTGCCCGACGAGCCGCAGGCCGCCGACGTGCACGCGGCGCTGGCCGGGCGGGACGTGGCCAGCGGCACCATGGTCGGCACGTACCGCCGCTGACGCGCGGGCCGGGGCCGGCGGGCGAGCGGGAGCCGGGTGAGAGTCAGCCCTTGACCCGGGGCACCAGGCGGTGCACCGAGAGCAGCACCAGCGCCGCGACCACGCCCATCGCGCCGACGATGCCGGCGGCGCTGCCGGCGTACCCGATGAACAGCGAGCGGCGGCCCAGCTCGTCCACCGGCACGTGCTGCTGGTGGAGCAGCGACGACAGCGCGAGGCCGGAGGCGAGCATCGCGGCCAGCCCACCGATGCCGAGCACGGCGGCGGCCACCCGGTGCGCGTCCTCCGACGCGACCAGCGCCTGCTCGTGCTGGAACATCAACAGCAGGAACCCGGCGGCGGCCGCCCACACCCCGACGATCAGGTACGCGGCCAGCGCGTCGCTGGGCCGGTGCCAGCCGGCGGAGAGGGTGGCCACGCCGGCGCTGGCCGCGTACGCCACCCCGATGAACGCCCCGACCACCCGCACCTTCGCCGGCAGCACCAGGATCAGGGCGAGCGCCACCGAGGCGGCGATGGTGGCGTGCCCGCTGGGCAGGCTGTTGCCGACCGCGTCCCGCTCTGGGTCGATGCCGAGCGCCGGCCGGTCGATCGCGTACTTGAGCAGTTGGGTGGTGACGTTCGCGCCGGCGATCAGCAGGGTCGCCGCGAGGGCGAGCGCCTTGCGGCCGCGGATCAGCGCGATGAACCCGATCACCACGGTGGCGATCAGCAGCGACAGCACCGACATCGCGTTGAGGATCCGGTTGACCAGTCCGTCGATCCGGTCCTGCCCGATCCGGTTGCCGGTCAGGGCGACCGTGTCCAGCCACTGCCCGGTCCCGGTGTGCACGGCGAACCGCCACACCACGACGAGCGCGGCCGCCTGGGCCAGAGCCAGTACGACCAACCAGACCGCGGTCCAACCCCTTGCCGTCGCTCGCACCCGCACACCGTAGCGGTGGGCGACCACCGCCGCAGCGGCGGCCCGGGCGAATTCCGCGGCGGACTGAGTGGTGGCTCAGGATTTTCCGGCCGAGCCATTGACTGCCATAAACCCGCATCTTATGGTCACCCGGCACTGGTGCGGGGTAGCTCCCCCATACCGGCCTTCACCCCCGCAAAGGACCCCTCAATGCGACGTACCCTCGCTGTCGCCGTTCCGCTGGCGCTGCTCGCCGCGGGCCTCACCGCCGTGCCCGCCGCCCAGGCCGCCACCGCCCTGCCCGTCGCCGGCGTGACCGCCAGCGCCGACGACGGGAACGTGCCCGGCAACACCCTCGACGGGGATCTGGCCACCCGCTGGTCGGCCCAGGGCAGCGGCGCCTGGATCCGCTTCGACCTCGGCGCCGCCACCACGGTCGGCTCGATCGGCATCGCCTGGCACCGCGGCGACGAGCGCACCAGCAGCTTCGCGGTGCAGACCTCCGCCGACGCGGTCTCCTGGAACACCGTGATCAGCCAGCGGAACAGCAGCGGCAGCACCGTCCAACAGGAGACGTACGGCTTCACCGACCGGGCGGCCCGGTACGTGCGGGTGGTCGGCTACGGCAACACCGTCAACGACTGGACCAGCATCACCGAGGCCCGGGTGTACGGGGCCGACGCCACCGGCTGCGCCGCGCCGGCCGACGTGCTGAACCTGACCAACTGGAAGGTCACCCTGCCGACCGGCCCGGCCGAGGACCCCACCACCGTCACCCAGCCCACGCTGGCCGGCTACCGGTCCGCGCCCTGGTTCGTCACCGCGGCCTCCTGCACCGCGGTGCAGTTCCGGGCACCGGTCAACGGCACCACCACCAGCGGCTCCGGGTACCCGCGCTCCGAGCTGCGGGAGATGACCGCCAACGGTACGGCCAACGCCAGCTGGTCCTCCACCTCCGGCACCCACACCATGTCCTTCGACGAGGCGTTCACCGCCCTGCCGGCGGGCAAGCCGCACCTGGTCGGCGCGCAGATCCACGACGCGAACGACGACATCACGGTGTTCCGGCTGGAGGGCACGAACCTGTACGTCACCAACGGCGACAACGCCCACCACAAGCTCGTCACCAGCGGGTACCAGCTGGGCACCCGATACAAGGGTCGGTTCGTGGTCGGCGGCGGGCAGGTGAAGGTCTACTACAACGACGTGCTGCAGACGACCATCACCCGCGGCTTCTCCGGGGCGTACTTCAAGGCCGGCGCGTACACCCAGGCGAACTGCGGCAACTCCGCGCCGTGCGCCGACACGAACTACGGCCAGACCCAGATCTACGGCCTGACGGTCACCCACTCCTGAGCGCCGACGCCGGTGGGGCCGGCCCTTCGCGGGTCGGCCCCACCGGCATGCGATTCGCGGGGCGGCTTCAGGGCGGCCCTGGGAAAAATTAAGGGAGAGGCCGCCACGGGGGGAGCGGCCTCTCCGAGCAATACGGTACTCCGTCGCACGGGGTCGTGTGATCCCAGGACGCCCCCTTTTTTCCGCCGCCTTTCGCGACGGCGCGAACGGCGGACGGTGGGGTGGGCCGAGCGGTCCGCTGCGTCGGCCGGACGACCGGCCCACCCCCGGCCTGACCGTGGGTGTCAGGCCGCCCGCCGACCGGGCGATCCGCTCCCCCGGACCCGGTCGGCCTCCGGGTGGGTGACGCCGCGCCACCCACCCGGGAGGGTCACCTCACCCGTTGGGGAACAGGTTGCCGTAGTCGGCGTACGCCATGGCCACGTCGGCCTGCGCCCAGAACCGGTGGTAGTTGAACGCCGGCTCGGCGCCGCCGTTCAGGTAGGCCTGCACCTTCGGCCAGTCGGGGTCGTTCTTGTAGAACGACCGGATGTCGAGGAAGCTCTTGCCCGCGGCGATGGCGTCGCCGTTGGGCATCTTCCCGGTCCAGCCGGCGGGGACGTAGAGACCCTGGCCGTCGGCCGCGTTGTAGACGTCGTCGAAGCGCTTGTAGTCGCCGCGCTTCTCGGTGGTCGACACGCCCTTGGCGTCGGCCGCCGCGGAGAGGGCGTCGAGCAGCCCCTTGGCGGTGTTCTTCGCCGACACGTCACCGGACTTGGCCGCGTACGCGATCAGGGTCCGGGCGTAGGCGGCGGCGACGCCGACGTCCTGGCCCTTGACGGTGACCTCGACGTGCAGGTTGCTGTTCGGCTGCGGGCTGGTCGGGTTCCAGTTGGCGGGCTGGCCGGTCCACTTCATGTCCGAGGGGATGGACCAGTTGGCGCCCAGCGTGGTGTTGGCGACGGCCCACGGCACCCACTTGTCGAGCAGCGCCTTGGCCTTGGCGTTGCCGGTCTGCAGGTACAGCTCCGCGATCCGCTGCATCGACCAGGCCTGCATGCCGAACCACTGGTTCGACGGCGGGTCGTTGTAGACCGGGTCGACGTCGTAGAACATGCCGTAGAAGGTGGCGGTGCCGGCCGGCGGCTGGGCGTAGCTGCCGTCCCAGCTGTTGGTGGCGCCACCGGCGATGCCGCCCTCGGCGGACTGCAGCCAGGTGTAGAACTCCAGCTGCCGGTCGAAGCTCTTCTGCCAGTCGGCGACCGCGGTCGGCGACTTCGGCTTGAGCTCCGGCACGTTGGTCAGCGCCCAGGCCGCGAGCGGGTTCTGGTAGCCGAAGTGGTTGTGGCTGGAGCCGATCCGCCAGGACCAGTTCTGCTGCGGGTCGTACGCGCCACCCCAGGCGTAGTACCAGGACATCAGGTAGTGCGCCGAGTCCTTGCCGCTGCCGGCCGGGCAGGTGCTCGCGCCGACACAGTTGCCGATCTTCTTGAAGTACTTGTCGAACATCGCGTACCGCAGATAGTCGCCCATCTTGGCGGCCTTGGCCACGGTGGCCGCCACGTCGGCCTCCTTGCCCTGCGCCTTGGCCCAGGTCAGCGCCCAGTACGCGGCCTGCACGGCGCGCGCGTCGGCGTCCGGGGCGTCGGTGTACTTCCACTGTTTGGCGGGCGCGTTGCCCTCCTTGACGAACAGGTCGAGGTAGCCGTACTGGCCGCCGTGCTTGAAGGTGTCGCAGGACGGCTGCGGGACGGTCTCCCAGACCGACTCCTGGGTGCCGCGCTGGAAGGTGTTGATGTACGCCGGCTTGGTGGTGCCGTCACCGCAGTGGCCGAAGCCGTAGGTGTTGTCGACGTCCAGCAGCCAGTGCATGCCGTAGATGTCGCCGGTGCCGTAGGTGCTCTGCAGCTCGGCGCGCAGCGGGTCCTGCCCGACCGGCACCGACGGTTGCAGCTGGGACGGGTACTGGTTGGGCAGGTTGTACTCGGCGGCGTACTGCGCCGTCCCCGGCGCGCCGGCGGTGGGCTGGTCTGAATGATTCGGAATTATATATTTCTCCATCACCGTCCAGGCGTTGTTGAACGGGGCCCAGTTCTGGGTGACCCGGCCGTACTGCGCCTCCAGCCAGAGCCAGAAGCTGAACGCCTCGCTGGTGGTCTCGTGGCCGTAGTCGGGGGCCTCGACGATCAGCGTCTCCACCGAGTGGTACGGCACGCCCTCGGGGCTGAAGTACCCCGAGTTCTTGATCTTGCCGTACTGGTCGAGGAACTTCTTGATGTACGCGTTGTCCCCGCCCGGGGTGTCGTTGTCGATCTCGGTGGCGGTGATCGCCAGCGGGGCGAGGCCGGTGGCCGAGGCGGTGATGGTGGCGGTACCGCCGAGCGTGTCGGCGTCCTCGGCCGCGGCGACCGTGAGGGTCGCGCCGGTGTTCCAGTTGGTCGGCGTCAACGTCACGGTGGTCGGCGAGACCGTGATGTCGGCATCGCCGGTGCGGGTGAGCGTGACCGGCACGTTGCCGGTCGGCGCGGCGCTGAGCTTGAGGTTGACCGCCGAGCTGCCGCCCTCGGCCACGCTGACCGCCGACGGGGTGGCGACCAGGGTCGGGCCGGTGGCCGGGCTGACGGTGAACGACTTCTCCGCCACCCCGATGCCGTTGGCGTTGTCGTACGCCTTGGCCTGCACGGTGTAGCTGCCGGCCGGCAGACCGGCGAGGGTGTAGCCGTACGGGGCGGTGGTGTCGGTGTTGACCAGCAGGCCGTCGCGGTAGAACTCGACCTTGCTGATGGTGCCGTCCGGGTCGCTGGCGGTGGCGGTCAGCGGCACGTCGGCCGGGGCGGTGAACGGCCCGGCCGGCAGGCCGAGGGAGACCGTCGGCGGCTGGTTGGCCGGGGTGCCGTTGCAGGGCACCCCGTTGAGGGTGAACGCGGTGGGCTTCGGGTTGCTGCCGCTGTAGGAGCCGTTGAAGCCGATGGTGGTGGACGCGCCGGTGCCGAGGCTGCCGTTGTACGACTCGTTGGTCGCGGTGACCTCGCTGCCGGTCTGGCTCCACTTCGCCGACCAGCCCTGGGTGAGCCGCTGGGAGCTGTTCGGGAAGGAGAACTTCAGCGTCCAGGCGTTCACCGCGTCACCCAGGTTCTTCACGGTGACGTTGGCGGTGAAGCCGGTGTTCCAGTCGTTGGTCGCGTACACCACGTCGCAGGCCGGGGCGGCCTGGGCGGCGCCGGCGGGCAGGGTGATCCCGCCGATCGCCAGTGCGGTGGCGGCGAGCATCGCCGTGCGGCGACGTCTGGCCAGGATTCTCATGAAGGCGGTGTCTCCTCGAACCGGGCCGGGGCCGGTAGGCCCCGGCAGGGGCGCCTCCACGCGCGGATCAGGGGGTGCGCGGGGGACGGAGGCGCCGGGAAGGTGGTCGGGGACCGGCCGGCTGCGGGGCAGCTCGGTCGCCGTGTCCTGGGGTGCCGTCCGGTGGACCGGATGCCCTCGGCGACCCGCGGCTCGCGCTCGCTTGGCTCCACGCGTTGGTTCGACAGTCTGCCATGGAAGCGCTCCCACGGCAATGCCCACTCGTCGAATGCAGATCCATGTTTCGATCTCGTGTAGGGGCTTTCACAAAGGCGTGACGGGCGTTACAGTCGCTGCATCGGTCGATGGGAGCGCTTCCATCGACCGATGTGAGAAATGACGACCGTAGCCCGCCCGGCTGCGGATCCGACCCGGAAGACTGACGGCGGGCCAGCCCGGACGCCGCCGCCAGTCACACCCCCAGCGCTGGAGGGAGGTGGAACCAGAGCCACTCGCGTGGCCCGGCTCCCGCGCGACACGCACGGCCGGACGCCAATCCAGACGTGCGTGTGTGCAACACGGTTGGGGACGGGGGTTGCCCTCCCCCGTCCCCACACTAAACCCGTCGTACCCGACGGGAAAAGAGGCCGACCGGACCGGCATGCGCCGTCGTCCCGGCCGGCCTCGCCGACTATCCGGCCCCCGCCGACGGCCCCGCCCCGGCCGCGCCGTCGCACCGCCACTTCCCCCATCCCGGCCGCCCGCCGCGGCCCTCTAGGCTGACGGTTCCACCCCCATGGCGGGCGGAGCGCCGCAGACCTGCGCTGGGAGCGCTCCCGGTCCGTCGGGGTGGACCCGCACCCTGAGGAGAAACGCCCATGTCGATGCTCACCCAACGGCGGCTGCTGCGCCGCGCCGCGCTCTCCGCCACCGCCCGGGCCGGCCGCCCCGCCCCCGCCGGTGGCGGCACACCGGTCCCCGCCGGCGCCACAGCCGCCGACCCCACCGCGTCGCCGGACGCCGAGCCGACCGCCGGCCCCGCCACCGACCGGCTGCGCTTCCCGCGGAACTTCGGCTGGGGCGCGGCCACCTCGGCGTACCAGATCGAGGGCGCCGCCAAGGAGGACGGCCGGGGCGAGTCGATCTGGGACACCTTCAGCCGCACGCCCGGGCGGGTCCGCAACGGCGACACCGGCGACGTGGCCGCCGACCACTACCACCGCTGGGCCGAGGACCTGGACCTGATGCGTGACCTGGGGCTGCGCAGCTACCGGTTCTCGATCTCCTGGCCCCGGATCCAGCCCGACGGCACCGGCCCGGCCAACCAGCGCGGCCTGGACTTCTACCGCCGCCTGGTGAACGGCCTGCACGAGCGCGGCATCACCCCGATGGTCACCCTCTTCCACTGGGACCTGCCGCAGGCCCTGCAGGACGCCGGCGGCTGGGAGAACCGGGACACCGCCTACCGCTTCGCCGACTACGCCGACGCGGTCTTCCGCGGCCTCGGCGAGCAGGTCCCGGTCTGGCTGACCGTCAATGAGCCCAAGACCGTGGTGCAGAACGGCTACCTCTTGGGGCATCACGCGCCCGGCCGGCAGGACCCGGACGCGGCGTACCTGGTCGCCCACCACCTGCAGCTCGCCCACGGGCTGGCGGTCCGCGCGCTGCGCGCCACCGGCTCGACCGCCCGGATCGGCCCCGCGTTCAACCTGCACCCCTGCTACCCCGCCGACGACAGCGCCGCGGCCGCCGCCGCCAGCCGCCTCTACGACGGGTACGAGAACCGGCTCTACCTCGACCCGGTGCTCACCGGCGCCTACCCCGCCGACGTGCTGGCCGACCTCGGGCCGGACAGCCGGATGGTCCGCGGGGTCCGCGACGGCGACCTGGCGCTCATCTCCAGCCCGGTCGACCTGGTCGCCGTGCAGTACTACACGCCGATCTACGTCACCGCCGACGGCGGCACCGTCGAGCGCTGGCCCACCTCCGAGGCCGAGTGGCAGCAGATCTACCCGCAGGGGATGTACGACATCCTCACCCGGGTCACCCGCGACTACGGGCCGGTCCCGCTCACCGTCACCGAGAACGGCCTGCCCTGCCCGGACACCCTCGACGCCGACGGCACCGTCGACGACGCCGGCCGGATCGCGTTCCTGCGCGACCACTTCGCCGCCGCCCACCGGGCGATCGCCGACGGGGTGCCGCTGGAGAGCTACCACGTGTGGTCGCTGCTGGACAACTTCGAGTGGGCCGAGGGGTACGAGCAGCGCTGGGGACTGATCTATGTGGACTATCCGACGCAGCGGCGCGTCCTCAAGCGCAGCGCGCACTGGTACCGCGAGGTGATCGGCGCCAACGGAATGTGACGCCAGCGGCCGGGGCAACCGGCCGGCCCGGCCGGACCGCGTGGGGGCGGTCCGGCCCGGCGGCTCAGCGGGGCAGGGCCTGCTGCAGCTCCGCGCGCAGCGCCGGGGTGAGCATCTCGCCGGCCTGCTTGGCCAGCCGCGCCATCTCGTAGCCGACCACGCCGATGTCCGCGTCGGCGCCGGCCAGGGTGGCCAGGATCGACCCGTCGCGGATCTGCATGACGAGGAAGTAGCCGCGCCCCATCTCGACGACCGTCTGCTTCACGATGTCGCCGTCGAACATCTGCGCCGCCCCGGCGGTGATGCTCATCAACCCCGAGGTGACCGCGGCCAGCTTGTCCGCGTTGTCGCGGGGCAGGTGCGCCGAGATCGCCACGAGCAGCCCGTCCGACGAGACCACCACCGCGTGCGCCACCCCCGGCACCCGCTCCGCGAACGCGTTGACCAGCCAGCTCAGGTCCCGTGCCTCCTGGCTCAGTGTCATCACTGTCGTCCCCCCTCACCGCGGCCACCGTCCGGCGGCAGCGCTATCTCCGTGGTCTCCTCGGCCTCCGCCCGGCGTACGCCGCTGTAGAGACGCGACAACATCCCGCCCACCGCCTCCGGGTCCGGGTCCGACCGGGCCGGGCCGGCGGTGGGCCGGGCCGGCTCGGTGACGGCCGACAGCTGCGCCATCGGCACCCGTACCGGCAGACCGCGCTCGTTGGTCCCGGCCGTCACCGGGGTGGCCGGCGGGGCGGGCGTCGACCCGCCGGCCACCGCCGGCGAGCCCGCGGCCGGCCCCTGCCGCGACCACCAGCCGGAGCCGGTGGCCGGCGGCGCCGACGCCGGTGCCAGCACGTCCTCCGCCCGCATCGGCACCGGCCGGGTCGCCGCCGGCTCGGGTCGCCGCCCCGCCACCGGCAGCTCCGCGCGCCGGGTCGGCACCCGCGGCCGCGCCGCGTCCCCGGCCCGGGCGGCCACCGCGGCGGTGAGCATCCGGGGCTCCGCCGGCTGGTCCAGCTCGGCCGGGGGCGCCGCCGCCAACAGGGTGGCCGGCAGCAGCACCCGGGCGGCGAGGCCGTCCCCTGCGGCGGCCAGGCGCACCCGCACGCCGTGCCGGGCGGCGAGGTGGCTGACCACGAACAGGCCCATCCGCTCGACGGCGCCGACGTCGGCCGCGGGCGGGGCGGCCAGGACACCGTTGGCCTCCGCCAGCGCCGCCGGGCTCATCCCCAGCCCCTGGTCGAGGATCTCCACCACCGCCCCGCCGCCCTCGGCCCACGCGGTCACCCGGACCACCGTCTCCGGCCTGGAGAACGCGGTCGCGTTCTCCAACAGCTCGGCCAGCATGTGCACCAACTCCCCGACGGCGTGCCCGACCACAAAGAGGTCGGCCACCGACTCGTGGCGCACCCGCTGGTACTGCTCGATCTCGGCGCTGGCGGCCAGCAGCACCGCGCCCAACCCGACCGGGCGGTTCCAGCGCCGGGTCGACTCGGTGCCGGCCAGCACCAGCAGACTCTCGTCGTTACGGCGCATCCGGGCGGCCAGATGGTCCAGCTTGAACAGGTTCTCCAGCTGGTCCGGGTCGGCCTCCTCGCGTTCCAGGTCGTCCAGCAGCTCCAGCTGCCGCTCCACCAGCACCTGACTGCGCCGGGCCAGGTTGACGAACATGGCGTTGACGGTACGGCGGGTCTCCGCCTGCTCCACCGCCACGCTGACCGCGCTGCGGTGCACGGCCACGAACGCCTCGGCCAGCTCGCCGATCTCGTCCAGCGACCGCACCAGCGGCGGCGGCACATCGATCGTCGGGGTGCCCCGGTCGATCGCCCGCAGCCGCTCCAGCGCGTGCGGCAGCTCTATCTGCGCGATGCGCAGGGCCTGACCGCGCAGCGCCTGCAGCGAGTTGGCGATCGACCGGCCGATCAGCAGGGCGAGCAGCACCGCGAGCCCGAGCACCACCACGATGCCGCCCACCACCAGCAGCGTGGTGCGCAGCTGGTCGGCGCTGACCTCGTCGGCCTGCGCCACGGCGTCGTCGAGCACCTCGCTCTCCAGCTGCCGCAGCAGCTCCTGCCGCTGTTCGCTGGCCGCCCACCACTGCGCGGCCGGCAGCACCGCCGGCTGGGTCGTGCCGCCGGGCAGGCTCTTCTCCTCCAGGCCGGAGGCGGTGACGAAGGCCGGGTCCCGCGAGGTCCGGTCGTAGCGGGCGATCTGATCGCCGGTGGCGGCCACCCGGAAGGCTCCCAGGGCGGCCAGCTGCTGCGCCCGCAGGTCGGTCAGGGCGACCTGGTCGTCCAGCTCGTACCGGCCGGCGCGGGCGGCCTGGTACAGCTGGGCCCGGACCCGGGAGGACAGCTCCTTCACCCGGGCCAGCTGCACGTAGCGCAGCACCGCGTCGTTCAGCTCCGGGTGCTCCTGCCCGGGCGTCGGCTCCGCCAGCAGGGTGAGCAGCGCGTCGACCGACCGGTGGTAGTTGCTGAGGATGGTGTCGCTGCTCAGCACGGCCGGCATGATCGCCGACCGGATGTAGACCACCTGGTCGTACGCCTCCAACGCCTCGGCGTACGCCACCCGCCAGGCGGCGTCGGCGTCGGCGAGCGGGCCGGCCGCCGTCCGCAACTCGGCGAAGGCCTGGTCGGTGGCGGCCTGCAAGGGCTGCAGGGCCGCCGTGGCCGCGGTCCGGGCGGCGGCGCCCTCGCCGCGGCGCAGCCCGGCCAGCTCACCCGCCGAGCGGTCCCGCTCCTGCTGGAGACGGTCGACGGCGGTGCTGATCTGCCGGCCGATGCCGACCTGAGCGGCGAAGTCGCCCAGCGCGGTGGTCCGCCCGACCAAGCCCGCGGTCTGCACCCCGGCCAGCACCAGGAACGCCACCGAGGGGATCACCAGCACGGTGGCGAGCTTGGTCCGCACCCGCCAGTCGCGCAGCCGCAGCGGCGAGCGCCGCCGGTGCACCAACACCCCGTCGTCGTACGGGTGGCGACGGGTCGACTCGGCATCCCGGCCGTCCTCGCCAGCTGCGTCCACCCCGGCCTCCTCGGTCCCCGTTCCCCACGCCGGGGAGCGGGGTCCATCCAACCAGGCGGGCCAGCGGTGTCAACGGGCCGGCGGCCGCCGGTCCTCGGCGGGCCGGCCGGCGCTCCCCGTGGCCGAGGACGCCGGCGCCGGGTCACGCTCGGTGCCGTCCGCCTCGGCGAGCCGGCCCGCCTCCGCTACCCGGCCGAGCGCCACCAGCGCCGCGCCGGTGGCGCCGATCTCCGGCTCGGCGCGGTGCCGCACCTGCCGGGGCGCGAGCGCCGCCGCGAAGGCGCCGCGCCACCAGGCCGAGGCGGTCACCGCTCCCCCGCCGAGCACCACGTCCACCGGCGCGCCGACCGCGGACTCCAGCACGGCGAGGTCGTCGGCCACCATCCGGCACAACCCGTTCATCAGGCCGGCCAGCAGCTGCACCGAGGTGGTGGTGAAACGCAGCCCGCTCAGCTCGCCGGTGCCGGCCGGCGCGAGGCCCGGCGGCCGGTCCCCGCCCAGCCGCGGATTGGCCGGTACGCCACCGTCCGGCGGGATCCGGGCCAGGGCGGCCTCCAGCTGCGGCCCCTCGGGCAACCGCAGCTCCCGGTTCGCCCAGGCGAACAGGTTCCCACCGCAGGAGTACGCCGCCCCGGTCACCACGTGCTCGTGGTCGACCCGGTACCGCCAGAGCTCGTACGGCAACGGCGGCAACGGCGTCCCGGCAGGAACCCGCTGCACCAAGCGCACCGCGGCCGACGTCCCCACGGTCACCGCGGCCCGCCGCTCGTCCACGCACCCCGAGCCGACGTTGGACGCCGCCCCGTCGCCCACCGGCGCGGCCCAGCGTGCCTCGGCCAGCTGCGGCCAGCGCCGGGCGTGCTCGGGGCTCAGCCGCCCCCGCCAGTCCATCGGCGCCAGCTCGGGCAGCTCGCCGGGACGGGCCCCGGCCAGCTCGGCGGCCTCCGCGTCCCAGTCCAGCGTGCGCAGGTCGAGCAGGCCGGTGCCGGAGGCCATCGAGACCGACATCGGCGCCGAGTCGAGCAGCCGGCCCAGCGCGTACTCGACCAGGCCGGCGAACCGGGCGACCGGGGCGCCGACCCGGTCCCGCAGCCAGGGCAGCCGGACCGACCAGTAGCACCGGTGCCACCACGCGCCGGTGCGCAGGTGGAAGGCCTCCGGATCGGCCGGGCCGGCCGCGCCGGCCGGCGGCTCCGGCCGAGTGTCCAACCAGGTCAGCACCGGCCCCAGCGGGTCGCCGGCGCGGTCCAGCGGCACCACCGAGTGCCACTGGGCGGAGACCGCGACCAGCCGCACGTCGGTCAGGTGACCGCCCTCGGCCAGCTCGTCCAGGCACTCCACCAGGCAGGCCAGGTAGCCGGCGGCGTCCAGGGTGCCCGCGCCGTCGTCGCCGACGCTCAGGCGCACCTTGCGGCGGGCCAGCGCGCCGGGCAACGGCTCGGCGTCGCCGTCCAGCACGAGACCGCGTACCGAGGAGGTCCCCAGGTCGAGCGCGAGAGTGTTCATCGCCGGTCACGGTACCCGGCGGCGGGGTCGGCGAAGCGTCCATCGACGCCGGACCGGTCGCCCGGATCCGGCGACGGCTTCCGCGCCCGAACCGCCTCGCGTACGCTCGGCGCATGCTCGCGTACCCGTCCTGCTGGTGGCCCGCCGACCCGGCGGCCACCGTCCACGCGTAGCTCTCACCCACGCGGCCGCCCGACGAGGCGGCCGCCGGTCCTCCCCGGTTCCTCCGGCCGCCCCGACGGGCGCCGCCCAGGCCGGAGGAGAAGACCGATGACCCGCCCGTACGACCTGCTCACCGCCGCCGCCGGCGGCGCCGACGTCGGCCCGTTCGCGCTGGTGCGCCGCGCCGGCACCGACCAGCTCGAGCTGTTCACCGGCACCGTCGGCGTGGCCGCCCGCCTCGCCGACCTGCCCGTGCCGGACGACACGACCAGCCCGGCCACGCTGGCCCTGGTGCCGTACCGACAGATCACCGAGCGGGGCTTCGAGTGCCGCGACGACGGCACCCCGCTGCAGTACCTGCGCATCGCCGAGCGGGCCCGGATCGGCCTGGCCGACGCCGTCGCCGCGCTGCCGGCCGACCCGGTGGTCACCACCGGCGCCGCGTTCGACGTCGACGACGAGGCGTACGCCCGGATCGTGCAGCGGGTGCTGGCCGAGGAGATCGGCCGCGGCGAGGGCGCGAACTTCGTCATCCACCGCACGCTGCGGGCCCGGGTGCAGGGTGACCCGCTGCGCGCGGCGCTGTCCGCGCTGCGCCGGCTGCTGCACGACGAGCGGGGCGCCTACTGGACGTTCCTGGTGCACACCGGCACCCGGATCCTGGTCGGGGCCAGCCCGGAGCGGCACGTCAGCGTGGCCGACGGGCTGGTGATGATGAACCCGATCAGCGGCACCTTCCGGCACGCCGGGGCGGCCCCGGACCGGGACGCCCTGCTGCGCTTCCTCCGCGACCCCAAGGAGGTGGAGGAGCTGTACATGGTGCTCGACGAGGAGCTGAAGATGATGGCATGCGTCGCCGAGCGGGGCGGGCAGGTCGTCGGGCCGTATCTGAAGGAGATGGCGCACCTGACCCACACCGAGTACCTGCTGGCCGGGCGGGGCACCCGGGACGTCCGGGACGTGCTGCGGGAGACCATGTTCGCGCCGACGGTGACCGGCAGCCCGATGGAGAACGCCTGCCGGGTGATCGCCCGGCACGAGCGCACCGGCCGCCGCTACTACTCCGGCGTGCTGGCCCTGCTCGGCCGGGACGACGCCGGGCGGCAGACGCTCGACGCGCCGATCCTGATCCGCACCGCGGAGATCTCCCCGGACGGCGACCTGCGGGTCCCGGTCGGGGCGACCCTGGTGCGGCACTCCACCGCGGCCGGCGAGGTGGCCGAGACGCACGCGAAGGCCGCCGGGGTGCTGGCCGCGCTCGGCCTGGGACCGGCCGCACGTGAGCCGGGCAGTGAACCCGAGCGCTCCCTCGCCGACGACCCCGAGGTGCGGGCCGTGCTCGCCGCGCGCAACACCTCGCTGGCCCGGTTCTGGCTGGAGCAGCGGGAGCCGGGGGCGACCGTGCTGCCCGGGCTGGCCGGCCGGCGGGCGCTGATCGTGGACGGCGAGGACACCTTCACCGGGATGCTCGCCCACCAGCTCACCGCGCTGGGCCTGGCGGTGGCCGTCCGGCCGTGGCACCGGCCCGGCCCGCTCGACGGGTACGACCTGGTGGTTGCCGGCCCGGGGCCGGGCGACCCGGGGCGGGTCGACGAGCCGAAGATGGCGGCGCTGCGGACGCTGCTGGCCGGGCGGCTCGACGCCGGCCTGCCGACGCTGGCGGTCTGCCTGGGGCACCAGCTGCTCTGCGGGCTGCTGGGGCTGCCGCTGCACCGCCGGGGGGCGCCCTACCAGGGGCTGCCCCGGGACGTCGACGTGTTCGGCACGCCCCGCCGGGTCGGCTTCTACTCGACGTTCACCGCCCGCGCCGACACCGACCGGATCGGCACCCCGTACGGCCCGGTGCAGCTGTCCCGGGACCCGGCGGACGGGGCGGTGCACGCGCTGCGCGGGCCGGGCGTCGCCGGGGTGCAGTTCCACCCGGAGTCGGTGCTCAGCCGGGACGGGATGGTGGTGCTGGCCGAGCTGCTCGGGCACCTGCTGGCCCGGCCGGTCGGCGCGCAGGCCGCGGCGGATCGCGGGTAGCGCGGAGGCGACCGGCGGCCCGGGCGGGTCCGAGTGCTCTCGCCCGGCCACCGGTCGCCCCGGCGGCGGGTCGGCTACCTCAGCCGGCCGCCATGCCCTTCTTGACGATGCCGGCGATCTGCACCGCACGGCGCGCGGTCAGCGCGCTGGCGTTGCGGGCGACGTCGTCCGGGGCCGTCTCACCGTTGTTGCTGGTGTGCGAGGCGCCGTACGGGTTGCCGGCGGTGAACTGGCTGGGGTCGGTATAGCCGGGGGTCACCACGATGCCACCCCAGTGGTAGAAGACGGTGAACAGCGAGGTCAGCGTCGTCTCCTGGCCGCCGTGCGCGGTGGCCGTCGAGGTGAAGGCCGAGTAGACCTTGTTCGCCAGCGCGCCCTGCGCCCAGAGTGGCCCGGTGGTGTCGATGAACTGCTTGAGCTGCGCGGCGATCATGCCGTAACGGGTGGGGGATCCGAAGATCACCACGTCGGCCCAGGACAGGTCGTCGAGCTCGACCTCCATCACGTCCTGGGTCTCCAGGCGGTGCGCCTGCCAACCGGAGTTCGACCGGATGGCCTCCTCCGGCGCCAGCTCGCGTACCTTGCGCAGGCGCACCTCGGCGCCCGCCTCGCCGGCGGCCTCGGCGGCCGCCTGCGCCATCTGGTACGTGATGCCGGTGGCGCTGTAGTAGATGATCGCTACCTTGACCTGGCCGTCCATCAGACGTATTCCTCTCGATCGGGATCAACTCGCGACTACCCATTGCTTGCGTCGTCAAACATCTCACTGTCCGGCTCAAGATTTGCGCAAGTTCCGGACGCGACGATCCCGTCGGCGGACCGCGACCGGGATCCTGGTCGCACGGCGTCGGGGGGAACGAGGCCACCGCCGGCTCCGGGGGGAACCCGCACGGGGGGATCGCGCGACGCCGGCGAGGCGGCCGGCGTGGCGCGATCAGGGCACCGGCCGCCGGCTCACTTGCCGAGCTTGTCGCGCAGGTCGTCGACGCCGCTCTGGATCCGGTCCACCGCGCCCTGGTTGTTGACGAACGTGGTGATCCCGGCGGCCAGCGCCAGCCCGAGCAGGACGGCGAGCACGCTGAGCACCAGGCCGCCGATCGCCACGCCCCGGCCGGTGACGCCCGGGCGGGCGGCCATCCGCAGGCCGACGATGCCGAGCACGATCCCGACGATGCCGAGCACCAGGCCGATCCAGGCCAGGATGGCGGTCAGCACGCTGAGCAGCCCGGCCACCCCGAACACCAGGGCGAAGGTGGCGGCGGCGCTGGTCTTGGCCGCGGGCGCGGCGGTACGCCGGCCGGTGGCCATGCCGGCCCCGCGGGCCGGTTCGCTGGACGCGGTCATGGAGAACCTCCGTTCGTCCCGCGCCGCTTCCCCGCTGCTCGCGCCGTCATGCGTACGGATTGTCGGCGGCGGCTCCTATGCTCGCCGGGTGCGCGACGAGGGGATGGCGGCATGGAGCTGACCGGCGCCGAGGCGCTCGCCCTACGGATGACCAGCCTGCTGCTGCGGGCCCATCCCCGGGGCCGGCCGGAGACCGTGGCCGGGGTGGTGGAGTGGTTCGGCGCGATGCAGGCGCAGGACGCGGCCAGCGGGCTGTGGTCGCTCGGCGCCAGACTGCCCGGGCACACCGTGGCCGACGTGCAGGCCGCGCTGGAGCGGCGGGAGGCGCTGCGCACCTGGCCGATGCGCGGCACCGTGCACCTGGTGCCGCCGCGCGACGCCCGCTGGATGCTGGAGCTGACCGGGGTCCGCGCGCTCGCCGGGGTGGCGTCCCGCCGGGCCCTGCTCGGGCTGACCGAGGCCGACGTCGACAGGGCGGCCGACGCGCTGGGCGCGGCGCTGGCCGGCGGCGGCCGGCTGACCCGCGCCGAGTGCCTGGCCACGATCGCCGCCGCCGGCGTCGACAGCGCCGGCCAGCGCGGCTACCACCTGCTGTGGTACGCGAGCCAGCGTGGGGTCACCTGCATCGCCCCGCACGTCGGCACCGAGCAGACCTTCGCCCTGCTGGACGAGTGGGCGCCCGACCCGCACCGGCCGGAGCGCGACGAGGCGCTGGGCACCCTGGCCCGGCGATACTTCCGCAGCCACGGGCCCACCACCCGGCAGGACTTCACCGGCTGGACGGGGCTGACCGCCACCGACGCGAAGCGGGCCATCGCGGTGGCCGGCGACGACCTCGCCGAGGTGCGGGTGGACGGCGTGCCGGCGTACCTCGACCCGGCCCTGCTCGACGCGCCGCGCGCCCCCGTCGACGACCTGCTCGTGCTGCCCGGCTTCGACGAGTACCTGCTCGGCTTCAAGGACCGCGCGCTGATGCTCGACCCGCAGGCCATGCGGGTGGTGGTGCCGGGCAACAACGGCATGTTCCGGGCCACCGTGGTGCGCTCCGGGCGGGTGATCGGCACCTGGACACGAACGCTCGGCAAGACCCGGGTGACCGCGACGGTGCAGCCGCTGGCCCCGATCGACGCCGCGCTGCGCACCCGGGTCGAGGCGGCGTTCGAGGGGTACGCCCACTTCCTCGGCCTGCCGCTGCGCCACTCCTGGTGAGACGGCGGCGCCCCGGCCGCACCCGCGCGAAGGGCCGGTGACGCCACCGTCACCGGCCCTTCCGCGGGAATTCGTGCTCAGTCAGCCAACGCGCCCGCCGAGCGGCCCTCGTGCAGGGTCAGGTTCCGCCCGGTGGTCGGGTCGAACAGGTGGATCTTCTCCAGGTTGAACCAGACCCGCCGGTTCTGGCCCTCGACCACCGGCGACTCGGCCGACAGCCGGGTCACCAGGCTGCTGCCGCCACCGCTGAAGTCGGCACCGGCGTCGGCGGCCAGCTCCTCCAGCTCGGCGGCGCTGGCCCGCTCCCCCTCGATGGTGAAGTAGACGTACTTGTCCGACCCCATCGACTCGACGATGTCCACCGGCGCCTCGAACTCCAGGCCACGCCGGCGGGTCTCCTCGTCGACCAGCTCGGCGTCCTCGAAGTGCTCGGGGCGTACGCCGAGGATCAGCTCGCGCGGCGCGTCGCCGGCCTCCAGCTCGCGGCGGATCCGGTCGCCGATCGGCACGTCGCCGAGCGCGGTGCGCAGCGTGCCGTCCTGCACGGCGGCGTGCAGGAAGTTCATCGACGGTGAGCCGATGAATCCGGCCACGAACAGGTTGCGCGGGTGGTCGTACAGCTCCTGCGGCGGGCCGACCTGCTGGATCGCGCCGCCCCGCATGATCACCACCCGGTCGCCGAGGGTCATCGCCTCGGTCTGGTCGTGGGTGACGTACACGGTGGTGGTGCCGAGCTGCTTCTGCAGCCGGGACACCACGGTGCGCATCTGCACCCGCAGCTTGGCGTCCAGGTTGGACAGCGGCTCGTCCATCAGGAACGCCTTGGGCTGCCGGACGATCGCCCGACCCATCGCCACCCGCTGGCGCTGGCCGCCGGAGAGGTTCGCCGGCTTGCGGTCCAGCAGCGGGGTCAGCTCCAGCACCTTGGCCGCCTCGTCGACCTTCCGGTCGATCTCGGCCTTGTCCAGCTTGGCCAACCGCAGCGGGAAGGCCATGTTCTCCCGCACCGTCATGTTCGGATAGAGCGCGTACGACTGGAACACCATGGCGATGTCCCGGTCGCGGGGGGCCTTGTCGTTGACCCGCTCCCCCGCGATGCGCAGCTCACCGGAGCTGATGTCCTCCAGCCCGGCGATCATGTTGAGGGTGGTGGACTTCCCGCAGCCCGACGGGCCGACCAGGATGACGAACTCGCCGTCGGCGATCTCCAGGTCGACGTCCTGCACCGCGACGGTGCCGTCCGGGAAGGACTTGCTCACCTTGTCCAGCACGATGTCAGCCACTGTTACCACCTATCCCTTGACTGCGCCGGAGGTCAGGCCGGAGACGATGCGGCGCTGGAAGAAGAGCACGAACAGGATGATCGGAATGGTGATCACCACGGCGGCGGCGCAGATCGCCCCGGTGGGGTCCTCGAACTGCGACTCGCCGGTGAAGAACGACAGCGCCACCGGGACCGTCCGGGCCCGCTCGGTCGAGGTGAGCGTGATGGCGAACAGGAAGTCGTTCCAGCAGAAGATGAAGACCAGGATCGCCGTGGTGAACAGCCCGGGCGCGGCCAGCGGGGCGATGACCCGCCGGAACGCCTGCCCCTGGGTGGCGCCGTCCATTTTCGCGGCCTTCTCCAGGTCCCACGGGATCTGCTTGAAGAACGCCGACAGCGTGTAGATCGCCAGCGGCAGCGCGAAGGTGATGTACGGCAGGATCAGCCCCGGCCAGGTGTCGAAGAGGCCGAGCTGCCGCTCGATCTCGAACAGCGGGGACACCAGCGACACCTGCGGGAACATCGCGATCAGCAGGGAGACCCCGACCAGCAGCTTCTTGCCGGGGAAGTCCAGCCGGCTGATCGCGTACGCGGCCATCGCGCCGAGCACCACCGCGATCAGGGTGGCGATCAGCGCGATGCCGATCGAGTTGACCAGGGCCCGGACGAACTGGTCGGTGTCGAAGATGGTCCGGTAGTTGTCGAGCGTCCACTCCCGCGGCCAGAACTTCCCGTCGGTGAGGGTGGCCGGGGTCTTGAACGACAGCGAGGCGATCCAGAGCACCGGGATCAGCGCGAAGACGACGACGATGACGTCCAGCAGGCCCCAGCGCAGCTTCGCCCGGGTGGTGGTTTCGACGGCCATCTCAGCGCCTCTCCCCGTCGTCGCTGCCCGGGGCAGCGGTGCCGAACAGCTTCACGAAGATGAAGGCGATGATCGCCACGGTGATGAAGATCAGCACCGACATCGTGGAGCCGATGCCGAGGTTCAGACCCCGGATCAGGTTGTTGTAGGCGAGCATCGACACCGACGAGGTCTCGTTGCCGCCGTTGGTGAGCACGAAGATGTTGTCGAACACCCGGAACGCGTCCAGGGTGCGGAACAGCAGGGCGACCAGGATGGCCGGCTTCATCACCGGCAGCATCACCTTGGTGAACCGCTGCCAGGCCGTCGCGCCGTCGGTGGACGCCGCCTTGAGCAGGTCCTCGGGCACCAGCGCCAGCCCGGCCATCAGCAGCAGCGCCATGAACGGCGTGGTCTTCCAGATCTCCGCCAGCATGATGATCGCCAGCGAGCTGGCCCGCTCGGTCAGCGGCGCGCTGCCGTCGAACAGGTTGGCCAGGTAGCCGGTACCGGGCGTCCAGGCGTACCGCCAGGAGAACGCGGCCACGACCGTGACGATGCCGTACGGGATCAGCGCCGCCGTCCGGACGATGCCGCGGCCGACCAGCGTCCGGTGCATGATCATCGCCAGCCCCATGCCGAGCACCAGCTCGATCGCCACGGTGACCAACGTGATCAGCATGGTGACGCCGAACGCCGTCCACCAGAACTGGTTGCTCAGCACCGTCACGTAGTTGTCCAGCCCGATGAACTCGCGCTGGTCGGGGAAGCGCAGGTCGAAGCGCTGCAGCGACAGCCAGATCGAGTAGAGGATCGGGTACGCGGTGACCAGCACCATCACCAGCGCGGCGGGGGCGCAGAGCAGCCAGCCGAGCCGGCGTTCGGCCTTCTTGTTCTCGCTCAGCGGCGCCTTCGCCCGGCGGGACGAGCGCTGCGTCGGCACCGCCGCGTGCCGCCCGGAGGACCGTTCGGTCTCCTCGGCCGCCACGTCCGCGCCGGTGGGAGTCGCGTTCACACTCATGGCAAGACTCCCTTCGACTCCAGCGCGTCGGCGATCGCCTTGCGCAGCTCGTCCGCGGTCTGCTGCGGCTTGATCCCCGACGGCGGCGACAGGATCGCCGACATCACCGTGGAGATGCTCTGGTACGCGGGAGTCGTCGGCCGGACCGCCGGCTCCTGCAGCTCCTCGAGGATGGTGTCCTTCATCGGGTACGCCTTGTCCATCTCCGGGTCGTCGTAGACCTTCTCGATGGTCGGCGGCACGCCGTCGTTGATCGCGGAGAACTTCTGGTTCTTCTCGTTACGGATGCACCGGGCGGCCTCGAAGGACTCCGTCGGGTGCTTCGAGTAGGCGCTGACCGCCATGTTGACCCCGCCGATGGTGACCTTGCTCGGGGTGTTCGCGTCGATCCCCGGGACCCGCGCCCACTTGACCTTCTTCGCCAGCTCCGGGTCGGCCTCCTGCAGCGCCGGGTAGACGAAGGGCCAGTTGACCTGGAACGCGCCGGCGCCGGACTGGAACTCCAGGCGTACCGGGTCCTCGGTGGCGTTGCTGAACGACGGCGACGTCACGCCCGACGTGGCGAAGCGCTGCAGCTGGTCGAGCGCCTTGACGGTGCCGGCGTCCATCACGGCCTGCTTGCCGTCGTCGCTGAGGATCTTGCCGCCGGCGCTCTCGGCCAGCGTGTTGTAGAGGACGACCAGGCCCTCGTACTGGGCGCCCATGGTGAGCACCTGGTACGGCTTGCCCTCGCCCTTCAGCCCCTGGGCGACCTTGATCATGTCGTCCCAGGTCTTCGGCGCCTGCTGCACCAGGTCGCTGCGGTACCACAGCAGCTGCACGTTGGTGTTCTTCGGCGCCGCGTAGAGCTTGTCCTCGTACCGGGCGGTCTCCAGCGGCCCCGGCAGGGTGCCCTGCTCCGCCTCGGCCTTGTCCTGGCCGGTCCACTCCCGGATCCAGTCCGCGCTGGCAAACTCCTGGGTCCAGGTCACGTCGAGCCCGAGGACGTCCATGCCGCTGTCCTGCGCGGCGAGCCGACGGACCAGCTGCACCCGCTGGTCGTCGGCCTGCCGGGGCAGCACCCGGTAGGCGATCTTGTAACGCCCCTGAGCCTGGGCGTTGCAGTCGTCCACCACCTTCTGCAGGTTCTGCTCCGGCGGGTAGTACAGGTTGATCGTCGGCGTACCACCGCCGGCGCCATCGGAGCCGCAGGCGGCCAGCGGCGCGACCAGGGCCAGCGCGGCGGCCGCCGCACCCAGCCGGACGCCGGGCCGGCGCCGATGTCGGACCGCTTCGGGGTCTGTCGTCATCGCCCTCCCCCTTTCGTCGGCGAGAACCGGGGGAGGCCACCCGCGCCCCGGCGCGCGGCGAGACGGACCCGGGAACGGCGAAAATCCGCCCCGCCCGGACGTTTCGTGCGGCGAACAGTGCCCGACCTGCCAAGTCACGAAACCTTCGGCAACATGTCAAACACGCAACGGCCGGCCGGCTGCGTGGGCTGGATCACACCCTGCGGCGCGGACCGGCACCGCCTACGCTCGCCCGATGGATGCCACCTTCTTCTTCGACCCCGCCTGCCCGTGGACCTGGCGCACCTCCCGCTGGCTGGTCGCCGTCGCCGAGGCCCGCGGGCTGATTGTCGAGTGGCGGGCCTTCAGCCTGTCGATCCTCAACGACGGCAACGTCCCACCGCAGTTCGCCGACGCGATGGCCGCGTCGAACCGGGCGCTGCGGCTGGTGGAGGCGCTGCGCGCGGAGGGCCGCGCCGAGGATGCCGGCCGCTTCTACACCGAGCTCGGCACCCGCACCCACGACGCCGGCAACCCGCTCTCCGCCGACCTGGTCGCCGCGGCGGCCGAGGCGGCCGGCCTGGGCGACGCGGCGGCGGCGCTCGACGACGAGCGCTGGGACCAGGCGGTACGCGAGTCGCACGCCCTGTCGTACGCCTCCGCCGGGCCGGACATCGGCTCGCCGGTGCTGATGGTGCCGGACGCCGAGCGCGGCATCCACGGGCCGATCGTCACCGACGTGCCGGGCACCGACGACGCGCTGGTCCTCTGGGACTCGTTGGTGCCGCTGCTGCGGATGCCGACCTTCCACGAGATCAAGCGCGGCCGGCGCTGACGAGGGCGCCATCCTGTCGGACCGGGCCGGCATGATGGCGGATGATCGCGCGCTTCAAGGATCTGTGCATGGACGCCGCGGACGCCGGCTCGCTGGCCCGGTTCTGGCCGAGCCGGCGCCGGCGGGCCTGACCTTCCCATCTGGTGAGCGTGGCGGTCTGGTCACGGACTGCCACGTCCACTAGCCTCTGGGGTGCTCTGCCAGCCGGCGCGTCGCCGTCGACGTCGATCCGCCTCCGGCCGACCACAGTCCGCCCGATCGGTTGGTTCTCGCGGGAACACCCCTCTGCCGGTCCACCGGTTGGGCAGGATCGTCCCCACGAGGAGGTGCCGTCGTGGTGCAGGACACCCGCACTCTCGCCCTGACGTTCCAGGTGAGCGGCCTGCCACCGGTCAAGACCGAGGCGCTGTCCATCTTCGCCGCCGGCCACCGGCAGGCGACGAGGGTCCGCGCCCTGCTGCAGGCGGCCTGCGCCGCCGCCCAGCGCACCGGCTGGACGCCCCTGGGCGGGCCGGTCGAGGTGGACGTCACCCTGCACTGCCCGCCGGGGCACCGCACCTCCGACGCGAGCAGCCTGCTCGGCGGGGTGTGCGCGGTGTTGCAGGACAAGAAGCGGGTGACCAGCATCGGGCTGGCGCACCTCGGCGTGCTCGTCGACGTCGCGCTGTACGACGACGACCGGCAGATCCGCAAGCTGTCGTACGCGGAGCAGCCGGCGGACGATTTCTCGTACCAGGTAAGGGTGGCCGCCCTGCCGGCCGGGGTTTGACCGACGCCCGCGGTGGGGTATCGCGGACGCCGACGAAGGGAGCGCCGATGTCGGAGCCACATGTCACGCTCGACCCGAGCGGGCTCGATCCCGTGCAGCAGAAACTGCGCGGGCCGCTGGAGGATCAGCTGACCTCGGCCCTGCAGGCGGCCACCGAACGGGTCCGCGCCAGCTACGCGGGCGAGCCGGTCGAGCAGGTCTGCCAGCGACTGCTGGACGAGACCCGATCCGGGCTGCACCCGGACATCGCCGCCGGCTTCAACCCGGACATGGACGAGTTCTGCCGGGTGGCGGTGGCGATCGTCCGCGGCGGGGGCTCCTGAGCCGTACGCCTTTCGACCGCGCCGGCCCGTGCCGGCGCGGTCGAGCCGTGTCCGTGCGTTCCGCCGGGCGGCGCGGGGTCAGTAGCGGCCGAGGTTCTGCGCGGGGCAGATCACGATCCGCGGCGAGAGCGCCGGGTCCAGCCAGCGCAGCACGCTCACCAGGTTGGTGTGCGACAGGCTGACGCAGCCAGCGGTCGGGTTGCCGGCGGCGGTGCTGAACTCGTGCAGGAAGATGCCGCTGCCCGCGTCGGGCACCGGCTTCGCCACGTTCGGCGGCATGTTGTACGTGATCACGCCGAAGTGGGTGTACGCCGGGACCTCCTGCCACAGCGCCTCGCTGTAGCCGCCCGGGTTGCTGGTGCTGTGCTGGAAGGCGTTGTATGCGGTCGAGTTCGGGTTCTCGTTCCACCAGTCGTTGGGGACCAGCTGGTGGTAGGGGAAGCGGACGCCCGGGTCGGCCGCGATGCCGTACATGGTCGGGCCGAACGAGAAGACCCCGGTGGGGGTGGTCGCCACGCCCTCGACGTGGTTGTCGCTGAAGCCCTTCGACCCCACCCGGGCGGGCAGCGGGGCCGACACCGGCACCCAGTGGCCGCCGGCCCGGTGGAACGTCTCCAGCGTGGCGTACGTGGTGGTGTAGCTGGCGCCGGTCACGAGAACGACCTGCCGGGTGGCGGCGGGCAGGGTGGTCAGCCGGGAGGCCCGGTTCGGCGGTGGGATCGGCCCGGTACGGCCCGTCGACGCTTGCACGGCGCTCCCTGTGAAAGGTGTGGACTCCAACCCGAGCATGATCGCACTGTGGATGGTTTCCCGGTGCCCCGGAAATGGTGACGGATCTCCACCGGCAATTGCCGCGCGACGGTGTAACGCGTCGCAAGCGCGGGACGCCGCACCAATTCGAGGGGCGGCGAGAATGATCGGCGGCGGGTCAGGACCGAGGCCGCAACTCCCCGGCCCTGACCACCAGCCGTCCGGCGTGGTAGCGGCATTCGCCTGCACGGGCACGGCGGGCGCGGCACGACGCCGACGCCGGGCCCAGCGCAGCGGTACGACCCGCCCGCACTCAGCTCCACGGTGCCCACTACCGGACTTCGGCACGTTCCGGCTCACCCCGAAGAGCCGTGAACGCCCGATCAGGTTAGGCAGCCGGGAACTGGTCGGACAAGCACTTCCGCCGCCCGGAGAATGTGATTGACGACTATCCTGAAAAACGGCGGTTCGGCGTAACGCGGTCAGCCGGCCCGGCGCTGTTCGTGGTCGAGGCTCCCGGTGTCCGCGACCGCGGGCGGCATCGGCGGCGGTGGGCTCGCCGCCCATCCGCCGGCGAGCAACGCGAGCGCCATCAGGTGCAGCAGGCGCACCCCGGCCGCGCCCGGGACGGTCGCCGCCGGCAGGACCGGCAGCACCGTCGCCCCGACCCCGGTCACCGCCAGGGCCGTCGCCCAGAAGACGACCGGCCGGGCCGGCGGCGCCGGCGGTCGTACGCCGGCGAAGATCTGCCCCCGGCGGGCGGCCCGCAGCGCGAGGCCCACCACGAACACCCCGCCGAGCGCGCTGCTGACCACGTCGGCGAAGGACCACCAGTAGATGCCGGTGACCGCGTGGAAGTCAACGCCCAGGGCCAGCAACCACCGCTCGCTGTGGGTCACCCGGTCCGCGGCGACGTGGCTGGCGGCGCCGATCAACGCGGAGCAGACGGTGACCTGCCACGGATGCCGGACCGCGCCCAGCGCGGCGTAGTCCGACCAGCCGAACGCCCGCCGGCCGGGCAGGTGCACGGCGATCCCGGCGATCGTGCGCCGCACGATCCAGGCGTAGCAGAGCGCCACCGGCAGGCTCCACCACAGCAGCGCCCCGACCGTGTGGGCCCGGACGCCGAACTGGAGCCGGGTGCCGGTGAGCAGGTACGCGACGTCCGGCGCCACCGCCCCGGTGACCAGCGCCACCCCGTCGAACCAGTGCGGCCGCCACAGCTTGAGCGGCAGCACCGGCGCCAGGTGGGAGGGGAACGTCAGGGGCACGAAGCGGACGTTACCGTCCCGCTCAGAAGTGCCGGAGCAGGTCGCCGAACCCGGCCAGTCGCAGCACCCCGTCGTCGGCCGGGTCCAGCTCGTCGTGCTCCAGCACCCAGGTGTTGTCGTTGGGGATGAACACCGCGCGCATCCCGGCGGCCCGGGCCGGCAGGATGTCCGACCGCGGGGAGTTGCCGATCATCCAGGCGGTGACCGGGTCGAAGCCGTGCTCCCGGGCCAGCCAGCGGTACGTCGAGGCGTCCTTCTCCGGCACGATGTGCGCCGCCGCGAAGTGGTGCAGCAGGCCGCAGGCGTCGAGCTTGCGCTGCTGCTCCTCCCGGTCGCCCTTGGTCAGCAGCAGCAGCTCGTACCGGCCGGCGAGGGTGTCGAGGGTGTCCGCCACGTCGGGCATCAGCTCGACCCGGTGGGCGACCAGCGCCGCCGCCAGCTCGTCGATCTCCCGGCGTTCCCGCTCGGTGGCCGGGCGCGCCCGCAGCCGCTCCAGGCAATCGGCCAGGCTGCGCAGGAACACCTTGCTGCCGTACCCGTGGGCGGCGGCGTTGGCCCGCTCGATGTCGTCCAGCACCGCCCGGATCTCGGTGCGGTCCAGCGTGGGATGGGCCAGCCAGGCCAGGAAGTCGTCGATCACCCGCTCGAAGACGACGTTGTTCTCCCACAGCGTGTCGTCCGCGTCGAACACCAACACCGTCGTATCCCCACGCTCCCCCACCCGCGGCACGTTACCCCCCACCCCCACCCGCGTCGATCTAGGGCCAAGTGCTGTGCCCAGAGATCGACAAGCAGCACTTACCCCTAGATCGACGCGGCGGGGGGCGGCGGGCCGGAGGGGCGGCGGAGGGTGAGGATCAGGTCGGCGACCAGGGCTGTCCAGCCGGTCTGGTGCCAGGCGCCCAGGCCGGCGCCGTTGTCGCCGTGGAAGTACTCGGGGAAGGCGATCAGGTCGCGCCAGTCCGGGTGGGTCTGGAAGAGCTGGGCGGCGCCGTAGATCGGGCGCCGACCCCAGCCGTCCTGGGTGAACAGCGAGATCAGCCGGACGGAGAGGTCGTCGGCGACCTGGTCCAGGGTGCACTTGCGGCCGGACCGGGTCGGGTACTCCACCTGCAGGTCGTCGCCGAAGAACGCGGCGTAGTCGCGCAGCGCGCTGATCAGCAGGAAGTTGGTCGGCATCCAGATCGGACCGCGCCAGTTGGAGTTGCCGCCGAACAGCCCGCTGGTCGACTCGGCCGGCTCGTAGCCGACGCAGAACTCCTGCCCGCCGAGGGTCACCGCGAAGGGCTTGTCCAGGTGCGCCCGGCTGAGCGTGCGCAGGCCGTACTCGGAGAGGAACTCGTCGGTGTCCAGCATCCGGGCCAGCAACCGGACCAGCCGGTCGGGGCCGACCATGGTCAGCAGCCGCTGCTGCCGGCCGTCCGGGCCGAGCCGGCGGGCGCCGATCACGTCCGCGTACTCGGGGCGCTGGCTGAGGAACCAGCGCAGCCGGGCGTTCAGCTCGGGCAGCCGGTGCAGGGTGTGCGCGGTGATCCGGGTGGTGGCGGCCAGCGGCAGCAGCCCGACCACCGAGCGCACCTTCAGTGGCACCTGGCTGCCGTCGGCCAACCGCAGCACGTCATAGAAGAACGCGTCCTCGTCGTCCCAGAGTCCCTGGGAGTAGCCGGCCGCCGCGATGTACGCGAAGTGCTCGAAGAACTTCGTCGCGGTGTCCACGTACGCCCGGTCGTGCTCGGCCAGCAGGATCGCCATGTCCAGCATGTTCAGCGCGTACATCGCCATCCAGCCGGTGCCGTCGGACTGCTCCAGCACGCCGGCCACCGGCAGCGCGGCCGAGCGGTCGAACGGGCCGACGTTGTCCAGCCCGAGGAACCCACCCTCGAAGACGTTGTTGCCGCCGGTGTCCTTGCGGTTGACCCACCAGGTGAAGTTGAGCAGCAGCTTGTGCATCACCCGGGCGAGGAACTCGTGGTCCCGGGAGCCGTCGATCTCGAACACCTTCAGCGCGGCCCAGGCGTGCACCGGCGGGTTCACGTCGCCGAACGCCCACTCGTACGCCGGGATCTGCCCGTTGGGGTGCAGGTACCACTCGCGCAGCAGGAGCAGCAGCTGCGCCTTGGCGAAGCCCGGGTCCACCCGGGCGATGGTGACGCAGTGGAAGGCCAGGTCCCAGGCCGCGTACCAGGGATACTCCCAGGGATCCGGCATGGAGATCACGTCGAAGCTGGTCATGTGCCACCAGGCGCTGTTGCGCCCGTGCCGGCGCCCGGCCGGCGGTGGCGTCGAGCCCGGGTCGCCCTCCAGCCACCGCTTGACGTCGAAGTGGTAGAACTGCTTGCCCCACATCAGGCCGGCGATGGCCGTCCGGGCGACCAGCGCCTCGTCGGCGCTCGCCGCGGCCGGGATCACCCCGGCGAAGAACCGGTTCGCCTCGGCCCGCCGGGCCCACACCACCGCGTCGAAGCCGGCGCCGAGGTCGGCCGGCGGCGGCGCGGCCCCGCCGGGCGGCGGCGCGGTGCGGGTCAGCCGCAACCGGATCTGCCGCTTCCCCCCGGCCGGCACGTCGAGGACGTAGTGCAGCGCGCCCTTGGTGCCCTCCCGCGCCGGGTTGACGGTGTCCGCGCCGGACACCACGTGGTCGTTGATGCCGTCCTTCGGGTACGCCGACCGCCCGGGCAGCCCCCACAGCCGCTCGGCGTTGCTCTCGTTGTCGCACAGCAACGGCGTCGGGTCGCCGTCACCTTCGAGCAGCAGCTGACCGAGCACCCCGTGCTCGCCGACCAGCCGGGCGCCCGCCCCGCCGTCGGCGGCCGAGCCGGCCAGCCGGGGCACCCGGTCGGCGCCGGGCAGCCCCCACGCCCAGGTGTTGCGGAACCACAGCGTCGGCAGCACGTGCAGGGTGGCCGCCTCGTCGCCCCGGTTCGCCACGGTCACCACCACGCACAGGTCGGTCGGGGTGGCCTTGGCGTAGTCGACGGTCACCGCCCAGTACCGGTCGTCGTCGAAGATGCCGGTGTCCACCAGCTCGTACTCGGTGTCGTCCCGGCCGCGCAGCGCGTTCACCGCGACCAGCTCGTCGTACGGGAAGGCGGCCTGCGGGTAGTGGTAGCGCCAGCGCATCCAGGAGTGGGTCGGGGTGGAGTCCTCGTACCACCAGTACTCCTTGACGTCCTCGCCGTGGTTGCCGCCGTCGCCGCCCAGGCCGAACATCCGCTCCTTGAGGATCGGGTCGTAGCCGTTCCACAGCGCCAGCGCGAAACAGAAGGTCTGCCGGTCGTCGCAGACGCCCGCCATGCCGTCCTCGTTCCACCGGTAGGCTCTGGACCGCGCGTGGTCGTGGGGGAAGTAGTCCCACGCCGTACCGTGCTCGCTGTAGTCCTCCCGTACCGTCCCCCACGCCCGCTCGGACAGATAGGGACCCCATGCGCGCCAGTCCTGCTCCCCGGCATCGGCCTGGGCGAGCCGGAGCCGCTCGGCGTCGGGAGACGGTGCGTCGGAGGGCGAACTGTCGGTGAACACCTGCACATCTTCGACGCCGCCGCGGTACTTCACCACAGCGGCCATTGTCGTCGTGGCGTGTTACACCTCGCCGCCGTGGAAGGAAAGTAGTTGATCGAGATCGGTTTCGGTCCGCAGGTCTGCACCGACCTGGCCGCCGGGGCGACCCGGGAGTGGCTGGTCACCGACGGGCTCGGCGGGTACGCCACGGGCACCGTCAGCGGCCTGCGCACCCGGCGCTACCACGGCCTGCTGGTGGTGCCCGGCGAGACGCCGGCCGCCCGGACGGTGGGCCTGGTGAGCCTGGACCCGGCGGTGACCCTGCCCTCGGGGGCCACCGTGCGGCTCGGCGCGCACGAGTGGTCCTCGGGCGTGGTCGACCCGCGCGGCTTCGAGCTGCTGGAGCGCTTCGACCTGGTCGACGGCCTGCCGCGCTGGCGGTGGCGGATCGGCGACGTGGTGATCGAGCGCGAGCTGGCCATGACGTACGGCCGGTCGGCGGTGGCGGTGGTGCACCGGCTGGTCGCCGGCGGGCCGGTCCGGCTGGAGCTGGCCGCCGCGTGCACCTGGCGGGACGCGCACGGCGAGCGGCGGGCCGACGGGCCGGCGCCCCGGCTCGAGCCGGTGGACGGCGGCGCGGTGGTCGACGGCGCGTTCCGGCTCGCCGGGCCGGACTGGCGCCCCGAGGGCGGCTGGTGGCTCGGCGCGTACCACCGGGAGGAGGCCGCCCGCGGGCTGCACCCGGAGGAGGACCTGTGGCACGCCGGCCGGTTCGCCGGCGCGCTGGACCGGCCGGGCGACACGGTGTCGGTGCTGGCCTGGGCCGGTGACCTGGCGCAGGAGCCGCCGCCGGCGACCGAGGTGGTGGCGGCCGCGCGGCGGCGGCACCGGGCGGTCGTGGCCACGGCGAAGCCGGCCGACCCGGTCGAGGCGACGCTGGCGCTGGCCGCGGACGCGTTCGTGGTGCGCACCCCGGCCGGCCCGGACGTGGTGGCCGGCTACCCGTGGTTCGGCGCCTGGTCGCGGGACACGATGACCGCGTACGAGGGGCTGTTCCTCTGCACCAACCGGGCCGACGAGGGGCGCGAGCTGCTGCGCTCGTACGCGGCGACGCTGTCCGAGGGGATGCTGGCGAACACCGCCGACACCGGTCGGGTGGAGTACAACACCGTCGACGCGACGCTGTGGTTCCTGCACGCGGTGAGCCGGCACGTCACGGTCACCGGGGACACCGACCTCGGCGACGAGCTGCTGCCGGCGCTGCACGGGGTGGTCGAGGCGCACCTGGCCGGCACCCGGTACGGCATCGGGGTCGACCCGGCGGACGGGCTGATCCACCAGGGCGGCACCCCGGGCACCGCACTGACCTGGATGGACGCCCGGGTGTACGGGGTGCCGGTGACGCCGCGTACCGGCAAGCCGGTCGAGGTCAACGCGCTGTGGATCAACGGGCTGGCCGGTCTCGCCGAGCTGACCGAGCTGGCCGGGCAGGACGCCGCCGAGCTGTGGCGGCTGCACGACCGGGCCCGGGACGCGTTCCGCAAGCGGTTCCCCGCCCCCACGGGCTGGCTGCACGACGTGGTGGACGGGCCGGCGCCGGCGTACCCGCTGGGCGGCGAGGCGCACCACGACGACGACCTGCTGCGCCCCAACCAGCTGCTCGCCTGGTCGCTGCCGTACGCCCCGCTGGAGCCGGACCCGGCGGCGCTGCGCCGGGTGGCCGCCGGGCTGCTCACCCCGCTCGGGCCGCGCAGCCTCTCCCCCGACTCGCCCGGCTACGCCCCCCGGCACCGGGGCGGGCCGGCCGAGCGGGACACCGCCTACCACCAGGGCACCGTCTGGCCGTGGCTGGTCGGGCCGCTGGTCGAGGCGTACCGGAAAGCCGGGCTGCCCGCCGACGACCTGCTGGTCGGGCTGGAGGGCCACTTGGGTGAGCACGGGCTGGGGTCGGTGAGCGAGACCGCCGACGGCGCCGCGCCGCACGGCGCCACCGGCTGCCCGTTCCAGGCCTGGTCGGTGGCCGAGCTGCTGCGCGTCCGGCGGATCCGCTAGGCGGGCGTTACACACCGGCAACGACGGCGTCTCCGCTGGTTATCCGGCCCGGAGCAGGATGGGCGGCGACCCCGGACGACACGCCTGACACCCCTCACGGTGTCCCCTCGCCGCGCGCCCGGGGCGACTACTGAAAAGGGGGCCGCATGTCACCTGACGCCGACGTGATCGACATCCACCCCGGCCGGCACCAGCGGGTGCTGATCCTGTCCTGGGAGTACCCGCCCGTGCTGGTGGGTGGGCTCGGCCGGCACGTGCACGCCCTCTCGGTCGCCCTGGCCGCGGCCGGCCACGAGGTCACCGTGGTCACCCGGCACGCCGACGGCGCACCGCTGGAGGAGTACGCCGACGGCGTTCGGGTGCTCCGCGCGCCGGAGGACCCGGTGGCCTTCCCGCTGGCCACCGGGTCGCTGCTGGCCTGGACGATGGCGTTCAACCACACCCTGACCCGGACCGCGCTGCGGGCCGCCGAGTCCGGTGACTACGACGTGATCCACGCCCACGACTGGCTGGTCGCGCACACCGCGGTCACCCTGGCCGAGCACCTGGACCTGCCGCTGGTCACCACGATCCACGCCACCGAGGCGGGCCGGCACCAGGGCTGGCTGCCCGGCGAGATGAATCGCACCATCCACGGCGTCGAGCATTGGATCAGCAACGCGTCGGCCCGGGTGATCGCCTGCTCCGGGTACATGCGCGAGCAGGTCGCCCGGCTGTTCGACGTGCCGGCGGGCCGGGTGGACGTGGTGCCCAACGGCGTCGACGAGCGGGCCTGGCGCGCCCGGCCGCGCGCGGTCGCGGCGGCCCGCGCCCGGTTCGCCGGGGACGGGCCGCTGGTCGGGTACGCCGGCCGGCTGGTCTACGAGAAGGGCGTCCAGCACCTGGTGGACGCCGTGCCGCAGGTGCGCGACCGGCACCCGGGACTGCGGGTGGTGATCGCCGGGGACGGGCCGTACCGGGAGGAGCTGCAGGCGCAGGCGCGCCGGCTGCGCCTCGACGACACCGTCCGGTTCGCCGGTTTCCTCGGCGCCACCGAGCTGCCGGCGCTGCTCGGCGCCACCGACGCGACGGTGGTGCCCAGCCTCTACGAGCCGTTCGGCATGATCGCCCTGGAGGCGGCGGCGGCCGGGGCGCCGCTGGCGGTGGCGCGGACCGGTGGGCTGGCCGAGATCGTCGAGCCCGGCGTCACCGGGGTCACCTTCCCGCACAGCGATCCGGACGCGCTGGCCGGAGCGGTCGGCCAGTTGCTGGGCGACGAGGTGTTCGCCCGCCGGGTGGCCCGCCGGGCCCGGGCCGTGGTCGGCGAGCGCTACGGCTGGCCGACCATCGCCGCCCGTACCGCCGGGGTGTACGCGGCCGCCCGCCGGGAGCACGGCGCGTTCCAGGCCCGCCGCGCCGCCGCCCAACTGGCCGGCGGCCGGGCGGGGATCACCATTCCGGAGGGCAACCTGTTGGCGCTCGACGGGGCCGCCTGCTGACCGGGGCCGACCTGACGACCGATGGGTGCGGCTCGATCCGTTGGCTACCGTGTGGGTCGGCCGACGGTGAGGAGCACAGTGCAGCAGGTGACGGTGGCCGGTCGGTACCGACTGGTCGAGCTGGTCGGAACCGGTGGGATGGGCCGGGTGTGGCGGGCCCGGGACGAGGTGCTGCACCGCGAGGTGGCGGTGAAGGAGGTCGTGCCGCCCCGCTGGCTGGCCGAGTCGGAACGCGACGAGCTGCGGCTGCGCGCGCTGCGCGAGGCCCGCACCGCCGCCCGGCTCAACCACCCCAACGTGGTACGCCTCTACGACGTGATCCGGGTCGACGACCAACCCTGGATCGTGATGGAGTACGTCCCCTCCCGGTCGCTGCAGACCGTGCTGGACACCACCGGCCCCCTCGACCCGGTGCGGGCGGCCGAGATCGGCCTGGCGCTGCTGGCCGCGCTGCGTGCCGCGCACGCCGCCGGGGTGCTGCACCGCGACGTCAAGCCGCAGAACGTGCTGGTCGCCGACGACGGCCGGGTGATGCTCACCGACTTCGGGCTGGCCGTCTTCGACGGCGGCGACGGGCTGATGACCCGGCCCGGGATGGTGCTCGGCTCACCGCAGTTCGTCGCCCCCGAGCGCGCCGCCGAGGGTGTGTCCAGTGTGGAGGCCGACCTCTGGTCGCTCGGCGCCACCCTGCACGCGGCGGTCGAGGGGCGGTCCCCGTACGCCCGCAGCACCGCGATGGCCACCCTGGCGGCGCTGGCCTCCGGGCCACCGGACCCGGCCCCGCACGCCGGCCCGCTGGAACCGGTCCTGGCCGGCCTGCTCTGCCGGGAGCCGGGGCGGCGGATCGGCCACGACGAGGCGGCCCGACGGCTGACGGCGGTCGCCCGGCCGGCGCCCGACACCGACCCGCCGACCGTGCTGCTGTCGGTGCCGCCGCCACCGCGCTGGCCCGGCGCTCCCGCCCCGGCCGACCGGTCCCCCGGCGCGGGGGCGGTGAGCCCGTTAAGCGGGCCCGCGAACCGCCCAGACGGCGCGGGCACCGCGGACCCCCGGTGGGCCGGCCACGCCCCGGCGGCCCCGGCCAGCATGCCCGGCCTGGCGAACGCGAGGAGCGCGGCCGGCTCGGCAACGACGGCGGGACCGGCCGGCCTGGCGAACGCGACGAGCGCGGCGGGCGTGGCGATGACGGCGGGCACGGCCGGCGCGGGGGCGGGCGGCGTCGGGACCATCCGCGCGACCGTCCGGCGGTGGGCGCTGGTCGGCCTGGCGCTGCTGGTCGCCGCCGCGGCGGGGGTGGGCACCGCGCTCGCGGTCACCGACGAGCGGCCGGCCGCGACGGCCGGCGCGGCCGAGGCCGAGCCGTGGGAGCAGGCCGACCGGCACGAACCCGACCGGGACCGGCCACCGCCGCCGGAGGGTGGCCGGCCGATGACCCCGCCGCCGTTCCCCTGTCTGCGGCCCGACCCGGCCGGCGAGCCGGTCGCCGCCGCGCCGGCCACCAACGACGACGGGTTCCGGCCCCCGCCGGGCTGGACCTGGTACGCGGGCACCGGCTACCGGCTGGCCGTGCCGGTCGGCTGGCTGCGCTTCCGCGAGGACGAGGTGGACTGCTTCCGGGACCCGGCCTCCCGTCTGACGCTCACCGTCGAGCCGGCCGCCGTCGGCGGCGACCCGACCGGCTACCTGCGGGCCGAGGAGCAGCGGCAGCGGGCCGCCGGAACCCTGCCCGAGTACCGCGAACTCGCCCTCGGCCCGGCCGGCGCCGGCGGCGTCCGGTGGGAGTGCAGCTGGCTGACCCCGTTCGGTGAGCGGGACCGGGCGTTGCGGCTGCTGCCCGGCGGCGACCTCGGTGACCTGCTGATCGGCTGGACCACCGCTGACGCGCAGTGGGCCGCCACGACGGACCGGCTCGCCGTGGTACGGGAGAGCCTGCGCGGCCCCGACCCGGAGCGGGTCGGCCCGAGCTGACCCGCCCCGGGTGCGCTGCGGATGAAAAGCCCGGCGGCCCTGGATATCGTGTACCAGGGGTAGTCGAGGGGGAGCGCGTGGAGCAGCTGCTGGTCGCCGGGCGGTACCGGCTGCTCGATCTGGTGGGCACCGGAGGGATGGGCCGGGTCTGGCTGGCCCGGGACGAGATGCTGCACCGCGACGTCGCGGTGAAGGAGGTCGTCCCGCCGAACTGGCTGGCCGAGTCCGAGCGGGAGGAGCTGCGGCTGCGGACACTGCGCGAGGCGCGTACGGCCGCCCGGCTCAACCACCCGAACGTGGTCCGCATCTACGACGTGGTGCACTTCCAGGACAGCCCGTGGATCGTCATGGAGTACGTGCCGTCCCGCTCGGTGCAGCAGATCCTCACCACCGACGGGCCGCTGGCCCCGTCCCGGGTCGCTGAGATCGGGCTGTCGGTGCTGGCCGCGCTGCGCGCCGCGCACGCCGCCGGGGTGCTGCACCGGGACGTCAAGCCGCACAACGTGCTGGTCGCCACGGACGGCCGGGTGGTGCTGACCGACTTCGGGCTGGCCACCTTCGACGGCGGCGACGGGTTGATGACCGGCCCCGGCATGGTGCTCGGCTCGCCCCAGTTCGTCGCACCGGAGCGGGCCCGCGAGGGCGTCTCGAACCCGCGTACCGACATGTGGTCGCTGGGCGCCACGCTCTACGCCGCCGTCGAGGGGCAGTCCCCGTACGCCCGGGGCAGCTCGATGGCGACACTGAGCGCGCTGGCCACCGAACCGCCCGACCCGGTCCGCCGGGCCGGCCCGCTCGGCCCGGTGCTGACCGGCCTGCTACGGCGCGACCCGGCGCAGCGGCTCGACGGCGCCCAGACCGAGTCGCTGCTGCGCGCCGCGCTCGCGGCGGGGGACGCCGTCCCGGTGGCCGGGCGGCCGCCGGAGCACCTGGCGCCGCGGCCCGGTGGGATCACCCGCCCGGCGCTCGGCGGCCCGGCGGACCCGGACACCGGGCCGACTCCACCCGCCCTGCCGGCGGCTCCGGTGCGACGCTCGACCGGTCGTCGGCGAGCAGTCCTCGTCGCGGCCGGCGTCACCGTCGCACTGCTGGCGGCCGGTGGCGCCGTGCTCAGCCAGCGGGGCGAGGAGCGGGCGTTGCCGCCCTCACCCGGCGTCGGTGGCGGCACGTCCTCGCCGGGCGCCGGCTCCGGCACCCCCTCACCGCGTCCGGGCGCGTTCGCGTGCTCGGCCGCCGCTCCGCCGCAGGCCGTCCCGGTGCCGACCGCGCCGCCTCCGCCCGACGAGCGCTACGGCCTGATCGACGGCTGGACCTGGTACACGGACCCGACCGGCTTCCGGATCGCCGCCCCGACGCGGTGGCTGCGCTACACCGACGGCGCGGCGACCTGTTTCCGCGAGCCGGGCGGGTCGCGGGTGCTCAGCGTGACGCCGGGAGCGGCGCCGGCCGACCCGGTGCGCTACTGGAAGAGCGAGGAGCGGCGGCTGACCGGCAACGGGAAGCTGACCGGGTACCAGCAGGTGGCGATCACCCCGCTGGACATGTTCGCCGGCGGGGCGCTGTGGGAGTGCGCGTGGACCACCGCGGCGGGCACCCGGGTGCAGACCGCCCGACTGATCATGACGGTCGCGCCGGGCCGGGCGTACACCGTCTCATGGCTGACAAACCAATTCGACTGGCAGGTCAACCGGGAATACTTCTTGATGATCCGGCAGAGCTTCCGGCCCCCGACGCCCTGACTCCGTCCGCAGTGGAGGGCCGGGTGATTGCCCCTCGCCGGCGCCTCTGAGACAGTGGCGTAGTTTTTGTGGATCAAGAACCTGGGGAGGGGCGAGCGAGATGATGGGACCGTCCCACGCGCTGTCCGGCGCGGCGGTGTGGCTCACCGGGTCGTGGGCGCTGGACCACTTCGCCGACTACCACCAGTCACCGCTGGCGCTGGCGGTAGGCACCGCGGTCTGCGCGGGCGGCGCGCTCTTCCCCGACCTGGACCTGTCCGGCAAGGTCACCCGCAACCAGGGTGGCGCGACGGTCGCCCGGACGTTCGGCGTCTTCTCGCTCTTCGTGGCCGAGGTGATCGAGAAGATCTCGCTCGGCGTCTACTACGCCACCAAGCTCAGCCGGGACCCGCGCCGCAACAACGGCCACCGCACGCTGACCCACACCCTGCCGTTCACCGCCCTGGTCGGCTGGGGCACCACCACGCTCTGCGCCGCGTACGGCAAGTGGGCGGTGGTGAGCATCCTGTTCTTCATGATCGGGCTGGCGCTGCGCGGGCTGTTCGACGAGTGGGCCGAACGGGCCGGCTGGGTGATCGTCACGCTGACCTCGGCGGCGGCCGCCTGGTACACGTTCGCCACGCTGCCCGGCGACCGGGGTTATCCGATGATCGGGCTCGCCGTCGCGGTCGGCTGCCTCACCCACATCCTCGGCGACATGATCACCAAGGCCGGGGTGCCACTGCTGTGGCCGATCCCGATCAAGCGCCGGATGTGGACGATGATCGGCCTGCCGAACAGCATCGCGCTGCGTACCGGCAGCAAGGCGGAGGTGGTGGGGCTGCGCCTCGCGCTCACCGTGCTGTCGGTGCTGGCCACCCTGGGCCTGGTCGCGCCGTCGGTGCTGCACCGCTTCAACATCGAGGTCTGACCGGGCACCGGCTCCGTTGCGGCGGCCGGGCCGCCGGCGCGCGGGCCGGGACCGTGGGGGCCGGTGGTCAGGGTCGTGGCAACCGGGCGCAGAGCGCGGCAGGGAAGGCCGGTTCCACAGTACGGATGGTGCCGCAGCCGACCTGCGTCGAGCCGGCGACGGTGACCCAGCCGTCGCCGCCCCTCCAGCGCAGGAAGTACCGGCGCACGTCGACCGTGGGGGCGCAGCTCGGTCGCGCCTCGACACCGCACGGCACCGGATCGAACGGCACCGTCATCACCAACCACCTGCCGTCGCAGCCCTCGACGGAGCCGGTGGAGTGCCGGGACACGTCCATGTGGCCCACCGCGACGCTGATCCAGGCCGGGTCACAGTGGTCGGCCGGCATCGGGTCGCAGCCGAACGTCGCGTCGCAGCGCCCGTACGTGTCGCCCGTGCGCTTCCAGGGCTCCTGGTTGAGCACCAGGGTCCGGCCGCCGACGGGACCGGGGACGGTCAGCGTCACCTCGCCGGGCGTGTGCGTGGGGCAGGCGCCGACCACCTGCGTCAGGCGGGACTCGTGCACCACGTTGGCGTAGATCCGGCCGTTCTCCTCGGTGACGGTGGTGACCCGGGGGCCTCGGGAGCAGCCGTCGGCGCCGCCGGGCAGCGCCAGGGTGAGCACCAGCGAGCGCGGGTCCGCGGCGACGCGTACCCCGGTGACCTCCGCCTGGGAGGTGGTCCACTCGGGCTGACCGGTGGAGATGGCCGACTCGGGGATGCTCCCCGGCTCGGCGCAGCCGGCCAGGGCGGCCAGGAACAGCAGGGCGGCAGCGAGTCGGCACATGACGACGAGTATCGCCGCTCGGCCGCCTTGGTGGCGCCCCCCGACCGCGGCGGACGGCGCGGGACTGACTCGCCGGGTCAGACCCCGACCCGTTGCGGGGGGACGGTCAGCCCGTAGAGCGCCATCAGCTCCGGCGTGTCGACCCGGCTGCCGTCGGCCACCGAGTCGCAGGAGATGTCCACGATCTGGTCCTTGTGCGCCAGCAGGTACGGTCGGGCGCCGACGTCCGCGCTGGCCAGGGTGGCGATGCCGGCCCAGTGCCGGCGGCCGAAGAGCATCGGGTAGCCGCGCAGCCCGTCGTAGGTGGCGCAGACCAGCACGTCCGGGTACGGCAGCGCGGCGACGCGGCGTACCGCCCCGGCGGTCAGGCCGGGCATGTCCACCGGCACCACCACCACCGCCTCGATCCCCTCGTCGGTGAGGGCGGCCAGCCCGGCCCGGATGGAGGAGCCGACCCCGGTGCCCCACGCCCGGTTGACCACCACGGTGGCCCGGGACAGGTCGGCGGTCTCCCGGACCTGGTCGGCGGCGGCGCCCAGGACGACCACGATGTGCTCGCAGCCCGCCTCGGTCATCGTGTCGATCATCTGGTCCACCAGCGGCTTCTCGCCCTGGTGCAGCAACGCCTCGGGTCCGCCGATCCGACGCCCCCCGCCGGCCGCGATGATCATCCCTGCGATCCGGCTCAGCGGGCCACCTCCACTGTCGACACGCGCCGCGGCGGCACGCCGCTTCCGTCCCCTGGTACGCACACCCCATGCAACGAGCACCAGCACGATGAGTGTCGGGGCGAAACGGATAATTGGCCCCGGACGGGACCCTCGGCGGGGCAGCGGCGCGACACCTTCGCGAACTACGCTCAGATCTCGGAGTTCGGAGGGAGAAGCGATGATTCCCGTCCCACCCACCACCCACCGGCGACACCCCCGCGCCGGCGCGGCGCTCGGGGCGGCCGTGCTGGTCGCCACCGGCCTGTTCGCCCCCGCCCAGCCGGCGTCCGCCGCACCCGCGTGGACTGCGGCGGCCACGCCCCTCGCCGGCCAGGCGCTGGCCACGTCCCAGCCGGTGCTGCGGCAGGGTTCCCGCGGCGCCGCGGTGACCAGCCTGCAGCGCCGGCTCGCCGCCCTGCACTACGACGTGGGCGCCGCCGACGGGGTCTTCGGCGGCTCCACGTTCCACGCCGTGGTCGCCTTCCAGAAGGTGAACGGCCTCGGCCGCGACGGCATCGTCGGCCCGCGGACCTGGGCGGCGCTGGCCCATCCGGTGGTCCCCCGGCCGCGCTACACCCACACCGGCTACTCGGTCGAGGCGAATCTCGACCGCCAGGTGCTCTACCTGGCCCGCAAGGGCGCGGTGGTCCGCATCCTCGACGCGTCCAGCGGAAAGTCCAGTACGCCCACGCCGACCGGGAACTTCACCATCCAGCGGCGGATCGACGGGTGGCGGCAGAGCTCACTCGGCCTGCTCTGGCGGCCCAACTACTTCCACAACGGGTACGCGGTGCACGGCGCCACCTCGGTGCCGAACTTCCCGGCCAGCCACGGCTGTGTACGGGTGCCGATCCCGGCGATGAACCGCCTGTGGTCGGTGATCGGCGTCGGCATGCCGGTGCACATCTACCGCTGACACCGGTCACTCAGGCCGCGTCGGCGTAGCACTCCACGATGGACAGGTCCAGCGGGAAGCGGACGGGGGTGTCCTTGAACAGCAACGCCGAGGCGCGTGCCCCGGCGCGGGCCACCCCCTCGGCCACCGCCTCCGCCTGCTCGACCGGGCAGTGTACGACCACCTCGTCGTGCTGAAAGAAGACCAGCTCCGCCGCGGTGCCGGCCAGCTCGGCGCGGAGCGTGGCGAGCAGCGTCGACGCCCACTCCGCCGCGGTGGCCTGGATGACGAAGTTGCGGGTGAACCGGCCGCGTGACCGGGCGGCCCGGGCCCGGGGCGACTGCGGGCCACCGTCGAGGTCCGGGTCGGGAGCACCGTCGTCACCACCGGCGGCCACCCCACCCGGCGGGCAGGTACGCCCCAACCACGAGCGGACCAGGCCGCCCGCCTCGCCGGTGCGGGCGGCCGCCTCGACGTACCCGAACGCGGTCGGGTAGCTGTGCCGCAGCACCGCCAGCGCGGGCAGCGCCGCCCCACCGGTCTGGCCGTACATCGCGCCGAGCAGGGCCACCTTGGCCCGGGCCCGGTCACCGCCGAACGCGTCCCGGGCCAATGCCGCGTACAGGTCACCGGCCCCGCCGGCCGCGGCCAGCCGGGCGTCCCCGGAGACCGCGGCGAGCACCCGGGGCTCGAGCTGGCCGGCGTCGGCCACCACGAACCGGTGGCCCGGGTCGGCGACCACCGCCCGGCGGATCACCTTGGGGATCTGCAACGCGCCCCCGCCCCGGGTGGCCCATCGGCCGGAGACCACCCCGCCGGGCACGTACTCCGGGCGGAACCGGCCGCCGGAGACCCAGGCGTCGCGCCAGGCCCAGCCGTGCGCCGTCCAGATCCGGTAGAGCTCCTTGTACTCCAGGACCAGCGGCACGGCCGGATGGTCGACGCCGCGCAGCACCCAGGCCCGGGTGTTCGGCAGCTCCACCCCGGCCCGGGCGAACGCCCTGATCAGCTCCGCCGGCGAGTCGGCGTGCAGCCCGGGCACGCCGAGCAGCTCGGCGATCCGGGCGGCGAGCTCGGCCAGCCGGCGCGGCGGGCCGCCGACCGGGGACGCCTCGCCGAGCAGCCCGGTCAGGATGGCGTCGTGCACGTCGACCCGCCAGGGCAGGCCGACCGCGCCCATCTCGGCGCCGATCAGCGCGCCGGCCGACTCCGCGGCGACCAGCAGCCGGAATCGGCCGGGGTGGGTGGTCGCCGCGATCCGGGCGAGCTGGTCGGCGTACACCCGGGTCAACGCCGTGATGCCCGGACCGGGCGGCCCGGACGGGGTGTCGAAGAGGGCGCCCTGGGCGTGCCCGGGCGGATCGGGCTGGCGGGGCGGCGGATCCGCCGGCACCGGGGCGCCGGTGAGCCGGGCCCAGGCCGCCGCGAGCGACCGCGGCTCGCCCCAGCGACCGGCGTGGCCGAGCAGCAGCGCCTCGGTCAGCTCGACGTCGTGGCAGCGGTCCAGCCGGACCCCGGCGCGCAGCAGCGCCGGGTAGAGCGTCGCGCCGGTGGCCCAGACCCAGCGTGGGTGGTCGGCGGCCTCCCGGGCGGCGACCGCGGCGGTGAGGTCGGTGACCGGCTCGGCGGGCGCGGTCGGGCGACCGGCGGGGTCGAGGGGCTGCAACACTCCCCCGCCCCGCTCGTCCGCCACCACCGCCACCAGCACGGACGTGATTCTGCCTCGCCCGTGCGACAACCAATCCGCGCCCGGGTCAGGACCAGAGCGCGGCGACGTGCGCGGCGCCCACCGCCCGGCGAGTAACGGGGCGGTGGGTCGACGGCCGGATCGGTAGCGTGACCGGATGCCACCGCAGATCCCCCACGCCGAGCCCGGCACTCCGGACCTCCGCGGGCCACTGCGGTACATCTGCTGGCTGGTCCGCCGCCAGCCCGGGCGGGTGCTGCGCGGGAGTCTTCTGGGCACCGCCTGGATGGTCGGCCTGTCGGCCCGGCCCTGGCTGATCTCCCGCGCGGTCGACCAGGGGCTGCGCACCGGTAACGGCCGCGCCCTGTGGCTCTGGGTCACGGCGATCGTGCTGGCCGGCGTGGCCCTGTCGTACCTGGGCATCATGCGCCACCGCACGATGACCTACATCCGGGAGGACGCCAAGGCCCGCTCGGCCACCCTCGTCCTGCGGCAGGTGTCCCGGCTCGGCGCGGTGCTGCCCCGTCGGGTCGCGGCGGGCGAGGTGGCCACGGTCGGCGGCTCCGACATCGACTGGTCGGCCCAGGTGCTCACGCTGACCGGGCCCGGGGTCGGCGCGGTCGCCGCGTACGGGGTGATCGCCGTCGTGCTCTGGTCGATCTCCCCGTTTTTGGCGCTCTGCGTGCTGATCGGCGTCCCGGCGGTCGGCCTGATCGTCGCGCCGCTGCTGCGCCGCCTCGACCGGGCCGAGTCGGTCTACCGGCAGCAGCAGGGCGCCCTCACCGCCCGCTCCGGTGACATCGTGGCCGGGTTGCGGGTGCTCGCCGGCGTCGGCGGGCGGGCCCTGTTCGCCCGCCGGTACGCCGCCCGGTCCCGGGACCTGCTGGCCGAGGGCTACCGGGTCGGCGCCGTGAACAGCTGGATCGACGCGGCGACGGTCGCCATCCCCGGGCTGTTCCTCGCCGCGGTGGTCTGGTTGGCCGCCCGGATGGCGGTGGGCGGCGAGATCAGCATTGGCGAGCTGGTCGCGGTCTACGGCTACGTGGCGACCCTCGTGGTGCCGGTCTGGTTCCTGCTGGAGGGCGGCCACGAGCTGATCCGCGGGCGGGTCGCGGCCCGCCGGATCGTCGCGCTGCTCGAGTTGACCCCGGACGACGTGGGCGGCACCCCCATCGCAGGGCCGGTGCCGGTGGCCCGGCGGCCGGCACCGGCCGTCCCATCCGCCGACGCCGCGCTGCACGACCCGGTCACCGGACTGACCGTCCGTGCCGGCCGACTGACCGTGGTGGCCGCCGACGACCCGGCCGACGCCGAGGCGCTGGCCGACCGGCTCGGCCGGTACGTCCCGGGCGACGTCACCTGGGGCGGCCTGCCGATGGCCGGGATCCCGCTGACGCAGGTGCGGGCCCGCATCCTGGTCGCCGAGCACGACTCGTACCTGTTCGCCGGCCCGCTGCGCGAGGTCCTGCTCCCCCGGCCGCCCGGCGAGGCCGCCCGGCCCGGCGACGACGAGCGGATCGCTGCCGCTCTGCACGCCGCGGCCGCCGAGGACGTGGTGGACGCTCTCCCGGCCGGGCTGGACACCCTGCTCGACACCCGGGCCCGGTCCCTCTCCGGCGGCCAACGGCAACGGGTGCGGCTGGCGCGGGCCCTGCTGGCCGACCCCGAGGTGCTGATCCTGATGGAACCGACGTCGGCGGTGGACGCGCACACCGAGGCCCGGATCGCGCAGCGGCTGCGCGCGGCGCGGACCGGGCGCACCACGCTGGTGCTGGCCACGTCTCCGCTGCTGCTGGGCCGGGCCGACACAGTCGCCCACCTGCGCGCCGGCCGGATCATCGCCACCGGCCGGCACGCCGACCTGCTGAACCGGGACCCCGACTACCGACGCCTGGTGTCCCGGGACAGCGCCGACCCGGCGGACCGCACTTCCAGCGGCGGACCGCCCGCGGCCAGTGGCACAGCGGCAGCCGACCCGACGGCCGGCGGCCCGTCGCCAGGCGCGGGACGGCCCGGAGACGCCGCGGGGGCGCTGCGGTGAGCGGGCTGCCGGTCGCCGACCGGCCCGCCGTCCGCGGGGCGCTGCGGGGACTGATCGGCCGGCACCGCGGGTCGGTCGCGGTGGTCCTGGTGCTCCAGGGCGCCGCGGCGATCGCGGGGCTCGCCCCGCCGTGGCTGCTGGGCCGGATCGTCGACCGGGTCACCGCAGGCACCGACGTGGCGACCGTCGACCGGCTGGCGCTGGCCATCGCCGGCTGCGTGCTGGTGCAGGCGCTGCTGTCCCGGTACGCGCAGTACACCGGCCACCGGTTCGGTGAGCGGGCCGTCGCCGACCTGCGCGAGGACTTCGTCGGGGCGACCCTACGGTTGCCGGTCTCCGTCGTCGAGCGGGTCGGCTCCGGCGAGCTGGCCACCCGCAGCTCGGTGGACGTCGCCACCGTCGGCACGACCGTCCGGGACGTGGCGCCGACCATCGTGATCGCCTCGGTGCAGCTGGCGCTGCTGTTCGGGGCGGTCTTCCTGCTGCACCCGCTGCTCGGCCTGGTCGCGCTGACCGCGCTGCCGGTGATCGCGGCGGTGACCCGGTGGTACCTGCGGCGGGCCAGCCCCGCGTACCTGGCCGAGGGGGCCGCCAGCGCCGAGCTGACCGGGGCGCTGACCGCCACCGCCGAGGGCGCTCGGACGGTCGAGGCGCTCCGGCTGGCCGAGACGCGGGTCGCCCACGGCACCGGGCACATCGCCCGGGTGTGGCGGGCCCGCCGGGCGACGCTGCGGCTGCGTACCGTCTTCTTCTCCGTGGTGGAGGCCAGCTACCCGCTGCCGGTGGCGGCGGTGCTGCTGGTCGGGGGTCACCTGCTCACCCGGGGGTCGGTCTCGCTCGGCGCGGTCGTCGCCGCCGCGCTCTACCTACAGCAGGCGATCGAGCCGCTGGACCGGCTGTTGCAGTGGACCGAGCAGGCGCAGCGGGGTTTCGCGTCGTACGCCCGGGTGCTCGGGGTGGGCCTGGTGCCGACCGAACCGCCGGGCCGGGCCGCCGCGCCGTCCGGCGAGCGACTGGTGGTACGCGGCGCGCGGTTCGCGTACGCCGCCGGGCCCGACGTGCTGCACGGCATCGACCTGGAGGTACGCCCCGGCGAGCGGCTGGCCGTGGTGGGCCCGTCGGGGGCCGGCAAGTCCACCCTGGCCCGGCTGCTCGCCGGGATCGACGCGCCCCGCGAGGGAGTGGTCAGCATCGGCGGCTGCCCGGTGACCGACCTCGACCCGGCCGAGCGTCGTCGCCGGATCGCCCTGGTCACCCAGGAGCACCACGTCTTCATCGGCTCGGTCCGGGACAACCTCGCCTTCGCCGCCCCGGACGCCACCGACGACCGGATGCGCGCCGCCCTGGTGGCGGTGGGGGCCGACTGGTTCACGAGACTGCCCGACGGACTGGACACCCCGCTCGGCGACGGCGCCCGCCAGCTCGGCGCCGCCGAGGCCCAGCAGCTCGCGCTGGCCCGGCTGGTGCTCGCCGACCCGCACACGCTGATCCTCGACGAGGCGACCGCGGCGCTGGACCCGACCACCGCCCGGCGGACCGAGCGGGCGCTGGCCGCCCTGGTCACCGGCCGGACGGTGATCGCGATCGCGCACCGGCTCAACACCGCGCACGATGCGGACCGGGTCGCGGTGCTGGCCGACGGCCGGGTCACCGAGATCGGCACACACGACGAGCTGGTCCGCGCCGGCGGTCCCTACGCCGCCCTCTGGCGCTCCTGGCACCACTGAGGCCCTCCGGCGGCCTGGCACCGCTGAAGCCCCCGGCCGCCCCCGCGCCGGCCGAGCCCGGCGCACCGCGCCGAGCCCGTGGATCGGGCTGGGCGGGTACGGCGGATCACTTGACCGCGCCGGAGGTCAGGCCCGACTGGATCTGCCGCTGGAAGACGGCGTAGACGATGATCATCGGCAGGATGGCGATGGTCAGCGCGGCGAAGAGGCCCGACCAGTCGGCCTCGTACCCGGCGTTGACCGAGATGTCGGCGATGCCCTGGGTGAGCACCCACTTGTCCTTGGCGTTCGACAACAGCACCAGCGGCAGCTGGTACTGCGCCCACTGCCCGATGATGTTGAAGATCGCCACGCTGATCAGGCCCGGCTTGGCCATCGGCAGCATCACCTGGAAGAAGAGCCGGGTGTGCGAGCAGCCGTCGATCATCCCGGCCTCGGCCACCGAGTTCGGCAGCGTCTTGAAGAACGCGGTCAGGAAGAAGATCGTGAACGGCAGTGAGTAGGCGATGTAGACCAGGATCACGCCGGTGCGGGTGTCCAGCAGGCCCAGATTCTTCACCACGAAGAAGAGCGGCACCAGGGCGAGAAAGACCGGAAAGGCAAGCCCCGAAACGAACAGGTAGTAGATCGCCCGGTTGCCCCAGAACCGGTACCGGGCCAGCACGTAGGCGGCCATCGAGCCGAGCAGCATGGTGCCGAAGGTGCTGCACCCCACCACGAGGACGCTGTTGAGGAAGTACCGGCCGACGTGCGCCTTGGTCCAGGCCCGACCGAAGTTCTCCCAGCGCAGCTCGGCCGGGAGTGTCCACGGGCTGCTGAAGATCTCGCTGGTGTTCTTGAACGCGGCGAGGAACGTCCACAGAATCGGCACGATGACGATCACCGCCCAGACGGCGAGCGCCACGTGCCCGAGGCGGGCGAGCAGGCGTACCTCGTGCTGCTGGCGCCCGCGGCGGGCGGTCGGCGGGGTGGCCGGCGAGGTGGCGCCCGTCGGAGGCAGCGTCGTCTGTGTCATGTCAGTACTCCACGCTTTCCCGCCGGGTCAGCCGCAAGGTCAACGCCGCGAAGGTGATGGTGAGGAAGAAGAGCGCCACGCCCATCGCGGAGGCGTAGCCGTACTTCGAGTAGACGAAGGCGTTGCGGTAGATCTCCACGGCCAGCACCGTGGTGGCGCCGTCGGGGCCGCCGCTGTCCACCGAGAGGACGGCGACGATGGCGAACGCGTCGAACGCGGCGATGCCGAGATAGACCCAGGCCACCTGGAGGGTGTCCCAGAGCAGCGGCAGGGTGACCCGGAAGAAGAGGGTCACCCTGCTCGCGCCGTCCATCTCGGCCGCCTCGTAGATCTCCCCCGGGATGGAGGCCATCCCGGCCGAGAAGAGCACCACGTAGAAGCCGACCGCCTGCCAGACCAACACCGCGATGATCGACCAGAGCGCCAGGTTGGGCCGGATCAGGAAGAGCACCGGGTCAAGCCCGAGCTTCATCAGCACGCCGTTGATCAGACCGGACTCGTTGGGTCGGTAGACCATCTGGAACAGCACCGCGATGATGGCCACGGCCAGGACCTGGGGTAGGAAGAACACCACCCGGTAGAACTTCGCCCCCCGGACCCCCTGCCGCTGGCCGCCGATGCTCCGCCCGCCGACGTTCAGCAGGAAGGCGAAGAACAGGGCGATGACGATGGTGATCAGCGGCAGGGCAAGCAGCAGTACGCCGTGGTGCTGGACGGCCTTCCAGAAGCTGCCGTCGTCGAGCAGCCGCCGGTAGTTGTCGAAGCCCACCCACTGCGGGGCGGACAGCCCCCGCCAGTTGGTCATCGAGATCTGGAACGCCTGGGCGTACGGCGCGATGACGAAGACCACGTACAGCGTGACGGGCGCGAGGAGGAACCCGATCACGAATGGATACTTGCCGTGCCGCATGATCCCGCTACTCCGATCGGTCAGCGCGTGAACTTGGCGACGGAACTGTCCTTCTTGATGGCGTCGGCCCGCTTCTGGATCCGCTCCACGAAGGCATCCGCCTTGATCCGTCCGAACATCAGCTCGTTGGTGGCGGCTCGCGCCTCGGTGTCGAGCTCCTTGTACCAGCCGTCGAAGTACAGGTTGAACACGTCCTGACCGGCGGCCTTGAGCGCGGCCTGCGAGCTGGCGACCCCCGGCGGGAAGGCGTAGCCCTCGCTGCCGGCGGTCACCACCGTCGGCGCCTTGACCACCTCGGTGAAGCCCTTGGCGCCGGCCACCGAGAGCATCTGACGCATGTACTCCAGGCCGCCCCGCGGGTTCTTGCTCTTCGCCGAGACGAAGTAGCCCTCACCCGCGGTCGCCCGCACCGCGGTGCCCGGCAGCTTGTCCGAGGCGGACAGACTCGGCACCGGCATCAGCTGATAGTCGAAGCCGGGCGGGGTGTCCTTCTTCTGCTCGCCCTCCAGCCAGTCGCCGCTGGGGTAGAGCGCCAGCTTGTACTGGTTCTGCCGCAACTGCACGTCGGTGTGCTTCAGCCCCTCGAAGCTCTTGTCGACGTACTTGGCGCCGACCTCCTCCCACGCCTGCGCGGCCTGCTTCACCGCGTCCTGCTGCCAGGCGCCGTCCTCCAGGTTGTCGATGTTCTTCAGCACGTCGGTGCCACCGATCTTGGCGGCGTGGGTGAGGATCACGTTCCACTGGTAGTAGGCCGCGTTCGCACCGGCGTAGCCGTACGGGGTGACGCCCTTGGCCTTGATCTTGTCCAGCAGGGCGGTGAACTCCGACCAGTCCTTCGCCGGCGCCCAGCCGTTGTCCTTGAACAACTTGCCGGAGTACCAGATGCCGAACACCGTCGACACGTAGTAGAGGACGTACGGCTTGCCGTTGAACGAGCCGGCCTCGACGGTGCCCGGGACGACGGTGTCGCGGACCTTCTTCGCCGGGTCGTCGACCGAAGGGGCGTCCCACAGCTCGGTGAGGTCCATCAGCTGACCGTCGGCGACCAGCGAGCCGAAGTCGATCAGCTTCTCGCCGGAGTTGTTGACGAACTCCGGCGGGTTGCCCGAGGCGAACCGGGGCTGAAGCACAGTGGAGATCGCCTGGGTGGACTGGTGCTTGATCTCCGCCTTCGGGAATGCCTTCTTGTACAGCGGCTCGTGCACGTCGGTGGCGTACTTCTCGCCGTAGCCGCCGTTGAAGATGACCACCTCCAGCTGGGCGTCCTCCTTGACGCCGAACGGGTTGGTGGCGCTCTTGGTGCCCTCCTCGGCCTTGTTCGCGCCCTCGTCGGAGCCGCTGGTGGCGCAGGCGCCGAGCAGGCTGACCGCGGGGGTGGCGAGCAGCCCCACCGCGGCGGCCCGGCGGAGCAGCGTGCGGCGGCTCAGGTCGCCGGGGTTCTCAGGGGTCATCGACATCGTCGTCTCTCCTTGTGGTGTGCGGGTCAGGCGGTGCGCCGGAGGCGCCCGGCGTACCGCGACTCGAGGGCGAGGTTGTGCTCGTCCCCACCGGGGACGTTGGCGGAGAGATAGATAGGGGGTACCTCTCCGGCCTGGTGGAACCGCCGGACGACCTCCGCGGTCAGCAGCTGCGCCAGCAGCGCGGCGGTGACCGAGGAGACCGCGCAGACCGCGCCGCCGCCGGAGAGCGGCAGCAGTGCGTCCCCGTACGGCGCGCCGTTGTCCAGCACGACGTCGGCGAGATCGGCGAGTCGGTGCCCGGACGGGTGCCGGGGGGCGACCCGTGCGGTGTGCGCGACCGAGGTGACCGCCACCAGCGGGTGGCCGTGCTCCCGGACCAGCAGCGCCAGCTCGACCACCGAGCCGTTGATGCCGGACTGGGAGGCGATCAGGAACACGTCGGACGGCTGCGGGCGGGCCAGCGCGTACAGCCGGTGGGCCACCGCGGGGTCGCGTTCCAGCTTGGGGTCGGCGAGCACGTCGGGCGGGGCGTCGCCGTGCAGCACCAGGTCGTGCAGGGAGAGCCGGTTGGCCGGCACCAGCCCGCCGGCGCGGGCCACCAGCTCGGCGGCGAACGCCTCGGAGTGGCCGGCGCCGAACGCCTGGAGCATCCCGCCGGAGCGCAGGCTGGTCACGATCGCGTCGGCCGCCCGGGCGATGGCGTCGGCCTGGTCGTCGACCAGCCGGTCGATGACCGGCCGGACGGCGTCGGCGTACCCGCGGGCACTGATCATGGCGTGGTCCCCTTCGCGGCCTTGTGCCCGTCGACGGCCTGGGCGGTACGCCGGAAGGCCGCGTGGGCGCGGTCGTGGGTGCGCTGCGCGACGGCGATGTAGAGCAGGTCGAGCACGACCAGCTGCGGGTGCCGGGCGGAGAGCGCGTCCGGCCGGAAGGTGGTGGCCTGGCTGGCGGTGACCAGCACGATGTCGGCGAGCTCGGCCAGCGGCGAGCGGGGGAAGCCGGTGAGCGCGACCGTGGTGGCGCCCCGGCTGCCGGCCTCGGCGAGCAGCTCGATGGTCTCCCGGGTCTGCCCGGTGTGCGAGATGCCGAGCGCCACGTCCCCGGCGCCGAGCAGGGCGGCGCTGGCCAGCCCCTCGTGCACGTCGCTCCAGGCCCAGGCGGCCACCCCGATCCGGTGCAGGCTGAACTGCATCTCCTCGCCGACCAGCGCGCTGCCGCTGGCGCCGAAGATGTTCACCCGGTTGGCGCCGGCGATCGCCACGGCGGCCCGCTCCACTTCGGCGAGGTCGAGCAGGGCCGCGGTGTCGTGCATGGCGCGGGTGTCGGCGGCCATGATCTGGTCGAGCACCCGCGCCAGCGGGTCGCCGGGCTGGATCTCCCGTCCGATGTCGACGGTCCAGCCGGCCGAGCGGGCCCGGCCGGTCTCCGCGGCGATGCCCAGCCGCAGGTCGGCGTACCCGTCGAAGCCCATCACCCGGCAGAACCGGGTGATCGTGGCCGGCGAGGTGCCGCTGCGCTCGGCCAGCTCCACGATGGTGGCCCGGGCCGCCGCCTCCGGGTCGCTGAGCACGTGCTCGGCGACCCGGCGCAGCGCCCCGGTCAGCTCCCCCGCCCCGGCCCGGACCCGGGCCAGCACCCCGTCGGCGCCCCGCCGGTCGACCGGTCCGGCGTCGACCACCGCGGTCCCCGCGGGGGTGTCCACCTCGTGATCAACCATGGGGAACGCCTTTCCGAAAAGAGTGTTAACTGTTAGTGGTAAAAGTTCTTACTGAAGGGCCCTTCCTGTCAAGGGTGTGGGTGAAGTTTTCAAACTGTTACCTGGCGCACGCCCACGCCCGCCCCGCCGGCCTTGCCCGGCGGCACCGCGCCGACCAGCATGAATGCCTCGCAATGCCGAACCAGGGAGGGCGCACCGGATGTCCGACACCGTCGTGGTCGGTCTCGACGTCGGGGGTACGTCCACCCGGGCCGTCGCGCTCACCCTGGCCGGGGAACGCCTCGGCACCGGCCGGGCCGGCGGCGGCAACCCGACCAGCCACGGCACCGACGCGGCCGCCGCCGAACTGCTGACCGCACTGCGCGCGGCGCTCGCAGGGGTCGACCCCACCCGGGTACGCGCCGGCGCGATCGGGCTGGCCGGGGCCGCTCGCCTGTCGGCCGACCCGGCCGGGCGGGCGGCGTTCGACCGGGCCTGGCAGGAGGCGGGCCTGCGCTGCCCGTACGCGGTGCACAGTGACGCCCTGATCGCCTACGTCTCGGGCACCGCAGCCCCGAACGGCACCGTGCTGATCAGCGGGACGGGCGCGATCGCCGCCCAGGTCCGTGACCTGCGGCTGGACCGGGTCGCGGACGGGCACGGCTGGCTGCTCGGCGATGCCGGCTCGGGCTACTGGCTGGGCCGCCAGGCGGTCCGTCGGCTGCTGGCCGCCCTGGACGCGGGCGAGGAGCCGGGGCCGCTGGGCCGCCGGATGCTCGCCGAGCTGCTCGGCTCCGCCGGAGTCGCCACCCGATCTCGCGACACGGTGGACGCGGTCGTCCAGGTCGTCACCCGCCGCCAGCCGGTCGAGCTGGCCCGGCTCGCGCCACTGGTGGTGGCCGCCGCGGTCGAGGGCGAGCCGGTGGGTGTCGCGTTGATCGACCAGGCCGCCGGGCACCTGGCCGCAAGCGCCGCCCGGATCCGACCCGCCGGCCTCGCGGAGCCGCTGGTCCTGGGCGGCGGCCTGCTCACCGGCGGCACCCCGCTGACCGTGGCCGTCCGCCGGGAGCTGGCCCGGCGGTGGCCGGACGCGCCGCTGCGCCCCGCCGGCGACGGGGCGGCCGCGGCAGCCTGGCTCGCCGCCCGGGAGCTGCCCGAGCTGGCCGACCCCGCCGCCGCGCACGCGCTGCTGGTGCCGCGATCAGCCTGAGAGCCACCGCGCCATCCCGGTGAGTCGACCGGACGACGGCGCCGATGTCGCCGCCTGCGGATCGGCGCTGGCATAGCCTGATCCCATGCGCCGCCTGCGCCAGCTCGCCGAGCGCACCCCGGCCGGGCGGGAACGGTACGTCGACCTGCTGCGCGCCCTCGCCATCACCATGGTCGTTCTCGGTCACTGGGGCATCACGGTGATCACCCACGACGCGTCCGGGCGGCCGGCGGGGCACTCCGCGCTGGGCGACCTGCCGTGGGCGTACCCGCTGACCTGGGCGGCCCAGGTCATGCCGGTGTTCTTCCTGGTCGGCGGGTACGCCAACGCCGCCTCGCTGGCCGCGGCCCGGGCCCGCGGCGGGAACGCCACCGGCTGGCTGGTCGAGCGCAGCGCCCGGCTGGTCCGGCCGACCACCGCGCTGGTGCTGGTGCTGGCCGGCGGCGCGGCGGTCGCCACCCTCCGGGGCGCCGATCCCGCCACCGTCCGCACCGTGGTCTGGTTCGCCACCGTCCCGCTCTGGTTCCTGGTCGCCTACTTCGCCGTCGTGGCACTCACCCCACCGATGTACGCGCTGCACCGCCGGTTCGGGCTGGCCGTACCGCTGGGGCTGGCCGGCCTGGTCGCGCTCGGCGACCTGGGCCGGCTGCTCGGGCCGGCCGGCCTGGCCGACGGCAACTACCTGTTCGGCTGGCTCGCCGTGCACCAGCTCGGCTTCGCCTGGTACGACACCCGCTCCCCGACCACGCCCCGACGCCGGCGGCTGCCGCTGTCCCGGCGCGCGGCGGTGACCCTGCTGGCCGTCGGGCTGGTCGCCCTGGTGCTGCTGACCGTCGTCGGGCCGTACCCGGTGGCGCTGTTGAACGTGCCCGGCGAGCGGCTCGACAACGCGGCCCCGCCGAGCGTGGCGCTGCTCGCCGCTGCCACCGCGCAGCTCGGCCTGATCCTGCTGCTGCGCGGGCCGGCCACCCGGTGGCTGCGACGGACGCGGCCCTGGCAGGCGGTGATCGCGGTCAACGCGGTGGTGCTGACCGTCTTCCTCTGGCACCTGACCGCGGCCGTGCTGCTGGTAGGCCTGCTAGACGGGCTCGGCGTGCTGCCCACGCCGACGGTCGGCACGGGCGCCTGGTGGGCGTGGCGGGTGCCCTGGCTGCTCGCCCTGACGGTGCTGCTCGCCGCCCTGGTCGCGGTCTTCGGCCCGATCGAGGCCCGCACCCGGCGCCCGGGCGGCCACCCGCCCGCCGACGGCACACCGCCTGCTGATCGGAACCGGACACCACGGACGGGCGAGCCAGACGGTCAGGCGCGCCTGGTGCTCGTCGTCGCCGGCTACACCGGGCTGGTCGTCGGGCTGCTGCTGAACAGCCTCACCCGCAAGGCCGCGCCGGAGCCGCTGGGGCTGCCCGCCCCGGCGCTGGTGGCCTACCTGGCCGGGGCGGGCGTGCTGCGGCTGCTCAGGTCTGGGTGGGGAACCCGAGGTTGACCCCGCCGTGCCGCGGGTCGAGCCAGCGGCTGGTGACCACCTTGCCGCGGGTGCAGAAGCGCACCCCGTCCTCCCCGTGCGCGTGCAGATCGCCGAAGAGCGACGCCTTCCACCCGCCGAACGAGTAGTACGCCATCGGCACCGGGATCGGCACGTTGATGCCGACCATGCCCACCTCGACCTCGTGCTGGTAGCGCCGGGCGGCGCCGCCGTCGTTGGTGAAGATCGCCGTGCCGTTGCCGTACGGGTTGGCGTTGACCAGCTCCACCGCCTCGTCGTACGAGCCGACCCGCAGCACGCTCAGCACCGGCCCGAAGATCTCGTCGGTGTAGATCGACATGTCCGGGGTGACCCGGTCGAAGAGGGTCGGGCCGAGCCAGAAGCCGTCGGCGTCGCCGTCCGGCACGACGTCCCGCCCGTCCACCACCGGCACCGCGCCGGCCGCCACGCCCGCCTCCACGTACGACCGGACCCGGTCCGCGTGCGCGGCGGTGACCAGCGGGCCCATGTCGCAGCCGCGCCGGCCGTCGCCGGTGCGCAGGGCCGCCATCCGCTCCGCGATCCGCGCCACCAGGGCGTCGGCGACCGGCTCCACCGCGACCAGCGCGGAGATCGCCATGCACCGCTCCCCCGCCGAGCCGAACCCGGCGTTCACCGCCGCGTCCGCGGCCAGGTCCAGGTCGGCGTCCGGGAGCACCACCATGTGGTTCTTCGCGCCGCCGAGCGCCTGCACCCGCTTGCCGGCCAGCGACCCGCGCTGGTGCACGTACCGGGCCACCGGGGTGGAGCCGACGAACGACACCGCCCGCACCGCCTGGTGGTCGAGCAGCGCGTCGACCGCCTCCTTGTCGCCGTTGACCACGTTCAGCACCCCGTCGGGCAGGCCGGCCTCGGTGAACCACTCGGCCAGCAGCAGCGCCGCGCTCGGATCCTTCTCGCTGGGCTTGAGCACCACCGCGTTGCCGCAGGCCACCGCTACCGGCACGAACCACAGCGGCACCATCACCGGGAAGTTGAACGGCGAGATCACCGCCACCACACCCAGCGCCTGCCGCAGGCTGTACGAGTCGACCTCGGTCGAGACGTTCTCGCTGAACCCGCCGCGCAGCGCCGAGGGGATGCCGCAGGCGTACTCGATCACTTCCAGGCCGCGCTGCACCTCGCCGGCGGCGTCGGCGAGCACCTTGCCGTGCTCGGCGGTGATCGCCTCGGCGAGCCGGTCCCGGCGGGCGTGCACCAGCTCGCGGAACGCGAACAGCACCGCCGTCCGCCGGGCCAGCGAGGTGTCCCGCCAGGCCCGGGCGGCCCGCTCGGCGGCCTCCACCGCCCGGGCGACGTCCGCCGCCGAGGCCAGCTCCACGCTCCCGGTACGCCGCCCGGTGGCCGGATCGAAGACCTCCCCGAACCGCTCCGACCCGCCGGTGATCCGCTTGCCGTCGACGAAGTGCCCGATCCGGTTCACCGCGCCACCTTCCATTCGCGACTGCGGGGCTCGCAAAACCGGCTCACTCCTCGCGCTCACGCCGCCACCTTCCATTCGCGACTGCGGGGCTCGCAAAACCGGCTCACTCCTCGCGCTCACGCCGCCACCTTCCATTCGCGACTGCGGGGCTCGCAGAACCGGCTCACTCCTCGCGCTCACGCCGCCACCTCCGCCGCCGCCGCGGCCCGAATCGCGTCGACCAGGATGGCCAACCCCTCGCGGGCCTCCTCCTCGGTGAGGGTCAGCGGTGGGCCCATCCGCAGCACGTTGCCGTACAGGCCGCCCTTGCCGACCAGCAGGCCGCCGGCCCGGCACGCCTCGAACACCCGGGCGGTCAGCGCCGGATCCGGCTCCGTCGTGCCCGGGCGGACGAACTCGACGGCGAGCATCAGCCCCTTCCCGCGTACCTCGGCGACGCCGTCGAGGCCGGCCGTCGCGGACCGCAGGCCGTCGGCGAGGATCGCGCCGACCCGGGCGGCGTTGGCCTGCAGGTCGTGGTCGCGCAGGTAGTCCAGGACGGCGTTGCCGGCGGCGGTGGAAACCGGATTGCCGCCGAAGGTGGAGAAGCTGATCGCCGGCACCGACTCCAGCACGTCGGCCCGGCCGACCACCCCGGCCAGCGCGAAGCCGTTGCCCACCCCCTTGGCGAAGGTGAGCAGGTCGGGCGTCACGCCGTGCGCCTGGTAGCCCCAGAAGTGCTCGCCGGTGCGACCCCAGCCGGTCTGCACCTCGTCGGAGATCAGCAGGATGCCGTGCTCGTCGAGCACCTTCTTCCAGCCGGCGAAGAGCCCGTCGGGCGGGGCGACGAAGCCGCCGACACCCTGCACCGGCTCGGCGATCAGGCAGGCCACGTCGCCGGCCGTCTGGGTGTCGAGCACCTCGCGCAGGTCGTCCACCGCGGCGTCGATCCGGTCCGCCTCCGGCAGCCGGGCGAGCAGCCCGCGCAGCCGCTCACCGGAGTGCAACCAGGCCACCTGCAACGGGTTCAGGCCGCTGGCCGACCAGCCGCGGTTGCCGGTGACACCCATCGTCGCGTACGACCGGCCGTGGTAGCTGTTGCGCACCGCGAGGATCTGCTGCGAGCGGCGGAAGTTGGTCGCCACCAGCAGCGCCGCCTCGTTGGCCTCGGTGCCGGAGTTGGTGAAGAAGACCCGGGCGTCCGGGATGCCGGAGAGCCGGGCGATCTTCTCGGCCAGCTCCACCTGCTGACGGATCAGGTAGAGGGTGGAGGTGTGCACCAGGCCGGTGGCCAGCTGCCGCTGCACCGCCTCCCGGACCTCCGGGATGTCGTAGCCGATCATGTTGGTCAGCACGCCGCCGAAGAAGTCCAGGTAGCTGCGGCCCTGCGCGTCGGTCACCCGCCGCCCCGAGCCGGAGACCAGCTCGATCGGCTCGGCGTAGTACAGCGGCATCCAGGAGGGGAGCACGGCCCGGTGCCGGGCCAGCAGGTCGTCGGAGGTCATCGGGGCACCCTTCTGCGGCGGTCGGCGTTCCCGCACGCTCTCACCGGAGACGCGGCAGGGACAACTGTCACTGTGTAGCCCGCTGACCGGTCGCACCTGACAGCGCGTCAGGACCCTTCCCATCCATTTCACAAGTGATACGTTGTACAGGCGAATGCTTGTAGATGAGAGGAGACCGGCATGACCAGCAACACGGACACCGGCACACACGACTACCAAGCCGTCCTGGACCTGCCCACCGACCCGCGAACTGTGGCGGAGCTGTTCACCTCCGCCGAGGGGGTGAGCCGCTGGTGGGGACCGACCGAGGGGGACGCGACCGTCGGCGGCGTCCTCGTCTCGGACTTCGGCAGGTACGGCGTCCACACCCAACGGGTACGGGAGGCCGGTCCGGACCGGGTCGTCTGGGAACCGATCGTCGTGCCGGGGACCAGGCCCACCGAGGACACCCAGGAGTGGCTCGGCACCACCATCGAGATCGACATCGCGCCCACCGACACGGGCACTCGGCTGCGCTTCCGGCACGCTGGGCTGACCCCGCGCCTGGACTGCTGGGACGCCTGCAGCAACGGCTGGGCACAATTCATGGCCAGCATCGAGTCGTACGCCCGGACCGGCACCGGCACCCCGTGGGGCGGCGGCGACGCCTGAGAGACTGGAGCCATGGCCGAGCGGACCGAGTCGACGCCCGCGGCACCCGACGCGGTGCTGCGGGCGCTCGCCGACCCGCACCGGCGGCAGATCCTGCGCCTGGTCCGGCACACCGAGCTGCCCGCCGGCCGGATCGCGGCCAGCTTCCCCCTCACCCAGCAGGCCGTCAGCCAGCACCTCGGCGTACTCAAGCAGGCCGGCCTGCTCGCCGAACGCCGCGAGGGCACCCGCCGCCTCTACACGCTGCGCCGGGAGGCGCTCGACCCGGTGCGCGAGCTCCTCCACGAGTTCTGGCCCGACGCGCTGCACCGGCTCAAGCAGGCCGTCGAAACGGCCCATCCCCGCCCCCCGGAGGGCAACCCGTGAACCCCGCGGTGGTCGCGACCGAGCACATCAAGGCGCCGCCCGAGGTCGTCTTCCCGTACTTCACCGACCCGACGCTGATCGCCACCTGGCTGTGCGAGCGGGCCGAGCTGGACCCGCGCCCCGGCGGGGTGTTCGCGCTCGACATGGGCAAGGTCTCCGCCCACGGCGCCTACCTCGTCGTGGAACCACCACACCGGCTGGTGTTCAGCTGGGGCATCCCCGGCGACGCGGTGTTGCCAGCCGGCGGTTCGACCGTCGAGGTGGTGCTCACCCCCGACGGCGACGACACCCTGGTCGTGCTCACCCACCGGGGCCTGCCGGCTGACCGGCTGGACAGCCACCGCGCCGGCTGGGGTCGCCGGCTCGGCCAGCTGGGCGCGTCTGTCCACTGACCCGGCGGGGTGCGGGATCCATCGGCTGTCACCTAACCGACTACCAGCCTCCCTCATCAGCATCTACCGTGGACAGACACCTTGACGACCCCGGCTCTCGCCGGCCGGCCAACCGTCAGCTCAGCGACCACGACCAGCCGCACAGGACGGATGAGGACGGACGATCGATGATCAACAGGGTGGAACAGGACAGCTTCGCACCTCTGCCCCGCACCGACCAGCGGACCCGGCATCCGCTGGTCGTACACGGCCGTCCGGGTGCCGCGCCGCCAACCCTGGTGCTCCTCGTGCACGGTTGGGGCGGCAGCCGGTACGGCACCTGGGGCCTGGCAGGCTACCTCTTCGCCGACCTTCCCCTGGCCGACCTCGGCCTCTACGACTACGCCAGCGGCGTCCGGCGCCTGGTCGACCGACGCCGGGGCACCAGCATCGACCTGGAGGCGCAGCATCTGGCCGACCTGATCCGGGACCTGCCGTACCGTCAGGTCGTGCTGGTCGCGCACAGCATGGGCGGGTTGCTGTGCGGCGAGGCAGTGACGAAACTGATCAACTCGGAGACGAAGTCCCAGGACGGCCGCCCGGCGTACGAGAAGCTTGCCGGATTGTTCTACTGTGGCACGCCGCAGGCCGGCACCAAGGTGCCGAGATGGTTGAGCTGGCTGACCCCCGACTTCAAGGTCCTGCATGTCCACTCCTCGACCGCCCGCCGCATCGCCACCACCTTCGCGGACCGGGTGACCACCGACCCGGGCGACGACGGTCGGGTAATGCTGCCGGTCTATGCGCTGGTGGGCGGGGCGGACGGGGTGGTCGACCCGCTCAGCGCGACGCTGGCGGTTCCCAGCGACCGCAGCAAGCACGTCCAACGGACGCACCGCGAGCTGGTGCAGCCGACGGATCCGAGCGACGTCGGCTACCGCTGGCTGCTGGACCGGATCTCGTACGTCATCATGCGGCACGCGACGACGAGAGCAGCAGAGGGCGGTCCCGCCGGCGGCCGTTCCGGTGCCGCCACGCTCAAGGTCGTCGCGACGATGGACGTGGTCGCTGACGGCGCGCACGCCACACTGATCCGCAAGATCACCAGGGCGGAGGACGTCCAGGCCCATGTCGGCCGGGCGGAGGGGCCCGGCACCGAGATCATCGTGATCGAGGAGGCCTGACGCGTTGCCCGGCAGCGTGGGTGCACGCGAATGGTTGGCTCCCGTCGAGGCGGCCCGAGCGGCGCTACGCACCGACCGGGACGCTGGCCTGCTCGTCAGCCGGCGGTGGCTCTTCGCGGCCGTCGAGTCCTGGTGGCAGACCTCGTCGAAGCTGCTGGCGCTGATCGGGCCGCCCGGCACCGGCAAGACCTGGGCCGCCCTGCAGTTGGCGAGCACCGAGGACCCGCCCCGAGCTGCGTCGGTCCCGATCCACGCCACGCACTTCTACGGTGCCGACCGCTTGAGCGCGTCGTTCAAGGACGTCGTGAGCCGACTCAGCGAACAGTTGCTGAACAGCCTGGACGGTTACCCGGACGCGACGCTCGCCTGCCGGGAGACAACGCGCGTCACATACCTCAACCCGTCGGTCGGATCGGTCGGGGACGCGGCAACCGTCACCATGGTGGGCCGCCTGGGGATGAGTCAGCTGGACGAGCCGAAGGAGTACCTCGACCGGCTCCTCGTCCGTCCGCTGAAGTGGCTGGACGCCCACGGTGCCCTGCCCTCGAACGGAGTGGTCCTGCTGCTCAGCGGAATCGACGAGGCTACCGGCTGGAACGGGGTCGACCTCAGCCAGATCCTCCTGGAAGGCATCCACGATGTGCCGGGACTGCGGCTGATCGTGACCAGCCAGCGCATCACCCGGCCGCTGCTCCACGCGGACCAGATTCACCTGGATAGCGAGCCGGGGCGGGCCGACGTAGAGGAGTACCTGCGGCAACGGCTGGCCCGGCACGGCCACAGCCCCGAACGGATCCGGCACCTGGCCCGGCTCAGCGGCACCAACCTACTGGTCGCCCACTACGCGGCCAACGACATCGACGGGTTGCCGTCGCCCACGGACGGCCGCCCGGTCTCTCTGTCGGAGATGTACGAGACCCGCCTCCGCCGGTACGTCGAGGCGCGCAGCGAGTACCGCCCTCGGCTCGCCAGCGCACTCTGGGACGCGCTCGGCGTGGTGGCACAGGCTCAGGGATCGGCAGGCCTACCCCAGCGGATCGTCGAAGAGGCGCTGAGGACTCTTACCCGCGACCAGGCGGAGGGGGACGTCAAGGACGCCCTCGACGCGTGCCGAGGCTTGCTGACCCTGTCCCCGGACCGCGCGGTCGTCCCGTACCACGACTCCTTCCGCCAGTTCCTCGTCACCCCACTACCGCAGCAGGACGGCTTGGCGCAGCCACCGACCGACCCGCAACGGTCCCATCTGGCCATCGCCACTGCGCTCGCGCGGCGCTGGCGCCGGCCGCAGCCCGACGAACCGGCGACGGAGCGGGCGTACCTGGTGCGACACCTGTTGGACCATGTCACAGGTGCCCTGCCCGCACGGGCAGCCCGTACGCTCGCCCGCAGCCTGGCCACCGACCCGGCCTTCCTGGACCGGGTCATCCGCGGGGCGGGCGCAGAATGGCTCCTGCACCAGCTGGACCGGCTGGCCGACGGAAGCGACGAGAACGAACCGGACATCGACCAGGTCACCCTCATCACCGGGTTGCAGGTGCGACACCTGGGCATCGCCGGGCTCAGCGCCGTGCCCGGTCGACCGTTGCAGCAACTCCTCCTCCAGGCCCGGCTGTCGGGGGCCACGGCGTTCGCGGACACGCTGGCCGCAGAGCTGACCCGGCAGGAGATGGACGCTTTGTTCACGGTATGGACGGTGGGTCGCCGCAGCGCCCTGCCCGGACTGCACCGGCTGCCTCACCCGCGGACGTCCGTCCATCGGGTCGTGTTCACCCCGGACGGCCTGGCCGTCACCGCAGCCGGCGACGGCATGGTAAGGGCGTGGGCGGTACCCGGCGGCGGTATCCGCTGGCAGCACCGGCTGGCGGAGGTGGCGGTCCGGGCGGTCACGGTCATCGACCAGGGTCGGGTGGTGGCCGCCGGCGCCGACGACGGCACCATCGCCATCTGGTACGCGGAGACCGGCGAACCGCTGGGTGGCACCCGCGTCGCCCCCCGGGTGGACCTCCTGGCCGCGGTGCCGGCCAGCGACGAGGTGATCATCGGGGCGGACCGAGAGGTCCTGGTGTGGGCTCCCACCTCCGGGCGGGACCCCGAGCTGCTCGTCCTGGGACCGAGTCGGGTTGTCACCGCGCTGCCCGACCCGCACGGAAGGGTCCTCACCGCGTTCTCCGACGGCACCGCCCAGATCTGGTCGAAGGACTCCGGAGCCATGATTGCGGAGCTGGGCGGAACGCCGGTGCCCTGGTCCACCGCCGTGCTGACGCCGGGCTGGCGATGGGCTGTGCTCGGCGGCCGTAACGGCGAGCTCCGCCGGTGGACGATGTCGGCACCGGACGAAGTGGTGCGGCTGGGTGGCATGAGCGCCCGGGTGACGGCGGCGGTGTGCCACGCGACCGAGCAGGTAGTCCGGCTCGTTGTGGGTGATGCAGCGGGAGACGTCCAGGTCTGGAACGTGGAATGGGAGAAGCGGACCCGACGGCTCACCGCTGAGAGCGGACCGGCCGGTCCCGGCGCGGACCCGGACGAACGCGGAAAAGCACACCGGGCGGAAGTCACCTGGATCGGCCTCGACGCCACCGGCCGCCAAGCGCTCACCACCAGCCGCGACGGCGAGGCGGCGCTCTGGGAACTGGGCCGCGACAGCAGGACCCTGACGCTGCTGGGCGACGGCGGTGAACTCTCCGGCGGCGCCCTCACGGCCGACGGGCGGTACGCCGTCGCATCGAGCCTGACCGGGGAGGCTCGCGTCTGGTTGGCCCGCGCGGCGGGGGATCTCACGCCGCAGACGGGCCACCGCGGTCGCGTCACCGCGGCCGAGGTCGCGGTCGACCGGCCGGAGGTCGTATCCGCCTCGGCGGACGGCACGGCGAGGCTCTGGGATCTCGCCTCCGGTGACCTGCGCCGAGTGCTGGAGCACGGGTCGCCGGTGCGAGCTGTCGCCACGATGCCAGGCGGCCGGGTGCTCACCGGCGGCGACGACGGCGTCGTCCTCAGGTGGACTCCCGACAATACTGCCTCGAGCCGACTGGCCACCGGAAGCGGCGCCGTCATCACGATCCTGACGAGCAGCGGGCACGGCCCGGTGATCGGGTTCGACGACGGGGCCGTCCTGGTCGGTGCCGGATCCCGGACCGGGCCGGTCCGGCTGGCCCACGGCGGTCCACTGACCGCGCTGTCCCTCACCCCGGACGGCGGCACCATGGTCAGTGCGGGGAGCGATCACCGGGTGGCGGTGTGGGACCTCGCCGCGGCACGGGAGCGGCATCGGCTGAACGATCACGAGATGACGACCGTCGCACTGGCCCTCACCGCGGACGGCCAACTGCTCGCCACCGCCTCGCTCGACGGCAGCGTCCGCGTCTGGGACCTGCGCACCGGCGACTGTCGACACGTGCTGACCGACCCGTCGGCACCGCCGATCAGCCTGACCAGCGTCGCATTCTTCGGCGGTGACCACCGGCTGGCGACGGGGTACGAGGACGGTACGGTGCGGCTCTGGACCGTCGAGGATGGGCAACTCCTCCCCGACGTGCTCATTCACTCGGGAGCCGTCACCGCGCTGACCACCCTGAGCGGCGGCCAGTTCGTCACGGGCAGCGCGGATGGCAGCGTGGCGGTGTGGCGGATCCGCGGGTCCGGCACCGAGACGCGCCTGTCGGCGCACCTGTCACTCGACGCCGCGGTCAGCTGTATCGCACCCGCTCCAGGTCCCGCCGGCGGCATGGTGGTCGGCACCACCAACGGTCAGCTCGCCCACCTCCGGCACGGGTGAACGGGGTTCACAGGGGCGTACGACCGGCCAGAAAACGCAGGATAGCGGCGCGCGAGCTCTCGAACGTGCCACCGAGATGCAGACCCATCTCCGGGGTGACCGCCCGGCTGAGCAGGCGCCGTTCCTCCTGGTCCCGGCGCCGCCAGACCGCGTACGGTGACACCCGGCGTAGTTCCTCCCGGGATCTCGGCGTCTCCCTGAATGCCCGGGCCGGGAGGCTGCGGCGCTCCAGTGCGGCGACCACCTCAGGATGCGCGATGCACGCCAGAATGCCCGCGTTGTGGCGTTGCGCCAGCAGGTGCGCCGTAGCCCCGTCGAGGTCGAACTCGGCGTAGCTCAGCGCACCGTCCCCGATCCGGCGTCGGGCCTGCACCAGGTGCCCCGGCAGCGCTGACTGCGGCGCTGTCGCCACCAACGGCGTCATCCCGGACAGAAAGGCATAGTGGATGGCGCTGCGGGTGAGCTCGTTGATGTACGTCGCGGTGAGCGGCAACGCCGTCGCCTCCCGGAACAGGCTCGGCACCGCGTCGACCAGCGGACGCACCGAGCCACGTTCGAGGTAGTGGCGCTGCGTCCGGCTCCCCGCCCGATCCGCCTCAACCGCCTCCAGGGTGGCCTGGAGGAGCAGCGCGCGCATGTGCATGCAGCGGGTATTGACCAGCCAGCGCTTCGTGGCGGCCCGGGACATCTCCTTCTTGTCCGGAAGCGGCCACCGCGCGTCGATGTCGTTCAGTTCCGCGTAGGCGTAGGCGGCGGACTGGAGGCCGAGTTCACCGAGTTGCCGCAGGGTGGCCCACCGAGTCTGCTGGTCCAGCTCGGCCAGCAGAGAGGGCTCGGCGAGACACAACTCCAGCAGTCGCATGTACATGCCGGAGGACTGCAACGCGACCTGCTGGGCCGCTTCCCGGAGCTTGACGTATCCCGCGCCGCCGGGCGACGCGTTGGCGAGCAGACCGTCGAGGTGGCTGAACGCCCGGATCAGCCGCTGCTCGGCGTCCCGGAAGTTGTTGTGCTTGGAGTGCACGATCGTCACCGACCGTTCGAGGGTCGAGACAAAGGCGAAGTCACCGCGTTGCGGCAGATCAGCCAGCGCGGGGCCGAACATCTGGGTGAACCTGCGCTCGCCAGTCGAGGACAGCGCCACGCCCAGCGGGTTCAAGCTGTCCAGGGCACCCTCGATCTGCTCCGCCCGCCGCCCTTCCGACCGGATGCTGCGCAGCAGCATCTCCGCCAGGCCCCAGGCGGCGCGGTCCCACATCATCCGTTGCTCGTCGGCTTCGTCGTCCTCGTCACGAATGAGGCGCGGCGGTTCATGGCGTTGCAGCAGCACCGCCATGTCGTGCGTGTACGTCACGTCGTCGACCCAGCTGGGCAGACTCCGCAACGGTGGGCCCTGGAGCCGATCGAACAGGACGGCCAGCCGGGCTGCCGGTTCGACCGTCGACGGCTTTCGCTCGACAGGCGATCCCTGGCGAGGCACTTGCGGCCGGCGACGGACGGCGACGAGAGGGCCGTCAGCGAGTGGGATCGTTCGTCGGAACGACGGCTCGAGCACGGCGTGCGGCACCAACGCGCGGGCGCAGTCGTCATCGGCGAGCAGCAGTTCGAAGAGGCAGTCCGGTACCAACCGGTCCGCCGGGCCGAGCGACGTGGCGCGCCGAGCCTCGACGACTCGCACCACATCCGCGAAGGCCAACTCCAGAAGTGCCGCCAGCCGGGCGGACGGCCCTTCGCCCGGGGTGGGGAGCGGTCCACGCGACAGACTACGGGCGATCAACGGTGGGACCTGCCTCGGTCCACTCGACTCGATCTCCTCTACCCAGTCGTTCTCCACCGTTAGCCAGGTGAGTACAACGGCGTCGGGTAGCTGGGTCGGGTCGACCGGGCTGTCTTCGGCGCCGAGCGGGCGGTGAGTCAGGGCGAGTCGGTCACGCCACTCGGGCAGAAACGCGTCGAAGTACGCCTCCACCCTCCGGTACGTCGCCAGCTTGATCGCCCGGTACAGGATTACCGCTGCCGCGACGCGTGAACGGTCATCTTCCAACAGTTGCGTGAAATAGCCGACCAGCGCCCTCTTGTCGTTACCCCGACTGATCTGGTCACCCGTCAGATCGGTGTTGTAGTCGTCCCGCAGCGCCACGACGAGATCGTCGCGGGAATCCGGGTCGGCGGCCCACCGCCAGGCATGGTCCTGGACCGGCCCGGCCGGTGGCCTCCCCGACCTCATCTCCTGCCGAAATCGGGCCGCCGACATCGCCGACAACGGCCAGTACGGGTAGACCGACGTCGGGAGCGGGGCAGCCACCGGAGCGAGAGCCTCCGCCACTGCGTCGATCACCTCCTCGTCGAGGTCTCCCCTTCCGACGTCAGGCCGGTGGTTTTCCGGCGCAAGCAGTCCGAACGCGGTGCACAGTCGATTCCATCGTCTCGGGTCGACTCCCGGGCACGCTCCCCAGCCGGCCAGACGTTCACGCTGGACAGGCAGGGGCAACCAGGCACCGGTAGACGGATGGATCAAGTGGCCCCCGACGACTCCCACGCGGGCGGCGAACGCTGTCCGCAGGCCCTCCGCGCCGGCGCCCGCACGTCCACCATCGGCCAACAAGCGCCAGAGGTCCAACACAAGTCTCACGTCATTCCGGTTGACTGCCAATTCGGCCCACCCTGTGAATCCTCGTCCTGCCGTTGACCAGAAGTCTCCGGCACACATAGAGATACGTCGAGACTGTGGCGATGTCGTGGCGGAAATTACGTGACATCTTGGAGGAGCATCCAGATAGGACCGACCAGTTGGTGACGTCCGATCCGACCGCGCCACCGGCTCCCGACACGCAGGGCCGACAGATCGTGATGATCGGCCGAGGTGGCACCCCGATCGGTCGACCCTTCGGCCCTCGTAGCGGTGACCTGCGGGAGCCGGGTGTGCAGGCGAGGAACCCTCGGGTCTGCCGACCGTTCCGCCGTGGACACCGGAACAGAGCGTCGATCTGTCCACTGGCCGGCCCGGCGCATAGGATGGCGACGCGCCGCCCGCGCAGCGGTCCAGGAAGGAGATTCATGCTCCCCTACGAACCAGTGCCGCAACCCCGGTGCGCACCGCACACACCAGGACAGCAGATCGCGGCAGACATATTCCGCTGGGCGACATCGCCACCTGTGCGGGACCTGGTGGAGGCCTTCGGTGGCAGGTTTCCCACCGGGGCAGGGGTCGATGCGGTGCTCGAATGGCTCGATGACTTCTCCGCCCGCCACTGGGACCTGCGAGGGGGGCGGGAACGGCCCGACGCCCGCGAGCCGAACCTTGACCTCAGGACGCGTGACCTGGTGGTCTCGGCCGCAGCCGCGCTCGGCCTGGTCCACTCGACTCCCCCGCTGCACGACTCGTACGACCAGGTGATCGTGCTGGGTGGCCTGGCCCGCGCCTGCCTGCAACGCACGGCGTACGCCGCGGCCCTACTCACGAGTGGTCGCGTCGGCCGGCCCGAGCTGGCCATGCTGGGCAGCGCTCGGATGGTGACCGATCAGGAACAGGTGTTCCTTCGCGAGCACGGCGCGTCCGGCTGCCGCAGCGAGATGGACGCGCTGGACGCCGGCGTACGTCGCTATCTCGGCTTCGGCGAACCCGACGACGAGGACGCCCACGTCGACCTGGACGACCAGCACTTGTCCTGGTGCGTCCGTACCTACCGGCGGGACACCGGCCCGACGGTACGCGTCATCGCGGCGCCCTCCGGTGAGCCGGGGCGACGGGCGAACACGGCCGACACCCAACGCTACTGGGCGGAGCAGTCCGCGCTCGCCCCCGGCAACCGCGTCCTCGTCGTCACCTCGGCGATCTACGTGCCCTTCCAGCACGCCGACGCCGTACGAACGTTGGGCGTGCCGTTCGCCCTCGACGTGGACACGGTCGGAGTGGAGGCGGACTGGTCGCACCAGCCGTCGCTGCACCAGCCGGTGACCCCGGGGCGGTACATCCAGGAGATCCGCTCCGCGATCCGTTCGATGCGCTGGCTGCTCGCCACGCTGGAACGGGCGACGACCTCCGCACCGGCGTGACCGCCTTCCCGGTCGTGGCGCTGCCGACCTGCGGGCCCGGAGGCGACCCGACGGAACTGGCCGGCGCCATTGAGGAATGGACCGACGCGGCTGCGTTGCGGGCGCTGGTGGCGGCGTCCGGTGGCACGCCGCCCACAGGCGAGGCGGCTGAACGACTCGACTGGCTCGAGGCGTTCTCCGCCGAGGTGTGGGACTTCCGGGACGGGCGGGAGCGGTACGAGTCACGGGAGGTCCGATACACCGACGAGGCTCGCGAACTGGTCCACCAGGCTGCCGGCTCCCTCGGCCTGAGCGGTCGGGACCGTCCGGCCCACTCGGAGTATCGGCACGTCCTCGTGCCCGGTGGCGGCGTGCGCACGTGCTCGGCCCGGTCGGCCTTCGCCAGCGCCCTGCTCGCGGGAGGCGTCACGACCGACGAGGTGGCCGGGCTCGGAAGCCTGCGGCCGATCACCGCCCGAGAACTGGAGGACGCCCGCCTTCTCGGGCTGACCGACATCGACACGGAGTTCGACGCGATGGATGCCGGCTTGCTTCGGGCGTTCCATCTCGAGCGGCCGGTGTTCGACCAACTCGCGCCGGGTGCCGGCTCGGGGGGCTGGCGCGTCCGTTCCTACCGCTCCGCAGCTCGATCGGTGCATACCCTGGCCGCCCCCTCCACGGAACCGGCGACCAGGAGGGCGAACACCGGGGACACACTGCGTTTCTGGGCCGAGGAGGTGGGTGCGCCGGGGCCGGACGACCGGGTGCTGCTGGTCACCACCGACCTCCATGTGCCCTTCCAGCACTGCGACGCCGTGCGCATCCTCGGCTTACGGTACGGCTGCGTGATCGACACCGTCGGCCTCGACCCGTCATCGCTGACTGATCCGCTGGTGCGGCACGCCTATTCGCCCTCGGCGGTACTGCAGGAGTTGCGGTCGGCGATCCGGTCGATGCGAGCGCTACACACCGCGCTGCTCACCCCGACGTCGCGACTCAGCGGGACGCGGTCTCCGTAATCGCCTCGCGGAACGCCTCGGAGCGGTGTTCGTAGTTGCGGAACCGTCCGTAGCTCGGTGCGGCCGGGGAGAGCAGAACCACCCCGTTGGACGGCGTCAGCTTGCGCGCCTGCCGTACAGCGGCCGTGAGGTCCTCGACGATCTCGCTTCGCACGCCGGGCAGCCCGGCCAGGGCCGCGATGATCCGTGGACCGCTGTCGGGGATGCCGATGACAGTGAGTTCCCGTTCGGCCAGGTGATCGCGGAGCGGGGTGTAGTCGACCCCCCGGTCATTGCCGCCGAGGATCACGGTCAACGGCCGCCCGTCGTACGCGTCGATCGCGTGCATCGCCGCGTACGGGCTGGTGGCGAGGGTGTCGTCGACAAAGGTCAGGCCGGACGGGTCAGTGATCTCGGTGAGCCGGTGGGCCAGTCCCTGGAAACCGGCGACAGCGACGGCGAGGGAGTCCTTGAGGCCGACGACATCTACGCCGAGCGCCTCCAGCACCGCCAGGGCGACGCACAGATTGCTCTCGTTGTGTCGACCGACCAGCGGCAGGACGGCACGCGGGAAGAGCGGCTGGTCCACGAGGTGGAACCAGGGCGCACCGTCCGGACCGGTAGCGACGTGGGTGGTCCCCGACGTGCCGGCACGGATGGCAGCCCGGTCGCCGAGCTCCAGGGCGAGCCGCGGGTCCGCACCGTTGACGACCACGGTCCGCGGGCCGTGAGCAAGCAGGTTCAGCTTGTCCCGGTAGTACTCCCGCTCCCCGCCGTGGGCGTCGAGGTGCTCGGGGAAGAGCGCGGTGACCGCCGCGATCCGGGGCGAGTCGGTCAGGTCACTGCACTGGTAGCTGGACAGTTCCAGCACGTACAGGTCCGCCTCGGGCAGCTCCAGCGTCGGAACGCCGATGTTGCCGCCGAACACGTTGGGGCGGTCCGCCGCGTTGAGCAGGTGGCTGATGAGGCTGGAGGTGGTGCTCTTGCCCTTGCTGCCGGTGATGCCCACCGTGCGGTCGGCGTGGTCCGCCATCCACAGCGCGGTGCCCTGGGTGACGGTGATCCCGCGCTTGCGCAGCTCGATCATCCAGGGATGGGTCTGCGGCACCCCGGGCGAGCGCACCACCACGTCGGCGGCCAGCAGCCGGCCCAGTCCGTCCTCGCCCGTCACGAGCGGCGCGACCTTCGCCAGCGGCCCTTCCCACGGCAGGGACAGGAAGTTGGTCCGGTCGTCGACCGCGAGCAGGCTCGCCGGACCGTGTGCGGCGACGGCCGTAGCGGCAGCCATGCCCTCACGGCCGGTGCCCCAGACAGCCACGGAGCGTCCGCGCAGGTCAGCCAGGCGCACGTGTGATCTCCTTGCTCGTAGCCGGGTGGACTCGGACTAGTATGACCTGTGCTTAACGGACAGCTCCGGCGGATGGACGCCTTCACCTTCCCGTCGTACTCGATCGATCTCGCCACCGGCGAGGTGTTGTTCGACTACGCGCTGACCGGCCCCGACGGTGAGCAGCGGTTCACCGAGGCGGTGACGCTGCCGGTGCCGGCCGACCCGCCGTCCGACGACACGGTGGCCACCCTGGGCCGGGTGCTGGAGCTGCTGCACGTGGTGGCCGGGGTCAGCTACTACAAGACCGCCGCGCCGGCCCGGCTGGTGCTGCCGGCGCCGCTGGGCGAGGCCGCCGTCGCGCTGGTCACCGCCGTCTACGCCAAGGGCCTGGCCGAGTACGCGTACCGCAACCAGCTGCCGCACGTGCTCGAGCTGCGCCCCGAGGTGCCGGCCGGCGAGGTGTCGCCACCCCGGGTGTACGACGACTCGGACCGCCGCCCGCTGTCGGCCGTCGGCGGCGGCAAGGACTCGATCGTCACGCTGGAGGCGCTGCGCCGGGCCGGCTTCGACCCGGTGCCGTTCTCGGTCAACCCGAATCACGTGATCAACTCGGTGAACCAGGCCTCCGGGCTGACCCCGCTGGCCGCCCGCCGGCGGATCGACCCGATGCTGTTCGACCTGAACGCGGCGGGCGCCCTGAACGGCCACATCCCGGTCACCGCGATCAACTCGCTGATCGCGGTCGCGACCGCGGTGCTGCACGGGCTCGGCCCGGTGGTGATGTCCAACGAGCGCTCCGCCTCCGACCCGAACCTGATCTGGAACGGTCACGAGATCAACCACCAATGGTCCAAGGGCGTCGAGGCCGAGGGGCGGCTGCGCGGGGCGCTGGCCGAGCACGCCGGGCTGACCGAGCCGTACTTCTCGCTGCTGCGGTCGCTGTCGGAGCTGCACATCGCCCGGCTGTTCGCCGACACCGACCGGTACGACGCGGTGGTGACCAGCTGCAACGCCGCGTTCAAGCTGCGCGACGCGAGCGAGCGCTGGTGCCGCAACTGCCCGAAGTGCCGGTTCGTCTTCCTGGCCATGGCGCCGTTCATGCCGCGCGAGCGGGTGGTGGGCATCTTCGGCGGCGACATGCTGGCCGACGCCGACCAGCTTCCCGGCTACCGCGAGCTGCTCGGCGTCGACGGGCACAAGCCGTTCGAGTGCGTCGGCGAGGTCGAGGAGTCGGTGGTGGCGCTGGGCCTGCTCGCCGAGCAGGAGCAGTGGCGCGACGCCCCGGTGGTCCGCGCCCTGGTCGACGCCGTCCCGGAGACCGCCTGGTCCACGGCGGCGACCTCGGACGTCTTCACCCCCGGCGGCCCCAACTTCGTCCCCACCACCTACGCCAAGGCCCTCACCGCCCTCACCTGACGCCCCTCCCCTCCCCTCCCCGCCGCTCCCCGCCTCGTCGATCTAGGGATTGTCGTCGTTAGTTGATCTCCAATCACGACAACAATCCCTAGATCGACGCGCTCGGGGGCCGGGGGTCAGGGGGTGCGGATGGCGTCCAGGGCCAGCAGGGCCACGTGGAGGGAGAGGCAGGCCTCCACGGAGTCGAGGTCGGCGGCGAGGATGCGGGCGATGCGGGCCAGCCGCTCGTAGAACGCCGGCCGGGACAGGTGCGCCGCGGCGGCGCCCGCGGACTTGTTGCGGCCCTGCTCCAGGTACGCCCGCAGGGTGCCCAGCAGCTGGTCGCGCGGGTTGGCGGCATCGTGCGCGAGCAGCGCCCCCAGCTCCCGTTCCACGAAGGTCTGCACCCGCGGCTCGTCGCGCAGCAGATGCAGCAGGCCGGCCAGTCCGACGTGCGGCAGCCGGAAGATCGGCAGGTCCCGCCGGTCCCGGCGGGCGGCGTCGGCGATCTGCCGCGCCTCGATCAGCGAGCGGCGCGCCTCGCGCAGGCTGCCCACCCCGGAGCCGGCCGCGACGACCACGGCGTCCGGCCCGGCCTCCGCACGATTACGTGCCTCCCGTCCGGGGCCGTCCGGCCAGCCCGCCGCCGGCACGGCATCCGGGCGGACGGGCGTCGGGCGGGCGGAGGGCGCGTCCGCCCGGATCCGGCGCAGCGCGGTTGCGAACGCGCTCAGCGCCCGCTCCTCGGCGGCCGGGTCCGGCAGGGCGAGCAGCGCGCCGACCGCGTGGTCGTCGACGGCGCTGGTCAGGGCGGTGAGCTTCGCCTCGCGCAGCGCCTGGCCGACCGCCTCGGCCAGGTCCCGCAGCCGGGCCGGGCCGGCCTCGGGGGTGACCTCGACCGGTCGGCCACCGTCGGCCGGGCCGGCGTCGACCGCCGGATCGTCCAGCCGGTGCCGCACCACCACGCCGACCAGGTGCCGCCGGTCGAGGGTGACGCCGAGCGCGCGGGCCCGCAGCGCCACCTCGTCCACCGGCCGCGAGTGGTCGAGCAGCGCGGTGAGCAGGGTGCCGTGCAGCTGCCGTTCCAGCCCCTCGGCGTCCCGGCGGATCAGCCGACCCAGCGCCAGGGTGGAGGCGGCCCGCTCGATCAGGATGGTCAGCCGGGTGGGCGGGGTGGCCTCGCGCCCGCCGGCCTCCGCGTGGTCTCGCCCGCCGGTGAGGTCCCCCGCGCCCGGCCAGCGCAGCAGCAGCCGCCCCCAGTCGTTGCCCCGGGCGCCGACGGTGGTGACCAGCCAGCCGCTGTCCGCGTCGTACGCCGTCCGGCCGGCCGGGCGGACCCGGCGGGAATGCTGCTCCCAGCCGTCCAGCAGCAGCTCCGCGCTCTCCCCCGCCGGGTCGTACGCGAGCACCTGCCGGGACAGGTTCTCCAGCACCACCGGGCAGCCGGCCAGCTCGGCGGCCTGCCGGACCACCTCGGCCGGCCCGGCGCCCTCCACGGACAGCTCGGTGAACCGCTGGTGGATCTCCTCGGTGGCCCGCAGCTCGGTCAGCTGCGCGTCGACGATCAGCGCGTGCACCGCCTCGGTGATCCGGACGAAGGGGGTGGCCCGCCGCAGCTCGACCAGGGGCAGCCCGCGCCGCTCGGCGGCGGCCACCATAACCCGGGGCACCCCGGTGACGTACCGGCGGCCGAGCTCGACCACCAGCCCGCTCACGCCGACGTCGGCCAGGTCGCTGATGAACGCGCGCAGCCCGGCGTCGTCGGCCGGCAGCCCGATGCCGGTGGTGAGCACCAGCTCGCCCCCGCCGAGCAGGGTGGCGATGTCCGGTACCTCGGCGACGTGCACCCAGCGCACCGGCCGGTCCAGCGCCGGCTCCCCGGCGACCAGGCGCGGGGCGCCGTGCCGGACCGGGTCCAGCGCGAGCACCTCACGGACGGTAGGGAACACGGGCGACACGCTACCGTCTGTCACGCCCGCCGACGACCGGCCGGCCGGCCAGGCCGCGACCCACGCCGGGTCGGTGGGTGCCGGCCCTGTTCCCCCGCAGGGGCCGGTCGGCCGCCGTACGGGAGACTGGCCGGATGGCTGTGGACCTGATCACCGACCCGGCGGACGAACGGATCGCCGACTACCGCGCCCTCACCGACGTCGAGCTGCGCACCCGGTGGGAGCCGCCGCACGGGCTGTTCATCGCCGAGGGGGAGCTGGTGCTGCGCCGGGCGCTCGCCGCCGGGTACCGGCCCCGGTCGTTCCTGGTCGACGCCAAGCGGGTCGACCAGCTCGGGGAGCTGGCGGATCAGGGCCCCGCGTACGCGGCCAGCCAGGACGTGCTGGAGGCGGTCACCGGCTTCCACGTGCACCGCGGCGTGCTGGCCAGCTTCCACCGCAAGCCGCTGCCGACGGCCGAGCAGGTGCTGGCCGGCGCCCGCCGGGTGGCGGTGCTGGAGGGGCTGAACAACCACACCAACCTCGGCGCGGTGTACCGGGGCGCCGCCGCCCTGGGCATCGACGCGGTGCTGCTGTCGCCGAACTGCGCGGACCCGCTCTACCGGCGCAGCGTACGGGTCAGCATGGGCGAGGTGTTCAAGGTGCCGTACGCGAAGCTGGAGCCGTGGCCGGCGGGTTTGGACCGGGTGCGGGCTGCGGGCTTCACGGTGTTGGCGATGGCGCTGAGCCCGGACGCGGTGCCGATCCAGCGGCTCACCGCTGGCCAGCGGGAGAAGGCGGCGCTGCTGCTGGGGGCGGAGGGCCCCGGCCTGACCCCGGCCGCGCTGGCCGCCAGCGACGTACGGGTGGTGATCCCGATGCGGCGGGGGGTCGACTCGCTGAACGTGGCGGCGGCAGCGGCGGTGGCGTTCTGGGAGCTGGGGCGCGAGGACTGAGCCGGCCGCCCTAGCCGGCGGAGGCCAGGAACCGCCGGACGCAGTCGGCGAAGGCGTCGGGCTGGTCGTGGTGGACCACGTGCCCGGCATCCAGTTCGACGAGCGGAACCGAACGTCTCGCCGCCATCTCGCGGGCATGCCGGGCGGTGAGTTCGTCGCTGCGGGTGCCGCGGACCAGCAGCGTCGGGCAGCGCACGATCAGCCAGTCGGGCCAGTGGTCGCCGGTGAGAGCCCGCTGGGAGCGGACGGTGTCGGCCGGGTCGAAGGAGAAGCCCCAGCCGTCCGGGCGCTCCCGGAAGGTCCGCTCCAGGTACGGCGCGGCGCTGCCCAGCGCCGCCACCAGCCCGTCCCGGGTGGCGACGTGGTCGGGCAGCCTCCTCGCGAAGGTCAGGTCGATGTCGCAGACCGCCCCGGCGTCCTCGACGACGAGCGCGCTGACGCGGTCGGGATGCCGGGCGGCGAACTGATAGGCGTTCACGCCGCCCAGGGAGTGGCCGAGCAGGGCCACCTCGGCCAGCCCGAGGTGGCCGAGGAGGGCCGCGACGTCACCGACGTAGCCGTCGCGCCCGTAGTCGGTGGCCCGATCCGACTCGCCGTGCCCCCGCTGATCGAGCGCGACCACCCGCCACTCGGCGCCCAGCCGGTCGGCCAACGGGGCGAAGTCGGCGCCCTCGCTGAAGTGGCCGTGCAGGGCGATCAGCACCGGGCCCGGGCCGCCGAAATCGAGATAGGAGAGCCGGCGCCCGTCGACGCTGAAGCTTCCCCGTGCCCCGTCGTTCATGACCGGCGATTCTACGTACGGTTCGGGCCGGATGCGGTCCGCGAAGGCCGGCCCGCCGCACCGGTAGCCGGCTTGCCGGGGTTCGGGGCGGTGGTCGTACCCGATGGGGTTTTCCCGGGGTTTGTCGGGGAACCGTGGCGGAACGGGACGCTACCGGAGGGACACCACGATGAGCGCCGACGACGCCGTACCGGACCTGCCGAAGGGCGCGACGGTGGCCGACCACATCGTGGCGCGGCTGGCGCAGTGGGGGGTGCAGCGCTACTTCGGCTACCCGGGCGACGGCATCAACGGCATGACGTCCGCGCTGCAGCGCGCCGCCGGCCGGGCCGAGTTCGTCCAGGTACGCCACGAGGAGACCGCCGGCTTCGCCGCCTGCGCGCACGTGAAGTACGGCGGCGGGCCGCTCGGCTGCGCCCTGGTGACCAGCGGGCCGGGCGCGGTCCACCTGCTCAATGGCCTCTACGACGCCAAGCTCGACCACCAGCCGGTGGTGGCCCTGCTCGGGCACACCGCGCTGACCGCCGAGGGCGGCGGCTACTACCAGGAGATCGACCTGCTCGGCCTCTACAAGGACGTGGCGTCGGACTTCCTGGCCCAGCTCGACGACCCGTCGCAGGTGCGGCACCTGGTGGACCGGGCCTGCCGCACGGCGCTGGCCCGGCGCACGGTGACCGCGCTGGTGCTCCCCGCGGACGTGCAGGACCTGCCGGCGGTGCCGGACCCGCCGCACGCGCACGGCTACTACCACACCAGCGCGGTGCCCAGCAGCGCGCCGACCGTCCCGCCGGCCGACGAGGTACGCCGGGCCGCGGAGGTGCTGCGCGGCGGCGAGAAGGTGGCGCTGCTGGTCGGCCAGGGCGCGTTCGGGGCCGAGGCGGAGGTGCGGGCGATCGCCGACCGGTTGGGCGCCGGGGCGGCGGTGGCTCTGCTCGGCTTCGCCGCGGTCGACCACCGGGAGCCCTGGGTGACCGGGGCGATCGGGCTGCTCGGCACCCGGCCGAGCTGGCAGCTGATGCGCGAGTGCGACCGGTTGCTGATCGTCGGCAGCAACATGCCGTACTCGGAGTTCTATCCGCCCGAGGGGCAGGCGCGGGCGGTGCAGATCGACATCGACGGCACCCGGATGGGCCTGCGCTACCCGACCGAGGTGAACCTGACCGGGGATGCCGGCCCGACGCTGCGGGCGCTCCTGGCCGAGCTGGGCCCCGGCGAGCCCCCGACCGCCTGGCGGCAGACCATCTCCGACGCCACCTCCGCCTGGCGACGCGCGCAGGCGCACCTGGCCGGGCAGGCGGCCGACCCGGTGAACCCGCAGCTGCTGTTCCACACCCTGAACGACGCGCTGCCCGACGACGCCATGCTGGCCGTGGACTGCGGCACCGCCACCGCCTGGTACGCCCGGCACCTGCAGGTCCGGCCCGGGATGCTGGCCAGCCTCTCGGGCACCCTGCTGTCGATGGGCGGCGCGATGCCGTACTCGATCGCGGCGAAGTTCGCCCACCCGGACCGCCCGTTGGTCGCGCTGATCGGTGACGGCGCGATGCAGATGAACGGGGTGAACGAGCTGATCACGGTGGCGAAGTACTGGCGGGAGTGGGCGGACCCGCGGTTCGTGGTGCTGGTGCTCAACAACCGGGACCTGTCGTTCGTCAGCTGGGAACAGCGCTCCAGCGAGGGGACGCCCATGTTCCCGGCCAGCCAGGATCTGCCGGACGTGGCGTACCACCGGTGGGCCGAGGTGCTGGGGTTGCACGGTGAGCTGGTGGACTCCCCCGAGCAGGTGTCCGGCCTGTGGCGGCGGGTGCTGAGCGCCGACCGGCCGGTGGTGGTCAACGCGATGGTCGACCCGGCCGAGCTGATGCTGCCGCCGCACTTCACCGCGGAGCAGGCGCGCAACACGGCGGCGGCGGTGCTGCGCGGCGACGCCGACCGGGCCGGCATCATCCGTCGGGGCCTGCCGGCCACGATCGCCACCTACCGGCCCCGCCGCCGGGAGCGCTGAGCCGTCCTCCACGCGGCTCGTGCTCCCCTTGCCCGGTCCGGCTACCGTGCCGGGACATGGCTCGTTCCGTGATCGTCGCGCTGGTCGGGGTGGACGGTTCCGGCAAGTCGACCCAGGCCAAGGCGTTGGCCCGGCGGCTCGCCGCCGCCGGGGTCCCGGCGACCTACTTCGAGAACGCCGGTGGTCGCCCGCTGTGGAACGCGCTCGCCCGCCGGCTGGGCCGCCGCGACGGGGTGCACCTGTTCGGCCGCCGGGTCTATCCGGCGCTGGAGGCGAGCGTCCGCTGGCTGGCGATCGCCCGGTCCGTTCTCGCCGTCCGGTTGACCGGCCGGGTGGGCGTGATGGACCGCTGGACCTGGTGCCAGTACGTGATCATGCGGGCCCGGGTCGACCGGGGCGAGTGGCTCGTTCGGGCCGCGTACCGGCTCTTTCCCCGGCCGGACCTGGTCTGCTTCCTCGCGGTGCCGCCCGCGTCGGCCCAGCGGCGGGTAAGCGAGCGGGGCATCGACACCGAGGAGTTGGCGCACCTGACCGCGCTGGACGCCGCGTACCGGGCGTTGCCGGAGTTCGGGTCCTTCGTCGTGATCGACGGCGACCGCACGCCGGATGAGGTCGCCGCCGCCCTGGACCGGGTACTCGCGGGGCGGGCCGGCCGGTGATCGGCTGCGCAGCGATGAGTTCCGGCGGCCCGGTTGGTCGTTAGACGGTATCGAAACCGACCGGGAGCGTGACGCATGCGAAAGATCGTGGTGTACGAGTTGCTGTCCCTCGACGGGGTGGCCGAGGAGCCGGACAGTTTCATCGCCGACTGGGACGAGGCGATGGACGCCAACCTCGCCGCCGTGCTCGCGACGCAGGACGCGGTCATTCTCGGTCGCCGCAGCTACGACGACTGGGCGCAGTTCTGGCCGAGCAGCGAGATCCAGCCCTTCGCGGCGTTCATCAACGGGGTGCCGAAGTACGTCGCCACGTCGACCCCACTCGACCAGGACTGGGCCAACGCTGCGGCGATCGAGGGCGGGCTGGTCGAATTCGTGCGGGATCTCAAGGGACAGCGCGGCGGCGACGTCGGTGTCCACGCGAGCATCTCGGTGGCGCAGGCCCTGCTGGCCGCCGACCTCGTCGACGAACTCAGGCTCGTGGTGGCGCCGACGATCGCCGGCCGCGGCCGACGACTTTTCGACGGCCTGCCCTCCATGCGGCTCGAGTCGACTCGCAGTCAGACCTCGCCGACCGGCGCTCTGCTCGTCGACTATCGCGTCGTTCGCTGACGCCGGCCGGCACACGACCAGCGACGCAGAGGGGCCCTTGTCGACCGACGTCGGTCGACAAGGGCCCTCCTCACGACGGCTCAGCCGCGGCGGTTCTGCAGCCAGCGCAGCAGGTCCGACGGCAGGCCCTGGTCCTGCTGCGGCTGCGGCGGCTCGGTCGGGCGGGGCGACGGGCGCGGCGGCTCGGGGCGGCGCGGGTCGCCGGCGATCTCCCGGCTGGGCGCGGTGAAGTCCCGCACCGGCAGGCCGTCCACCGCGGTCGCGATGGTCCGGGCCACGGCGGTGATCACCTGCCCCTGCACGGCAGCGCCGACGGCGTCGCTCGGGTCGTCCGGGTTGGCGGCGATGCCGGCGACCGCCACCTGCGGGGTGAATCCGACGAAGGTCTCGGTGGCGTTCTGCTCCGAGCTGCCGGTCTTGCCGGCGACCGGGCGGCCCACCAGGCGGTCCACGCCGCCGGCCGTACCGCCGTTGCACTGCCCGTACGCGGACTGCTGCCCCACCGGGCAGCGGGCGGCGTCGGTGGCGGCCCGGGCCACGTCCTCGCTCAGCACCCGCTTGCACGACGGCTGGCCGACCGGCACCTTGGCGCCGTCCGGGCCGGTCACCGACACCACCGGCGTCGGGGCGCAGTACGTCCCCTCGGCGGCCACCGTGGCGTACGCGTTGGCCAGGTCGAGCGGGGTGGTGGCGGCCACGCCCAGGGTGAAGGCGCCCCAGTTCGCGGCGTTGTTCTTGGCGAAGTCGGCGTCCGCCTGGGAGCGGAAGGTGATGCCGAGGCGCTGCGCCATCTCCACCACCTTGTCCTCGCCGACCTGCTCGGCGAGCCAGACGAAGTAGGTGTTGACCGAGCGGCCGAAGCCGTCCCACATCATCCGGTAGCCGTCCATCCGCTCCGGGTTGGCGTTGGCCGGGCACCACTTGCCGTCGCAGCTGCCCTCGTCGCCCTCTCCCGCGGGGTAGCGGGTGGGCAGCTTGCTGGGGGCGTCGAAGCCGGTGGAGAGGGTCTTCCCGGACTCCAGCGCGGCGAGCATGGTGAACAGCTTGAAGGTCGAGCCGGCCTGGTAGCCCTCGACGCTGCCGCCGCCGGAGATCAGCGGGTTGACGGTCTCGCCCTTGCCCACGCCGTACTGCCGGTTGACGGCCATCGCGAGGACCTTGCCGGTGCCCGGCTCGACGGCCGCGATCGGCAGGGCGCGCTGGTCGCCGTCGGCGTACACCTTGCGGGCCTCCTTGACCGCGGTGGCCTGCACGGCCGGGTCGAGCGAGGTGACCACGGTGTAGCCGCCGCGGCGCAGCGCCTGCTCGCGCTCCTGCGCGGTGGCGCCGAAGGCGGGCTGCTGCAGCCACCAGCGGCGCAGGTAGTCGCAGAAGAAGCCGGCGTCGGCGGTGGCGGTGGCGGTGCACCCGTTGGGCTGCGCGGTCGGCTTAAGGGTCAGCTTCTCGGCCTTCGCCGCGGCGGCCTGGGCGGCCGTGATCGCGCCGGTGTCGACCATCGAGTCCAGCACGTACCCGCGCCGGGCCAGCGCGGCGTCCCTGTCACCGTCGAGCGGGCTGTACTGGTCGGGGGACTGCACCAGGCCGGCGAGCAGGGCGGCCTCGCCGAGGGTCAGCTGGGCCGGCGCCTTGCCGAAGTAGCGCTGGCTGGCCGCCGCGATCCCGTACGCGCCGGAGCCGAAGTAGGCGATGTTCAGGTAGCGGTTGAGGATCTCGTCCTTGCTGAGGGTCTTCTCCAGCTCCGTGGCGTACCGGATCTCCTGGAGCTTGCGCCCGATGTTCTGGTCGGTGGCCGCCTGGCGTTGCTCGGCGGTGCGGCTGGGGTCGGTCTTGAGCACGTTGCGGACGTACTGCATGGTCAGCGTCGAGCCACCCTGCGAGGTGCCGCCGCCGGTCACGTTCGCGACCAGGGCGCGGGCCATGCCGCGCAGGTCGGCGCCGCCGTGCGAGTAGAAGCGCCGGTCCTCCGCGGCGACGATCGCCTGGCGCATCACCGGGGCGATCTCGGCCAGCGGCACGTCGGTGCGGTTCACGTCGTAGAACGTGGTGAGCAGCGTCTTCCCGTCGTTGGCGTAGAGGTAGGAGCGCTGCGGGGTGGCCGGGGTGCGCAGCGCCGCCGGCAGGTCGTCGAACGCCCCGAAGGCCGCCTTGGTGGCGGCTCCGGCGAGCAGATTGCCCGGCAGCGCGGCGACCGCGACAACCAGGCCGGCCAGCAGTCCGGCGAGCAGCACGGTGAAGAGCCGCGACAGCGGCGTCCGGGGTCGGGGCATGCCATCCAGGATTGCCAGCGGAGGCGGCAGTGGGCCACCCCGACGAGCGATTGTCAGCTAACTCACCGTGACCTGCCAGCAACTTCCCCGCCCCACCCCCTCCCCGTCCCCTCCGTCCCCTCCCTCCCCTCCGTCCCCCGCCGCCCCCTCCCGCCCTGGTTGGGTTGATCAAGAGGTTTGCGTCAGAATCCGGCGGCCGGCAGACGCAAACTCCTTGATCAACGGTCAGCGGGCCGCTGGAGGCGCGTGCGGGGTCAGGCGGCGGGGAGGGGGCCTTGGGGGCCCTGGCCAGGGGCCGGGGTGGGAGTTCCGGCGAGGCTGGCCGTGGCGGCGTCGCGGGCGATGGTGGCCGGCACCAGGCGGCCGGAGCGGTAGCCGATGCCGATGCCGGCGATCAGCACGAAGATCGCGCCGAAGGTCTGCAGCGAGCCGATCAGCGCGCCACCGATGCCGAGCAGCGGCGCGGCGATCATCAGCATCACGCCGTCCCCGATGGCGAACATCCCCGACCGGGCCACCGACCAGCCGATCAGCAGCCAGCCGGCGGTGTAGCCGACCGCTCCGACCAGCACCATCGTCCGGGCCGTGGTGCCGAAGACCGGGGTCGCCTGGGCCAGCCCGGCGAACGGCAGCATCAGCACGGTGCCGCCGAGGCTGGCCAGCAGCCCGGCCACCGCCACCCGGCGGCTGCGGGTGGCGGCCAGCAGCCCGGTCAGCGCGAGCAGGGCGAGCAGTCCCAGCCAGACCGCGGCCACCCAGCCGATCAGGTAGAGCTGCCGCCCGTCGGCCGGGTACGGGTCGTTGCCCACCCCGCCGTCGCTGGCCATCGCCACCACGCCGTAGCAGACCGCGTACGCCGGGAGCAGCCAGACCGCGGCGCGGGCGAAGCGCCGCAGCGAGAAGGCCCAGCTCGCGTCGGTGGCGGGCGCCGCCGGCCCGGGGTCGCCGACGAAGGGCAACACCCCGAAACCCCCACCGGTACGCCGGGTGCCCAGCGGCCCGGCCGGGTCGTGCGCGCCGGGGACCGGGGTACGGGAGAACAGGCTGTTCGCCGGGTCCTTCATGCATCCACCTCGTTCGCATCCGACGGGCGGCGCGGGACGCACCGGCGCCCCGGCTCCTGGCCACCACCCGTCCTCAGACCGATCGTGGCAGGCACCGGGGCGCCGCATGAGTGTTTCTCGCATTTGCCGCCCCGCCCGCGGAACGGCGCTCGGGTCAGGCCCGCTCGCGCTCCTGCGCCGGGTCGGCCAGCAGGCTGTCCGGGGAGACCGGCTCCGGCGCGGGCAGCCCCTGCGGCTTGTTGCCGCCGGTGGCCTGCGCCTCGGCGATGCGTACCTCGTCGTGGATCTCCTGGGCGGCGGACGCCGCGGCCCGGGCCGACTCGGCGGCCTCGCGCTCGACCTGCGCCGCGTGGTCGGCGGCCTCCGGCGCGGGCTGGTCGCCGACCATCCCGGCCAGCCCACCGAGCGCCCCGCCCATGCCCTCCAAGGCCTTGGTCAGCTCGGTCGGGATGATCCAGACCTTGTTCGCGGTGCCGTTGGCGATCTGCGGCAGCGCCTGAAGGTACTGGTAGGCCAGCACCTTCTGGCTCGGGTTCGAGGTGTGGATCGCGTCGAATACCGTCCGGATCGCCTTGGCCTGGCCCTCCGCCTGGAGGATCCGGGCCTGCCGGTCACCGTCGGCGCGCAGCACCGCGGACTGCTTGTCACCCTCGGCGGTGAGGATCACCGACTGCTTGTGCCCCTCGGCGGTGAGGATCGCCGCCCGGCGGTCCCGCTCGGCGCGCATCTGCTTCTCCATCGAGTCCCGGATGCTGGCCGGCGGCTCGATCGCCTTGATCTCCACCCGGGTGACCTTGATGCCCCACCGGCCGGTGGTCTCGTCCAGCACCCCGGAGAGGTGCCGGTTGATCTCCTCGCGGCTGGTCAGCGCCCGCTCCAGATCCAGCGAGCCGATCACGTTACGCAAGGTGGTGACGGTGAGCTGCTCGATGGCCTGGATGAAGTTCGCGATCTCGTAGGTGGCCCGGACCGCGTCGACGACCTTGTAGTAGAGGACCGTGTCGATCGACACGACCAGGTTGTCCGAGGTGATCACCGGCTGCGGCGGGAAGCTGACCACCTGCTCGCGCATGTCCACCTTGCTGCGCACCGCGTCCACGAACGGGACCAGCAGGTTCAGGCCCGGGTTCAGGGTGCGCTTGTACTTGCCGAGCCGCTCCACCACGTCCTGCCGCTGCTGCGGCACGATCCGCACCGCCCGCAGCAGGGTCACCACGACGATGACCGCCACGGCTATCAGAAGGATCGCTGCAAACTCCATATCGTCACCTTTTCGCTTCCGGCAGCTCGCCGGGGGAGGAAATGTCGTCCTGCCAGACCAGGGCGGTGGCACCCCGGACCTTGATCACCTGAACCCGCGCACCCGGGTCGAAGGCCTGCGTGGCGTCGTACGGGCGGGCGCTCCACAGCTCGCCGTCGAGCTTGATCAGGCCATGCTCGGCGTCCACCCGCTCCAGCACCAGTGCCGTGGACCCCTCCAACGCCTCGACGCCGAACGGCTGCTCGCCCGTCTGCGACGAACCGAGCGCGTGCCGCTTGATCGTGGGCCGGGCGAGCGCCACCGACAGCGCCGACACCACGGCGAAGACCACCGCCTGCAGGGCCACCGGCGCCCCGAGGGCGGCAGCGCCGGCGGCGGCGAACGCGCCGGCGGCGAACATGATCAGGAACAGCGTCGTCGTGAAGATCTCGGCGACCGCCAGCACCACACCCACCACGAGCCACACCACGGCGTCCACCCCTCAACTGTGGCACGCCGACGCACGTGTCATCGAACTGTCATGATCAGTAGGCTCGGTGCGACACCGCCGAAGCGAGGAGGACCACCGTGCCGCTGCTGCCGGAGACCGTTCGCGCGGTCGACCTGAGAGTCGCCCGGGCGCAGGCCGAGGGCCGCACCCCGTCGCTGACCGTCGGTGTGGTCCGCGACGGCGCGCTCGTGCACCTGGCGACGGCCGGCGACCATCCCCGCCCCGACGCAGACCTGCAGTACCGGCTCGGCTCGATCAGCAAGACGATGACCGCCGTCCTGGTGCTGCAGCAGCGCGACGCCGGCCGGCTGGCGCTGGACGACCCGCTGGAGCGGCACCTGCCCGGCACCCCGGTCGGCGCGCTCACCCTGCGCCAACTGCTCGGGCACGCGAGCGGGCTGCAACGCGAGCCGGACGGCGACTGGTGGGAGCGCGTCGGGGCCGACGACCTGCCCGCCCTGCTCGCCGGGCTGACGCCGGAGAAGATCGCCTTCCCGCCGCACCGGGTCTACCACTACTCGAACCTGGCGTACGGGCTGCTCGGCGGGGTGCTGGAGGCGGTCACCGGGACGCCGTGGTTCGCGCTGCTGCGCGAGCGGGTGCTGGAACCGCTCGGGCTGCGCCGCACCACGTACCACGCCACCGAGCCGTTCGCCCGCGGCTACGTCGTCCACCCCTTCCACGGGACGCTGCGCGAGGAGCCGCTGCCGGACACCCGCGCGATGGCGCCGGCCGGGCAGCTCTGGTCGACCGCCACCGACCTCGCCCGTTGGGCCGGGTTCCTGGCCGACCCGGACCCGGCCGTGCTCGCCCCCGACACGCTCACCGAGATGTGCGTGCCGGTGGCGATCAACGACCTCGACTCCTGGACCGGCGGGCACGGCCTCGGCATCGAGCTCTACCGCGACGGCGACCGGGTGTACGTCGGGCACGGCGGCTCGATGCCCGGGTACGTCGCGGGCCTGGCCGTGCACCGGCCCACCCGCACCGCCACGGTGGCCTTCGCCAACTCGTACGGGCTGCGCGGCGGCCACCACATCGGCGGGCTGGGCCGGCAGGTGCTCACCCAGGTGCTGGACGCCGAGCCGACCCCACCGCCGGCCTGGCGTCCCGCCCCGGCGCCACCGTCGGCGGAGCTGGCCGAGCTCACCGGCCGCTGGTGGTGGATGGGCATCGAGTACGAGTTCCGGCCCGACGGCGCGGACCTGGTCGGCGGCCCGGTCGGTCAGCCGACGCTGCGGTTCGCGCCCGAGGCGCCGGACCGCTTCCGGGGCCGCTCCGGCGGCCAGCACGGCGAGCTGCTGCGGGTGCTGCGCGACGACCAGGGCCACCCGACCGCCCTCGACATCGGCACCTTCCTCTTCACCCGAACCCCCGACCAGCAACCCTGACCGGCCCCACCGCAACCACTACACGGGCTCGGTGACGAAGTCGATCAACCGCTCCATTGCGTTGATCAGCGGCGTCTCGACGTCGGCGAAGCTGTCCACCCGGGACAGGATGTGTCGCCACATGTCCGCCGGCTCGGCCACCCCGAGGGCCGCGCAGACGCCCTCCTTCCACGGCCGGCCGGGCGGCACCACCGGCCAGGCCGCGATGCCCAGCGCGCGCGGCTTCACCGCCTGCCAGACGTCGACGTACGGATGCCCGGTGACCAGCACGTGCGGGGAGTTCACCCGGGCCACGATCCGGCTCTCCTTGGAGCCGGGCACCAGGTGGTCGACGAGCACCCCCAGCCGCCGACCCGGGCCGGGGGCGAAGTCGCGGACCTCGGCGTCCAGATCGTCGATGCCGCTCAGCGGTTCCACCACCACGCCCTCGATCCGCAGGTCGTCGCCCCAGATCCGCTCCACCAGGGCGGCGTCGTGCACGCCCTCCACCCAGATCCGGCTGGCCTTGGCGACCTGGGCGCGGACGTTCTCCACCGCGACCGAGCCGGACGCGGTGCGCCGCCGGGCCGCCGGCACCGGGGCCCGCACCGGCCGGCGCAGGGTCACCGGGCGCCCGTCGAGCAGGAACGCGGCGGGCAGCAGCGGGAAGTTGCGTCGCCGGCCGTGCCGGTCCTCCAGCACCACCGCGCCGGACTCGAAGCCGACCACCGCCCCGCAGAAGCCGGAGTCGGCGTCCTCGACCACCAGGTCGGGCTCGGCGTCCACCTCCGGGGTGACCTTCCGCCGCCGCCAGTCCCCCGCCAGCACGTCCTTCACGTATCGCCCCGCCATGTGGATCACGCTAGCGCCGGGCCCGCCGGGCCGCCCGCCGACGCGCCGCCGGACGCCCCGCCGAGGGGGCCGAGGAGGCGAACGTGGCTGTCCCGCACCGGGGGCGCCGCCCGGCCCGATCCGGGCCGGGATGGGGCGAAAGGGGCACTTCGGGGCAGGACGCGCGGCCGGGGCGGCAGTCGAGACAGGGTCGCCCGGGACCACGTACCCTTTCCGCATGTCCTCCCCCGCAGCGGGCGCGGCCACCCTGACCCCGCGCCGGTCGAGCCGGTTCGTCGCCTGGGTGCGCGCCTGGCGCGCCGGGCTGGTGCCCTTCGACGAGGTCGCCGAGTCCATCGCCGGCGACGAGGAGCACCTGGTCGCCGACGCCCCCGGCACCTGGACCGACGTGCCGCTACGGGACGCGCTGCCCGCCCTGGCCAAGCTCTCCCCCGACGAGATCCGGCTGGTGCTGCCGGCGCCCGGCGACCCGCGCGGGCTGCCCGGCCCAGGCGACTTCACCGGCGCCGCGCTGCTGGTCGGCGAGGCGATCGTGGCCGGCCCGTTCGGGCTGGTCCCGGAGGTGCGCACGCACACCTCCGGCTCCGGGATGACCTGGGAGACGGTGCTCTGGCGGTGCTACCCGCTGCCGGCCGGGGCGGCCGCCGCCGCGCTGACCTGCCCCGGCGCGGCCGAGGCGGAGGCGGAGCTGGCCACCGCGCTGGCCGAGACCACCGCCGCGCTGACCCGGCTCGACGTGGCCCAGTGGCGGCCCGAGCTGGCCGGGGCGCTGGCCGCGCTGCGCCGCCCGGACGGCGCCACCGACCTGCCGCCCGGCTTCGACCCGCGGGCCCGCCGGCTGTTCGCCCGCGCCGCCGTGCTGGACCGGGTGCTCGCCCTGGCCGGGCACAGCGCGCCCGGCGGCGCGATCAACAACCACGAGGCCCAGCAGCGCGACGCCGCGCTGCGCCCGCTCACCACCGCCTGCCGGCAGGCCCTGGTGGCCGCCTGCAACGCCCCGCTGCGCCCGTAACGCCGCCGTCGCTACAGCCGGTCGATCTCCGTCAGGTCCACGTCGACCGCGAACGGCAGGCTCACCGTGAGCCGGTCGTGGTAAATGCCGGTCAGCGCATAGGCGTGGGTGGCCGGGTCGAGCTCGTAGGCGTACACGACGATGGCGCCGCCCGAGCCGTCCTCCACCCGCCAGAAGTATCTGATCCCCGCCCTGGCGTACAGCTGGGGCTTGCGCTCCCGGTCACGCTCCTCGGAGTCCGGTGAGACGACCTCGACCACCAGCTCCACCGCCTCCGGCGGGTACCAGGTCTGATCCGGCCCGGTCTCCGCGCGGGCCTGCACCACCAGCAGATCCGGCTCCGGCCGCTGCCGGGGGCCGAGTGTCACCGACATCTCCCGGCGCACTCGCAGGTGCGTCGGCGCCGTCCTCCGCAGCCCCTGTCCCAGCAGGTCGATCGCCAGAGAGTGGAAGGCGTTCCGGGGACTCGCGAAGACGAGGCTCCCGTCGATGAGCTCGGTGTGCGGCGGAAGGTCCGCGAGACGGTCCAGGTCGTCGGCGGTATAACCGCCGACCGGTGGCCGCGGCCACTCGACGACCGGCTGAGCGATCATCCACGCCTCCCGGGGTCGGACTTCCGCACAGTCTGCTCGCCTTGGCCGACCAGGCTTGCGACGGCCCGCCGGCCGTGCCCGGTCAGATCTCGTCGATCAGGTCGAGCACCGAGTCGACGATCCGCGACGGCCGGTACGGGTAGCGCTCGGCCTCCGTCCGGCTGCTGATCCCGGTGAGCACCAGGATGGTCTCCAGCCCCGCCTCCAGGCCGCAGAGGATGTCGGTGTCCATCCGGTCGCCGATCATCGCGGTGCTCTCCGAGTGCGCGTTGATCGTGTTCAACGCGGAGCGCATCATCATCGGGTTCGGCTTCCCGACGAAGTACGGCTCCACCCCGGTCGCCTTGGAGATCATCGCGGCCACCGAGCCGGCGGCGGGCAGCGCGCCCTCCACCGACGGGCCGGTGACGTCCGGGTTGGTGCAGATGAACCGGGCGCCGTCGTTGATCAGCCGGACCGCCTTGGTGATCGCCTCGAAGCTGTACGTCCGGGTCTCCCCCAGCACCACGTAGTCCGGGGCGAAGTCGGTCAGCACGTACCCGACCGCGTGCAGGGCGGTGGTCAGCCCGGCCTCCCCGATCACGTACGCCGTCCCGCCCGGCCGCTGGTCGCCGAGGAACTGGGCGGTGGCCAGGGCGGCCGTCCAGATCGCCTCCTCGGGCACCTCGAAGCCCATCCGGGTCAGCCGGGCCTGCAGGTCGCGCGGCGTGTAGATGGAGTTGTTGGTCAGCACCAGGAACGGCTTGCCGGACGAGCGGAGCCGGTTGACGAACTCCGGGGCGCCCGGAACCGGCTGGCCCTCGTGCACCAGCACGCCGTCCATGTCGGTGAGCCAGCTCTGCACCGGCTTGCGGTCATGCATCGTGTCGTCCCAGGGGTGTCGGGGGCTCAGGGCCGGCGGGTGGCGGAGACGCAGCACGGCGTGGGGCAGGTGTCCCACATCGGCAGCTCGCCCAGGCGGCGGCGCAGCCGCTGCCCGTCCGGCGTGCTGCGCTCGGCCACCAGCTCGCGGACCATCGTGACGAAGCGCGGGTCGGTGCCGGGGGTGCCCGCCCGGACGAAGTCCAGGCCGAGCTGCTTGGCCGTCTCCAGCGCCTCGGTGTCCAGGTCCCAGACCACCTCAAGGTGGTCGGAGACGAAGCCGATCGGGCTGACCACCACGCTGGTCACCCCCTGCTCGGCGAGGGCGGTGAGGTGGTCGTTGATGTCCGGCTCCAGCCACGGCACCTGCGGCGGCCCGGAGCGGCTCTGCCAGACCAGGTCGTACGGCAGGTCGGGGGCGGCGCGCTCGTGCACCAGCCGGGCCGTCTCCTCCATCTGCGCGGTGTACCGGCCGCCGTGCGGGCCGGCGGTGGCCGCCGCCGAGGACGGGATGGAGTGCGCGGTGAAGACCAGCCGGGTGGTGTCCCGCTTCGCCGGGTCGAGCTGCGCCAGCGCGGCGCGTACCGCGTCGGCGTGCGGCTCGACGAAACCGGGGTGGTCCCAGAACTGGCGGAGCTTCTCGATCACCGGGGCGTCCGGGCCGACGGCGGACCGGGCGGCGGCGATGTCCTCCTGGTACTGCCGGCAGGAGGAGTACCCGCCGTACGCGCTGGTGACGAAGGCGAGCGCCCGCTGGACCCCGTCGTCGCGCATCTGCGCCACGGTGTCGGCGAGCATCGGGTCCCAGTTCCGGTTGCCCCAGTAGACCGGCAGCTCGACGCCGTTGGCGGCGAAGTCCTCCCGGATCGCGGCGAGCAGCTCCCGGCACTGCTCGTTGATCGGGGAGACGCCGCCGAAGTGCAGGTAGTGCTCCGCGACCTCGGCGAGCCGCTCGGGCGGCACGCCCCGACCCCGGGTCACGTTCTGCAGGAACGGCAGCACGTCCTCCGGCCGTTCCGGGCCGCCGAAGGAGACCAGCACCAATGCGTCGTACGCCATGACGCCATTCTCCCCCGACGGCCGTGACAGCCCGGCGACGCCCCCTCGACCGGCGGGTTTCGGCCCCGTCTCAGGAGCCGATCGCGTGGTAGCCGCCATCGACGTGGACGATCTCGCCGGTGGTGGCGGGGAACCAGTCGGACAGCAGCGCCAGGCAGGCCCGGGCGGCCGGCTCCTGGTCGGTGAGGTTCCAGCCCAGCGGGGCCCGCTCGGCCCAGGCGTCCTCGAACTGGTCGAAGCCGGGGATGGACTTGGCGGCGATGGTGCGCAGCGGGCCGGCGGCCACCAGGTTGCTGCGGATGCCCTGCTTGCCCAGGTGCAGCGCCAGGTAGCGGGAGGCGGATTCCAGCCCGGCCTTGGCCACGCCCATCCAGTCGTACACCGGCCAGGCCTTGGTGGCGTCGAAGGTCAGGCCGACCACCGCGCCGCCCGAGGACATCAGCGGCAGCGCCGCCATCGCCAGGGACTTGTAGGAGAACGTGGAGACCTGCAGCGCGGTGGCCACGTCCTCCCAGGGTGCGTCGAGGAAGCCGCCGCCGAGGCAGCTCTGCGGGGCGAAGCCGATCGAGTGCACCACCCCGTCCAGGCCGTCGACGTGCTCGCGCACCCGGTCGGCGAGGCCGGCGAGGTGCTCCGGGTTCGTCACGTCCAGCTCGATCACCGGGGCCGGCTCGGGCAGCCGCTTGGCGATCCGCTCGACCAGGGACATCCGGCCGAAGCCGGTGAGCACGACCTGGGCGCCGTTCTCCTGGGCGAGCTTCGCCACCGAGAAGGCGATCGAGGCGTCGGTGATGACGCCGGTGACCAGCAGCCGCTTACCGGCGAGCAGTCCGGACATTTCGCTGTTTCCTCCGTTTGCTTCTCAGTGACCCATGCCGAGGCCGCCGTCGACCGGGATCACGGCGCCGGACACGTACCCGGAGGCGTCCGAGGCGAGCCAGGTGATCACGCCGGCGACCTCCTCCGGATCGGCGAACCGGCCGGCCGGGATGGCCTTGAGGTAGTCGGCGCGCCGCTGCTCGGGCAGGGCGGCGGTCATGTCGGTGTCGATGAAGCCGGGCGCCACCACGTTCGCGGTGATGTTGCGGCTGCCCAGTTCCCGGGTGATCGAGCGGGCCACCCCGACCAGGCCGGCCTTGCTGGCGGCGTAGTTGACCTGGCCGGCACCGCCATAGAGGCCGACCACCGAGGAGACGAAGATCATCCGGCCCCACTTCGCCCGGAGCATCTTGGCCGAGGCGCGCTTGGCGCACCGGAACGCGCCGGTGAGGTTGGTGTCCAGCACCCCGGTGAACTGCTCCTCGGACATCCGCATCAGCAGGGTGTCGTCGGTGATGCCGGCGTTGGCGACCAGCACCTCGACCGGGCCCAGCTCGGCCTCGACCGCGGCGAAGGCGGCGTCCACCGAGGCGGCGTCGGTGACGTCGCAGCGCACCGTGAACAGGCCGTTCTGATCGCCGGCTGCGCCTGCGCCAGACCCCGGCTCGGCTGCGCCGGCACCGGGCGCTCCCCCGCTGCGACTGGTCACCGCGACCCGGTCACCCTGCTTGGCGAAGGCTCGGGCGATGGCCAGCCCGATCCCCCGGTTGCCGCCGGTCACCAGCACGGTACGGGCCACTGCTCCCCCTCGGCTCAACTGATCTCTCGGTCGGTCCGGAGCCTAGGCGTTACCGGCAGGTAAGCGCTAACAGCGGTGCGGCGCCGCACCGCGGCCCCGACCGGGGCTGGCGCGGTGCCGGCAGGGGGCGTACGGGGCCGTGCGGCCCGGGCGCGCGGGCCGGGCGTCCGGTTCCGCGCCCCGCAACCGGACGTTGTACGATGATCGTGTCTGCGGGCCGCCGTGCGGCCCGCGTGCTACGGGCCCCGCCGACCGCAGGAGGTGATCGCTGTGCGAGATAGCGATCCTCCCAGTCGTGGCCGGGCCGACCGTCAGCCCCGCTGAGCCACGACTCAGTCGGTCGAGCTGACCCAGCTCCCGCTCCCCGCACCGCCGCAGGCCCCGGATCGTCCGTCGGGCCGGGTGGTTCCTGCCGTCCCACACCCCGGAACGGCCGCGCCGGAGCACCCCGGTCACGACTTCGTGTGCGCGCCCTGATCACCCCCCGCGGTCCACTCCCGCCAGCGGACCGTCCCGCCGCCACCGGAGCCTCCCATGAGCCGTTACGTCGCCCCGCTGGGCTTCACCCTCGCCGCCGTCTGGGTGGCCGTCCTGTTCGTGCTGGCCGGCGGCAGTCACTGACCGCCGCCGGCCCCGTGTCCCGCCTCAGAGCATCCGGGACGTCCACAGCAGACTGAGCCCGCCCGCGCAGAGCGCGAGCAGCAGCGCCACCCCGGCGTACCACTGGGTGATCTCCCGCGGCTCGGTCCGGAACCCGATCGACGAGCCCATGTCCTGGTAGACCTGCTTGAGCTCGGCGACCGAGGCCGCCTCGTAGAAGTACCCCTCGGTGGTCTCGGCCAGCTGGGCCAGCGCCATCCGGTCCACCGGCACCCGCTGCAGCTGACCGCCGATGTCGACCTGACCGGAGTCGGTGCCGAACGCGATGGTGGAGACCGGCACGTTGGCCGCCTGAGCCGCCGCGGCGGCCTCCTCCACCGACCGGCCCGAGGTGCGGTAGCCGTCGGAGAGCAGCACGATCCGGGCCGGCGGGATGCCGGCGGCGCCGTCGGCGGGCACCGACCGGATCGCCTCCAGGCAGGTGAAGACCGCCTCGCCGGTGGCGGTCGCCTCGGCCAGCACCAGCCCGTTGATCGCGGTCACCACCGCGTCCCGGTCCTTGGTGGGCGCCACCAGCACGTTCGCCGCCTTGGCGAAGGAGACCAGCCCCAGGTTGTAGCTGGCCGGCAGCTCGCCGACGAACTGCTTGGCCGCCTCCTGGGCCGCCTCCAGCCGGTTCGGCGCCACGTCGTCCGCCTGCATCGACAGCGACACGTCGATGGCGAGCATCACCGTCGCCCGCTCCAGCGGTTCCCTGGTGTCCATCGCCGGCCGGGCCATCCCGGTGGCCAGCGCCACCAGGGCCAGCAGGAAAGCGGTGGCCGCCGCGTGCCGCCGCCAGCCCAGGCCCTTCGGCGCCAGGGTGCGCAGCAGGTCGACGTTGGTGAACCGGACGGCGTACGCCCGGCGGCGGCGCTGCCGCCAGACGTAGAACGCGGCGAGGGCGAGCACCGGCAGCAGCGCCAGCAGCCACCACGGTTGCAGAAAGCGGATCATCTCGTCGTCCCCCGGGTGCGGGCGTGCCGCTGCGCGGCCACGAATCGCACCATGTCCAGCAGCCAGTCTCGGTCGGTACGCAGGCGCAGGTGCGCCGCGCCGGCGGCGCGCAGCTCGGTGGCGATGGCCGCGCGCTGGGCGGCGGCGCCGTCGGCGTACCGCTGGCGCAGCCGCGGATCGGCGGTCTGCACCTCGTGCAGCTCGCCGGTCTCCGGGTCGACCACCGGCAGCACCCCCACGTCGGGCAACTCCAGCTCACGCGGGTCGACCACCTCGATCGCCAGCACGTCGTGCCGGACCCGCAGCTTACGCAGCGGCCGGCCCCACTGCTGCGGCGGCGCGAGGAAGTCCGAGATCACCACGGCCAGGCCACGCCGGCGCGGCGGCCGGTTCAGCGCGTCGACCAGCGCGCCGAGGTCGCCGCGGCCGGGGCGTACCGGGGTGCCGGCCAGCGCCCGCAGCAGGCCCTGCGCCTCCCGGCGGCCGGACCGGGCCGGCACCCGGGTCAGCACCCCCGGCCCGGGCGGCGTCGGTGCGGGGCGCCGACGCCCGGCGCGCACGGGCGCCTCCGGGCCGGTGCCGATCACCGCGCCGATCCGGTTGCCGCCGCGCACCGTCAGGTGGGTCAGCGCGGCCGCCGCCGCGATCACCACCTCCCGCTTGAGCCAGCGGCCGGTGCCGAAGTCCAGGCTGGCCGAGAGGTCGACCGCGAGCCAGGTCTCCAGTTCCCGGTCGGCCACGGTGCGGCGCACGTGCGGCGTGGTGGTGCGGGCGGTCACCGGCCAGTCCATCCGGCGTACGTCGTCGCCGGGGCGGTACTCCCGGGACTCCCCCGCCTCGCTGCCCGGCCCCGGCAGCAGGCCGGCGTAGTCGCCCTGGAGCAGCCCGTCGAGCTTGCGGGTGACCAGCAGCTGCAGCCGGGTGAGCACCGCCTCGGCCCGCTCGCCGCCGGCGTCGGGCGGGCGTACCGGTGAGGTCACGGCCGCTGGCCGGGCCAGCCGGCCGGCGGGGCGCTGACCGGTGGCGGCGCGCTCGCCTGCTGGCGAGGGGCCACCGCGGGCAGCGGGATGGTGGACATCACCCGGTGCACGACGTGGTCGGCGGGCACGTCGTCGGCGAGCGCGTCGTAGCTGAGCACCAGCCGGTGACGCAGAATGTCCGGCGCGATGTCCTGCACGTCCTGCGGCAGCGCGTAGTCCCGGCCGCGCAGCAGGGCCAGCGCCCGGGTGGCCCGGACCAGGCCGAGCGACGCGCGCGGGCTGGCGCCGTACTGGATCAGCCGGGCCACGTCCGGCATGCCGTGCTCGGCCGGGGCGCGGGTGGCCAGCACCAGCCGGACCGCGTAGTCGACCAGCGCGTTGTGCACGAAGACCTGGTCGGCCTTGCGCTGCAGGGCGATCAGGTCGTCGGTGGTGAAGATCCGGTTCGGCTCCGGCGGGGCCACGCCCATCCGGTAGACGATCTCGCGCTCCTCGGCGTCGGTGGGGTAGCCGACCACGATCTTCATCAGGAAGCGGTCCCGCTGGGCCTCCGGCAGCGGGTAGACGCCCTCCTGCTCGATCGGGTTCTGGGTGGCCATCACCAGGAACGGGTCGGGCACCCGGTGCGACTCGCCGCCGATGGAGACCTGCCGCTCGCTCATCACCTCCAGCAGCGCCGACTGCACCTTCGCCGGTGCCCGGTTGATCTCGTCGGCGAGCAGGAAGTTGACGAAGACCGGGCCCAGTTCGACGTCGAACTTCTCGCTGGACTGGCGGTAGATCCGGGTGCCCATGATGTCGGCGGGCACCAGGTCCGGGGTGAACTGCACCCGGGCGAACTCGCCCCCGACCACCCGGGCGAGGGTCTCCACGGCGAGCGTCTTGGCCACCCCGGGGACCCCTTCCAGCAGGCAGTGCCCCCGGGCCAGGAGCGCGACGAACATCCGCTCCACCATCCGGTCCTGCCCGACGATCACCCGTTTGATCTCGAACAGCGCCCGCTCCAGCAGGCCGGCGTCCTGGGCCGGGGTGGTCACCGGCGCGGACGGCTCGGCGGCCGTCGGGGTCGGGGTCGGGGCGTCGGGTGTGGTCGGCTGGGCCACCGGTCCTCCACAGCATGATCGATCGTCGCGGCGTGGTGCGTGTCAAGACTCGCATGCCCGGCTGTGAGTCGAGGTGGGGAGAAGCCGATTTCTGGCCCGTCGTCCGGTTCGTCGAATCGCTGAACGAGGGTGGACAGGGAGGGGGCCGGCGCGTGTACGATTCATCCCGTCGCCGGGCGGCTCCCCCCGTGGTCGCCCGGCGCTCAAACTTCCGGCACCGGCGGCCTAGACTGCCCCGGGTGACCGACTCCACCCCCGCCGACGAGGCACCGATCTGTTCGTCCCGCGGGTGCCGCGCCCCCGCCGCGTGGGCGTTGCGGTGGAACAATCCGCGCCTGCACGAGCCGCAGCGGCGCAAGACCTGGCTCGCCTGCCCCGAGCACCGCCCGACGCTCGGCGACTTCCTCGCCGCGCGCGGCTTCCTGCGGGAGGTGGCCGCCCTGCCCGGATCGCATACGCTCGAAGCGTGAGCGCGCGCAGCGGACCTTCCCGGTGAACGACGACGCGTACGACGGGCCCCCACCGGCCCCGGTCAGTGCGCTGGAACCCTGGCCCGACACCGTCCGGTGGCAGCCGATCTCCCGCGACCTGATCTGGGTGGAGCTGCTGCGGCTGACGCTCGGGCTGGCCGGGCTGCTGGCCGGGCTGGGGCTGGGCTGGGGGTTCAGCGGGCACTGGCTCTTCGGCGCCGGGATCGGCCTGGTGCTGCTGCTCGCCGGGTGGCGGGCCGCGGCGATCGTCCGTGCCGTCCGGGCCTGGGGGTACGCCGAGCGCGACAACGACCTACTGGTGCGGCACGGGCTGCTGGTGCGGCGGCTGTCCATCGTGCCGTACGCCCGGATGCAGTTCGTCGACGTCAGCGCCGGGCCGCTGGAGCGCGCCTTCGACCTGGCCACCGTCCAGCTGCACACCGCCGCCGCGGCCAGTGACGCCCGGGTCCCCGGGCTGCGCCCGGCCGAGGCGGCCCGGCTGCGCGACCGGCTCACCGCGCTGGGCGAAGACCGCGCGGAGGGGCTGTGACCGAGGGCCCGGACGGCCTCGACCCGAGCCGGTCGACCGAGCCGGTGCCGGCGCCCTACCGGCCGACCGAGCCCACAGCGGCGACGCACGGGCCGGCCGAGCCGAGGGTGGCACCCCACGGACCGACCGAGCCCACCGCGGCGACGCACGGGCCGATGGAGCCGGCGGTGGCGGCGCCGCAGGGGCGGGCCGATGCGGCCCACGGGCCACAGCCGCAGCCGGAGCCGCGGCAGCGGCTGCACCCGCTCAGCCCGGTGCTGCACGGCGCGAAGTCCCTGGTGGTGGTGATCGCCGGGCTGTCCTGGTCGACGCTGTCCCGGGTGGGGTTCGGCTGGTTCGCCGCGCTGGTCGCCGTGCTGGCCCTGGGCGCCACGATCCTCGCGGTGATCAGCTGGTGGAACACCGGCTACCACGTGGTGGGGCGCGAGCTGCGGATGCACGAGGGGCTGCTGTGGCGGCGCACCCGGGCCATCCCGCTGGAGCGGTTGCAGGCGGTGGAGGTGGTCCGGCCGCTGCTCGCGCAGCTCACCGGGCTGGCCGAGCTGCGGCTGGAGGTGGTCGGCGGCGGCAAGACCGAGGCGCCGCTGGCGTACCTCTCGGTGGCCGACGCCGCCGTGCTGCGCGGTCGGCTGCTGGCCGTCGCCGGCCGGACACCCGGCCGGACACCCGGACGGACGGCCCCGCAGGACGGCGCAGCCGGGGCCGCCGAAGCCGGGCCGGGCGAGGGCGGCGCGGCCTGGGCGGACCGGACCGGGGTGCCGGGTCCGCTCGTACCGGCCGCGACGACCGAACCGGTGGGTGTGCCGCTGCACGCCGTACGCAACCCGGATCTGCTGGTCAGCCAGCTACTCACCCCGCAGGCGTTCCTGCTGCCGGTGGGGCTGGCCTTCGTCGTGGTGCAGTTCCTCTCCGAGGGCTCCTGGTCGTTCATCGCGGTGGCCAGCACGCTGACCGCGATGGCCGGGATCGTCCTGCAACCGGTGCGCCGGGTGCTCGACGACTGGGACTTCCGGCTGGCCCGGGAGGAGAACCGGCTGCGGATCCGCAACGGCCTGCTGGAGACCCGGGTGCAGACCGTGCCGCTGGACCGGGTGCAGGCGGTCGGTGTGACCTGGCCGCTGCTCTGGCGGGTGCGCGGTTGGCTGCGACTGCGGCTGGAGGTGGCCGGCTACTCCGCCGCCGAGCCGGACGACCGGAACCGGCCGGACCGACTGCTGCCCGTCGGCGACCTGCCCACCGGCGAGCGCATCGTCGCCGAGGTGCTGCCGGGGGTGCGGCTGGGCGCACTGTCGTTGACACCCCCGCCGGCCCGGGCGCGCTGGCTGCGGCCGCTCGCCGCCCGCAAGCTCGGCGCCGGCCTGCACGAGCGGGTCTTCGCGGTCCGCTCCGGGCTGCTCACCCGCCAGTTGGCGCTGGTGCCGTACGCCCGGATCCAGAGCGTACGGGTGGTGCAGGGGCCGGCGCAGCGGCGACTGCGGCTGGCCACCGTGCACGCCGACACGGCCGGCGGCGCCGGGGCCGCCGCCCAGGACCGGGACCTGGCCGAGGCGTGGGCGCTCGCCGCGGAGCTGAGCGCCCGCGCGCACGCGGCGCGACTCACCGGCTGACCGCCCGCCGGTTCGGCGGCGGCCGGTCCGGCCGGACGGCGGGGCTCTAGGCTGGGTCCATGCAGGATCGGCCGGAGCACCCGCTGCCGCCCGGGCTCACCGCCCGGGTCGAGCTGACCGTCACAGACGACGACACCGCGCGGGCGGTGGGCTCCGGCGACGTGCCGGTGCTCGGCACGCCGCGGGTGCTGGCGCTGGCCGAGGCGGCCACCGTGGCGGCCCTCGCGGAGCGGATGCCACCCGGCTCGACGAGCGTGGGCACCCGGGTCGAGCTGGACCACCTCGCCGCCACCCCGGTCGGCCGGACGGTGGTGGCCCAGGCCCGGCTCGCCGCCGTCGACGGCCGGCGGCTGGCCTTCGACGTGACGGTCACCGACGGCGCCGAGACAGTGGCGCGCGGCCGGGTGGAGCGCGCGGTGGTCGACCGGGGGCGCTTCCTGGACCGTCTGGCGCGACAGCCGTGATCGCCCGCTTCGTACCTGTCGCCGACGGGGTGCACGTGCTGCGCGAGCCCGAGCTCGCGGTGAACGTCACCCTGGTCGTGGGCGACGGCGCGGCGCTGCTGGTGGACACCCTCTCCAGCGCCGGCCAGGCGGCCGAACTGGCGGCGGCGGCCCGGGCGGTCACCCCGCACCCGTGGACGGTGGTGAACACCCACCACCACTTCGACCACTGCTTCGGCAACGCCGCGCTGGCCGCCGACCCGCCCCGACCGGTGTACGCGCACTCGGCCGCCGCCGCCGCGATGCGCGACCCGGAACGGCTGCGCCGGGCGGCGTACCGGGAGATCCGGGAGGAGCATCCCGCGCTCGCCGCCGAGCTGGCCGACACGGTGCTGCTCGCGCCGACGCACACCGTGGTGCGGGAGACCGTGCTGGACGTCGGGGGCCGTCGGGTGGTGCTGCGCCACCCCGGGCACGGGCACACCGACGCGGACCTGGTGGTGCACGTGCCGGACGCCGACGTGCTGGTCGCCGGTGACCTGGTGGAGCAGGGCGGGCCGCCCGCCTTCGAGGACTCGTACCCGTTGCAGTGGCCGGACACGGTGGCCGAGCTGCTGCGGATGACCACCCCGGCCACGGTGGTGGTGCCGGGGCACGGCGAGCCGGTCGACGCCGGGTTCGTCCGGGAGCAGCACGCCCGGCTGGCCGAGCTGGCCTGGCTGATCCGGGCCGGGCACACGGCCGCCGCCCCGCCGGAGCGGGTCGCCGCCGACTCGCCGTTCGGCGCCCGACCGGGGCTGATCGCCGCCCGCCGCGGCTACGCGGAACTCGACGGCACGGCCTGAGCGCGCCGGCGAGCCGGCCCGCTGCGCGCGTCACCCGGCGGGTGCGGCGCGCAGCGGCCGGCGTGGCGCGCAGCCGCGTCAGGAGGTGAAGCGGCGCAGCACCTCGGCGCGGGTGGGCATGGAGACCGCGCCGCCCGGTGACTCGCAGACCAGCCCGGCCACCCGCAGCGCGAACGCCACCCGCTCGACCCAGCCGGCCGGCTCGGTCGGCTCGCCGTCGACCAGCAGATCGGCCACCAGCGCCGCCATCACCGAGTCGCCGGCGCCGGTGGCGTCCACCGCCCGGACCTTCGGCGCGGGCACCCGTACCGGGTCGGGGCCGGCGGCGACCAGCGCGCCGTCCGCGCCGAGGGTCACCACCACGGTCCCGGCGCCGACCTCCCGCAGGTACGCCGCGACGCCCTCCACCGGCTCGTCCGGCCAGAGCAGCTTGGCGTCGGCTTCGCTCAGCTTGACCAGGTGCGCGGCGGCGGCGAACTCGACCACCACCGCCCGCAGGTCGGCCAGCGCGGTCGGGCCGTCGAGCAGCCGGGGCCGCACGTTGGGGTCGAAGACCCGCAGGCCGGGCGCGATCGACCAGGCCCGGCGGGCGGCCGCCAGCACCGGCGGGCGCAGCAGCACGATCGAACCGCAGTAGAGGACGTCGGCGCTCTCCACCAGGGCGACGTCGAGGTCGTCGGCGGTCATCAGGCCGTACGACGGCGGTTCGCCGTAGAAGCGGAAGTCCGGCTCCGCGCCGGTGTGCGTGGTGACCGCGAGCGTGGTGGGCGCCGGCACGGTGACCGCCCCGGCCAGCCCGACGCCGGCCTGGTCGAGGAAGGCGCGGATCCGGTCGGCCAGCACGTCGTCGCCGAGCGAACCGACGAACTGCGCCGCCGCGCCGAGCCGGGCGACCCCGACGGCGACGTTGAGCGGGCCGCCGCCGATCTCCTGCCGGAACACCGGCCGGCCCTCGCACTCGTCGTCGAGCAGGTCGACCAGCGCCTCGCCGAGCACCACCGCGTATCCCACGTCTTCTCCTCCGGTCGGTGTTGCACCAGGTTGGCACACCGGGTCGAGGACACCGTACGGGGCGCGCGGCGGGGGCGACGGCCGACCACGACGCGTGACCCGACAGGTGACCCGAAATCCATCGATCGACTGCTATTGATTCCGCGACCGGTGTCGTGGTGTGATGACGCTGCCGGAGGGCTGCGGAGGCTGCCGTGCCACCGGTGACGAGTCGGAGCCGACGCGAGGGCAGCGGTCCGTGGGACGGACCGTCCGCGGCGTACGCCTCACCCGGAGGGTGCGCCCGCGATCCCGTATCCGCTCGTCGAGCGGGGCCGGCCGTCGCGCCGCCCCGCGGATCAGGAGAAGTCCCGTGCTCCGTTCCCGTACGGCCGCGTTGCTCACCGCGGCCGCCACCCTCGCCCTCGGCGCGGTCGCGCTGGCGTCCGGTCCCGAACCGGCCGCCGCGCACGGCGCCGCCATGAACCCGGGCGCCCGCACCTACCTGTGTTGGAAGGACGGTCTGAGCAGCACCGGCGAGATCCGGCCGAACAACCCCGCCTGCGCCGCCGCGGTGGCGCAGAGCGGCGCCAACTCGCTCTACAACTGGTTCGGCGTGCTGCGCTCGGACGCCGGCGGCCGGACCGTCGGCTTCATCCCCGACGGCAAGCTGTGCAGCGGCGGCAACCCCGGGTACGCCGGCTACGACCTGGCCCGCACCGACTGGCCGCTCACCCACCTCACCGCCGGCGCCCGGCTGGACTTCCGGTACAGCAACTGGGCCCACCACCCCGGCACGTTCTACTTCTACGTCACCAAGGACAGCTGGAGCCCGACCCGACCGCTGGCCTGGAGCGACCTGGAGGAGCAACCCTTCCTGACCGTCACCAACCCGCCGCAGAGCGGCGCCTCCGGCACCAACGAGGGGCACTACTACTTCAGCGGCACCCTGCCGTCCGGCAAGTCCGGCCGGCACCTCATCTACTCCCGCTGGGTGCGCTCGGACAGCCAGGAGAACTTCTTCGGCTGCTCGGACGTCACCTTCGACGGGGGCAACGGCGAGGTCACCGGGGTCGGCCCGAACGGGTCCCCCACGCCGACCACCCCGCCGCCATCCCCGACCACTCCGCCGCCGTCCCCGACCACGCCGCCGCCGTCCCCGACCACGCCGCCGCCGTCCCCGACCACGCCGCCGCCGCACACCGGTGACTGCATGGCGGTGTACAAGGTGGTCTCCGCCTGGCCGGGCGGGTTCCAGGGCGAGGTCATGATCATGAACCACAGCTCCCGCACTTTTGGCGGCTGGACGGCGAGCTGGACCTGGCCCAGTGGTCAGCAGCTCGGCCAACTGTGGAACGGCACGGCGAGCACCTCCGGCGCGACGGTCACGGTGACCAACGCGGCCTGGAACGGCACGGTGGCGCCCGAGGGCACCACCACGTTCGGCTTCACCGCCGGCTTCACCGGCGCCAACTCACTGCCCACGGTGAGCTGCTCCGGTCGCTGACCCGCTCCCTCACCCCGCACATTCACGAAAAGAGTGGCCTCCGCCCGGGCGGAGGCCACTCTTTTTCGTCAAACAGAGGTACGGGTACGGGGTCAGCGGACCATGGAGCCGACCACGGGCTTGGTGAGCAGGGCGGACTGGTTGCGCTGGATGCCCGGGTCGAGCGTCTTGGCCACGAAGATGGCGTGCCAGACGCAGAAGATCAGCACGGTCCACACCTTGCGGGAGTGGTCGGCCTCCTCCCGCTTGTGCTCGTCGAGCAGCCGCAGCGCGTACGACAGGTCGAGCAGGTCGCCGGCGCCGGAGGTGGAGATGACGTGCCGGGCCCACTCGTACATCTCGCCGCGCAGCCAGACCCGGGTCGGGGTGGGGAAGCCGAGCTTCTTGCGGTTGACGATGGCCGGCGGGACGACGCCCTGCAGCGCCTGGCGCATGGCGTACTTGGTGGCGTCGGAGCGGGGCGGCAGCTTCAGGTCGACCGGAATGCCGGCGGCCACGTTGAACACCTCGCGGTCGAGGAACGGCACCCGCACCTCCAGCGAGTGCGCCATCGAGATCCGGTCCGCCTTGACCAGGATGTCGCCGCGCAACCAGGTGTAGAGGTCGACGTACTGCATCTTGGTGACGTCGTCCAGCTCGGTGCACTCGGCGTAGATCGGCGCGGTGACGTCGGTGTAGCGCACCGAGGGGTCGTAGCGCCGCAGCAGGTGCTGCTTCTCCTCCTCGGTGAACATCCGGGCGTTGCCGTAGTAGCGCTCCTCGATCGGGGTGGTGCCGCGCTCCAGGAAGCTCTTGCCCTTGACGCCCTGCGGGATCGCCTTGGAGACCGCCCGCAGCCCCTTCTGCACGCCACCCGGCAGGCCGTTGACCGTGCCCAGGGAGAGCGGCTCCCGGTAGATCGTGTACCCGCCGAAGAACTCGTCGGCGCCCTCGCCGGAGAGCACCACGGTGACGTGCTCGGCGGCCTTCTTGGCGACGAAGTAGAGCGGGACCAGCGCCGGGTCGGCCACCGGGTCGTCCAGGTGCCAGACGATCTTCGGCAGCGCGTCGATCATGTCCTGCGGCCCGATCTTGGTCGGGATGGTGGTCACGTCGAGGTGCCGGGCCGAGTCCTGGGCCACGTCGATCTCGGAGTAGCCGGGCACGTCGTACCCGACGGTGAAGGTGAGGATGTTCGGGTTGAACTCCCGGGCCAGGGCCACCACGGCGGTGGAGTCGATGCCGCTGGACAGGAACGAGCCGACCGGCACGTCCGAGCGCATGTGCATCCGGACGCTCTCCCGCAGCGTCTCCCGGATGTCGTGGAAGAGCCGCTGCTCGTCGGAGACCGGGGCCGGGCGGAACACCGGGCGGTACCACCGCCGCACGTCGATCCGGCCGCCCGGGGTCCAGGTCAGGAACTCTCCGGAGCCGATCCGGCTGATCCCCTTGTGCAGGGTGCCGGGCTCCGGGACGTACTGCAGGGTCAGGTAGTGGCTGAGGCTGGCCGTGTCGATCCCGGCGTCACCGGCGTAGTTCGAGTGCGCGAAGGGCAGCAGCGCCTTCTTCTCGGACGCCAGGTAGAGGCCGTCCTGGGTCTCCAGGTAGTGCAGCGGCTTGATGCCGAAGTAGTCCCGGGCGCCGAACGCGCGGCGCTCCTGCCGGTCCCAGATGACGAAGGCGAACATCCCGCGCAGCCGGCTGAGCACCTGCTCACCCCAGTAGTGGTAGCCGGCGACGATCACCTCGCCGTCGCCCGCGGTGGCGAACTGGGCGCCGAAGGTGCGGACCAACTCGTCCCGCAGCTCGATGTAGTTGTAGATCTCGCCGTTGAAGGTGAGCAGGTAGCGGCCGCCGGCGTAGGGCAGCGGCTCGTGGCTGGACGCGACGTCGATGATCGCCAGCCGCTTGTGCGCGAAGACCCCGTCCGCGTACTGGCCGGTGGCGTCGCCGACGACCTCCACCCCTGTCTCGTCCGGTCCGCGGTGGTGCAGGCATTCCAACGCCCCCGCGATGTGGTCGCGGTGGGCGGCGGCGTTGCCGTTCGCGCTGAAGAAGGCCAGGAGTCCGCACATGGTGGTCATCTTTCCACGCGGGCGAAGCGCCCGTCGCGGCACCGCAGGCACTCCGGTCCGCCGCGCTCGGGGTACCGTCGGGGCCAGCGTAGAGGCGGAGGGAGCGCGGCATGACGGAGGAGAAGACGGGCGGAAAGCCGGCGGACGGCACCGAGTCGCACGACCCGGACTTTCCGGAGGCGTTCCTGACCTTCATGCGCCAGGGCTGGCGGGACACCACCCTGCCGGTCGGCCCCCGCCCGGAGGTACCCAACCACGCCAAGCGCCGGGCCGCGCTCTCCGCGGCCTTCCCGGGCGAGACGCTGGTCATCCCCACCGGCACCGAGAAGGTACGCGCCAACGACACCGACCACCCGTTCCGGCCGGGCAGCGACTTCGCGTACCTGACCGGCGACCACGATCCGGACAGCGTGCTGGTGATGCGGCCGAACGGCTCCGGCCACGACGCCACGCTGTTCATGCGCCCCCGCTCGTCCCGGGAGACCGACGAGTTCTTCCGCAGTCGGCACGGCGAGCTGTGGGTGGGGCGGCGGCACACACTCACCGAGAAGTCGACCGAGCTGGGCCTGCCCACCGAGGACCTGACCGAGCTGGACGAGGCGCTCGCCGGGCTGGCGCCGGGGCGTGCCCGGGTGCTGCGCGGTTTCGACCGCACGGTGGACGCGGCCGTGCGGCCGTGGGACGGCGCCCGCGAGGAGGGCCAGCCGGCCCGCGACCGGGAGCTGGCCATCGCCATCTCCGAGCTGAAGCTGGTCAAGGACGAGTGGGAGATCGCCCAGCTCCAGGAGGCCTGCGACGCGACCGTACGCGGCTTCGAGGACGTGGCCCGGGCCCTGCCGGCCGACCGGGGCGTCTCGGAGCGGCTGCTGGAGGGGATCTTCGCGCTGCGCGCCCGGCACGACGGCAACGACGTCGGGTACGGCTCGATCGTCGGCGCGGGCGAGCACGCCACGATCCTGCACTGGGTGCACAACCACGGCGCCACCCGCCCGGGTGAGCTGCTGCTGATGGACATGGGCGTGGAGAACCGCAACCTCTACACCGCCGACGTGACCCGGGTGCTGCCGGTCGACGGCCGATTCACCCCGCTGCAGCGCCAGGTCTACGACGCGGTGTACGCCGCCCAGCAGGCCGGCATCGACGCGATCAAGCCGGGCGTGGCGTTCCGCGACGTGCACCTGACCTCGATGCGGGTGCTGGCCGAGGCGCTGAAGGACCTCGGCCTGCTGCCGGTGAGCGTGGACGAGGCGATGGATCCGGCCTCCACGGTCTACCGCCGGTGGACGCTGCACGGCACCAGCCACATGCTCGGCATCGACGTGCACGACTGCGCCAACGCCCGCAAGGAGACCTACCGGGACGGCCCGCTCGGCGAGGGCTACGTGCTGACCGTCGAGCCGGGGCTCTACTTCCAGCCGGAGGACGAGCTGGTCCCCGCGGAGCTGCGCGGGATCGGCGTCCGGATCGAGGACGACATCCTGGTCACCGCGACCGGCTCGGTGAACCTCTCGGCGGGGCTGCCGCGCCGTTCCGACGAGGTGGAGACCTGGCTCGCCGAGCAGCGCGAGGCGGGTCCCCGCCTGCCCGGCTGAGCCACCCGTGCCCTCGGGGGCCCTTCCGCGACGCCTGTCGCCGGAAGGGCCCCTTTGTCGTGGGCGGCCCGGGCCGGGGCGCTCCGCCCGTCCTGCACCGCAAAGTGGGGTTCTCTCGCGTTTGACCTCTTAGTGAGGAAGCTTCTCATACGGTGTGGATAACGAGCTGCAACCTATTTGTAGCCGGTCGCGCCGGTTCGTGAGGTGCGACCCCGTCTGGTAGCAGGAAAGGGCGGAAGGCTCTGATGTCCAACGACGTAACGACTCCCTACGGCGGAGCCCCCCGGGTGCCTCCGTCGTCGCGGCGGCGCAAGCTCTGGGTCGCCACCGGCGTGGCCGGACTGACCGGCGTCGTCGGTCTGGCGGCACTCGGCGGGCTGGCCGCCCGCAACGACAAGTCCGACGACGCGCAGCGGACCGCTGGCGCCCAGCAGAACGTCAGCGACGCCGGCAGGCCGACCGAGCAGCAGGGGCCCGCCGACAAGGCGGCGGACGACCGGTCCGACGCGTCCTGGAGCGGCCCGGACGGCAAGGCCGGCCCGGACGGCAAGGCCGGCCCGGACGGCAAGGCCGGCCCGGACGGCAAGGCCGGCCCGGACGGCAAGGCCGGCCCGGATCGCAAGGCCGGCCCGGATCGCGGCGGCCGCGACGAGGCCCGGCGGGTGCCGTGCAACACCGACAAGCTCATCGAGGCGATCGTCCGGGCCAACGCCAACAACGGCGCGACGCTGGAGCTGGCGAAGAACTGCACATACGAGCTGACCCGCAGCCAGGACGGCAGCGGGCTGCCGACGATCTACCAGCCGATCACCATCCGGGGTGAGCACTCGACCATCACCCGGGCGGCCACCGCCGCGCAGTTCCGGATCTTCACGGTCGCCGCCGGCGGCCGGCTGGACCTTTGCGACGTGACCGTCAAGGGCGGCCAGAGCCTCGTCCCGGCGATGGCAGCGGCACCGCTGGCGCCGCCGCCGTTCAGCCCCGACGGTGGCGCGCTGTTCGTGGCGGCCGGCGGCAGCGCCCACCTCGACCGGACGAGCTTCGTCAACAACTCCTCGTTCGGCAACGGCGGGGCCGTCGCCAACGAGGGCAACACCACCGTCGAGCACAGCACGGTGGAGCGGAACATCGCGCTCGGCGGCGGTGGCGGGCTCGCCAACTCCGGTCGCGGCGTGCTCCGGATCGGCGACTCCAAGATCCTGCACAACTCCGCCAACGGCGGCGGGGGCGGCGGGGTGCTGAACCTCGGCGGCACGGTGGTGTTCACCAAGAGCGCCGTCGACAACAACCGCACCAGCGGCAGCGGCGGCGGCCTGCACAGCGCCGGCGGCTTCGTCGAGGCGGACGGGACCGGCTTCGTGGAGAACACCGCCGGCGACAACGGCGGCGGCATCCGGCTGACCGCGGGCACCAGCGGGGCGTCCGCCCGGCTGCGGCACGTCGCCCTGGTGCAGAACACGGCGGCGGACAACGGCGGCGGCCTGAGCAACGAGCTCAGCGACGCGGTCGTCGAGAACAGCGAGATCAAGGCCAACGTGGCCGGCGGTATCGGCGGCGGGGTGAACAACCTCGGCGTCGGCTCCACGCTGACGCTGCGGGACACCGAGCTGACCGCCAACCAGGCGGCCAACGGCGGCGGCCTGGTCAACAACGGCGGCACCGTCACGCTGACCCGCACCAAGGTCACCTACAACACGGCGGTGCTGCCCACCGGCATCGGCGGCATCCTCAACGTGCCCGGAGGCACGGTCACGCTGGACGCCAAGACGGCGGTGGCGGCGAACCGTCCCACCAACTGCGGGGGCACCGTACCCGGGTGCTTCGGCTGATCCACATAGATCGAGGGCCCCTCCGGTCGCGGTCCGCGACCGGAGGGGCCCTTACCCGTACGGCGGCCGGCACGCCGGGCACGTAGGGCCCGGCCCCGCGTACGCCGCGGGCGGGATCATCCCCCGACGGCCCGGAGCTGCGCTGATGCGCCGCATGACGGTGGTACGGCGGCCTTCGGGCGATGCGTCCGACAAGCCGCTTGCCCTCCGGAAAACGTGTATCTAATGCGGGTTTTCCTCGGATACGCCCGCATGGCGAAGAACATTCTCATACCGTCTGTTTCGGGAGCTACAACCGATTTGTAGCAGGGGACGACCGCCTGAGGGGTGGCGACCCTGTCTGGTACGAGGAGAGGGCAGAGAGCTCCGATGTCCAACTACCTAACGAACAACGAAGCCTCCGAGCGGGCTACGGCGGGCAAGAGCCGCTGCAAGCTCTGGCTCGCCAGTGGCGTTGCCGGGTTGACGGGTGTGGTCAGCCTCGCTGCGATCGGTGTCGCCGGCAGCGCCGGGGCGGTCGGGGCGAGCGGCCTGAAGTGGAACACCGCCCAGGTCAGCAAGGACGGCGGCCACGGCCGCGGCGACGAGGGCCGCAACCCGGGCGACAAGGGCAAGGACGACAAGGGCAAGGATCGCGGGAAGGAGGTGCCCTGCGACTCGGACAAGCTGATCCAGGCGATCGTCTTCGCGAACAGCCGCGACGGCGGTGTGCTGGACCTGGCCAAGGGCTGCACCTACAACCTGACCCGCAACCAGGACGACAACGGCCTGCCGGTGATCACCGAGCCGATCACGCTGCGAGGCGATCACACCACGATCGTCCGGGACGCCACCGCCGAGTACTTCCGGATCCTCAACGTCGGCAGCGGCGGGCACCTGACGCTGAAGGGCCTGACCATCAAGGGCGGCCAGACCACCGAGCTGTTCGACACGGTCGCCGCGGAGTCGGTCTGGGCAGCCTACTCGGACTCCCAGGCCCTCCAGGCCAAGGTGAAGGCCGGCACCCCGCTGGCCCAGGCCCTGGCCGCACGGGGGGCCAACCCGAAGGCCGGGCTGGCGCCCGCGCCCAAGGTGAAGGCGAAGACCCAGGCGGGCGTCGTGACGCCGCTGGTCGAGGAGCCGGGTGAGAACGACGGCGCCGGCATCCTGGTGCAGCCGGGCGGCACCGCGGACATCGTGGAGTCGGAGATCCTGCTCAACCAGTCCGGCGGCAACGGCGGCGGCCTGGCGAACTTCGGCACCACGAAGCTCTACCACAGCACGGTCGCGAAGAACACCGCCTTCTTCTTCGGTGGCGGCATCTTCAACGCCGGCCTGCTCACGGACGAGGAGGGCGGGGTCAAGGACAACACCGCCAGCATCGCCGGCGGCGGCATCGCCAACGGTGCGGCGCGGATCTTCCGCGACGACATCGACGGCGGCACTGTGCAGCTCAAGAAGGTCGAGATCAGCGACAACGAGACCCTCGGCTTCGGCGGCGGCCTCCTCGACCTCGAGGGCAACACCACCGTGGAAGACTCCAAGATCACCTCGAACACCGCGGTCATCGCCGGCGGCGGTATCGCGGCGGCGGAGAGCCAGCTGAACCTGCGCCACACGCTGGTGGCGAAGAACAGCAGCGCCGGTGCCGGCGGCGGCCTGGCCATCGCCTTCGACAGCGCGGTCACCGTCGAGCAGAGCGCGATCAAGGAGAACACCACCGGGTTCTTCGGTGCTGGCCTGTTCGACGTGGACAGCACGATCACGCTGCGGGAGACCGAGGTCGCCGCGAACCGGGCCGCGCCGCTGGGCGTCGGTGGCGGCATCTTCGACCTCTTCGGCGAGGTCCACCTGTCGAAGTCGAAGGTCACCCAGAACGTGTCGACCTTCGCGCCGGGCGGTGTCTTCACCTTCTTCGGTGAGATCACCGTGGACGACAAGTCCGCGGTCACCGCGAACCGTCCGACCAACTGCCTGGCGATCCCGGGCGGCACCATCACCAACTGCTTCGGCTGACCGGTGACGGTGACGTGCGGCCGGTGACGGCGGCACGGACGAGCAGGAAACGGATCGGCCCCCTTCCGCGACACGCGGAAGGGGGCCGATCCCCGTGCGCTACCGCTGGACGAAGACCGCCACGCTGCGCGCCGGCACCGTGAAGGTGCCGCCGGCCCGGTCGAACGAGGCCGTCCGGAGCACCGGGTCGGCCGAGTTCACCAGCACCGGGTGCAGCGCCACGTCGGCGCCCCGCAGGCCGGTCACGGTCTGCTTCGCCGTCGTCGGCGTGCCGTTGAAGACCACGGTCACCGACTTCCACTTCCCACCCAGGCCGCGCGCGTCCAGGGTCATGGTGAGCACGCCCGGCGTCTCCTGCGCGCCGGAGAGCGGGAAGGAGACCCGCTGCTGCACCTGGCCGGCGGTGGCCAGCCCGAACACCGGCGAGGACTCCCGGATCCGCAGCAGCTCCGCGTACCGGGCGTCGGCCAGGTCGATCGCCGCGCAGTCCGGCACCAGCTTCTCATCGGCCAGCAGCGGCTTGGCGTACGGCCACTTGTCCTTGTTGTCCTGCTCCGGCGGGAGGCCGGCGCCGAAGCCGTTGCCCTGGGCGCAGTCCCAGCGGATCTGGTTGAACCAGTCACCGGAGTTGAACGAGTTGCGGTCCAGCGACTTCGAGCGCAGCCGCTCGGAGCCGGCCGTCACGAACCCGGTGCCCTGCCCGAGCGCGGTGGTGGACAGGGCCAGTACCTGCATCCGGGCCCGGTCCGCCGCTGAGGTGCCCTGCGGCAGCTTGTACGCCAGCGCGTCATACAGGATCTCGTTGTCGTGCGCGTCGACGTAGGTGACCGCCTCGCCCGGCGCGGCGGTGTAGCCGGCCGGCGCGCCGTTGTAGTCCACCTGCGCGCCGGTGACCTGCCGGCCCGCGGAGTCGGTGAACCGGTACCCGCGCAGGTTGCCGGTGAGCCCCACCTTGATCAGGTCCTGCGAGTGCAGCAGCCGGGCCTTCTGCTCGGCCGCCGTGCCGTTGACCGGGTCGCCGTTCGGGTCGGTGTAGAGGCCGGACGCGAAGCCCTGCACCCGCGGGTTGCCGTCGAACGGGCCGCCGCCGCGCACCGCGTCGCGGAGCCGGTCGTTGAAGGTGCCGATTCCGGTGCCGGCCATGTTGGCCTGGGTGGCCTGCACGAACCGGGCGTCGTTGGCGACCTCGCCGAAGTTCCAGCCCTCGCCGTACAGCATGATCTTCCGGCCGTCGACGCCGTCGCGGGCGACGGTGAGCTTGTCCAGCGCGGCCCGGACGGCCAGGATGTTCGCCTTCGGGTGGTGGCCCATCAGGTCGAACCGGAAGCCGTCCACCTTGTACTGCTTGGCCCAGGTGACCAGCGAGTCGACCACCAGCTTGCCCATCATGGCGTGCTCGGGGGCGGTGTTGGCGCAGCAGGTGGAGTTGGCCACAGTGCCGTCCTCCAGCAGCCGCTGATAGTAGCCGGGCACCACCTGGTCGAGCACCGACTTCGGATCGGTGCCGGCGGCCGAGGTGTGGTTGTAGACCACGTCCATCACCACGCGCAGGCCGGCCTGGTTGACCCCGGCGACCATCTGGCGGAACTCGGTGGTCCGCTTCGCCCCGGCCGGGTCGACGGCGTAGCCGCCCTCCGGCACGGTGTAGTGCAGCGGGTCGTAGCCCCAGTTGTAGCCGTCGGAGTCGGCCACCGCCGTGACGCACGCCTGCTGCTGGTCGGAGTCCGCCGGCAGCTTGGCCAGGTCACAGGCGGGCTGCTTCTGGTCGGCCCGCTGCTCGGGGATGGTGGCGAAGTCGAACGCCGGCAGCAGGTGCAGGTAGTTGACGCCGGCGTCGCCGAGCGCCTTGAGGTGCTTCATCCCGGCCGTGTTCGGGTCGGTGAAGGCGAGGAAGGTGCCCCGCTTCTCGGCGGGCACGGTGCCGTCGGCCATCGAGAAGTCCCGCACCGACAGCTCGGAGATCTGCGCCTTGGACGCCGGCACCGCGGCCGGCTTGCGCAGGTTCGCCCAGCCGGCCGGGGCCAGCGACGGGTCGGCCAGGTCGACGATCTGGCTGTGCGTCGAGTCTGGCGCGAGGGCCACCGAGTACGGGTCGGTCACCGAGGCGGTGACCACCTTCTGCGCCGCCGGCTGCCACGCCTCGACCTGGTAGCGGTAGTACTTCCCGGTCCAGTCCCGCCCGCCGCGCACCGACCAGACGCCGGTCCGGTCGTTGCGGCTCATCGCCACCGTCCTCGGCTCGGCCGAGGGCGAGTCGAACAGCTGCAGCGCCACCTTCCGGGCGGTGGGCGCCCAGACGGCCAGCGTGGGCACCCGCCCGGCGAAGGTCGGGCCGAGCTTCGCGGCGGTGGCCCGGGAGTAGACGTCGTCCAGCACGCCGGGGATCTGCACCCCGGTCGCGCCGAGCAGCGCGCCCGCCGCGTCCCGCTCGGTCACCACGAGCTGGCCGCGCAGGGCGGCCGGCACCTTGGCCAGGTCGGCGCGGTCCAGGGTGAAGGAGCGGTAGGACCACAGGTGCGGCCAGGCAGCGCGCTGGGCCTCGGTGAGCCCGTTGCGCTGCGCCCGCAGCGGCAGCGTGGTGTACGTCCCGGACAGCTCCCCGTCGGCGATGGTCAGCCCACCGGCCGGGGCGGCCACCAGGGCGTACGACTTGCCGTCGGTCGGGCCGGTGGCCCAGGCGACGGTGGACCGGTCGATCCACTGCGCCTTCTGCTTGGTGATGTCCAGGTCCCGCGCGGGGCCGGAGGAGCTGGGCGGCAGCAGCCGACCCTTGACCCCGGCGAGCAGCCACACCTCGTGGCCGGCGCTGGCGAAGTCCAGCCGCTGGTCGTCCGGCTGATCCTTGGCGTCGCCGTTGTGGATGATGTAGTTCAGCCCGGTCGCCCCGGCTGCCAGCGGCACCCGGAACAGCGCACCGTACGCGTCGATCTTCTCCGGCTTGAGCGGGTTGGACCACTCGGTCGGGTTGGCGGCGCCGTCCCAGAGGTGCAGGCCCCAGCCGGCGTAGTCGTTGTCGGCCTTGCGCCAGTGGATCAGCGCGGTGCCCTGGTCGACGGCCGGGTCGGGCTGGCCGGTGGCGGCCTGCCGGGTGGGGTAGAGCGTCGGGTCGCCCTGCTTGACCCAGACCTCGCCGGTCTGCGTCACGTCGATGGTGCGGTCGTTCGCGACGTCCTTGTTCCCGTCCTTGTCGACCACCAGGAAGCCGACCGACTTGGCGCCCGGCTTGAGCTTCACCCAGGCGAACCGGCCGTAGGAGTCCTCACCGGCGAACGGCTGCCCTTTGGGCCACTCGGTCACGTACGCCGGGTCGATGTCGCCCCAGGCGTAGAGCCCCCAGTCGTCGTACCCGCCCGCCGGACGCTGGTAGTGCACCACCGCCCAGTCGCGGGCGGCGCCCTGCGCGGGCGTACCGACCACGCCGGTGCTGCGGGTGCTGGCGGTACGCCCCTTGCCGTCGCGGACCACGGCCTTGTACTCCACCTTCGTGCCGCCGGCCAGGCCGGTCAGGTCGTGGTAGACGGTGTACGGCGCGGTGTGCGCGGTGCCCAGCAGCGTCCACTTCCCGCCGGGAACCCGGGCGGCGAAGGTGACGGTGGCCAGCGGGTCGCCGGTCACCTGGGCGGTGACGGCGGTCTTGGTGGCGACCGGCTCGGCGCCCGGCTGGGTGAGGGTGATGCCCGGGGCCGAGCCGGCCTGGGCGATCGGCTTGGCCGCCTTGAGCACCACGGCCGACATGGCCGGCACGGTGACGCTCAGCTTGCCGTCGGCGCCGGCGGTCGTGGCGGTCGCCCCGCCGTAGATGCCGGCGAAGGCGGTGCCCGCCGACCAGGTGTCCACGGAGACGGTCTGGGCGGTCGCCGCGTTGTTCACGGCCACCACGTACTCGGTGCGGTCGGCCGGGGAGATCCGGGAGACGGCGAAGACGCCGGCGCCGTCGGCCGCGTACCGGGTGACCTGGACGCCGTCGCGCAGGCCGGGGTTGGCCTGGCGCAGCTTGCCCAGCTCCGCGATGGTGCGGTAGAGCGGGTGCCTGGTGTCGTACTGGTCGCTGGCGTGGGTGCGGGTGGTGCCGATCAGGTCGTCGTCGAGGTAGTCGGCCGTCTTGGTGGCGAACATGTCCTGCCGGGCGTCCTTGTCCCCGCCGGGGCCGGTGAAGCCCTGCTCGTCACCGGAGTAGACGACCGGCTGGCCGCGGGTGAGGAACATCAGCTGGTGGGCGAGCTGGTCGCGCTTGAGCTGGGTGGCGTCGTCCCCGCCGGCGGCCGCGATGAACGAGCCGATCCGGCCCATGTCGTGGTTGCCGAGGAAGGTGGTCAGCCGGTTGGCGCCGGTGTCCCGGGCCGCGTACAGGTCGTCCTTGGCGTACATGTCGGCGAGCGCCTTGGCGGAGCCGTCAGCGGCGGTGTAGCCGCGCGCGGCCTCCTGGAAGGAGAAGTCCAGGGTGGCGGGCAGGCCGCCCTGCCGCACGTACGTCGACTCGATCTCCTGATCGGCGCTGTAGACCTCGCCGAACATGAAGAAGTCCTTCTTGCCGGCCCGGTCGGCGGCCTGCTTGATGCCCCGGCTGAACTGCGGCCAGAAGTCGAGGTTGACGTGCTTGACGGTGTCCAGCCGGAAGCCGTCCACGTCGGTGCTGCCGATCCAGTCCCCGTACGCCTTGGTCAGGCCCTTCACCACCTCGGGCCGCTCGGTCCACAGGTCGTCCAGGCCGTAGAAGTCACCGTACTCGCTGTTCTCGCCGGCGAAGGTCGAGTCACCGCGGTTGTGGTACATCGTCGGGTCGTTCAGCCAGGCCGGGACCTTGACCTTCGCGTCCGCGGCGTTGGCGAAGACCGGCGTGTACGGCCCCGCGTCCTTGTTGACCGCCGGGAACTTCCGGCTGCCGTCGGCGTAGTTGCGGTCCTCGAACGCCCGCCCCTGCGCGTCGACGTACGGCGAGGTCTTCTTGTCGACGTACGCGTACTTGTTCTCGGCGTACTTGATGACGTCGGCGGTGTGGTTGACGATCACGTCGAGGTAGACCTTGATCCCCCGCTGGTGGGCGAGCTTGACCAGCCTGCGCATCTGCTCGTTGGTGCCGAAGTGCGGGTCGACCTGGGTGAAGTCGGTGATCCAGTAACCGTGGTAGCCGGCGGAGACGTCCGCCCCGCTGCCCTGCACCGGCCGGTTCTTGAAGATCGGGGCGAGCCAGATGGCGGTCGTGCCCAGGCCTTGGATGTAGTCCAGCTTGTCGATGACGCCCTTGAGGTCGCCGCCGTGGTAGAAGCCCTTGTCGGTCGGGTCGAGCCCGGTGCGCAGCCGGTCGCCGGTGAGGCCACCGGTGTCGTTGCGCTTGTCGCCGTTGGCGAACCGGTCCGGCAGTACGAAGTAGAACTGCTCGGCGCGGGACTGGCCGGTGCCGGCCTTGAGCAGCGCCTCGGTGGACGGCTCGGCGCCCCACTGGGCGGCGCCGGCGGCGGCGAGGGTGTCGACGGTGGACGTGCGGTCGATCTGGTCGGCACCGAGCTGGTGGACGGCGACCGGGACGCCGACGAGGGCGAGGGTGAGGGTGGCGAGCAAGGCGAGCAGGGCCTTGGCGGATAGCGGCGGGGGTTTCATCGACGGCCTTCCGTTGGTCGCTGATTCGCCCGCACGCTAACCGCTGCCGAAACATTCTGCAATACCTTGCAAACCAAGTCGTAATGTTGCGGCTATCTTGCAAACCTCTCGGTGCGGTGGCTTGCGTCACGGCCGCCACCAGCCCCGGTTTCACGGCCCGGCGCAGGCGGGCTCGCCGGCACGCCGGTCGGCCCGCGCGCCGGCGCCGCTTCCGGCGCCGACCGCGGCGGTCACGCCGTCCGGATGACGGTGCAGATCGCGGGGCCGTCGTCGGTGGCCCGCAGCAGGTACCGGTAGCGCTCGCCGGAGACCGCATGGCCCGTGCTGTCCAGGAACTCCCACTGCACCGCGACCATGGTCAGCAGCGCGGACATCGGCTCGACGTCCTCGATCAGGGCGTTCGCCGCGACCAGCCCGCGCTCCTGGTAGTCCGGTGCCGCGCCGAGGAAGGAGAGCGCGACGGCGGCCATCGTGCTGAACGAGAAGCTGTACGTGTCGGCGACCACCAGGCCGGGCAGCGCGTAGCAGCCGGCGATGGCCGGCAGGTCGCCGGCGGTGAGCGCCACGCCGTACCGGTCGAAGAACTCGGACAGCGTGTCGAGGTCGGTGGAGGCTCTCACGCGGTGACCAATTGCCGGGGCACCGACTCGGCAAACCTCAGCGGGGCGGGATGCGCACCTCGATCTCGGCGCCGAGCCGGGCGGCGCCGGTCAGCCCGAGGTCGTCGCCGCTCCAGAAGCGACCCGGGTCGTACCAGTTCGGACGCCGGCCGGCCGGAAGCAGGCCCATCGCCTGGTAGGTCACCGCGACCACCTCGGCGCAGTACGCGGTCTCCAGCGCCCGGTCCGACACCGGCGCACCGGACCGTTCACCCCGCCCGGGCACGGGCAGCCGCACCTGCGGCACCCGGCCCCGGGCCCAGCGCCAGGCCAGTTGGGCGGTGGAGGGGAAGGGTGTGCCGTCGAGCCGGGCCACCGTCTGCAGCACCGCCTGCTCCATGGCGGCGTCCGCCGGCGGGTCGAGCTGGCGCAGCCAGCCCCGCTGGCCGTACCGGTTGGCCCAGACGCAGACCGCGTCGCGCAGGTCGTGCAGCTGCACCCCGCGCTGATGGGTCCCGGTCCACATGTCCGGCAGCGACCGGCCCAGCTCGGCGTGCCACATCAGCGGCGGCATGTCGTCCAGCACCAGCGCCATGCCGACGTGGTTGACCGGGCTGTTGGTGGTGAACTGGATGGCCCGGTCCGGCACGCTGCGGCCGCGGAACACCCACAGGTCCCCGGTGCGGGTCAGGTCGACGGCCTCGTCCAGGCTGATGCTCATGAGCGTCTACCCTAGGCCGATGCGGCAACGAGTGCGGTGGTGGAAGGTCCTCGGGTTGGCTGGACTGGCCGGGGTGGCGGCCTCCGGCGTGGTCATCGCGCGCGCCGAGCGGCGCCGCCGGGCGTACACCCCGGAGGAGATCCGGGCGCGACTGCGGGAGCGGCACGCGCAGGCCGCCACGGGCGGCCCCGCCCCCGCCGACGACCCGGCCTGAGCGTCCGCTGTGGACCAGCAACGGGGCGGCTGACCAGGCGCATAGCGGTTAGCATCGGACGATGACGTCACCCATGGCGAAACCATTCGTGCTGTCCCCGCCCGCCGCTCCGGTCGAACGACACGGCTCGGTCGACCTGCACCTGCCGGCCGGCGACGGGCCCTTCCCCGCCGTCGTGGTGCTGCACGGCGCCCCCCTGCCGCCCGGCACGCCCGACTGCCGCGACATGCCGGTGTTCCGCGGCTACGGCGCTCTCCTGGCCGAGCAGGGCGTGGTCGCCGGCGTGGTGAACTACCGGGTGGAGGACATCGCGCAGCTTCCGGCCACCGCGGACGGCATCGCCGCGATGGTCGAGCAGGTCCGCGCGGACCCCCGGGTCGACGGCGACCGGGTGGCGCTCTGGTTCTTTTCCGGCGGCGGCCTGTTCACCGGCGACTGGCTGCGCGACCCTCCGCCGTGGCTGCGCGCCATCGCGCTGACCTACCCGCTGCTCGTTCCTTTCCCCGAGTGGGGCGTCGAGGACAAGCGCTTCCTGCCGGTCGAGGCGCTGGGTGGTACGGGCCGGGTGCCGGTGGTGCTGACCCGGGCCGGCCAGGACATGCCGCTGGTGCTGGCGAGCATCGAGGCGTTCCTGACCGCCGCCGAGCGGGTCGACTGGCCGGTCCAGGTGCTGGAGGTACCGGACGGCGGGCACTCCTTCGACCTGCTCCTGCCGACCGAAGAGTCCCGACAGGCCATCCGCACCGCCCGGGACGCCGTGGTCGCCCTGCTGCGCGCCGACTGACCCACCGGCTTCACTCGCTCGCGGCCGGGGCGCGAGGCATGCGTCTCCGATGCGCGGCCGTCCTCGAGTATGGCCGCCGCCGGGCGCCCGGCCCGTCTGGGGGCGGGATCCCATCCGGACGCGGCGCCGCCGGAACATGCGGCCTCCGGGCACCCACGCCCTCGGTGGCGGGTGCCCATCCGGACGCTACGAACTTGATGACGTGGACGAATCAGGGCGTCCATCGGTCCGCGCGATCGGGTACGCCTCAACGGCATGTGTGGGGTGCATCTGGTCGCCGTGGCACGGTCGATCATGAACCGCCGATGGACTGCCCGCGTGGGCGCGAACCGCACCACCGGCGGCGAGCCGGTCCCACGTGCGGTATGCGGCGGTGATGCCGTTTACGTCATCAAGTTCGTAGCGTCCGAGCCGAGTGCCCTGCGCCCCCGGCGACGTCTGGGCTGACGGGGTGAATGTCCGGATCGCGGCTGGCCTCCATTGGCTGGACGTCCGGTTTGACCTGCGGGATCCCGTGGCCGGCGCCACCCCCACCACGGAATCCGCCCGGGGGTCGAGGCGTTGTACATGGCACACCGCGCCGAACCCCAGCGCGACCCCCGGCACCCCCGAGGCCGGGGCCCACCCCCACCGGGAATGGCCCACCGCCCGAGCCGGTTACACCCCCGGACCGCCCGAGCAGGCCGAGCCGCCGGGCACCAAGACTTCCCCCTTCGCCCCGCACCCACCCCCCGGGTGCGACGGGCAACCCCCGACCAGAGGAGCACGCCATCATGCGTACCGATCTGATCCGCAAGACCGTCCTGACCGCCGCCGGCATCGCCGCCACCACCACCGGCATCGCCGGCCCCGCCATCGCCGCTCACGCCGCCCCCAGCACCCCCACCGCGGTGCAGGCCGACCGCAAGGGCAACGGCGAGCGCGAGCTGAAGGTCGACTACGAGGCGCAGCCGAACTTCTACTACTGCGGTCCGGCCGCGACGCGTAACGCCCTGTCCGTGCAGGGCAAGAACATCGACGTCGACGCGATGGCCAAGGAGATGGGCACCACCGAGGACGGCACCAACAGCATCAACGACATCACCCCGGTGCTGAACAAGGAGACCGGCCGCAACGCCTACCACAGCACCGAGCTGCCGGCCGACAAGGTCGACGGCAAGCGCGTCGACCAGCTGCGCGCCGACGTGGTGCGGGCGGTGGACGACGGCCGGGCCGTGGTGGCCAACATCGCCGGCACCGCCACCGACACCGACGGTGTCACCCACTCCTTCGAGGGTGGCCACTACATCAGCGTCGTGGGCTACAAGGACAACGGCAAGGTCGTCACGATCGCCGACTCGGCCAACCCGGACCAGGCCTCCTACCGGATCGACGTGGACGCCCTGGCCCACTGGATCGTTAGCCGCGGCTACAGCTCCTGACCGACCGGCACGACACGTAGCCGTACGCACGAGAAGGGCCCGACCCCCACGCGCGGATTCTCGGGGTCCTCGCAACACCTGATGGCTTAGGTGGTCGTCAGTAGATCACGCAGGCGCTCGGCTGGGGTTCGCCAGCCGAGCGTTTTG